>NZ_JBIWKP010000002.1:253391-1063182 GCF_044765725.1 Streptomyces sp. NPDC102406 | reverse complement strand
CACCCGCTACGACAAACGCGCCCGCCACTACCAAGCCCTCGTCACCATCGCCTGCCTACAACTCTGGCTCCCCTGACATTGCGGACACGACCTAGCGCCACGCCTTCAGGAGCGCGGAGCGCGGCCGGGGCCCGCACGATGTGTCCTTCGTCATGCGGGCCCCGACCGCCAGGGCGTCAGGCTCCCTCCGCGAACGCGAGCCCACCGCGCGGGTCCTGGTCCTCGGCGCTCTCCAGCGCCGCGGCCAGAGCCGCCGCCGGGTCGGACACCGCCGGTCCCGCCGGGGCCCAGCGACCCCGCTCCTTGCGGTAGGGCCACCAGCGGCCGTCGCCTCCCAGGCGTAGCTGGGCATCGGCGCCGACGACGGTCCAGCGGGAGCGCAAGACCTTGAACGCGGGCTGCTCCTGCGGCTCCCACGCCGCGGCGAGCGCGGCACGCGCGCGTGCCGCGGACTCGGCGTCCGGCGTCCACTCCTCCTCCAGGACGGCGAGGGCAGCCGCACCGCCGTGCTCCCAGGCGCGCACGGCCAGCGCCAGACCTTCGCGGTCCCGGCCCGACCCGCGCGCCAGCCGCTCGGCGATGTACCGCTCCGGCACGGCGGCGGCCAGCCGTACGGCGTCCTGCGACAGGGTCGGCTCCGGCCACGGGGCGCGCGTCTCGTGCCCCGCGGCGAGCGCGTCGGCGAGCAGCCGATGCGCCTCCTCGGCGGCCTGGGCGCCCAGGAACGCCAGCGAGGCCACGTCGATTCCCTCGGGCGGTGCTGCCTCCGTGTCCAGGGACGGCGGGGACCCCGGCTCGGCGGGCAGTGCGGGCGGGTCCGGCAGCGGCGGTAGCACGAAGGCCGACGCGTAGGCCTCCGCCGCGTCCACGCCCTCGGCCTCCTCGGGCGGCGCTGCCTGCGGCTCGGCGCGCGTGGCGCTGCGCACCTGGAGCTCGTCGAGCAGTGCCCGCTCTCCTCGCCCGCGCAGCAGGAGCAGCACGAACGGGTCCTGGTCGAGCAGCCGCGCCAGTTGGTAGCTCAGTGCGGCCGTGTGCGCGCAGTGGTCCCAGGCCTCGCAGTCGCAGTGCGGCTCCAGGTCGCCGATGCCCGGCAGCAGGTCCACCCCGAAAGCGGCGGCGTCCTCCACCAGATGGGGCGGCATGTCCCGGTCCAGGAGGGCCGCGATGTGCCCCGCCCGCTCGACGGCCATGCCGAGGAAGCGGTCCCAGTCGTCCTCGCCGAGTCGTTGCAGCAGCACGTCCGCGCGGTGCTGGACGCCCCCGCGGTCCTTGACGAGGGCGGTGATGCGCCCCGGCCTGACCGAGACGGCGCCGACGGCTCCGGCGCGGGCCAGCCGGCGACCCGCCTTGAGCTGCGCCAGATCGAGCGCCGTGTCCTCCAGGGCCTTCAGCCAGGCCTGCCCCCACCAGGTCTCGGCGAAGCCCCGCCCGTGCGCGGGCGGCAGCGCCGCGAACGTCCGCTCCTGCGCGGCGTCGACCGTCTCCGGGCCTGTGTCCTCGGCGTACCCGTCGTCCCCGTCGTACCCGTCGTGCTCGTGGTCCATGTCCTTCATCGGGCGCCCCCTCGCAGCTCGACCAGGTCGGCCAGTTCGCCATCGCTCAGTTCGGTCAGCGCCGCCTCGCCCGCGCCGAGCACGGAGTCCGCCAACTCCCGCTTGCGCACCAGCATGTCGGCGATACGGTCCTCGATGGTGCCCTCGGCGATCAGGCGGTGCACCTGCACCGGCCGGGTCTGTCCGATGCGGTACGCGCGGTCGGTGGCCTGCGCCTCCACCGCCGGGTTCCACCAGCGGTCGTAGTGCACCACGTGTTCCGCGCGCGTGAGGTTGAGCCCGGTTCCCGCGGCCTTCAAGGAGAGCAGGAAGACAGGGACCTCACCGTCCTGGAAGCGCCGCACCATGGTCTCCCGCCCCGCCACCGACGTGCCTCCGTGCAAGAACTGCGACGGCACACCCCTACGTGCCAGATGACGCTCCACAAGGCGCGCCATCTGCACGTACTGGGTGAAGACCAGCACGCTCGCGCCTTCGGCGAGGATCGTGTCCAGGAGCTCGTCGAGGAGCTCCAGCTTCCCGGAGCGACCGGCGATGCGGGGTTCGTCCTCCTTCAGGTACTGCGCCGGGTGGTTGCAGATCTGCTTGAGCGCCGTCAGCAGCTTGACGATCAGGCCGCGCCGCTCGAAGCCGTCCGCCCCCGAGATCTCCGCGAGCGTCTCGCGCACCACGGCCTCGTAGAGGCCCGCCTGCTCGGTGGTGAGCGACACGGCCCGGTCGGTCTCCGTCTTCGCCGGCAGTTCGGGGGCGATACCCGGGTCCGACTTGCGGCGGCGCAGCAGGAAGGGGCGCACGAGCTTGGCCAGACGCTCCGCGGCTGCCGGGTCCTTGCCGCCCTCGACGGCCTTCGCGTAGCGAGTGCGGAAGGTGCCGAGCCGACCCAGCAGCCCCGGCGTGGTCCAGTCGAGGATCGCCCACAGCTCGGAAAGGTTGTTCTCCACGGGGGTGCCGGTGAGCGCCACGCGCGCGCGGGCGCCGATGGTGCGCAGTTCCTTGGCGGTGGCCGAGTGCGGGTTCTTCACATGCTGCGCCTCGTCGATGACCACCAACCCCCAGCCCAGGGACGCCAGGTGAGCGGCGTCCAGGCGCATGGTGCCGTACGTGGTGAGGACGAACTCCCCGTCGGCCAAGCCGTCGAGGGAGCGTCGGCCGCCGTGGAAGCGCCGTACGGGAGTGCCGGGCGCGAACTTCTCGATCTCGCGCTGCCAGTTCCCCATGAGCGAGGTCGGGCAGATCACGAGAGTGGGGCCCGCGGTCTCCGGCGCGGTCTGCCGATGCAGATGCAGCGCGATCAACGTGATCGTCTTGCCGAGTCCCATGTCGTCGGCGAGGCAGGCGCCGAGGCCGAGGGAGGTCATGCGGGCCAGCCAGTTCAGACCGCGCAGTTGATAGTCGCGCAGGTCGGCGGCGAGCGCGGCCGGCTGCCCGACCGCGTCCAATCCCTCGGGGTCCGCGAGACGGTCCCTGAGCCCCGCCAACCAGCCGGTGGGCCGCACCTCGACCCGGCCGCCGTCGACCTCGGTGGAGCCCGTCAGGACGGCGCTCAGCGCGTCGACCGGGGTCACCTTGCGGTCCTGGTGGGCGCGGGCGCGACGGGCCTGCTCGGGATCGACGAGCACCCACTGGTCGCGCAGCCGCACCACGGGCCGGTTCGCCTCGGCGAGCCGGTCCAGTTCCGCGCGGCTCAACTCCCGTTCACCCACGGCGAACGACCAGTCGAACGCCAGCAGCGCGTTCGCGGACAGGAAGGACGGGGTGTCGGAGGAGAGCGCGTCCGGGCCGTTCCCCGGCGGCGGGCCGATCACCGCGCGGGCCGTCAGCTTGCGGGCCATCTCCCGGGGCCAGTGCACCTCGACCCCGGCCGCGGAAAGTGCCTGCGCCCCCTCGCCGAGCAGGTCGGTGACCTCCTCGTCGGCCAGCTCGATCACGTCCGGGACGGCCGCCGACAGCAGCGGCGCGAGCGGCGCCCACGCGCGCGCGGCGCGCCGCAGCGCCAGGAGCGCGTCCATCCGGGCGCGTGCCCCGAACGCCTTGCCGGACGCACCGGTGCCCGCCCACACCTCCGCCGCGTCCGCGACCAGGGCCGGATCGCTGACGCTGTGCACTTGCAGGACCGCGTGGAACGGCGGGCGGGTCTCCTCGTCCACGGCTTGGGCGAGCCCGGGCACCTCGATGCGCAGCGAGATCCGCACGCCCGCGTCGTGCCCGGCCGCCACATCGGTGGCCCAGGCGCGCAACTCCGGTGCCCGGCGCGGCGCCTGGGACGCGAAGGCCGGGCCGCCCGCCGCGAGCGAGGCGGCGGGGGAGCGGGGCAGAGTGTCGGCGACCGCGTCGAGGAAGGCGCGCAGCAACCGCTCAGGGGTGTGCAGCCGCAGCGGCCGATGCCCTTCCAGCGGGACCGCGTGCGCCTCGGGAGGCATCGCGGCGGCCATCTCCCGCAGGCGTTCCAGATCCTGGGGGCGCAGTGGTCCGGCACGCCACGCGTCATGGTCGTCGGTGCTCAGGCCGGGCAGGAGGAGCCCTCGCGCGACCAGTTGGAGCGCGAGCAGTGCGGCCGCGCCCCAGAAGGCGGCCGTCGACTCCGCCTGCGCGGTGCCACGCGCGCGAGTGAGGACCGGCAGAGCGGCCCGCACGGGCAGCGCCACCGCGGCGACCGTGACCGGTTCGACTCCGTCGTCCCCGGGCAGGGCCAGCGGCAGCTCGGTACGGGTGCCCGCGTCCGGAAGGGGCGGTGTGTCGCCCTCGGGCCGCCAGAACGCGACAGTCGAGGTGCGCGCCGGATCGCCCGGCACGAACACGGCGTGACAACGGAGGAGTTCGGCGATCTCGGTCAAGGTCGGTGCGGGATGCGTGTGCTCGGAGATGGCGGCTTCCTCGTATTCATCAAGTTTGACTACTTGGCCTCGGAGTCGGCGAGAGTACACGGCCTCGGCGCCGGACGGACATCTTCGGGCAGTGACCTGGATCACTCGACCCTTAAGGGTGTGGCTAACCCCCCTCCCCGCCGAGGGTTGGCCCCCTCAGTGCCCGGGTGGTGGCGCCATGGCCGGACAAGGCCGCTGATTCATAGGTTTTCGATGCCGGGCCGACACCGTGGTCCGCCGTATCGACCACCCTTGCAGAGACCGGAGAACACCCATGTCCCTGGCTGTCGGAACCCGCCCGGAACGCGCCCCAGGAGCCGCCGCACGGCCGTCCGCACCCGAAGGGGCGAGCGAGTTCACGCCGCTTCTGCGCGACATCAAGGGACAGGGGCTGCTCGACCGCCGCACCGGCTGGTACGTGCGCACCATCGTCGTCAACGCCCTCGGCCTCGCCGCCGTCGTCACCGGAACGGCACTCATCGGCACCTCCTGGTGGGTGCTCGCCCTCGCGCCGGTCCTGGCGGTCCTGTGCGCGCGCACGGCCTTCATCGGCCATGACGCGGGCCACGCCCAGATCACCGGCAACCGGTCCGTGAGCCGTGTCCTCGGCCTGATCCACGGCAACCTGCTGCTGGGCATGAGCCACTCCTGGTGGAACGACAAACACGCACGGCACCACGCCAACCCGAACCACATCGAGAAGGACCCCGACGTCGCCGCCGACGTTCTCGTCTTCACCAGCGAGCAGGCAGCGACCAGGGTGGGCTTCCGCGGCTGGCTCACCCGTCACCAGGCATGGCTGTTCTTCCCGCTCACCCTGCTCGAAGGCCTCGCGCTGAAGCTGTACGGCTTCCAGGACCTGCGCCGCCAGAGCGGACGCGAACGCCTGGTGGAAGGCGCCCTCCTTGTCGCGCACGTCGCCGGATACGTGACGCTGCTGCTGACCACCATGCCGCTCGGCCACGCCCTCGCCTTCGCCGCACTGCACCAGGCCCTCTTCGGGCTGCACCTGGGCATGGCCTTCGCCCCCAACCACAAGGGCATGGAGATGCCCGACCCCGAGGGCGACAAGTGGGGCCACCTGCGGCGCCAGGTCCTCACCTCGCGCAACATCAAGGGCGGTCTCCTGACCGACTGGTTCCTCGGCGGTCTCAACTACCAGATCGAGCACCACCTCTTCCCGAGCATGCCCCGCCCGCACCTGCGCCTCGCGCAACCCATGGTCAAGGCTCACTGCCGCACCCTGGGTATCCCCTTCACGGAAACCGGTCTCATCGACTCCTATCGCCAGGCGCTGCGCCACATGTATGAAGTGGGAGAGCCGCTGCGGGCCGACATCTGAGTGCTTCCCGGCAGTGGTACGCCGCTTCGGGGCGCCTACCGGAGCGCGGGATCAGGGTCATATCAGGGTCGCGCGCCGGAACCGAGGACGGCGCGGACCCGTTTCTCACAGCAGAGGCGAGTTCGCCCCACTCATCGGCGGGCGAGCCGCTCCGAAGGAGGCCACACAGATGTCGAGGAACGCGAAGATCGCCGCGGGAGGCGTGGCGGCCGGGCTCATCCTGCTGATCTGGCTGCCGTGGTGGGTGGCCCTGCTCATCGTGCTCGGCGTGCCCACCGCGGCGTACCTGATGCTGGACCCGTCGCAGCGGCGCAGGCTCCGCCGTGTCTCGCGCAGGGAGATCGGCCACTAAGAGGTGCGCACGGAGCAGGAGTTGACGACGTCACCGCCTGCGGGCCGGCCGACGGTCCGGTCCGCAGGCGGCTTCGTACCGCTCTCCACCCAACCGATGAGCGTGTCGAAGGCGTCCCGGTAGCAGGGCAGGATCGGCCTGAGCCGGTCCCGATAGGTGTCGTACAGGCCATCGGTGTGCGTGCCGCCGCGGATCGTGTACGTGCGATGCAGCCGACCGCGGCCCCGTCCTTCGACCATGCGCGCGTAGGCGACGGCGTCCGTCGAGATCGGCAGCAGCGTGTCCAGGTCGCCCTGGAGGGTGATCAGCGGCTTGCCCAGATGCCCCGTCAGCGCCACGCGCGCGACAGCCCGATGTACCGAGGCCGGGCGGGCTCCATAGTCGTACGAGGCGTCGGAGGCGCACGGAGCGAGGATCTCCTGCGTCGTCGAACCGGCGGACGCGCCAGGGCAGCCGGGGTCGTAGGCCGGGTCGAACTCGGCCCGGTACACCTTCTGGGTGAGTCCCCAGTACGCCTTCTGGTGATAGGGCCACAGGAACTCCGAACCGCGCGCGAAGCCCGCCGCGTACATGTCGTCCGCGTCGGCCGTGCCCTGCCCGTGCGCCACGGCGGTCGGCAGGGACGTCAGCAGGGAGGGTCCGGAGGCGGTCCACAGGGCGCCTTCCCAGTCGACGCCGCCGTCGTACAGCTCCGGATGGTTCTCCAGTTGCCGACGCGTGAGATACCCCGCATTGGAGATACCGGTCATGTACGTGCGGCGCGGCGCGGAGCCGTAGCCCTGGGCGACGGCCCTCCTGGCGGCCCGGGTGAGCTGCGTCGTGCGGGCGTTCCACTCGGCGACGGCGTCCCCGGGGCGGGCCCCGTCCCGGTAGAAGTCCGGGCCGGTGTTGCCCTTGTCGGTCGCCGCGTACGCGTACCCAAGGGCCAGGACCCGGTCGGAGATCGCCGCGTCGGTCGCGTACTGCCTGCGGTTTCCCGGCGAGGCCGTCACCACCAGGCCGCCGTTCCAGCGGTCGGGCAGCCGGATCACGAACTGCGCGTCGTGGTCCCAGCCGTGGGTCTTGTTCGTGTGCGAGTCGTCCTCGAAGTAGCCGTCGATCTGCACACCGGGGACACCGGAGGGGTTCCGTGTCCCGATGGCGGTCAGACCGGCCTGGTCGGCCGTGTCGGTGTGCGGGGTGCCCGCGAGACCGGCGGTCGTCAGATCGTCCAGACAGGCCCGCTGCTGGAACTGGGCGCCCGGCACGCGCGCGTGCGTCCGGTACCCGCAGTGGAGCTCCCGCGGAACCGCGCCCGCGGCCTGCGGTCCGGAAGCGGCCAGGGCGAGGAGCGCCGTGGCCACCAGGGGAACGGTTCTGGACGTGCGCATGAGAAGGCCTCCTCGAAGTGGCGGGAAGAGGCCTCATCGTCGAGGGGAGCCCGTACTCATCCATGGGGCGGGGCCACATGCGGCGCCGACGGCCCATGTGGCGAGGAGGGTTCAGACAGGCCGTACGGCTATCTTGTCGAGCGCTTCCAGCAGGCTGGGCAGTTCCGCGCCCCGGCCGACCGGCAGGACTTCGCCAGGCTCGTCGTCGAGCAGGATGAAGGCGATGTCGTCCGTCCGCGCCACCATCGACCAGCCCGGTCCGTCGGCGCGCAGCGTGCGGGCGTCGCCCGACGCGAACGCGGAGCGCACCCGGCCCAGCGGAGGGGGAGCGTCCACATAGGCGCGCGCCTCGGCCAGGACACGCTGGATCCCCTGGTGGGAACCGCCTGACGGGGGCTGCTCGCCGCCGTCGTCGGAGTCGCTCCCCGGCTTCTCGCGGCGGGCTTCGGAGGCGAACTCGGCGTCGTCGATCTGCCCGCGCCACGCAGCCCACTGGAGGGCTATCTCGTCCGCTCCGAGCCGTCGTTGCGCCGGACCCCACGTCGCCGTGTCCGGCGGGCTCAGCGGCGCCATGTCGGCGGTTTCCGGATCGGGTTCGGGATCGTGGGGCTCCGGTACGCCGGGCGCCGCCACCGCGAGCGCGAGCGGCCAGCCCGGCAGGGCGGCGACCATGCTGTTCTCGTCGGGGGAGAGCTCGTACTCCATGCCGCAGTCCCAGGAAGCGATGGCCACGGCGACCAGGGACACGTCGTCGACGACGACCGTCCAGCGCGCTCCCTGCCCGTCCTGGCCGAGGACCAGCCCGTAACCGTCGGCCAGCGGCGCGAGCCCCAGCGCGGCGCACGCCTCGGGATAGTCGTCGCCGAGCACACTGGGGAACTTCGCCGGCGTGAGCAACACCGCGGTCAGTACGTACAGCGCGTCGTCCCCGGTGGCGACAGCGTCGTCCGTCCCGGCCATGCCAGCCTCCCCTGAGCTTCGTTCCGTCGGCGTGACCTTAGCCAGTCGCGCACGATGTCGTACAGGGGCGATGACCAGGAAGATCAATGGTCACCCGGGTCACTCGTCCCCACGGCGGGCGACATGTCGACATAGCGTACGGGCTTCGTGTGTCCGAGCGTGTCGGGTGGTCCGCGTGGTGGACGTCAGGTGGCGGGGAGGCCGAGGAGGCTTCGCGCCACGACCCTCGGGGACTCGTCCCGTTCCCGCGCGAGGACGAGGACGGCCCGGCAGGCCAGCTCGTTGACGCCGAAGACCAGGGCGCCCGGCTCGACCCAGCTCACCGCCTCGTCCATGCGCTCCGGATCGTCCTCGGCGCACGCCGCCACATAGGCGGCAGCCGCTTCGAACAGGTTGTGCGGGCGTCGGCGTCCCTCGGCCGTGCGCCCGGCCTCGCGCGCGGAGTCGGCCGGACGCTCCCCGCGCCGAGTGACTCCCTTGCGCCAGGTGCTCCAGGATGTGCGAAATCCGTCGAGCATGCGCGTCACCGCCCCGTCCCGATGGCCTTGGACCGTCACCGGCCGCCAACTCTTGCAATTCGTCGTGCAGTTGGCCCCATGGTGGCAGAGGCGGGGAGAGGTGACGCTGCCCCGGCGGCGGTCAATGGTCGCGCGATCCCAGCTCCTTGAGCGTGTCGCGCAGCCAGGCGAGTTCGGCGCGGCTCGTGGCCCGCGCGATGGTGAGGATGCCGCGCCGGAACGGGTCCGTCAGCTCCTCCGCCCGCAGCGGCCGGTCGCCCTCGTAGAAGAAGCTCGCGGGCTCCTCCAGGAAGTCGAGGCGGCGCCGCAGCACCTTCGCCTGCTCCTGGGGGTCGTCCAGGTGGCGCAGGAAGGCGAGCAGGGTGAACCAGCGGTTCTCGTCCGTGATGTCCGGCCGGGCCGGTTCGCGCAGTCGGTGGCGCAACTCCTCGCGGCCTTGCCCGGTGAGGCTCAGGACGTGTCGAGGCGCCGCGGCGGCCCCCGGCTGTGTCTCGCGCGCGAGCAGACCCGCCTTCTCCAGGCGTTTGATCGCCGGATACAGGGTGCTCTCGGCCACCGGGCGGACGTGTCCGGTCAGCGCGGTGATGCGCTTGCGCAGCTCGTAGCCGTGCAAGGGGGCGTCGTAGAGGAATCCGAGGATGGCGAGCTCGAGCATGCTGCCATTGTGTCCTATGGTCTTGCCGACGCGGTACATCGTTGACGTAGTACTACGGGAGCGATGTATTGTCGGCGTCGAGCAGGCGGGAACGTGAACAAGGAGGGCGCGATGCGGGAGGCACGGTTCGACACGCGGGGGAGCCGGATCCGGTGGACCGAGGCTGCGGGCGACGAGCCCGCGCGCGTCTACGTGCACGGTCTGGGATCGGCCTCGACGGTGTACCACGCACACATCGCCGCCAGGCCCGAACTGGCGGGCCGCCGCTCGCTCTTCGTGGATCTGCCCGGGCACGGCATCAGTGACCGCCCCGCCGACTTCGGGTACACCCTGGAGGAGCACGCCGACGCGCTGGCCGTGGCCCTGGACGCGGCCGGGGTGAGCGGTGCGGAGATCATCGGCCACAGCATGGGCGGTGCGGTGGCGATCGTCCTGGCGCATCGGCGCGTCGACCTCGTCTCACGCCTGGTCGTCACCGAAGGCAACCTCGATCCGCACCCGCCCTCCACGGCGGGCAGCAGCGGCATCGCGCAGTACGAAGAGGACGCGTACGTCACGGGCGGTGGCCACGCGCGCGTGCTCGACAAGGTCGGCCCGATGTGGGCCGCCACCATGCGCCTCGCCGACCCGCTCGCCCTGCATCGCACCGCGGTGGGCCTGGTGCGTGGCACACGGCCCACCATGCGGCAGATGCTTGTGGACGCGACGGTCGACCGGGTCTACCTCCAAGGTGCGCGCAGTGGTGAACTGCGCGGCAAGGAAGCCTTGCTGGCCGCAGGTGTCCAGGTGGTAGAGGTGGCGGGCGCAGGGCACAACGTCATGTTCGACGACCCGGACGCCTTCGTGGCGGCCGTCAGGGGATAGCCGGCCGGCTCAGTCCTCGCGTACGGCCAGCGCCAGGAAGCGCGCGTCCTCGTCGGCGTACGAGGTCAGGCGCCAGCCGGAACCGGCCAGGAGGGGCCGCAGGTTGGGCTCGGCCCGTAGATCCTCGGGAGTGAGCTCCCGCCCCTGGCGCGCCGCGAGTGCTCGGCGCCCGACGGGGTGGAAGAGCGCGAGCAGGCCGCCAGGACGCACCGCACGTGCCAACTCCCGCAGGTTCTCCGCCGGTTCCGGGAGATGGGAGATGAGGCCCGCACCGAACACCGCGTCCAGCGCCGCCGTGCGGACCGGCAGGCGACCCACGTCCGCGCGGAGCAACTGCCCCTCACGGTCCCGTCCGGCCCGCGCGGCGGCCTCCAGCATGGCCGCGGTCAGGTCGGCCCCGAGGACCACCCCCGACGGCCCCACGGCGGCCCGCAGCGGCGGCAGTGCGCGACCGGTGCCGCATCCCGCGTCGAGCACCCGCCCACCCGGGCGCAGACCCAGGGCGGCCACCGCCGCCGCATAGGCCGGACCGTCGTCAGGGAAGCGGGAGTCCCAGCCGGCGGCACGGGCCGCGAAAAACTCCTGCACGCGCGTGGGGTCATCGCTCATGTGCTCCATCATCGCGTAGCCCCGGCACCGGGTGGAGCGACACGATCGGGGGACCGACGGTCGAAAGGTCCTTGTCCGAACCGAAAGCATCGCATGCACGTGCGGTGCACATGTTCGACCCTGATGCGGTCGTCCAGAAAGCTTCTTCGCCAGTTTGCGGCAGCTTTCGAACTGCGCCCCGGTCGTGCGCCCCCGTCCGGACTAGCTTGCCGGGCCATGGGACATCTGGACCACGCCACCTTCGGCTGGCTCACCCCCGTGCTGTCGTACGCCATGGCGTGCATCGGTGCCGCGCTCGGACTGCGCTGCACCGTACGCGCCCTCGGCGCCGCAGGACGGGTCCGCCGCAACTGGCTCATCACCGCGGCCTCCGCCATCGGCACCGGCATCTGGACGATGCACTTCGTCGCGATGCTCGGATTCGGTGTCGGCGGCACCGAGATCCGCTACGACGTGCCACTGACGATCCTCAGCCTCCTCGTCGCCGTGGCCGTGGTCGGCGTCGGCGTCTTCGCCGTCGGTCACGGCCACGGCCGCGACCGGGGACGCTCGCTCGCCGTCGGCGGCCTCACCACCGGCCTCGGCGTCGCCAGCATGCACTACCTCGGCATGGCGGCCCTGCGCCTGCACGGCCACGTCGGCTACGACCCCCTCCTGGTCGCGCTCTCCGTGGTGATCGCCGTCGTCGCGGCGACCGCCGCCCTGTGGGCCGGGCTCAACATCAAGTCACCGGCGGCCGTCGCCGTCGCCTCCCTGGTGATGGGCGCCGCCGTGAGCAGCATGCACTACACCGGAATGCTCGCGGTGAGCGTGCGCGTGGCGCCCTCCTCGGCCGCGCTGCCCGGGGCCACGGCGATGCAGTTCATCTTCCCGCTCGCCGTGGGCCTCGGCTCCTACCTGTTCCTGACATCGGCGTTCGTCGCGCTCTCCCCGGCCGTGGACGAACGAGGGCCCACCACGCCCGCGCCACCGCCGGTCGGGGGCCTGGCCCGTTGACGCAGCAGTGCCGTCCCGCCCCAGAACCCGGATCGAGGAGGCCATGCGCCCGTCCCACCCCACGCCCAGTTCCGGCCCGCCGCAGATACCCCCGCCCTCGACGCGCGGACGCCGCGCACACGCCGGGCCGCCCGCCGAAGAAGAGACCGGGTTCGAGGAGACAGAGGCGCCACCGAACTCCAGCACCGTGCCCACGCGCGCGGGCGCCGGCCGCCTGCGTCCCCGCACCATCCGAGCAAAGGTCATCTGTCTCCTCATGGTGCCCGTGATGTCCCTGCTCGCCCTGTGGGCCTACGCGACCGTGAGCACCGCGCAGGATGTCGCACGGCTCACGCAACTGCGGCGCGTCGACGCCTCGGTCCGTGAACCTCTGACCGCCGCGGTCACCGCTCTCCAGGCGGAGCGCACGACCGCGGTCGGCTACGCGACCGATCCCGCACCCGAGCGCGGTGACGACCTCAGGAGGCGCGCGCTCACCACCGACCGCGCCGTCGCCGCCCTACGCCTCGGCAAGTCCGACACCGTCGCGGACGGCGCGGATCTGCCGCACGGGATCGCCGGACGCCTCCGCGCCTTCGTCCGCGACGCCGAACGGCTTCACACCCTGCGCACCGCCGTGCTGGACCGGCGCGCGGGCTGGGACACCGCGTACGGCCGGTACACGAAGGCCATCGCAGGCGCACACACGGCAAGTGGTGCCCTGACCGGCATACAGGACAGTGAACTGGGCTCCGACGCGCGCGTGCTCCTCGAATTCGGCCGCTCCGCCGAGATGCTCGCCAGGGAGGACGCCGTCGTGACGAGCGCCCGGCTCGCCGGAACACTGGACGGTGAGCGACTGCGTCTGTTCACCGGTGCCGTCGACACCCGCAGGACCCTGGCGGACTCGGCCGCCGCCGATCTGCGCGGGCCCGAACGCATCGCCTGGCGTCACCTCGCCGAGGGGCGCGCCTACAACGACGTACGCGCCGTCGAGGACCGGACGCTCATCGCGCGGCCGGGACGCAAGGCGCTCGCCGCGGCCCCCGCCGGGACCTGGGACACGGCACACACAGCCGTGCAGGACGGGATGCGCGCCATCGCGTCGGACGCGGCGCGCACCGCCGCCGACCGGGCCGACCCGTTCGCCCGGGCCCTCCTGACGCCCGCGGGGGCGGCGGTCCTGTTCGGCCTCCTCGCCGTCGCCGCCGCGCTGGTCATCTCCGTACGGATCGGCCGCGACCTCGTCGTCGAACTGGTCGGCCTGCGCAACACCGCACTGGACATCGCCGGCCGCAAGCTCCCGCGCGCCATGCGGAGACTGCGGGCAGGTGAGGAGATCCACGTGGAGGCGGAGGCGCCACCGGGACCACGGGCCGACGACGAGATCGGCCAGGTCTTCGAAGCGCTCACCACCGTGCACCGCTCGGCCCTGCGGGCCGCGGTCGAGCGCGCCGAACTCGCCAGCGGGATCTCCGGCCTCTTCGTCAACCTCGCCCGCCGCAGCCAGACCCTCGTCCACCGACAGCTCGGCCTCCTGGACACCATGGAGCGCCGCGCCGAGGACCCGAGCGAACTGAGCGACCTGTTCCGCCTCGATCACCTCACGACCCGCATGCGGCGCCACGCGGAGAGCCTGATCATCCTCTCGGGAGCCGCACCCGGCCGGGCCTGGCGGAGGCAGGTCCCGCTGACCGACGTCGTACGGGCCGCTGTCTCCGAGATCGAGGACTACGCGCGCGTAGAGGTGCGGCATCTCACCGCAGCGGACGTGACGGGCGCCGCGGTCGCTGACCTCACGCACCTGATGGCCGAACTCGTCGAGAACGCCGCCCAGTTCTCGCCCCCGCACACCAAGGTGCGCGTGAGCGGCGAACCCGTCGGCAACGGGTACGTTATCGAGATCGAGGACCGGGGCCTCGGCATGGGCAAGGAGACGCTGGCCGAGGCGAACAACCGCATCAAGAACGCGCAGACCCTCGACCTGTTCGACAGCGACCGGCTGGGTCTCTTCGTGGTCAGCCGGCTCGCCGACCGGCACGGCATCAAGGTGCACCTGCGCACCTCGCCGTACGGAGGCACCAACGCGGTCGTCCTGCTGCCCACGTCCCTGCTGGCGCAGGACAGCACGCAACCAGGCAGCGACGACCCTTCACCGTCCGAAGAAGAGCGCCGCCACGCGCGCGTGCCCGAGCCCAAGGCAGCGCCCATGAATGGTCATCCCGTGCCCGCCCCCGCCCCGCGCCCGGCCCTCGCCCCCTCACAGGGGTCCGGCATCCGGGAGACGCCGCACCCACCCGGCGTCACCACGCTGCGGCTACGGCGAGGACCGGCCGCGGAACAGGACGAAGCCCCGGCCGAGGACGGGCTGCCCCGTCGCGTACGCCAGGCGAGCCTCGCACCCCAGCTCCGCGAGCGCCCCGACACGCAGGCCGCGCCCACGCGCGCCCCCGAGCCGGGTGAACGCACCCCCGAACAGGTCCGGGCCCGTATGACGTCCTTCCGGGACGGCTGGGTCAGAGGCGGCGGACGCCCGCCCGGCAGTGACAGCAGTGAAGGAGACCTCGCATGATCAAGGACCCGACCACGGGCGCGGCGCGCGGCTCAGGCGAACTCGACTGGCTCCTTGACGACCTGGTGCTGCGCGTCCCCGAACTGCGGCACGTCGTCGTCCTGTCCAACGACGGTCTGGCCGTCGGCTCCTCCACCGGGCTCGGCAGGGAGGACGCCGAGCACCTGGCCGCCGTGGCCTCCGGATTCAACAGCCTCGCCAAGGGGACGGGGCGCCATTTCGGCACCGGCGGAGTACGCCAGACGATGGTCGAGATGGACGACGGCTTCCTCTTCGTGGCCGCCGCGGGAGACGGTTCCTGCCTCGCCGTCCTGAGCACCGCCACCGCCGACATAGGGCTCGTCGCCTACGAGATGGCCCGCCTGGTCAAGCGAGTCGGCGAGCACCTCTACACGGCGCCCAGGTTCGCCGGACAACCGCCCACCGCGGGCTGACGGAAACGGCCGGCGCCATGGACGAGAACACGTTCGAAACACCGCACCAGGACGCGGAAGCGTACGACAGTGGCCCGCACCAGGGACACGCGATGCATGGCGGCCCGCACGAGCAGGGCAGCCAGTGGTTCGACAACGAGGCGGGGCCTCTGGTCCGCCCCTATGCGATGACGGGCGGCAGGACCACGGCCGGTCCTCAGGCGGCCCGCTTCGACCTGATCGCCCTGGTGTCGCTCGACTCCGCCGCGCCCACCGCCCACGACGACACCGCCCTGGGGCCCGAGCACCGCTCGATCATCGAACTGTGCCGTGCCGAGACGCAGACGGTCGCCGAACTGGCCGCCGACACCGATCTGCCCGTCGGGGTGGTCCGAGTCCTCCTCGGTGACCTGCTGGAACTGGCCTGCGTGAAGGTCAGCAGGCCGGTGCCGCCCGCTCAGCTACCGGACGAGAAGATCCTGAGGGAAGTCATCGATGGACTGCGAGCACTCTGACGCCACAGCCGCGGGCGAGCCCGTCGACCTGGCGCTGAAAATCCTCGTCGCGGGCGGCTTCGGGGTGGGCAAGACCACCCTGGTCGGCGCGGTCAGCGAGATCCGCCCCCTGCGCACCGAGGAACAGCTCAGCGAGGCGGGCCAGACCGTCGACGACACGGCTGCCGTCGAGCGCAAGACCACCACGACCGTCGCCATGGACTTCGGCCGCATCACCATCCGATCCGGTCTGTCGCTCTACTTGTTCGGCACCCCGGGCCAGGACCGGTTCTGGTTCCTGTGGGACGAACTGGCGCAGGGCGCACTCGGCGCCGTGGTCCTCGCGGACACCCGACGGCTCGAGGACTGCTTCCCGGCCGTGGACTACTTCGAGCACCGGGGCATCCCGTTCGTCGTGGCGGTCAACTGTTTCGCGACCACCAGGACCTTCGGGGCGCACGACGTGGCACGGGCCCTCGATCTCGACGGGGGGACGCCCGTGGTGCTCTGCGACGCGCGTGACCGGGACTCCGGGAAGGAGGTGCTGATCAGGCTGATCGAGTACGCCGGGCGGATGCACACCGCCCGGCTGCTCGACTCCGTCGGCTGAGGCCCGGCGGGGTCAGTCGGCGACGGCGCCCATGGCCACGACCTTCTCGACCCGTACGCGGACGACGAGTTCGCCCGGCACGGCATTGCGGCGGCCGAACTCCTCGGCGCGGTCCTCGCCCATGTACCGGCCCCCGATCCGGGTGGCCGAATTCAGCAAGGCGGCCGGATCCTCACTGAGTTCGGCGCGTCCCTGGATCGTCACGAACGAGAAGGGGGGTCGCTCGTCGTCGACGCACAGGGCCACTCGCCCGTCGCGCGCCAGATTGCGGCCTTTGACCGTGTCCTTGCCGGTGTTGAACACGATGTCGTCGCCGTCCAGAACAAACCAGACAGGGGCGATGTGCGGGCTGCCGTCGGCCCGCACGGTCGACAGCTTCGCGGTGCGGGTGCCCTCGGAGACGAAGGCGTGCCATTCCTCATCGGTCATCTTGTGTGCCATGGGGCCATCCTGCTTGCCCGGACGCCGACCGTGGGGAAGGCTGGCGAAAGAGATCCTCCGGGCAGGGGAGCGGTCCCCTCCGGGGCATGGGGAGCCAGAGGAAGCGGGGAGACGGGATCATGGGGCAGAACGTGGGACTGGGTTGGCTGCTGGACGACCTGACGCAGCGCGTCGAACATGTGCGGCACGCCCTGGTCCTGTCCAACGACGGCCTCGTGACCGGAGCCAGTACGGGCCTGCGCCGTGAGGACGCCGAGCATCTCGCGGCGGTCTCCTCCGGACTGCACAGCCTCGCCAAGGGCTCGGGCCGGCACTTCGGCGC
The DNA here is from genome assembly GCF_044765725.1 of Streptomyces sp. NPDC102406. Classification (NCBI taxonomy): domain Bacteria; kingdom Bacillati; phylum Actinomycetota; class Actinomycetes; order Kitasatosporales; family Streptomycetaceae; genus Streptomyces; species Streptomyces sp. NPDC102406. Next base: position 1,046,268 of record NZ_JBIWKP010000002.1, on the reverse strand, counting down.
GGGAGGCGTGCGCCAGACGATGATCGAGTTCGACGACGCGGTGCTGTTCGTCACCGCGGCGGGCGACGGAAGCTGTCTGTGCGTGCTCAGCGCCGCCGAGGCCGACATCGGACAGGTCGCGTACGAGATGACCCTGCTCGTCAGCCGGGTCGGCGAGCACCTGGCCGTGGACGCCAGGCACCCCGGTCATACCGGCTTGATAGACCCTGAGCTGCGATAACGGCGGGAGGCGAGCCCGACGCGGCGGAGTTATCCACAGCCTCCGACGGGCTTCCGCGACGCGGGCTACGGTTTTCCCCGAGCGGTCACGGAGCGTGATCGCAGGTCACCGACCGACGGGGGAGAACCATCGTGCAAGGCTCCATCATGACCAGGCCTCAAGGCAGCGCAGCTCGCGAACTGGGTCTGAAACGCAGCGAGTTCGACCTCGCGGTACGTCTCGGGCGGATTCGCACGGTGGCGGCGACGGACGGCGGCAGGCGCCGCGTGCCGCGCGAGGAGATCGAGCGGATCCGCGACACCGAGGGCTTCCCTGACCTCCTGCGCGAGCAGGTCAGGGTGGTGGGGACCGCGGAAGGCGCGCGCCTCATGGATATCCCGCAGACCAGGTTCACCCGCCTCGCCCGCGCCGGTCTCCTCATCCCGGCGAAGTTCTACCTGAACCGGTACCGGGCCGTGGTGTGGCTCTATCTCGCCGCCGAACTGCGGGAGTTCGCCGACTCCGTACTCCACGCGCCGCTCCTGACCGGGCGGGCACCGGCCCACATGCGCGCCCGGCTCTCCGCCGGTGAGGACCTCAGGCCGCGCAGGTGGCGGGCCCGGCACGCGGGCTTTCTGCTGGGACAGAGCCGCGATCCCTGGGACCGGGCCGCCGCGATGGCCACCCTCCTCGATGCCGCCCAGCTCGCCGACCTCGTCGAGAGCCCTTACGAGCGCGCTCACCTGCGTCGGCTCCGACCCGAGGAGTCCTGGTACGGAGCGCCCGATTCACCGACGGCTCAGGTCGTCGAGCGGGTCCTGATCGCCGACGACCCGGACGAGATCAGTTGGCTGCGGGCCAACCTGCTGCTGAGCCTGGCGGAGGCACGGCGCCTACGACCCGCTCCGCGGCCCACGACGCCGGAAGCGGCGGCCGTCCCGCTACCGCCGGCCGAACTCGCGCCGGAGAGCGTGCCCACCCCTCGGTCCGCGCCCGACGAACCGGCGCGTGGACTGTGGGGGAGGCTGCTCGGCAGACGGGGCTGAGGCACGGCGGGGCTATGCGGTGTCTTCGCGGGCGTCCAGGTCCTGGGTGTAGTACTCGATCGCTTTCCGGTAGGCCACGATGTCCGGGTCGGCACTGGTGCGTGCCAGCACCGTGAGCAGCAGCCGCATCCCGTCGTGCGCGCGGCCCACGTCGTACAGCGCCATCGCCAGGAACGTCTTGAGGGCGTTGTCGTCCGGGAACGCGGCGGTCGCCTCGGTCAGCGTGGCCACGGCTTCCGCGTGTCGGCCCAGCGTGCGGTAGGTGCTGCCCAGACCGAGGAGTGCGCCCCTGCGATCGTCCTCGGCGAGCCCGGGGCCCGCGAGCGCACTCACGTAATGCGGAACGGCCTCGGCCTCCAGGCCGAGCGCGTCATGCACCCAGGCGGTCTGGTACGCGACCCGGGCATCGTCAGGAAACCGCTCGCGGAGCACGAGGAGACGCACCCGCGCCTCCTCACGATGACCTGCCTCCCGCAGCCGTACGGCCTGATCGAGCAGCGCGTCGAGACCGTCCGCCGACCCCGTCACCCCTCGAGCTTTCGGAACAGCCCCTCCTGGACCACGGACACGAGCAGACGCCCCTCGGTGTCGTAGATGCGCCCGCGGGCCAGACCCCGGCCACCCGTCGCGATCGGCGACTCCTGGTCGTACAGGAACCACTCATCGGCACGGAAAGGACGGTGGAACCACATGGCGTGGTCGAGCGAGGCCATATCGAAGCCGCGCGGACCCCACAGCGGCTCGACCGGCAGCCGCACCGCGTCGAGCAGCGTCATGTCGCTCGCGTACGTGAGCGCGCAGGTGTGCACGAGCGGGTCGTCGCCCAGCGGGCCCACGGCGCGCATCCACACGGCGCTGCGCGGCTCGGCCGACTCGACCTCCTCGGGGGTCCAGCGCAGCGGGTCGACATACCGGATGTCGAACGGCTGGCGGCGCGCCATGCGCTCCAACGCCTCGGGCAGCGCGCCCAGATGGCCCTCGATCGCCTCGGCGACCGTCGGCAGCGATTCCGGATCCGGCACCTCGCGGGCCGGCGGCAACTGATGCTCGAAGGCCCCTTCCTCGGGCTTGTGAAAGGAGGCGGTGAGATTGAAGATCGTGCGACCCTGCTGGACCGCGGTGACACGGCGGGTGGTGAACGAGCGGCCGTCACGGACCCGTTCCACCTGGTACACGATGGGCACGCCCGGGCGGCCCGGACGCAGGAAGTACGCGTGCAGCGAGTGCACGGGACGGTCGCCCTCCGTGGTGCGGCCCGCCGCGACCAGGGCCTGTCCGGCGACCTGCCCGCCGAAGACCCGCTGGAGGGACTCCTGTGGGCTGCGGCCACGGAAGATGTTGACCTCGATCTGCTCCAGGTCGAGCAGGTCGACGAGCCGCTCCGCAGGATTCGTCATGCGTGGTTCTCTCTCGTGTGGGCGGCCGGACGACTCCGGCGCGGGGACGCGGGCGGACGCTACCGTCCGCCCTGTCCGGGATCTACAACTGACCGACGTCCGTGACCCGGACGACGGCACGGCCTTCGGCGTCGGAGGCCGCGAGGTCGACTTCGGCGCTGATGCCCCAGTCGTGGTCGCCGTCGGGGTCGGCGAAGGTCTGCCGGACCTTCCACAGCCCGTGCTCAGGATCCTCCTCGATCATGAGCAGCTTGGGGCCGCGGGCGTCCGGGCCCGTCCCGAGGTCCTCGTACTCGTCCCAGTACTTGTCCATCGCCTCGCCCCAGGCGTCGGCGTCCCAGCCGGACTCGGCGTCCATCTCGCCCAGCTCCTCGACGTGATCGAGCGCGGCGAGTTCGACGCGGCGGAACATGGCGTTGCGGACGAGGACCCGGAAGGCCCGGGAGTTCGCCGTGACCGGCTTGACCTGGTCGGCCTTCTCCTGCGCCTCCTCGGCCGTCATGACCTCGGGGTTGGCGAGCTGTTCCCACTCGTCCAGGAGGCTGGAGTCGACCTGGCGCACCATCTCGCCGAGCCAGGCGATCAGATCCTCCAGGTCCTCGGTCTTGAGGTCGTCGGGCACGGTGTGTTCGAGCGTCTTGTACGCGCTCGCCAGGTACCGCAGGACGATGCCCTCGGTGCGCGCGAGTTCGTAGAAGGAGACGAACTCGGTGAAGGTCATCGCCCGCTCGTACATGTCGCGGACGACGGACTTCGGGGACAGCGGGTGGTCACCGACCCACGGGTGGCTCGTGCGGTAGGTGTCGTACGCGTGGAAGAGCAGCTCCTCCAGAGGCTTCGGGTAGGAGATGTCCTGGAGACGCTCCATCCGGTCCTCGTACTCGACGCCGTCCGCCTTCATCAGGGCGACGGCCTCACCGCGCGCCTTGTTCTGCTGGGCGTGCAGGATCTGCCGCGGGTCGTCGAGCGTGGACTCCACCACCGACACCATGTCCAGCGCGTACGACGGCGACTCCCGGTCGAGCAGATCGAACGAGGCGAGGGCGAACGTCGACAGTGGCTGGTTCAGAGCGAAGTCCTGCTGGAGGTCGACGGTCAGACGCACGATGCGCCCCGACGCGTCAGTCTGGTCCAGCCTCTCGACGATGCCGCCGTCCAGCAGCGAGCGGTAGATCGCGATGGCGCGACGGATGTGCCGAAGCTGCGCCTTGCGCGGCTCGTGGTTGTCCTCGAGCAGCTTGCGCATCGCCTCGAAGGCGTTGCCGGGACGTGCGATGACCGACAGCAGCATGGTGTGCGTGACACGGAAGCGCGAGGTCAGCGGCTCGGGATCGGAGGAGATCAGCTTCTCGAAGGTGCTCTCCGTCCAGCCGACGAAGCCTTCTGGAGCCTTCTTGCGCACAACCTTGCGGCGCTTCTTCGGGTCGTCGCCGGCCTTCGAGAGCGCCTTCTCGTTCTCGATGACGTGCTCGGGCGCCTGCGCCACGACGAAGCCTGCCGTGTCGAAACCCGCGCGTCCGGCGCGTCCCGCGATCTGGTGGAACTCGCGGGCGCGCAGGGTGCGCACCCGGTTGCCGTCGTACTTGGTGAGGGCGGTGAACAGCACCGTGCGGATGGGGACGTTGACGCCCACGCCGAGGGTGTCGGTGCCGCAGATGACCTTCAACAGGCCGGCCTGGGCGAGCTTCTCGACGAGACGGCGGTACTTCGGCAGCATGCCGGCGTGGTGGACGCCGATACCGTGCCGTACGTAACGGGACAGGTTGCGGCCGAACTTGGTGGTGAAGCGGAAGTTGCCGATCAGCTCGGCGATCTTGTCCTTCTCCTCGCGGGTGCACATGTTGATGCTCATGAGGGCCTGCGCCCGCTCGACGGCCTGTGCCTGCGTGAAGTGGACGATGTAGACCGGCGCCTGCTTCGTCTCGAGCAACTCGGTCAGCGTCTCTGTGAGCGGGCTGAGCCGGTACTCGTAGGACAGGGGGACCGGGCGGGTCGCCGAGCGCACCACCGAGGTCGGACGGCCGGTGCGGCGCGTGAGGTCCTTCTCGAACATCGAGACGTCACCGAGGGTGGCCGACATCAGGATGAACTGCGCCTGCGGCAGTTCGAGCAGCGGGATCTGCCACGCCCAGCCGCGGTCGGCCTCCGCGTAGAAGTGGAACTCGTCCATGACGACCTGGCCGACATCGGCCCGCGCGCCGTCCCGCAGCGCGATCGAGGCAAGGACCTCGGCGGTACAGCAGATGACGGGCGCGTCCGCGTTGACGGACGCGTCGCCGGTCAGCATGCCGACGTTCTCCGTGCCGAACAGTTTGCACAGCTCGAAGAACTTCTCGGAGACCAGTGCCTTGATGGGCGCCGTGTAGAAGGTGACCTCGTCGCGGGCGAGGGCGGCGAAGTGCGCGCCGGCCGCGATCATGCTCTTACCGGACCCGGTGGGCGTCGAGACGATCACGTTCGCCCCCGACACCGCCTCGATCAGCGCCTCCTCCTGATGCGGATAGAGGGTGAGACCACGCTCCACGGCCCACGACTCGAAGGCGTCGTAGAGGGCGTCCGGGTCGGCGGTCTTCGGGAGCTGATCGATAAGGGTCACGTCACCATCTTGCCTGTCTTCCGTCCCGATCAGGGAATCGGATGCCCGTACGAAGATCACGAACGCTACGCTGAGTCGCCGGCGGAGCGTCGGGACGCGCACGGCCCGACGGGGGCAATGGGGCGTCGGCACAAGAGGAACGGGGCGGGACACCACCATGATGGGACCGGCACACTCACTGTCGGGAGCGGCGGCCTGGCTGGGGGTGGGCGCGGCGGCGGCTGCCGCCGGACATCCGATGCCGTGGCCGGTCGTCCTCGTCGGAGCGCTGATCTGCGCGGGCGCGGCGCTCGCCCCCGACCTCGACCACAAAGCGGCGACCATCTCGCGCGCCTTCGGCCCGATCTCCCGGGCGGTCTGCGGCATTGTCGACAAATTGTCGTACGCCGTCTACAAGGCGACCCGCAAGCAGGGCGACCCACGCCGATCCGGCGGGCACCGCACGCTCACTCATACGTGGCTGTGGGCGGTCCTGATCGGCGCGGGCACGTCCGTCGCGGCGATCACCGGTGGACGCTGGACCGTCCTCGGGATCCTGTTCGTGCACATGGTGCTCGCCATCGAAGGTCTGCTGTGGCGGGCCGCACGCGGCTCCAGCAGCGACGTCCTGGTGTGGCTGCTCGCCGCGACCAGCGCGTGGATACTCGCGGGAATACTCGACAAGCCGGGCTACGGATCGGACTGGCTGTTCACCGAACCGGGCCAGGAGTACCTCTGGCTGGGCCTGCCGATCGTGCTGGGCGCGCTGGTCCACGACCTCGGGGACGCGCTCACCGTCTCGGGCTGCCCGATCCTGTGGCCCATCCCGATCGGCCGCAAACGCTGGTACCCGATCGGGCCGCCCAAGGCGATGCGGTTCCGGGCCGGAAGCTGGATCGAACTGAAGGTCCTCATGCCGGTGTTCATGCTGCTCGGCGGCGTGGGGTGCGCGGCCGCGCTCAACTTCATCTGAGCCTCTGTCCGAGCCCGGCCGCTTCCCCACCGCGCAAACCACTACCCGTGCCAGGAACGCCACAGGGCCGCGTACGCCCCGTCGGCGGTGACCAGTTCGTCGTGGCTGCCCAGTTCCCGGATCCGCCCGTCCTCGACGACGGCGATGACATCCGCGTCGTGCGCCGTGTGCAGCCGGTGCGCGATGGCCACGACCGTGCGGCCGTCGAGGACACGGCCCAGCGAACGCTCCAGATTCCGGGCCGCGCGCGGGTCCAGGAGCGATGTCGCCTCGTCCAGGACCAGCGTGTGCGGGTCGGCGAGGACCAGGCGGGCCAGGGCGATCTGCTGTGCCTGCGCCGGGGTGAGCGCCGCTCCGCCCGAGCCGACCTCCGTGTCAAGGCCGTTGGACAGACCGCGCGCCCATCCGTCGGCGTCGACCGCGCCGAGGGCCGCCCACAGCTCGGTGTCCTCGGCACCGGTCCTGGCGAGGCGGAGGTTGTCCCGCAGCGACCCCACGAAGACGTGGTGTTCCTGGTTGACGAGGGCGACGTGCGCCCGCACCCGTTCGGCCCGCATCCGGGAGAGCTCCGCGCCACCGAGCGTGACCTGTCCGAGCCGGGGCGCGTAGATCCCGGCGAGCAGCCGGCCGAGCGTCGACTTGCCTGCGCCGGACGGTCCGACCAGGGCGAGCCGGGTCCCGGGGGCGACGTCCAGGGTCACTTCACGCAGCACGTCGACGCCCTCGCGGTAGCCGAAGTGCACCTGGTCGGCCTGGACGTCACGGCCGTCGGGCCGCACGGAGGCGTCGCCCGCGTCGGGCTCGATGTCCCGCACACCGACAAGACGGCCCAGGGACACCTGGGCGACCTGGAGCTCGTCGTACCAGCGCAGGATCAGGCCGAGCGGGTCCACGAGCATCTGCGCGATCAGCGCGCCCGTCGTCAGTTGGCCCACTCCGATCCAGCCCTGGAGGACGAAGACGCCGCCGATCAGCAGGACGGACAGCAGGACCAGGACGTGCACGGCGTTGATCACCGGGAAGAAGACGGACCGCAGATAGAGCGTGTACCGCTCCCAGGCCGTCCACTCCTCGACACGACGCTCCGACAGCTCCACGCGCCGGTCGCCGAGCCGGTGGGCCTCGACGGTGCGTCCGGCGTCCACGGTCTCCGCGAGCGCCGCCGCGACCGCCGCGTACCCGGCGGCCTCCGAGCGGTACGCCGACGGCGCCCGCTTGAAGTACCACCGGCAGCCGAGCACCAGTACCGGTACCGCGACGAGGATGGCCGGTGCCAGGGGCGGGGCGGTCACCGCGAGGCCACCGATGAGCAAGCCCGCCCACACGACGCCGATGGAGAGCTGGGGCACGGCCTCCCGCATCGCGTTCGCGAGCCGGTCGATGTCGGTGGTGATCCGGGACAACAGGTCACCGGTACCGGCCCGCTCCAGGACCCCCGGTGGCAACCCCACGGAGCGCACGAGGAAGTCCTCGCGCAGGTCCGCCAGCATGCGCTCACCGAGCATCGCCCCACGCAGGCGCACCTGCCGGACGAAGACGGCCTGGATCACCAGGGCGAGCACGAACAGGCCGATGGTGCGCTCCAGATGGAGGTCCCGCAGGGCGTCGCCGGTGCCGCCGGTGTTGTCGGCGACGCTCTGAATCACGCCGCCCAGGAGATAGGGGCCCGCCATGGAGGAGACCACGGCGACCGTGTTCACGCCGATCAGCAGCAGGAAGGCGCGCCGGTGGCGCCGGTACAGCTCGCGCACGTAGGCGCGGACCGTGGCCGGGGCGCCGACCGGCAGCGTGTTCGCCGTGGTGGGGGCCGCCGGGTCGTAGGCCGGGGGCGCTACGCCGATCATGCCGTCTCCTCGATCTCGATAGTGATGCCGGACTCGATGCCGGAGCCGATGTCAGGGTCGGTGTCGGACTCGATGCCGGTCCCGACGGGCGACCTCCGTCCGGACCCGGCCCCGGTCGGCGCACGCGGCTCCTCCCCGACGCGTCCGGCAGCCGTCTCCTCGTCGGTCTCGCGTGTGACCACGGCGCGGTACCGCGGCTCGGTGTGCACCAGCTCCCGGTGCTCGCCGACCGCCGCCACCTCCCCCTCGTGCACGAACACGACGCGGTCGGCGCGGTCGAGCAGCAGCGGCGACGAGCTGAGGACCACCGTCGTGCGGCCCCGCCGCAGAGCGCGTACGCCCTGGGCGATCCGGGCCTCGGTGTGCGAGTCGACAGCGGACGTCGGCTCGTCCAGGACCAGCACCTCGGGGTCGGTGACGAGGGAGCGCGCAAGGGCCAGGCGCTGGCGCTGGCCACCGGAGAGGGACCGGCCGCGTTCGGTGATGCGGGCGTTCATCGGGTCGTCGTCCAGGGACGCCTGGGTGAGGGCGTCCAGGACGTCGGAGCACTGGGCCGCGGCCAGCGCCTCGCGGAAGTGGACGCGACCGCTGGACGGCACGTCGAGGAGTTCGGCCAAAGTGCCCGAGAGCAGTACCGGGTCCTTGTCCTGGACGAGCACCGCCGTACGCGCCACGTCCAGCGGCAGTTCGTCGAGCGGCACGCCGCCCAGGAGGACGGACGGGGTCTTCACGGGCTTGCTGTCGCTGCCGTGGTCACGGACACGGTCACCGTCACGGGTGTCGGCGCCGGTGTCGGTGCCGGTGTCGGAGGTCGGGTGGCCGCCGAGCCGGTCGGCGAGACGTCCGGCCAGATCCGGGTCGCCGCACACGACGGCGGTGAACCGGCCGGCCGGCGCGAGCAGACCGGTCACGGGGTCGTACAGGTCCCCGGCGGGAGGCGCCTCGTCCCGCAGACCGCCCGACGGCTCGATGACCCGCTCCAGAGCCAGGACCCGCGCCGCGCGCTGCGCCGAGGGGCGGGAGAAGGAGTACGCCATGGCGATCTCCTCGAAGTGGCGCAGCGGGTAGTTCAAGGTCATCACCGCGCTGTACACGGTGACCAGCTCCCCGACGCTGATCCGGCCCTCGCGCGCGAGATGGACGCCGTACCAGACGATCACGATCAGCAGCAGACCCGGAAGGAGGACCTGGACCGAGGAGATCAGCGCCCACATGCGGGCGCTGCGCACGGCGGCCCTGCGGACCTCCTGCGAGGCCTGGCGGTAGCGGTCGAGGAAGAGTTCCTCGCCGCCGATGCCGCGCAGCACGCGCAGCCCGGCGACGGTGTCCGAGGCGAGTTCGGTGGCCCGGCCCGCCTTCTCGCGCTGATGGTCCGCGCGCCGGGTGGCGCGAGGCAGCAACGGCAGGACCGCGAGGGCGAGCACCGGCATGCCGATCGCGACGACAGTGCCGAGCGCCGGCTGGTAGAGGACAAGGCCGACGCAGACGAGGACGACGGTGAGAGCGGCGGCGGCGAAGCGGGAGAGGGCCTCGACGAACCAGCCGATCTTCTCCACGTCGCCGGTGGACACCGCGACGACCTCGCCCGCGGCCACGCGCCGGGTCAGGGCGGCGCCGAGCGCGGCCGTCCTGCGGGCCAGCAACTGCTGCACACGGGCGGCGGCGGTGATCCAGTTGGTGACCGCCGTGCGGTGCAGCATCGTGTCGCCGACCGCGACGGCGACACCGAGCAGCACGATCAGCCCGCCCGCCACGGCGAGGCGGGCGCCGGAGCCGTCGACGACGGCTTGTACGGCGTAGCCGACGCCGTACGGCAGGCCCGCGACCGACGAGAAGTGGAGCAGACCCCAGGCGAGGGATCTCAGTTGGCCGCCGAGCTGATTGCGGCCGAGCCAGAACAGGAACCGGGGGCCCGAGCGTGCGTCGGGCACGCCCGGATCGGGATACGGAAGGTCGGAGATCTGCATGATGTCCCAGAGCTCGAGGGCGTGCGGGATCAGAGGATTCGGTCCGGCGGAACAAACCGTGAAAGGTTCGCGCCCCACAGTGATCGGAGGCAAACGGTTTTCCGGCGCCGGGCAGGGATTCGCGCCGTATCGACGGCGAACACCCGGGCTGCGTCGGGGGTTCGCGGCGTGTGGTGCGACCATGGAGCGCATGCGTAGTGCGGGAGCGGTTCGAGCGGGTGTCGCGATGGCGGCGTGTGGAGTTCTTCTGACGGCGCTGTCGGCGTGCGGCGGCGACAGCGGGAGCGGTGAGCGCTCCGCGTCGGGCGGCAAGAGCGCCGCGCAGGACGCGCGAGGTGACAAGGCGCGCGCTGTCGACCTCAAGCGCATACCGGGCGTCGGCGACCGCTACCAGAAGCAGATCCCGGCCGACGCGCGGCAGGTCGTCGCCGTCTACGGCGACGGTGTGAACTCCGCGGACTCGACGATCGCGCTCTACACCAAGTCCGGTGACACCTGGAAGAAGGAGCGTGCCTGGACCGGGCACAACGGCAAGAAGGGCTGGACGACGAACCATCGGGAAGGCGACAAGCGCAGTCCCGTGGGCGTGTTCACGTTGAGCGACGCCGGTGGTGTCCTCGCCGACCCGGGCGCGAAGCTGCCCTACACGCAGACCGCGTCGATCCAGGCCCCGCACTATTGGGCGAAGTCGCATTGGCACGATTTCGACTACGTCATCGCCATCGACTACAACCGCGTCAAAGGCACCGCGCCCAACGACCCGACGCGCCCCCAGGGCCAGTCCAAGGGCGGCAGCATCTGGCTGCACATGGACCACGGCAGTGGGACCTCGGCCTGTGTGAGCCAGTCGAAGGCGAACATGGAGTACCTGCTGAGGACGCTCGACCCGCGGCAGCACCCCGTCGTCGTGATGGGGGACAAGGCCGACCTCAAGGCGTGACCGTGGGGGCGGCGACCGCGCGCCCCCACGGTCAATAGGCGTGGCGCAGTGACGGCCACAGGGCCGACCACGCCCTGGCCGGGCCGGCGCACAGGACGATCGCCGCGCTCTGTTCCTCGTTGTCCACGCCATGGCGGTTGTCGACGCGGGCGACCGTGCGGCAGCCGACGAAGTGTCGCTCGATGCCGGACGCGTCGGCCATCCGGACGAGGAGGACCGGCCCGTCCGCCGAATCGGGCGGCGGCCCCCAGTCGGCGTAGCTCATATGGCCGGAGTACGGGGCGGGCAGCCCCCGAGCGGGGCCGTACCGCTCCAGGGCACCCGCTTCGCCGTAGTTGCCGGTGAACAACACGGCCCGCGCCCGGTCCGCAGCCGGGATGCGCAGCCATCCTTGCCGGGCGGCGTCGGCGAGTTCGGGCCAGCCGAGCTGCTCGCCCTGCTCCTTGTTGAGGGCCAGCACCGCGGGGACCGCGGAGGGTGGCAGGACGGGGAGGGTGATCAGGGCGTTGAGTGCGGCGGAGACGGTCAGGGCAGCCGCGAGCAGAGCCCGCCGAGTCGCCCCGGCCCGCGCCCAGCGGAGCGTCGGCCCGCACCCCGCTGCGAGCAGCACCGTCAGCAGCGGCACCGTGTAGTAGCCCTTCCCGCCCAGGGCCGGCACCACGACACACAGCAGCGGATAGGCGACCGCGAACGCGCGCGCCCACCGCACCTCCTCGGCACGCCACAGCCGCAGCCAGCCGGCGACCCACACCGGAACGAACAGCGGGGAGAGATAGACGAGTTGCTGCGGCACGAACAGGACGCGGTTCTCGGCCCCGTCGTCCTCGCTGATGCCGCGGGCCACGGTCACCTGCGGCCAGTGGTGCGCCGCCTGCCAGACAAGAGTCGGCGCGGCCACCGCGAGCGCCACCGCGCAACCGGCGAGAAGCCATCGACTGCGCAGCACCGCACGCGGTCCGACGCAACCGATCGCCACGAGGAGTACACCGACGAGCAGAACCACCAGGTACTTGTTCTGCACGCCGACCCCGGTGACCGCACCCGCCGCCATCCACCAGCGGCCGTCCCCGGTCCGCAGCACCCGCAGGACGAACCAGCTCACGGTCGCCCACACCAGCAGGTCGAACGAGGCCGTGGACACCAGATGGCCGACCGCGAGGACCTGCGCACCGAGTGCGGCGAGCACCGCCGCCAGACATTGGGCGCCGCGCCCGCCCCCCAACTCCCGTGCCACCAGCGCCACCACCGTCACCGCCGCCGAGACGGCGAGCGTCGCGGACACCCGCAGTCCGACGAGACCGTCACCGAAGGCGGCGGCGGAGGCGCGGGCCAGCACGGGGGTGAGCGGCGGCTGGTCGACGTAGCCCCAGTCGAGGCGGCGGCCGGCGGCGACGAAGTACAACTCGTCACGGTGATAGCCGTAGCGCGCCGACAGCAGGGTCAATACGGTCGCGTACACCGCGACGACGCACAGCAGCGGCCGCCAGGCCGGTGGTGCGAGCGTCGCCTGCTCCTTCTCCGTTCGCGCGGCCCTTTCGCCCATGCCCCCGCCCTCCCCGTGCGCCGGGAGCGTAGCGGCGGCGCGGGAGACGGTCGAGGCCCCGCGTCGCCCGGCTCACTCCTCGGCGGGTCTCTCCGAGTCGACGCCACCGCGCGGTGCGCGCCACTCGCCGCGGGTGAAGTCGGGGATCGGCTGCGGCGCGCCCTTCGCCTTGATGGAGAGATGGCTCAACGGGACCGGTGACGTCCAGGTCGCGGCGTCGTACACGTCGAAGTCGGGGACGAGCCCGAGCCGCATCGTCTGCATCAGCCGGTACAGCATGATGTAGTCCATCCCGCCGTGGCCGCCGGGCGGGTCGGCGTGCTCCTTCCACAGCCAGTGGTCCCAGTCGGCGTACTTCGAGAAGTCGCCCCAGGTGTCGTCCGTGTGATCGGGCTCGATGTAGATGCGCTCCGGGTAGTCCTCGAACACACCCTTGGTACCGCCGAGTTGGTTGATCCGCGAGTACGGGTGCGGTGTGCTGACGTCGTGCTCCAGGCGGATCACCCGTCCTTTCGCCGTCTGGACCAGGCTGATCGTGCGGTCCGACTCGATGTAGGACTCCTTCCAACTCGGGTCGCCCGGAGGCATGTGGGCCGCCCGGTACTCGGCGAGGCCCAGGGAGGGTGTGCCGAAGCTGGAGATGTGGGTGACGCGGTCGCCCCGGTTGATGTCCATGTAGTTCGCCACCGGCCCGAAACCGTGGTTCGGGTACAGGTCGCCGCGCAGCCGCGTGTGCCACAGGCGGCGCCACGGCCCTTCGTAGTAGTCGGGGTCGAACATCAGGCCCCGCAGATCGTGGTTGTAGGCGCCCGCGCCGTGCAGGAGCCGGCCGAACTTGCCCGCGTGCGCCATGCGCAGGACCCGCATCTCGTTGCGGCCGTAACAGCAGTTCTCGAGCTGCATGCAGTGTCTGCGTGTGCGTTCGGAGAGGTCGACCAGCTCCCACAACTGGTCGAGCCGCAGCGCGACGGGGCACTCGACGCCGACGTGCTTGCCGTTCAGCATCGCCGTCCTCGCCATCTCGAAGTGCCAGTCCCACGGCGTCGCCGCGTACACGAAGTCGATGTCGCCGCGCTGGCAGAGCTTCTCGAAGTCGTGATCGCCCTTGGTGTACGTCGCCGGGGAGGGCTGGCCCGCGGCGGTCACCTTGGCCGCCGCCTTCGCCGTCTTGTCCTTCACCGGGTCGCACAACGCGACGACCCGGACGCCCGGCATCGCCAGGAACAGATCGATCATGCTGCCGCCACGGTTGCCGAGGCCGATGATGCCCACGCGCACGGTGGAGCGCCGCTCGAACGGCACCCCGATCATGGTCCGGCCCTGCCGTGCCGGAGCCTCGGCCGTGGCGGCGGCGGGCGTAGAGGCCGGTTCGGCGGCGCCGGCCGAACCCGGGCCGAACGCGGTGAGACCGAGTCCGGCCCCCGCGGCCCCGGCGGTGCGCAGGACGTCGCGTCGTGAGTGGCCCTCGGGCCCGGTCTCGTGGGCCTGGCCCCTCTCGTGCGGGGGCGGGGTGTCGTCGTGCATCGGACCTCCAAGGCTGGCGGGTGCGGTGCCGGGCAAACGCTTGCCACCTTGGAGGGATCGAACCGGGGGACGCAAGGGACAGGAGGGGCCGGGGAGTTGGACTTCCTGTGCCGACCTCTTGGACTGCCGTCCCTTTGGACCACCGACCGTGTGGACAGGGGCCGACGGGGGCCCGCATGGTCGGCGGCGCCCCCGTCCGGGCGGGCTCCGGGCCTACGCGGGACGCGTCGCGCGCTCCAACTCCACCAGGACGGAGTGGTAGGAGCGGCCCGTCGCATGGTCCATGCCCACCTCGCACATCCGGTTCGCCGACAGATGCGCGTCGTAGGCCCGGGAGGTGACCTCCGCGGCCTCCTTGCGGGTCGCGGTCTCGGTCAGCTCCTTGTGGAGCATGCCCCGGTCGCCCGCGAAGGCGCAGCAGCCCGCGTCGTCCGGGATCACCACCTCGTCGGCGCAGGCCTCTGCGACGGCCCGCAACTGGGCCACGTCACCGAGGTGTTCCATGGAGCAGGTGGGGTGCAGCACGGCCGAGCCGATCGTGCGCTCGATCGTGAGGCGCGGCAGCAGCTCCTCGGCGGCCCACACCAGGGAGTCGACGACCGTCAGCTCCGCGTGCAGCGCCCGGTTGTCGTCACTGAGATACGGCACCACCTCGTGGGCGATGCCGAGGGTGCAGGACGACGCGTCGACGACGAGTGGCAGGCGGCCACCCGCCGTCCAGCCCCACGCCGCCTCGACGATCCGGTTCGCCATGACGGTGTTGCCCTCGTCGTAGCCCTTGGAGTGCCAGATCGTGGCGCAGCAGGTGCCCGTGACGTCTTCGGGGATCCAGACCGGCCTGCCCGCGCGCGCGGAGACCGCGACGACGGCCTCGGGGAGCGACACGTCGCCAGGGGTGCCGAAGATACGGTTCACGCACGCCGGGTAGTACACGGCCGTGGCGCCCACGCGCGCGGTGCGGGGCAGTTTGCGTGCCGCGGGGCCGGGGATCTCCGGCAGCCACTCGGGCACCAGATCCGGGCGGACCGCCTTGCGGGCGGTCCTCGTCATCGAGGTGAGGAGCCGGTCGCCGATCTTGTCGGCGGCTGCCACGGCGAGCCGTGCGGACGCCTCGACGGCCCCGAAGCGCTTCGCGGTCAGCGCGGCCACCTTCTCCTCGCGCGGCGAGTGGCGGCTGTGCCGGAACCCCTTCATGAAGGCCCCGGTGTCGATGCCCACCGGGCAGGCCAGCTTGCAGGTGGAGTCCCCGGCGCAGGTGTCCACCGCGTCGTACCCGTACGCGTCGATCAGCGCGTCCTCCACCGGCGACCCCGGTGCCTGGCGCATCATCTCGCGGCGCAGGACGATGCGTTGGCGCGGGGTGGTGGTCAGGTCCTCGCTGGGGCAGGTGTCCTCGCAGAAGCCGCACTCGATACAGGGGTCGGCGATCAGCTCCACCTTGGGGATCGTCTTGAGGCCACGCAGATGCGCCTTCGGATCGCGGTCGAGGACGACCCGGGGTGCGAGGACGCCGTCCGGATCGATGACCTGCTTCGTGCGCCACATCAACTCCGTGGCCCGGGGCCCCCATTCGAGCTCCAGGAAGGGCGCGATGTTGCGCCCGGTGGCGTGCTCCGCCTTCAGGGAGCCGTCGAAACGCTCCACCGTCAGGCGGCAGAACTCGTCCATGAAGGCCGCGTACCGGTTCACGTCCGACGGCAGGGCCGCGTCGAAGGCCAGCAGGAAGTGCAGGTTGCCGTGTGCGGCATGCCCGGCCACGGCGGCGTCGAAGCCGTGCCGCGTCTGGAGTTCGAGGAGCGCCTCGCACGCTTCCGCGAGCCGCGACGGCGGTACCGCGAAGTCCTCGGTGATGAGGGTCGTCCCGGACGGGCGCGCACCACCGACCGCCGTCACGAACGCCTTCCGGGCCTTCCAGTAGCCGCCGATGGTCTTCGCGTCCCGCGTGAAGGCATTGGTCACCGAGGTGACGGGCGCGACCAGGTCGAGCCCTTCGAGCGCCTTCGTGGCCGCCTTCTCGTAGGCCGCCTGCCGCTGCTCGTCGGGTGCCCGGAACTCCACGAGGAGCGCCGTGGTCTCCTTCGGCAGCTCGGCCCAGTCCTGCGGTACGCCCCGCACGCTGACCGACGCCCGGAGCGTGTTGCCGTCCATCAGCTCCACGGCGAGCGCCCCCGCCTCGCTGAAGACGGGTACCGCGGCGGCAGCGGCGGGCAGAGAGGGGAAGAAGAGCAGCGCCGTCGACACCCGCCGGTCCAACGGCAAGGTGTCGAAGACGACCTCGGAGATGAATCCGAAGGTGCCCTCCGAGCCGACCATCAGGCCGCGCAGGATCTCGACGGGTGTCTCGCCGTCGAGGAAGGCGTCGAGCCGGTACCCGTTCGTGTTCTTGATCTCGTACTTGGCGCGGATCCGGCGGGTCAGCTCCGGGTCCGCCTCGATCTCCCGCTTGATCGCCGTCAGACCCTCGCACAGGGCCGGTTCGGCGTGCGCGAGCTCCTCGTCGGCCGCCGGGTCCGCGGTGTCCACGACCGTCCCCGACGGCAGGACGAAGGTGAGCGAGGCGAGTGTCCGGTACGAGTTCCTGGTGGTGCCGGCCGTCATTCCCGAGGCGTTGTTCGCCACGACCCCGCCGATGGTGCAGGCGATGGCGCTCGCCGGGTCGGGGCCGAGCACGCGCCCGTGCCGGGCCAGCGTCGCATTGGCCCGTACGACGGTGGTGCCGGGGCCGATGCGGGCGCGCGAGCCGTCGCCGATGATCTCGACGCCCGACCAGAACTTCCGGACGTCCACCAGGATGTCCTCACCCTGCGCCTGCCCGTTCAGCGACGTGCCCGCCGCGCGGAAGACGACCTCGCGCCCCTTCCCGTGGGCGTAGGACAGCACGGCCGACACGTCGTCGATGTCCTCGGCGACCACCACGACCTGGGGCACGAAGCGGTAAGGGCTCGCGTCCGAGGCGTACCGCACCAGGTCGGAGATCTTGGTGAGGACCTTCTCCGGGCCGAGCAGCCGGGTCAGCTCCGAGCGCAGCGGTTCCGGTGTGCCGCCCGCCCGCCCGTCCGGGACCCGGTCGTGCGCGGGGCCCGACGGTCGGGCCCCGGGGCGCAGGGCTTCCGGCTTCGGCTCCAACAGCGGCATGGCCTCTCGCCTCTCCTCGTTCGGGCCGGCGGCTCGGTCAGTTCTCGTGCTCGCGCGGGCACTCGTCCCTCATGTCCCGCGGAGCCTCGAACAGTGCGTTGAGCAGGACGGTCAGTTGGGCGCGCTGGTGTGCGTCCAACGGGGACAGGATCTCCTCCGCCGCGGCGCGGCGCGCGCTGCGCAGCTCCCACAGGGCGGCCCGGCCCTTGTCGGTCAACTCGATCCGGATGACCCGGCGGTTGGTGGGGTCGGGTACGCGCCGCACCAGGTCACCGGCTTCCAGACCGTCCACGACGCTGGTCACGGCGCGCGGCACGACCTCCAGGCGCTGGGCGAGATCGGCCATCCGCGGCGGCGTCTCGTAATGCACCAGCGTGCGCAGCAGCCGGGACTGGGCCGGGGTGATCCCGACGGGTTCCAACTGGCGTTTCTGTATGCGGTGCAGGCGGCGGCTCAGCCGAAGCAACTGCTCGGCGAGGAAGCCGTCGGCGTCCGGGATGCTCATGCCGGGAACATTAGCAGGACTTTGTGCATTGTGAATAGAGGTAACAATGAGCTACGCTCCTCGAAGTCGAGCCCGACGGCCGGCGCCCGTTCCTCCGGCGGCCGCGCTCTCCCCGTGCCTAGGAGGCCCATGCCCCGCGACGACATCACCTGGACGCCGCCGCCCGATGCCCGGTCATCGGACCAGCCGCGGCAGATCCGCCGCATCCTGTCCCTCTTCCGTCCCTACCGCGCCCGCCTCGCCCTCGTCGGGCTGCTCGTCGGTGCCGCCTCGCTGGTCACGGTCGCGACGCCGTTCCTGCTGAAGGAGATCCTCGACGTAGCCATCCCACAGGGCCGTACCGGGCTGCTCAGCCTGCTCGCCCTCGGGATGATCCTCAGCGCCGTCGTCACCAGCGTCTTCGGTGTGCTCCAGACACTCATCTCGACGACTGTCGGGCAGCGCGTCATGCATGACCTGCGCACGGCCGTCTACGGTCGCTTGCAGAGCATGTCGCTCGCCTTCTTCACCAGGACCCGCACGGGCGAGGTCCAGTCCCGCATCGCCAACGACATCGGCGGCATGCAGGCGACGGTGACCTCCACCGCGACGTCCCTCGTCTCGAACGCGACGAGCGTCATCGCCACGATCGCCGCCATGGTCGCCCTCGACTGGCGGCTCACGGTGGTCTCCCTGCTTCTGCTGCCGGTCTTCGTGTGGATAGCCCGCCGGGTCGGCCGCGAGCGCAAGAAGATCGCCACCCAGCGGCAGAAGCAGATGGCCGCGATGGCCGCGACCGTCACCGAGTCGCTCTCCGTGAGCGGCATCCTGCTGGGCCGCACCATGGGCCGTGCCGACTCCCTCACGAAGTCCTTCGCCGACGAGTCGGACCAACTGGTCGACCTGGAGGTCCGGTCCAACATGGCGGGCCGCTGGCGCATGGCCGTCATCAGCATCGTCATGGCCGCCATGCCGGCGGTCATCTACTGGGCGGCCGGTGTCGCGTTCCAGCTCGGGGGCCCGAGTGTCTCCATCGGCACGCTCGTCGCGTTCGTCTCGCTCCAGCAAGGGCTGTTCCGGCCGACGGTGAGCCTGTTGCAGACGGGCGTCCAGATCCAGACCTCGCTCGCCCTGTTCCAGCGCATCTTCGAATACCTCGACCTGCGTGTCGACATCACCGAGCGCGAGGACGCCGTCCATCTGGACACCGTCAAGGGCGAGGTCCGCTTCGAAGGCGTCGAGTTCCGCTACGACGCCGACGACCGGCAGGGCCCGATCCTCGACGGCATCGACGTGACCGTCCCGGCAGGGGGCAGTCTCGCCGTCGTCGGACCCACCGGCTCCGGCAAGTCCACGCTGAGCTATCTCGTGCCCCGCCTGTACGACGTCACGGGCGGCCGTGTCACGGTCGACGGGATCGACGTGCGCGACCTGGACTTCGACACCCTCGCGCGCGCGGTCGGGGTCGTCTCGCAGGAGACGTACCTGTTCCACGCCACGGTCGCCGACAATCTCCGCTTCGCCAAGCCCGACGCCACCGACGAGGAGCTGCACGCAGCCGCAAGGGCCGCCCAGATCCATGACCACATAGCCGCTCTGCCCGACGGTTACGACACCGTGGTGGGCGAGCGCGGTCACCGCTTCTCCGGGGGCGAGAAGCAGCGCCTGGCCATCGCCCGCACCATCCTGCGCGACCCGCCGATCCTCATACTCGACGAGGCGACCAGCGCGCTGGACACCCGTACCGAGCGCGCGGTGCAGGAAGCCATCGACGCCCTCTCGGCCGACCGCACCACGCTCACCATCGCGCACCGCCTCTCCACGATCCGCGGCGCCGATCAGATCGTGGTCCTGGACGGCGGCCGGATCGCCGAGCGCGGCACCCACGAGGAACTGATCCGCAGGGAGGGGCGGTACGCGGCCCTGGTCCGGCGCGACGCCCGGCTGGAGACGGCGGCGTGAGAAGCGGCCGAAGGTGATGACAGGAATGCCCTGATCTGCGGGTTATCGTACGCGTATGGCGAACGAGACTCCGCGAAGGGGCAGATTCCGACTCACACGCACAGGCCGGATCGCCCTGATCGTGTGCGGGATCCTCGCGGTGGCCGCCGCCGTCGTGGTGCCGCTGACCCTGTCCGGCGAAGAGAAGCGGCAGCCGACCACCCTGACCGTGCCGGAGGGACGACGCTCCGGTCAGGTCTACGAGGCCGTCGACAAGGCGCTCGGACGTCCGGCGGGCAGCACGAAGAAGGCCGTGCCCGAGGCGGAGCTCAAGCTTCCGGCCGAGGCGGGCGGCAACCCCGAGGGCTACCTGTTCCCGGCGACGTACCCCCTGGACGCCAAGACGACCCCGGAGTCCCTGCTGAGGTACATGGTGGAGACGGCCACGAAGAGGTTCAGGGCCGCGCGGGCCGCGGCCGGTGGCGGGACCACGAGGAACCTCTACCAGACGGTCACCCTCGCCAGCATCGTCCAGGCGGAGGCGGACAACGTCCAGGACATGGGCAAGGTCGCCCGCGTCATCCACAACCGGATCGCCCGGGCCATGCCCCTGCAGATGGACTCCACGATCAATTACGCGCTCGGCCGTTCCACCCTGGACACCACCCAGGAGGAGACCAAGCTCGACAGCCCCTACAACACCTATGCGCGCAAGGGGCTGCCGCCCACGCCGATCGGCAATCCGGGGGAGGCGGCGCTGAAGGCGGCGCTCAGCCCGACGCCGGGGGACTGGCTGTACTTCGTGACGGTCGCGCCGGGCGACACCCGCTTCACCGCCGACTACGACGAGCAGCGCAGGAACGTCGAGGAGTTCAACGAGAACCGGGGCAAGGCAGGGCAGGGCGGCTGAGCGGCACCGAGAGGGTGGCCATCGCGGGAAAGGTCCGGCTCGCCGCGCCGGTATGGGTGTTCAGGCCGCCGCCGGGGCCCCTCGGGTGAGGAGGCGCTGGATGTCCCGGACCGCTGCCCGTCCCGCCCGGTTCGCGCCGATCGTGCTGGCCGACGGCCCGTACCCCACCAGGTGGACCCGTGGGTCCAGGGCCGCGCGGGTGCCCTCCATCCGGATGCCGCCGCCGGGCTCGCGCAGTCTCAGCGGCGCCAGATGGTCGATCGCCGCCCGGAACCCGGTGGCCCACAGGATGACATCGGCCTCGATCTGCCGCCCGTCGTCCCAGGCCACGCCGGTCGGCGTGATCCGGTCGAACATCGGAAGCCGGTCCAGGACGCCGTCGGCCCGCGCCGTGCGGATCGCGTCGTTCACCGGCAGCCCCGTCACCGAGACGACGCTCAGCGGCGTCAGCCCCTGCCGTACCCGTTCCTCGACCATCGCCACCGCGGCCCGCCCGCGATCCTCGTCGAAGGGGCCCTCGCGGAAGACCGGCGGGCGGCGCGTCACCCAGGTCGTCCCGGCGGCGTACGGAGCGATCTCCATGAGGTGCTGGGTGCCGGACGCCCCGCCGCCGACCACGACGACCCGCTGCCCCGCGAACTCCTCGGGGCCCGGGTACCGCGCGGTGTGCAACTGCCGCCCACGGAACGTCTCCTGGCCCGGATAGCGCGGCCAGAACGGCCGGTCCCAGGTCCCCGTCGCATTGATCAGCGCGCGCGTCGACCACACCCCGTCGGAACTCTCGACGATCAGCCGGCCGCCGTCGCCCTCGCGCACCCGCCGCACCTCGACCGGGCGCCTCACGCGCAGGTCGAACCTGTCCTCGTACGCCTCGAAGTACTCCCCGATCACCTCCGACGAGGGGCGCGCGGGATCGGCGCCGGTCAGCTCCATGCCGGGCAGCGCGTGCATCCCGTGCACCTTGCCGTACGTCAGCGACGGCCAGCGGAACTGCCACGCGCCACCGGGCCGGGGCGCGTGGTCCAGGACGACGAAGTCCCGCTCGGGCACGAACCCCACCCGGCGCAGGTGGTAGGCGGCCGACAGGCCGGCCTGTCCGGCGCCGATGACCACGACGTCGACCTGCCGCGCGTCCGCCGCCCCGGCGGTGCCACCTCGTACCCCGATCTCGTTCACGTTTCTACCAACTCGATCGGGGTCCGGGATCTTCCCGCCGCGGCCTCCCGCTCAGCGCCCTCCGGCCGCCAGCAGCGGCACAGCACCCCTGACCGGCGCGTCCGGCGGGAGCAGTCCGCGCGCCGCGAGATCGGGGATCACGCCCTCGCCGAACCAGTACGCCTCCTCCAGATGCGGGTAACCGGAGAGCACGAAGTGCTCGATGCCGAGCGCGTGGTACTCCTCGATCCGGTCGGCGACCTCCGCGTGGCTGCCCACGAGGGCGGTCCCGGCGCCGCCCCTGACCAGGCCCACCCCGGCCCACAGGTTCGGCGAGATCTCCAGCCCCTCGCGCGTGCCGCCGTGCAGCGCCAGCATGCGCTGCTGCCCCACGGATTCGCTGCGGGCGAGCGCGGCCTGCGCCGCGGCGACCGTCTCGGGGGAGAGGTCGTCGAGCAGCCGGTTCGCCGTCGTCCAGGCGTCACGCGCCGAGTCGCGGGAGATCGTGTGCAGCCGGATCCCGAACCGCACCGTGCGCCCCTCCTTCTCGGCGAGCGCCCGGATCCAGTCGATCTTCTCCTTGACCTGCTCCGGCGGTTCGCCCCAGGTCAGATAGACGTCGGTGTGCCGCGCCGCGACCGGTCCCGCGGCGGCCGAGGAACCGCCGAAGAAGATCTGCGGCAGCGGGTCCGGCGGCAGCGCCGTGAAACCCCCGTCGACCCGGTAGTGATCGCCCTCGAAGTCGTACGGCTCGCCGCCCCACACCCCGCGCACGACGGAGAGGAACTCGTCGGTGCGCGCGTAGCGGCGGTCGTGGTCCAGGTGATCGCCGTAGCGGCGCTGCTCGACCGAGTCCCCGCCGGTGACGACATTGAGCAACAGCCGCCCCCGCGTGAGGCGTTGGTACGTCGATGCCATCTGGGCGGCGAGCACGGGGGAGATGACGCCGGGCCGGAACGCCACGAGGAACTTGAGGCGCCGGGTGTGCTGGGCGAGCGCCACGGTCGTCAGCCACGCGTCCTCGCACCACGTGCCGGTCGGGGTGAGTACCGCTTCGAACCCCAACCGTTCGGCGGCCTTCGCGATTTGGACGAGGTAGTCGAGGTCGGGCGCGCGTACCCCGGCGATGGCGCGGCCGGGGATGTTGCCGAGGGCGCCCTGGCTGAAGGCGTGCCGGTCCACGAGGGTTCGGCCGTCGCCGCCGGTCGGCAGGAACCAGTGCAGATGAACGGTCATGACGTCGGGGCTCCTTGCCGTCGGGCGTGGGGGGTGGCGGAGGGGGCGAGGACTTGCGGCGCGGGCGATCCGGTCGAGTCGGACACCGGGACCGAGGCGCCCGGGGCGCCCGTACGGCTCGGCGCGACGGGTGTTGCGGAGAGGTCGGGCGCGTCGGGCTCGGGCGGGGCATGACTGATGCTCATGGCGCTCCACAGCAGGGGGATGGCGAGGAAACGGCAGGGGGGAAGCGCGCTCGGGCGTCAGCGGGCGCGCGCGTCAGCGGCGCGTCGGCGCAGCAGAAGGCCGGAGCGGCGGGGAAGAGGAGAGGTGGTTCGAGAAGGCGTCAGCAGCCGCGGCGACACGCGGCGGAGGCCACCCGCAGCAGGTCGATGTGACCGCGCGTGGTGAGCAGGGCTGAACGCAACATGCGGCAGAACGTAGCCACTTTGTCGACACGCGGTCAATGGCGTCTCACCGGGTGGACCCGGGGCGCCACCGCCGCAGGGCGCCACGCAGGGGCCCGTACGACAATGGCCCCATGTCCGACGCATTCACGACCCGAGTCCTGAACATCTCCACCGGCTCCGACGAGCGGGTGGTCGACCTGACCCGCGACTGCGAGTCCTTCCTGCGCGAGGCCGCCGGGGGCCGCGACGGCCTGCTCAACATCTTCGTGCCGCACGCCACGGCCGGTATCGCCGTCATCGAGACGGGGGCGGGCAGCGACAACGACCTTCTCGCGGCCCTGCACACCCTGCTCCCCGCGGACGACCGCTGGCAGCACCGCCACGGCAGCCCCGGCCACGGCCGCGACCACGTCCTGCCGGCGTTCGTGCCCCCGCACGCGACGCTGCCGGTGGTCGGGGGAGCGCTGGAACTGGGGACGTGGCAGTCGGTGTGCCTGGTCGACACGAACCGGGACAACCCGGAGCGGAAGGTGCGGTTGTCGTTCCTCGGATGACGCGGGGCGCCGTCGGCCGTGCGGGGCAGGCCGCTACTTCCGGCGTGGCGGACGGGGCGCCTCCGCCTGGTCGCCACGCGCGGACCCGCGTCCGTCGCGGGGCTCCTCGTGCGGCGGGGCGGGGCGCCGGGCCTCGGTGAGGTGGCGGTCGAGTTCCGCGCGGACCGCGTCCGGGAGTTCACCGGAGCGGGGGAACTCGACGAGGTGCTGGGCCACCTCCCGCAGCGGGACGTCGACGTGCATGGACACCTCGCGCAGGACGTCCCAGGCCTCGTCCACCGATATCTGCCCCAGCATGATGAGGACGCCCACGGCCTGGTCCACGACGGCGCGGCCGTGCACCACTTGGCGGAGATGGGCGACCTCGGCCGCCAGCTCCGCCTGCACCTGAGCCGGCGAGGCGTTCTCGTCCGCCTCCGGGCGGGGCTGTGGTCGGTGGCGCGGTTCGTTCGACGGCAAGGCATCCTCCGGGGGCTGGGGAGAAGGGGGAGCGGAAAAGAAGAGCACGAAAGGGGGACGGCCGGCAGGTCTGTCAGGAGCCGGCGAGGGTGCGATGGGGCGCGTGGCCGTAGGCCGCGCGGTAGAGGGAGGCGAACCGGCCGGGATGGTAGAAACCCCAGTCGGCCGCGATACCCGTGACCGTGGCGCCCTGGGACGGATCGGCGTCCAGCAGGTCGCGGTGGGCGAGGGACAGCCGGACCCGGCGCAGGTAGGCGAGGGGTGTCGTGCCCAGGTGGCGGCGGAACGCGTACTGGAGACCGCGGACCGTGACATGGGCCACGGCCGCGATGTCCGCCACGTTCAGCGGCTCGTGGGCGTGCTCCTCGATATAGGTGACGGCGCGGCGCAGGGACGCGGGATGCGCGTCGTTGCGGTCGGTCGCGGTCGGCTCGGTCAGCGCGGTGTGCGGGAACGCGGCCAGGACGGCGGCGGCCAGATGTTGGCTCGCGGTGGCGGTGACCAGCGGCTGCGCCGCCACGTCCGGATCGGCCAGCACGTGATCGCGGATGTGGGCGATGGTGCGCGTCAGATGCTGGGCCGCCGCCGCGGAGACGGGCCGGTGCCCGGTGAGGCGGACGGGGCCCGGGGCCGCCTTCGGGTCGGTGGCGGCGACCTGGCTCAGGAGAGCCGGGTCCAGCATCGTGATGTTGTAGCGGGCGGCACAGACACGGCCCTGGTAGGGCAGCTCGGGCGGGGCGAAGGAGACCACGTCGCCGGGGCCGAAGGCGTCCTGGACCCTGGCGTAGCCGTGGTCCTGGATCGTGCCCTCGTGCACGACGCACAGGCAGATCCTGCCGAGGGGCGTGACCGAGTAGCTCATGTCGAAGTCGAGATCGAGTTCGTCGACGCTCACGCCGGGCATGACATCGCGTCGGATGCGCGCCCGGCTGGCGTCGGGTGTGCCGTTGCCGATGCGCATGCGCGCGTAGGCCCGGCTGAGAAACTCCTCGGTCGCTCCGATGTCGCTGCTGTCGAAGTGCAGGGTCTGCATGCCTTCACCTCGTCCGTTCCGTGCTCGAACCCCCTGGACGAGAGTACGACTCGCGGGCGGTGCCTCGTCACGCCGGGTGAGGAGAGTGGCCGGGAGGGTTCGTTTTGTGGACAGCCACCTCCGGACTGTTCGCTCTGGGTGCGGCGGTGACCGCCCGCGGCCCGGCATCGTCGAGAGACACGTCGGCACAAGGAGAGGCAGCGGGGCGCGATGGACGGCGACGAATCGGTCGAGAGCATCGCCCTGCTCCAGGCCGAGGTACGGCAACTGCACCAGGCGATCGCCTCGCACATCGTCGTGGACCAGGCGATCGGAATCGTCCTGGTGCTCGGACGGCTCACGCCGAAGCAGGGCTGGGACGTCCTCAAAGAGGTCTCGCAGCACACCAACACCAAGCTCCGTGAGGTCGCGGAGCAGGTCGTGGGCTGGGCGAACGGCGGGACGCTGCCCGAGCACACCCGCGGCGCGCTGGACGCGGCGCTCACCCGCGCGCGGTAGACCCACGACGGACCCGCCGGGCGCGATCAGTCCAGGGGCAACCGCATCAGCGTCAGATCGAGCCAGCGCCCGAACTTCGTGCCGACCTCCCGCACCGTGCCCGCGTGCTCGAACCCGTGCCGCTCGTGGAGCCGGACCGACGCCGTGTTGCCCGCCTCGATCCCGGCGATCATGACATGCAGCCCCGCGGCCCGCGCCGAGGAGACGAGCGCGGCCAGCAGGGCGGAACCGATGCCGTGACCGTGGTGGCCCTCGGCCACGTACACCGAGTTCTCGACGGTGTGCCGGAAGCCGGAGTAGTCCTTCCACGGGCCGTAGACCCCGAAGCCGACGACGGTGCCGCCGCGTTCGGCCACGTACGCGGAGCCACGCGTCAGGTGCGCGCCGAGCCAGGCCGCGCCCTCGTCACGGGTCTGCGGTGTGTCCGTCCACAGCGCCGTCCCGTGCTCGATGGCGTGGTTGCGGATGGCGAGCACCGCGTCGAGGTCCCCGGAAAGCGCCGGGCGGACGGTCACCGCCCGCGTCCCCGTCTCGTATGGTGGATTCATGTCCAACATCGTAGACCCCCTGGTGGAGCGGATCGGCGCGCGGATCCGCGCCGAGCGGGACCGGCGCCGCTGGACGCTCTCGGAGCTGGCCGAGGCGTCGGGGGTCTCGCGCGCGATGATCAACCGGATCGAGCGGGGTGAGAGCAACCCCACCGCCGTGGTCCTCGGCAAACTGTCGGCGGCGTTCCGGCTGAGCGTCGCCACGCTCCTCGACCCCGACGCGGACACGCAGCGGGTACGACGCGGGGAGGCGACACCGCGATGGCTGGACCCGGCGACCGGTTACGAACGACGGCAGCTCTCGGGCCCCGGCTTCCCGGCCGAGATGGCGGAGATCCGGCTGCCCGCCGGGGCCCGCGTGCCCTACCCCGCCGCCGCGTTCGCCTTCCACCGCCAGCTCATCTGGGTCATCGACGGCCGCCTCACCTTCCACGAGGGGGAGACGGTGCACGAGCTCGGCGCCGGGGACACCGTCGAACTCGGCCGGCCCGCGCCGTGTGTCTTCGTCAACGCCACGGACCGGGCATGCCGCTACGCCGTCGTCCTCGTCCGCGGGGAGGCGCCGTGAGCGCCCCGGGAGACGTCGTGAGCCTGCGCCGCGGCGGCGTCGGGCTGCTCGCCTGCACGGCCGGGACCGCCCTCGCCAACAACTACGCCGTCCAGCCCGCCCTCGGCGACGTCGCCCGCTCCACCGGCACCTCCACGGCGGCGATCGGCCTCGTCACCACGGCCGCGCTCGCCGGTTGCATCGCGGGCTTCGCCTTCCTGCTGCCGCTCGCCGACCGCACGGCGCCGCGCCGCCTCGTCACCGCACAACTCCTCCTGCTCGCCACCGGCCTCGTGCTCGCCGCGGCGGCGCACGGGCTAGGCCTCCTGCTCGTCGCGTACGTGATCATCGGCGCGGGCGCGAGCGTCGGCGCGCAGTCCTCCACGATCGCCGGACGCGGGGTGCCGGCGGAGCGGCGCGGGTCGGCCGTGGCGCTCGTGGCCGCCGGGATGTCCGCGGGGATCCTGCTCAGCCGCCTCGTCGGCGGAGCCCTCGCCGACGCGTTCGGCTGGCGCGGCATGCTGCTCACCTTCGCCGGCCTCGTCCTGCTGTGCGCCGCAGGGGCCCGGCTGTGGCTGCCGGGCGAGCGGCCCGCGCCCACCGGCGGCTACCTCGCCACGCTGACGGCGCTGCCCGGCCTCCTGCGCCGCCACCGCACACTGCGCCGCGCCGTGCTCACCGGCAGCCTCTGGTACTTCGCGTTCAGCCTCGTCTGGGTCGCGCTCACCGTGCGCCTCGCCCAGCCCCCGTACGGGCTCGACGCCGCCGCCATCGGCCTCTACAGTCTCGCCGGAGTCCTGGGGTTCGCGGCGCTGCCCGTCGCCGGACGCCTCGGCGACCGCTTCGGGCAGCGCGTGGTGATCTGCGCGAGCATGGGAGCGGGCGCCACCGGGGCCGCGCTGCTGTGCACCGGCCTCGACACCCCGGCCGTCACCGCGGCGGGCCTCGCCCTCGTCGACGCGGGCTGCTTCACCGCACAGGCCGCCAACCAGGCCCGCATCCTCGCCATCGACCCCCGCCGCGGCGGCAGCCTCAGCGGCGTCTACCTGCTGCTCTACTTCCTCGCGGGCGTCGTCGGCTCCGCGCTCGCCGCCCCCCTCATCGCGTCGGGCGGCTGGCCCGCGGCGTCCGGCGCGGTGCTGGGCGCGCTGCTCCTCGCCGGGCTGCTGGCGCTGCGCCCCGACACCGAAGCCTCCGCGCACGACACGAAACGGCCGGGACGCGAACGTCCCGGCCGTTTCGTGCGGTGGCGCTGAGGCGACCCCTCAGCGGCGGGCCCTCAGTCCTCGGACCGCCGCGCCCGCTTCTCCGCCTGCTCCGCGTGCAGCTTCTTGACGCGGACGTTCTCCTTGCGGACCTCCGCCTGCGTGGCCCGCTCCTTCCGCAGCCACGAGGGGTTCTCGTCCTTCAGTGCGGCGATCTGCTCCGTGGTGAGCGGCTCGGTGACACCGCCGCGGGCCAGGCCCGCGATGGAGACGCCGAGCTTCTCCGCGACCACCGGACGCGGGTGCGGGCCGTTCGCGCGCAGGTCGAGCAGCCACTGCGGCGGATCGGTCTGCAACGCGCTCAGCTCATCGCGCGAGACGACGCCCTCACGGAACTCGGCGGGCGTGGCCTCGAGGTACACACCCAGCTTCTTCGCCGCCGTGGCGGGCTTCATGTTCTGGGTGTTCGATTGCGAACTCATGAGGTCAAGGGTATCGAGCGCGCGGGACGCGGCCGACCACGTCCGGGGACGCCGGGTAGCCTTGCGGAGTGACAGGCACGGAGAAGACCCCCGCGGCGACCCCCTCGTTCCGGCTCGCGTACGTTCCCGGAGCGACCCCCGCCAAGTGGGTCAGGATCTGGAACGAGCGGCTGCCCGGCATCCCGCTCACCCTGGTCCCGGTCGCGGCCGAGGAGGCCGCGGACGTCCTGCGGCGCGGTGACGCCGACGCGGGTCTGCTGCGCCTGCCCGTGGACCGTACGTTCTTCAGCGCGATCCCCCTCTACACCGAGACCACCGTGGTGCTGGTGCCGAAGGACCACGTCGTCTCCGCAGTGGAGGAGATCGCGCTGGCCGACCTCGCCGACGAGATCGTGCAGCATCCCCTCGACGACGTCATGGACTGGGAGCGCCCGCCGGGGCGGCCCGCGTTCGAGCGTCCGGCCACCACGGCCGACGCGGTGGAGCTGGTCGCCGCGGGCGTGGGCCTGCTCGTCGTGCCCCAGTCGCTGGCCCGGCTGCACCACCGCAGGGACCTCACCTACCGGCCGGTCACGGACGCGCCCGGCTCGGACGTGGCGCTCGTCTGGCCCGAGGAGCGGACCACCGACCAGGTCGAGGACTTCATCGGGATCGTGCGCGGCCGGACGGTGAACAGCTCCCGGGGCCGCGCCCAGGCCCCGGCCCAGCAGGAGAAGAAGAAGCCTGCCGCCGGGGGAGCGAGGAAGGCGCCGGCGCGGAGCGCGGGCCGCCCCAAGCCCGGCGCCCGGCAGGCCGGGAAGCAGGCGGGCAAGCAGACCGCCAAGCAGCAGCCCGGCAAGCGCGGCAAGCCCCGGAAGCGCTCGTAAGGGGCGGGCCTACTCCTTCGCGGGAGGACCGGGAGGACCGGGCGCCCCGGCCCGCAAGCCGTCCATCACCAGATCCAGCAGCCGCCTCGCGCGGGACTGCCAGTCGCTGTGCGGGTCCACCAGCCACAGGCCGGCGATGGCCAGCATGAAGTCGTCCGGGGTGACACCGGGCCGGATCGTGCCCGCCTCCGTGTTCGCCGTGAGGAGCAACGTCACCGCCTCGGTCAGCGGGCCGTGCGACAGGCTCTTGAAAGCGCCGCGGGCGCTCGTCGCCTCACGCAGCGCGTCCGCGAGGCCCGCCTTGGCCATCGCGTACTGGGCGAGCCGGTCCATCCACTCGCGCAGCGCCACCTCGGGCGGGCGGGTGCACAGCAACTGGGCCGCGGCCTCGGCGACTTGGTGCACCTCGTAGCGGTACACCTCCAGGACGAGCGCCTCGCGGCTCGGGAAGTTGCGGTAGAACGTGCCCTGGCCGACGCCCGCCTTGCGCGCGATGGCGCTCAGCGGCGTGTCCGCCGAGCGGGTCAGCTCGACGAGGGCCACCTCGAGGATGCGCTCGCGGTTGCGCTGCGCGTCGGAGCGCAGCGCCGGCTGTTTCTCGGGACGGTGCACGCCTCCTCCTCAAGTCGTGGCGCGTCGTGACAGGTCAGACAGTTCGGACAGGTCGGGGCGGTCGCGGCGTCAAAAGGTCCTTGCCTAGGCGGACAGTTGTCCACTACGGTCGGGACCAGAGAGTGGACACGTGTCCGCTTCGTTTCCGACCCCCCACCTTAGCGGCGACCGTGACCGAATCCGACGCCGAACCCCACCCTTCCTCGTTGCACAGCGCTGTTTCTCCTCGCACCGGATACGCGAAAGAAGGCTGCTCATGGCCCCAGCGGGCATCTCTACGTCCAGCTCGATCACCCTGCACGTCAACGGAGAGAAGTACACGCTGCCCGTCGACCACCGCACCACCCTGCTCGACGCCCTGCGCGAGCGGCTCGATCTGACCGGCACGAAGAAGGGCTGCGACCAGGGGCAGTGCGGCGCCTGCACCGTACTCGTCGACGGGCGCCGCGCCGTGTCGTGCCTGCAACTGGCCGTCGCCGCCGAGGGCCGCGAGATCACCACCATCGAGGGCGTCGCGGACGGCGACACCCTGCACCCGCTGCAAGAGGCCTTCGTCGAACTCGACGGCTTCCAGTGCGGCTACTGCACCCCCGGCCAGATCTGTTCGGCCCTCGGCGTCCTCCAGGAGCACGCGGCCGGCTGGCCGAGCGCCGCGACCGAGGACGTGCGGCCCGAGGCCGGACCGCCACCGCTGACGCCGGAGGAGATCAGGGAGCGGATGAGCGGGAACCTGTGCCGCTGCGGCGCGTACGTGTCGATCGTCCGGGCCGTCGCCCAGGCCGCCGAGAACACGAAGGAGCAAGTGGCGTGAAGGAGTTCGGGTACGAGAGGGCGCTCGACGTCCGGGGTGCCGTGGCGGTGCTCGACGCCGACCCCGAAGCCCGCTTCCTCGGCGGCGGCACCAACCTCGTCGACCTGATGAAGACCGGGGTGGAACGCCCCGCGCATCTGGTCGACGTACGCGAACTGCCTCTGGACCGGGTCGAGTCGACCGAGGACGGCGGGCTGCGCATCGGGGCCACCGTCACCAACAGCGACCTCGCCGCGCACCCCGACGTACGGCGCCGCTACCCGGCGCTGACGCAGGCCGTGCTCGCCGGGGCCTCGGGGCAACTGCGCAACATGGCCACCGTGGGCGGCAATCTGTTGCAGCGCACGCGCTGCGGCTACTTCACCGACGTCAGCAAGCCGTGCAACAAGCGGGAGCCCGGCAGCGGTTGCCCCGCGATCGAGGGCGAGCACCGCAACCACGCGATCCTCGGCGCGAGCGAGGCGTGCGTGGCCGTGCACCCGTCCGACATGGGCGTCGCGCTCGCCGCCTTCGACGCCGTCGTGCACTACGAGACCGCGGCCGGGGCGGGCGAGCTGGCGCTCGCCGAGTTCTACCGGCCCGTCGGCTCCACCCCGCACCTGGAGACCGCGCTGCCCGTCGGCGCGCTCATCACCGGGGTCACCTTGCCGCCCGCGCCCGTCGCCGCCCACTCCCGTTACCGCAAGGTCCGCGAGCGCGCCTCGTACGCCTTCGCCATCGGGTCCGTGGCCGCCGCCCTCGATGTCGAGGACGGCGTCGTGCGCGATGTGCGGCTGGCCTTCGGCGCGGTCGCGTCCCGGCCTTGGCGGGCCCGTGCCGCCGAGCGCGCGCTGATCGGTTCGCCCGCGGACGAGGCGGCGTTCGCGGCCGCGGCCGACGCCGAACTCGCCGCCGCCGAGCCGCTGCCGCGCAACGCCTACAAGGTGTCGCTGATGCGCAACCTCGTCGTCGCGCAGCTCACCGAACTCACGCAGGAGGCGCTTCGATGACGACGCAGACGACGCAGACGACGCAGACGACGCAGACCACCCAGACCACCCGGACGACGGAGACCACGCAGACGACGCAGGCTCGGTCCACCGGAGCCGAACCGGCCGGGATCGGGGTGGCGCGCAGCCGCGTCGAGGGCCGCGACAAGGTCACCGGCGCCGCCCGCTACGCCGGTGAGATCCCCTTCGCCGACCTCGCCCACGGCTGGCTGGTGCTGTCGACCGTCACCCGCGGGCGCGTGCGCGCGATCGACGAGGAGGCGGTCCTCGCCCTGCCCGGCGTCCTGGCCGTCCTGCACCACGAGAACGCGCCGCGCGTCAACGACGGCGTCGTCGGCGCGCTCGGCCGCCCGGACCCCATCGTCGAGGTCTTCCAGCACGACCGGGTGCCGCACGCGGGCTGGCCGGTCGCCCTGGTCGTCGCCGAGACGTCCGAGCAGGCGCGGGAGGCCGCCGAGGCGCTCGTCGTCGAGTACGACCAGGAGCCGCACGACGTCGCGTTCTACCCCGGTCGGCCGGGCGTGTACACGCCGCAGGACACGGAGGTCACCAAGGGCGACCTGGACGCCGAACTCGCCGCGTCCGACGTCGTGTTGGACGCCTCCTACACGACGCCGGAGCAGCACCACGGCGCCATGGAGCCACACGCGGTGACCGTGCGCTGGGACGGTGGCCGCCTGGAGGTCTTCGACTCCAACCAGGGCAGCAAGTGGATCGCCGACGACCTCGCCGGCCTGTTCTCCCTCGACCTGTCGGCCGTGCACGTCCGCTCCGAGCACGTCGGCGGCGCCTTCGGCTCCAAGGGGCTGCGGGCGCACCACGTGGCCGCCGTCATGGCCGCCACCGAACTCCAGCGGCCGGTGCGCGTGGTGTTGACGAGGCGTCAGGTGTTCGCGGCGACCGGCTACCGCAGCCCGACGGCGCAGCGGGTGCGGCTGGGCGCCGACCGGGACGGGCGGCTGCGCGCCTTCGCGCACGAGCACCAGAACCTCACCTCGCACCTGCGGGAGTTCGTCGAGGGCGGTGCCGGGTTCGGGCGCAGCATGTACGACGCCGCCGCCCACCACACCGTCAACCGGGTCGTGCCCGTGGACGTCCCGACGCCGACCTGGATGCGGGCGCCGGGCGAGGCACCGGGTTCCTTCGCCGTCGAGTCGGCGCTCGACGAACTCGCCGAGCGGCTCGGCATGGACCCGATCGCGCTGCGCGCCCGCAACGAGCCCGCGGTGGGCCCGGTCTCCGGGCTGCCGTTCAGCAGCCGCAATCTGCTGGGCTGCTTCGAGGAGGGTGCCCGCAGGTTCGGCTGGGCCGACCGCGACCCGCGTCCGCGCGTGCGCCGCGAGGGCCGCTGGCTGCTCGGCACGGGCACGGCCGCGGCCACGTTCCCGTCCGGCGTGGCCCCCACCACGACCTCCGTGACCGCGGAGCAGGACGGCACCTTCACCGTCCGGGTCACCGCGGCCGACGTCGGCACCGGGGCCCGCACCGCCCTCACCCTCATCGCCGCCGACGCGCTCGGCGTGGTGCCCGAGCAGGTCGAGGTGCGGATCGCCGACAGCGACTTCGGGCCCGCCTGGGTCGCGGGCGGCTCCATGGGCACCCGGTCCTGGGGCTGGGCCGTCATGGTGGCCGCGCGTGAGCTGCGCGAGCGCCTGTCGCTCGCGTCCGGCGACATCCCGCCGGACGGGATCACCGCCCGGACCGACACGGCCGAGCTGATCGCCGCGCTCTCGCAGAAGGAGCGGTACTCGTTCGGGGCGCAGTTCGCCGAGGTCGCCGTGGACGTGCTGACCGGCGAGGTACGGGTGCGGCGCCTCCTCGGCATCTTCGCGGCCGGGCGGATCATCAACCCGCTCACCGCCCGCAGCCAGTTCACCGGCGGCATGACCTGGGGCATCTCCATGGCGCTGCACGAGGAGGCCGTCCGGGACGAGGCGTTCGGCTCCCATGTCGGCGCCGACTTCGCGGGCTACCACGTCGCCGCGCACGCGGATGTGCCGGACCTCCAGGCGGACTGGATCGACGACCCGGACCCCGACGACCCCGTCGGGATCAAGGGCATCGGCGAGATCGGCATCGTGGGCACGGCCGCCGCCATCGCCAACGCGGTGTGGCACGCGACCGGCGTCCGCCACCGCGATCTGCCGATCCGGCCCGACCGGGTGCTGCTCGCCGAGGCGCGCCGGGATGCTTGACCTCGCCGCCGAGCTGAGCCGGTGGGCCGCGCAGGGCCGGGAGTTCGCCGTCGCCACCGTCGTCTCGGTGAGCGGCAGCGCACCTCGCCCGCCCGGCGCGGCCCTGGCCGTCGACGCCGCGGGGGAGGTCATCGGTTCCGTCTCCGGCGGCTGCGTCGAGGGCGCGGTCTACGAGCTGTGCGTCGAAGCCCTGAGTGACGGCACGACCCGCCGCGAGCGGTTCGGCTACAGCGACGACGACGCCTTCGCGGTGGGCCTCACCTGCGGCGGCACCGTCGAGGTGCACGTCGTCCCGGTGCGCTGCGACTCCCCGTCCCGGGCCGTCGTGGAGGCGGCGCTCACCGCGGCGGCGGGCGGTGCGTCGGTGGCGCTCGCCCGGGTCCTCGACGGGCCCGGCGCACTCGCGGGCGGCGGCGGCCTGCTGCTGGTCGCGCCCGACGGCTCGTACGAGAGCGGGATCGGCTCGGCGGACGATCCCTCCCTCGCCGCGCAGACCCGCGCCCTGCTCGACCTCGGGCGGACCGGCGTCTGCGAGGTGCCGGAAGGTACGGCGCGGTGCGGCGGCGACGTCACCCTGTTCGTCGAATCGAGCGTGCCGCCCGCCCGGATGATCGTCTTCGGCGCGGTGGACTTCGCGGGCGCCCTGGTCCGCGTCGGCAAGCTCCTCGGCTTCCATGTGACGCTGTGCGACGCGCGGGGCGTCTTCGCGACGCGGGCCCGTTTCCCGGAGGCGGACGAGGTGGTCGTCGAGTGGCCGGACCGCTATCTGCGGGACACGCACACGGACGAGCGGACGGTGCTCTGCGTCCTCACGCACGACGCCAAGTTCGACGTGCCCCTCCTGGAGGTGGCGCTGCGGCTGCCCGTGGCCTACGTCGGCGCGATGGGCTCGCGCCGCACGCACGAGGACCGGCTCGGCAGGCTGCGGGAGGCCGGGCTGACGGAGCACGAACTGGCCCGGCTGCGCTCGCCCATCGGCCTGGACCTCGGCGGCCGTACGCCGGAGGAGACGGCGGTGTCGATCGCGGCGGAGATCGTCGCCGTGCGGCGGGGCGGCAGCGGCGGGCCCCTGACGCGGGCGCGGGGACCGATCCATGCGGGCCCCCGCGCCTGACCATCGACTGCCGCTCTAGCGGGCGAAGTTGGCGGCGATCCGCTGCTGGATGTAGTCGGCCGCGGTGATCGGCGGGTAGCGGCCCGCGGGGCCCTCGATCACCACGTCGCGGTCGGCCTGCGCGAAGAAGGCGATGCTGTGGCGGGCGGACCGGTCCTCACCCGGGCCCGGTGACCTGACGCGGTGGAAGTTCGACGGCAGCCGGTCGTCGCTCCACCGCATCAGCATGTCCCCGATGTTGCAGGTGATCACCGAGTCGGCCGGTTCGACGGACGTCCACTCCTGCGCCTGCGCCTCCTTCCCGGGGCAGACCTGGAGGCCGCCCTGTCCGTCCCGCTGGAACAGCAGGGTCAGGCAGTCGAAGTCCGTGTGCGCGCCCGCCCGCCACACGTCCGCCGGGATCACGGCGTCCTCGGGGACGGCGAAGTAGTGCAGCATGCGCAGCGTCGACTGGTACTGCTCGCGCGCCGGGTCGTGGGCGTGGGCGAAGAACCCGTCGGGCAGGCCCAGCTTGTCCGCGAAGCACGACAGCACGCGCATCGCCAGCTCCCGGCAGCGCGCCTCGAAGGCGAGGGTGCGCTCGCGGAACCCGGGCAGCGCGTCCTCGGGCCACAGCCCGTCCATGTGCGGCCGGGTCACCTGGTACGACTCCTTCTGGTCCGGTGTCCCCACCGAGGGACGGACCTGGGTCATCGACTCCCAGCCCGAGTTGAGCCCCTTCCGCAGGGCGTGCCGCGCCTTGGTCCTTCGCGGCAGCGCGAAGAACCGCTCGGCGTCGGCGAACGCCCCGTCGACCAGCTCCTGGTCGATGCCGTGGTGCACGAGCTGGAAGAAGCCGATGTCGGTGGCGGCGGCCCACAGCTCCTCGGTGATGTCCGCCTTGCGGGCCTCGAAGTCGCCGAGGTCGATCCGGCGGATCTCGCGGGCGGTCGTCTCCGTGCCGGCACCGCCCATCCGCGTCTCCTTGGCCAACTCGGCCAGGCCGTAAGCGCCGTCGGTCGTCTTCCCGGTCGTCGTCTCTGTCATCGCGGTGCCGCTCCTCGAAGCGCTCGTGGGTCTCCCGGGATGCAGTCACCGCCCCTGCTATCCCCACCGCGGACGCGCAGAGGCCCGCGGGCACGGTCGCGGCGGACCCCTCGCGGGCCCGGCGCCGTGGACTGGCACGGACCCGGGGCCTTCGTGGGCCCGGGGTCCGTACGCGATGGGTCCAGCCTGCCCGGCCGGTGTTTCGGCCGGGGACCGCGGTGTTACGCGGCCGTAAAGCTCAAGCGGGCCGCCAACTCCCCGGAGGCGAGGCGGACATGCTCCCCGTCACGCACCAGCACCTCCCCGCCGACCATGACCGCCGCCACCGTGCGGGGGCCCGCGCACGTCAGCAGCGTGGCCCCCGGATCGTGTACGGGCAGGCACGCGTAGTCCCGGCCGAAGCGGTGCAGGACGAGGTCGGCCTGCATGCCGGGACGCACCCCGTCCGGGCGTTCCTCCAGGCCGAGGACCCGGTTCGCGCCGTTCGACGCGAGCGCGAACATCTCCGGGAACCCGAGCAGATCCGCCTTCCGGTGCGCGGCCCGCTGGAGGTACGCGCCGATCCGCAGGGCCTCCAGCATGTCCTGGGTGTCGTTGCTGGCCGCGCCGTCGACGCCGAGCCCCACCCGCAACCCGTCGGCCAGCATCTGGGGCACCGGGGCGATGCCGCTGCCGAGCCGCATGTTGCTGAGCGGGTTGTAGGACACGCCGACGCCGTGCCGGGCGAGGGTCGCGCGGCCCGCCGCGTCCAGTTCCACGCAGTGCACCGCGAGAAGGCGCTCCCACAAGAAGCCGGCCCGTTCCAGATGGGCGACGGCGCCGACCCCCGCGTGCGTACGGCACATCGCGTCGTCCGTCGTGGTCTCCGCCAGGTGCAGGGAGACAGGCAGCCCCCGCTCGTCGGCGTAGGCGCGTACGGCCGTCATCCCCTCGGGCGTCAGACACCGCGGGTTGGGCACGGCGACGCCCACCTCGACCCGGCTGCCGCGGGCGGCGGCGATCAGTTCGTCCGTGTGGGCCAGGGCCTCCTTCAGCGGCTGCATGAGACGCGGGTCGAAGCCCCACCTGCGGCTGCGGTCGGCCCGGTCGGCGACGCCCCGGCACAGCACGGCCCGTACGCCGCTGTCGCGCAGCGCCCGCAGCACCGCGTCGTGCACGGCGGGGGAGGGGTGCGGCCACATGTGTTCGACCAGCGTGGTGGTGCCGCTGCGCAGCGCCTCGGCAGCGGCGGCGGCAGCGGTCGCGTAGGCCCGCTCGGGGGTCAGCAGCGCGGCCTCCTCGCCGACCGCGCTGAGCCACGCGAGCAGCGGCAGCCCCTCCCCGATGCCGCGCAGGCCCGCCTGGAAGAGGTGGGTGTGCGTGTTCACCAGGCCGGGCGTGAGATGGCCGCCCGACCCGTCCAGCACCCGGCGCCCGCGCGGGAGTCCACCGGCAGGGACGAGGGCGCTGATCCGCCCGTCGGCGAGGTGGACGTCCGTGCCGGGGTGCCAGCGGCCCTCGCTGTAGACGGTGACGTCGGTGATCGTGTCGAGGTCGGGCGTCGTCATCGGGCCTGGTCCTTCCGGGGGCGGGACGTGTGGTGGAACAGCAGGTTCAGGGCGAAGGCGACGATCCCGGTGACGGCGATGCCGCTGTCCAGGACCGTGCGGACGTACGAGGGGAGCGGCGCGTAGAAGTCCGGGGCGCCGACCGGGATCATGCCGAGCCCGAAGGCGAGGGCAGCGGTCAGCAGGTCGCGGGAGTCGGTGAGGTCGGCGCGGGCCAGGATGCGCAGGCCGACCGCGCCGACCATGCCGAACATGACGAGGGAGACCCCGCCGAGGACCGGGCCCGGTACGGCGGCGACGGCCGCGCCGAGGACCGGCACGAACGCGAGCACCACCATCAGCAGGCCGGACAGCGCCACGACATGGCGGCTGCGGACCCGGGTCACGCTCACCAGACCCACCGACTGGCCGAACGTCACGACGGGGAAGGAGGCCAGCGCCCCCGAGACCGCGGTGGCCGCGCCGTCCGCGCGCAGCGCCCGTACGACCGTGGGCGCGTCGTCGCCGCGTCCGACGATCTGCCCGACGGCGAGGGTGTCGCCGACGGACTCGACCATGTTCACGAGCTGCACCACCAGCATCGCCGCGATCGCCGGGACGACGAACGTGGGCGCTCCGAACGCGGTCGGGTCCGGCGCCGTCACCACGCGTGCGTCCGCCACGCCCGACCCGTCGAACAGGCCGAGGGGCACGGCGAGCACGGTGCCCGCGACCATCGCGACGAGCACCGAGAAGCGGGCGAGCGCGGGCGGCGCGAGACGTTCCACGACCACGACGAGCAGCACCGTCACCGCGGCCAGGGCGAGGCCCCGGCCGCCGCCGGACCCGTGCCCGCCCGTGACGAGCCCGGCCGCCGACGGGACCAGCGAGAACCCGATCACGGCGATGACGGTGCCGGTGACCAGCGGCGGGAACAGGTGCAGCCACCTGCCGAACCACGGCGCGACGGCCACCGTCACCAGGCCGGACACGATCGTCGCA
The DNA here is from genome assembly GCF_044765725.1 of Streptomyces sp. NPDC102406. Classification (NCBI taxonomy): domain Bacteria; kingdom Bacillati; phylum Actinomycetota; class Actinomycetes; order Kitasatosporales; family Streptomycetaceae; genus Streptomyces; species Streptomyces sp. NPDC102406. Next base: position 1,007,543 of record NZ_JBIWKP010000002.1, on the reverse strand, counting down.
CCGAACACGGCGGTGAGCCCGTGCTCGGCGCCGATCAGGACGGCGGGTGTGATGGCGGTGAACGTCGATCCCATCACGATCGGCAGCCGCGCCCCCAGCCACTTCACGCCCAGCGACTGAAGGAGCGTGGCGACTCCGCTGACCAGCAGGTTGGCGCTGATGAGCAGCCGGATGCGGTCCTCGGGGAGGTGCAACGCGGTGCCGACGAGGAGCGGCATCGTCGCGAGGCCCGCGTACGCGACGAGCAGATGCTGAAGGCTCAGCGGCACCAGGCGGCGCAGCGGCGGCCGGGCGTCGACGGGGTGCGGGCCCGGGGCGGGCGCGACGGCACGCGTGAGCACAGCCATCGTTCCTCCTGAAAGCTCGGTGGAAGACGGCTGGTTAGCGCCGGTGCGGGTGAGCGCCGTGGCACGCACCGGCCGTTGCAGCCATGACCGGTGTACGGGCGACCGTAGGGACGCGGTGTTTCACCCGCGTTGCCGCCAGGATTCCACCGCGGAACCGCGCCCGCCGCCCTCGGCCCGCGCCGCGCCGTTCCGCGAGGCCCCCGACCGCCGCGCGAGTTCGTCCTCCAGGGACCTGAGGCGGCGCAGGGAGCGCAGATGGGCGGTGACCTTGAGGCGCAGCAGCCAGGGGTCGACCGGCTTGGTGAGGATGTCCGACACGCCGAGCCCGTACGCCTCCTCGGCGAGTCGCGCGTGCCGGAACAGGCCCGTCAGCAGGATCACCGGGATGTCGGACGTCTGCTCCAGGCGGTGCAGATGCAGGGCCACCTCCAGCCCGGTCATGCCCGGCATGACCACATCCAGGATGACCAGGTCGATGCCGCCGCGCAGCACCGCCTTGAGCGCCTCCTCGCCGCTCTGCGCCCGCTCGGTCGGACAGCCGAGCGGGGCCAGGGCGCTCTCCAGGGCGAAGAGGGTCTCCTCGTGGTTGTCCACGAGGAGGACCGTGAGTTCCGTCGGCATGTCACCGTCCTCGGCAAGAGATCCGCTGCCACGATGCGGGGCCGGGACGGCCGCCCGACAGGGGCCGGACGGCCCCCGTCCGGTGCTCACCGGCCCCTTGCGGCGCCGGCGACATGACCATCACGGCGATAGCGTTCCCTCGTCGGCGTGTGAGGAGGCTGGAACATGACACAGACGGTGACGGCGGGACTGACCGCCCTCAAGGACGACCTGGCCGCCCTCTACCGGGACCTGCACGAACACCCGGAGCTCTCCCTCCAGGAGACGCGGACGGCCGCCCTGCTCGCCGGGCGGTTGCGGGACGCCGGGTTCGACGAGGTGGCCGAGGGCATCGGCGGGACCGGCGTGGTGGGCCTCCTGCGAAGCGGTGACGGGCCCGTCGTCATGGTCCGCGCGGACATCGACGCGCTGCCCGTCGAGGAGATGACGGACCTGCCGTACGCGAGCCGGGTCCGCGGCGTCGACCACGAGGGCCGCGACGTGCCCGTGATGCACGCCTGCGGACACGACATGCACGCCGTCTGCCTGGTCGGCGCCGCCACCCTGCTGGCGGGGGCGCGCGAGCAGTGGTCGGGGACGCTGCTCGTCGTGTTCCAGCCCGCCGAGGAGTTGGTGCGCGGCGCCCGGGACATGGTCGCGGACGGTCTCTTCGAACGTTTCCCGAAGCCGGACATCGTGCTGGGCCAGCACGTGGGCCCGCTGCCCGCCGGGTTCATCGGCCACGGCGCGGGACCGGTCATGGCCGCCGCCGACTCCCTCGACATCACCCTGCACGGCCGCGGCTCCCACGGCTCACGCCCGGAGGCGTCCGTGGACCCCGTCCTGATGGCCGCGAACGTCGTCACCCGGCTCCAGGGCATCGTCAGCCGGGAGGTGCCGCCGGCCGAGACCGCCGTGGTCACCGTCGGCCGGCTCCAGGCCGGCACGAAGGAGAACATCATCCCGGCCACGGCAGAGCTCGGCGTCAACATCCGCACGTACACGCCGCAGGTCCGCACGCTGGTCCGCGCGGCCGTGGAGCGCGTCGTGCGCGCCGAGTCGCAGGCGAGCGCGGCGGTCGCCGAGCCCACCTTCCGCTGGTTCTCCAGCGCGCCCGCCCTCGTGAGCGACCCCGACAGCACCCGGACGACGGTGGCCGCGTTCGCCGCGTACTTCGGGCAGGAACGCATGATGCGGATGCCGCAGGTCAACGCGAGCGAGGACGTCGGTGTGTTCGGCGAGGTCCTCGGCGTGCCCACGGTCTTCTGGTTCTGGGGCGGCCTCGACACGCGGACGGTGGTCGACGCGCTGCGGGAAGGCCGCCTCGACGCCCTGCCGAGCAACCACTCGCCGCACTTCGCGCCCCTCGTCGAGCCGACCCTCAGCACGGGGGTCGAAGCGCTCGTGGTCGCCGCCCTGACCTGGCTCGGCCCCGCCGCGTGACGCTCCCGCACCCGGCCTAGACCGGCAGCAACCGCCCGACCAGCGTGCTCAGTTGGCGGGCGGTGCGGCACTCGTGCATCGCCACGACCTCCGCGTACGCCCCGGCCGCCGAGTCGCCCGTGTCCCACTGGGAGCGCGCCTCGGGGTTGAGCCAGTGGACGCGGCGGGCCGAGCGGGCGATGCGGCGCAGCGCCGGCACGTTCGGGTCCATCTGGTTGGTGCGGGCGTCGCCCAGGACGAAGACCGAGGTGCGCGGGGTGACGGCCGTCTCGTAGCGTTCGACGAACTCGCCGAGGGCCGAGCCGTAGTCGCTGCTGCCGTGCCAGCCGGTGACCGTCGCCTCGGTGGCGATGCGCTCCCCGAGCCCCTCCGGGTCGGCGGTGCCGCGGGCGATGAGGTCGGTGACCTCGTCGATCCTGTTGACGAAGGCGAAGACGCGGACCTTGCTGAACTCGTCGTGCAGCGCCTGCACCAGCAGCATCGTGAAGTTCGCGAACCCCGCGACCGAGCCCGACACGTCGCAGAGCAGGACGAGTTCGGGGCGGGCCGGGCGGCGCCTGCGCAGCACCGGGCGCATCGGGACGCCACCCGTCGACAGCGAGCCGCGCAGTGTGCGGCGCAGGTCGATGTGGCCGCGCGCGGCGCGGCGCCGACGGGCCGCGAGACGCGTCGCCAGCTTGCGGGCCAGCGGATGCACGGTCCTGCGCAGCTCGGCGAGTTGCTCCTTGCCCGCGTAGAGGAAGACGGTGCGGTCGGGGGTCAGGACCGGGACGCGGCGGGCCATCTCGTCCGTGCCGCGCCGCTCGGCGACCCGGCGCCGCGCCTCGGAGCGGACCTGCTCGCGGAACTCCTCGATACGGCGCCGGATCTCGTCGGCCTCGATGCGGTCGGTGAACGCGCCGGAACCCCCGCCCTGCCCCCGCATACTCGCCATGATCCCGGCCAGCAGAGTCTGGGGGCGCAGCCGGTCGAGGGTCTGCATTGAGGAGAAGCCGCCCGCGTCGTACCCGCCGAACCGGTCGACGGCCTCGGCGGCGATCCGTGACATCGCCGCCCGGTCGTTCGCGGCCAGCGCCCGCGCCAGCCGTTCGCGCAACTCGTCCCGGTCGACCTCGCCCCGCGGCCGCTCGGGCGCCCCGACCTCACGCGGGAAGTACAGGTCGAAGACCGGGTCGAAGACGGCGCGCTGGCCCTGGTCGTGCAGGAGCGCCGCGGCCAGGCCCTCGCGCAGATGCTCACGGTGGTCGAGGCCGAGCGCGGCCACGGCCTGCGCCGCGTCCACGCTCTCGCCCGTACCGATCCGGATGCCATGCGTCCGCAACGCCCGGACCAGCGACGTCACCCGGTCCGCGACGGACTCCGTGCTCACACCGCGTCCAGATCGAGCTTGGCGGCGGCCTTCTGCACATCCTCCTGGTGCTTGAGGACGACACCGAGGGACTGCCGTACGACCTCCTCGTCCAGCCGGCCGGCGCCGAGGGCGATCAGGGTGCGCGCCCAGTCGACCGTCTCCGCCACCGACGGCACCTTGCGCAGGTCCATCGCGCGGAGCGCGCCCACCACCCGGACCAGGGACTCGGCGAGCACCGTGTCGAGCTCCGGCACCTTCAGCGCCACGATGCGGCGCTCCAGCTCCTCCTCGGGGAAACCGATGTGCAGGAAGAGACACCGGCGGCGCAGCGCCTCCGAGAGTTCACGGCTCGCGTTCGAGGTGAGCACGGTGAAGGGGCGGCGCGTGGCGGTGATCGTGCCCAGTTCCGGCACCGTCACCTGGAAGTCGGAGAGCACTTCGAGGAGCAGCCCCTCCACCTCCACGTCCGCCTTGTCCATCTCGTCGATCAGCAGGACCTTCGCGTCGTCGCCGCGGATCGCGCTGAGCAGCGGGCGCGCCAGCAGGAACTCCTCACCGAAGACGTCCGTGCGTGTCCGGTCCCAGGACTCGTCGCGGCCCGCCGTGATGCGCAGGAGCTGCTTGGCGTGGTTCCACTCGTACAGCGCGCGCGACTCGTCGACGCCCTCGTAGCACTGGAGGCGGATCAGGCGCGCGTCGCTGATCGCGGCGACCGCCTTCGCCAGCTCCGTCTTGCCGACGCCCGCCGGGCCCTCCACGAGCAGGGGCTTGCCGAGCCTGGCCGCCAGGAACACGGTGGTCGCGACCGCGGGCGAGGCCAGATAGCCGGTCTCGGCCAGACGTGCGGTGACATCGTCCACGGAAGCGAACAACGGGGCCTCCAGCTCTTTGCGTCGCGGGGCCTCAAGCTGATCAGCTCCCCGCGCTCCCCACAACAGGCCCGGGCCGTTCATGGCGAACGTCACGTCCCGCCGAACCCGGCGGGACGCTGCTGAGTCTCGTACAAGGACCCACTGGCGCTCCCTTTCGTATCCTGACGACATGAGGCGCACTTCCTTTGCCGACTGGCCCTGCTCCATCGCCCGCACCATGGATCTCCTCGGTGACTGGTGGACGCCGCTCGTGCTGCGTGAGGCGTTCTACGGGATCACCCGCTTCGACGGCTTCCAGCAGGAGCTCGGCATCGCCCGCACCACCCTCGCGGAGCGGCTGCGCCGGCTCGTCGACGCGGGGCTGATGGAGAAGCGCGCCTACCAGACGGAGCCGGTGCGCCACGACTACGTCCTCACCGAGATGGGCCGGGACTTCTTCGGGGTGCTCGCCGCCATGAACGCCTGGGGCAACCGCTGGCTGTCCGGCGAGGCGGGCGCGCCCGTCGTCTTCGCGCACGAGCGCTGCGGTCACCGTGCCGAGGCCGCGGTCGTCTGCGCGGAGTGCGGCGAGCCGATGACGGCCGACGACACCCGGGCCCGGATGGGCCCCGGCTACCCGGAGCGGCTCGCCGAGCGCCCCGGCATCCGCGAGCGCTTCGAGCGGTGAGCCGGTGCGCCGTACTCGGGTGCCGCTCTTGACGTAGTGAGTCCATCTACGAAACTCTCGTGGTCAGAGCCGTTTGTGCGCGCTGTTTCGGTGTGTGCTGTCGTTCGTTGATGCAGAGAGGTGGGCCACGATGGAGTGGACGGGCGCGCGGTACGCGGACACCCCGACCGTCGAGGTGCGGCGCAGGATCGAGGCGCCGCCCGGACGCGTCTGGGAGCTGGTGTCGGACATCGGCCTCATGCCGCGCCTCAGCGCGGAGCTCCAGTCGGTCCGGTGGCTGGGGGAGGCGACAGGGCCGGCGGTCGGCGCGCGCTTCGTCGGCCGCAGCCGCCACGACGCGTTCGGCTCCTGGGAGACCACGTCGCACGTCATCGAGTGCACCGCCCCGCGCGTGTTCGCCTGGGCGGTCTCGGACGTGGCACACCCCAGCGCCGTCTGGCGGTTCACGCTCGACGAGCAGGACGACGGGGCCACGGAGCTGACCCAGTGGATGCAGCTCGGCCCCGGCCGCTCCGGGCTCTCGCCCGCCATCGACCGGATGCCGGAGAAGGAACAGAAGATCGTCTTCGTGCGGCTGCGGGAGTTCGAGCACTCCATGGGCGCGACCCTCGACGCCCTGAAGGCGCTGGCCGAAGGGGCGGAGCTCTGATGCGTACCTCCACGACGATCGAGGCGTCCGGCGGCGACTGGCGCGAGACGGTCGACTTCGTGACCGAGGCCGAGAAGCTCGGCCTGGACATCTGCTGGGTCGCCGAGGCGTGGGGCTCCGAAGCGCCCTCCGCACTGGGCTACTTGGCCGCGCGCACCGACCGGATGCTGCTCGGTTCCGGCATCATCCAGCTCGCCACCCGCACCCCGGCCGCCATCGCCCGCGCCGCGATCACCCTCTCCAACCTCTCCGACGGCCGTTTCCTGCTCGGCCTCGGCCCGTCGGGACCGCAGGTGATCGAGGGTCTGCACGGGGTGCCGTTCGCCCGGCCGCTGGCGCGGATGCGGGAGACGGTGGAGATCGTGCGGATGGCGGTGGCGGGCGAGAAACTTCGCTACGACGGGCGGGAGTTCACGATCCCGCTGCCCGGCGGCGAGGCGCGGCCCATGCGGCTGTCGATGCGCGCGGAGCACGAACTGCCGGTGTACCTCGCGACGCTCTCCCCGAAGATGCTCCGGCTGACCGGCGAGGTGGCCGACGGCTGGCTCGGCACCAGTTTCGTGCCCGAGGGAGCCAAGGCCGCCTACTTCGACCACCTCGACGCCGGGCTCGCCGCGGCCGGCCGGACCCGCGCCGACCTCGACATCTGCCAGGGCGCCGAGGTCAACTTCGCACAGGACGAGGGGTCCCTGCGGAGCATCGTCGCGAGCCGCAAGAAGGAGCTGGCGTTCAGCCTCGGCGGCATGGGCTCCGCGTCGACCAACTTCTACAACCAGGCCTACAGCAGGCAGGGCTGGGCCGAGGTCGCCGCCGCCGTACGGGAGCGCTGGCAGTCCGGTGACCGGGACGGCGCCGCCGCCCTGGTCACCGACGACATGGTCCTCGCGACCACCCTCATCGGCACCGAGCCCATGGTGCGGGAGCGCCTGAAGGTGTGGCGGGACGCGGGCGTCGACACCGTCCGCCTCTACCCGGCGGGCGAGACACCGGCCGAGCGGCTCACGACGCTCGGCCGCGCCATCGACCTCGTACGCGACGTGGACCGGACGCCGGCCACCTGAGCGGGCCCCGACCTCACGGTTGCGCCGCGAGCCGCAGCTTCGCGACCTCGGCGGGCCGGTGCGGGGCGGCGGCTAGTTCCCCTGTCCACCAGTCCGCGTCGCCCTCGATCCGCCGCAGCAGAATGCCCTCGCGGATCGCCCAGGGGCAGATGGTGACCTCGCGGATGTTCATCAGCTTCATCGCCGTGTGGCCGACGAGCGCCCCGGCCAGGGACTGGGTCGCGCGCGGGGCCGAGATGCCGGGCAGCTCGGCCCGGCGCGCGGCGGGCAGCGCCGCCAGCTCCGCGACGGCCGCGCGCAGCGCCTTGCGGGTGAGCGTCCGGCCGACGAACGGGCCGTGCCGTCCGGCCGGCGCCCCGCACAACCGGGCGAGCTGCGTGAACGTACGGGACGTGGCGGTCATCGTGACCGGCCCCTCCCAACGGACCCGCGCCGCGACGTCCCGCAACTGGTGGCGCACATGGCGGCGCAACTCCTTGAGGGCCGCTTCCGGGGCCAGGTCCCCGGTGGGCAGGAACTCCCGGGTCAGACGCCGGGCGCCGAGCGGCAGCGAGATCGCGAAGTCCGGCAACCGGCCCCGCCCGAAGGCGACCTCGAGCGTGCCGCCACCGATGTCGAGTACCCCGAGGGGCCCGGCCCGCCAGCCCATCCAGCGCCGCGCCGCGAGGAACGTCAGCTCCGCCTCCACCTCACCGGGCAGCACCCGGAGCCGCGCTCCCGTCTCCTCCCGCACGGTGCGCAGCACCTCGTCCCGGTTGGGCGCGTCGCGCACGATCGCCGTGGCGAAGGCGAACGGCTGCTCGCTGCCCCACCGTTCGGCCACGCCGTACGCGTCCGCGACCGACTCCACGATCCGCTCGACGGCCCGCGGCCCCAGTCTTCGGTCACCGCCCACCTCTTCCGCGAGCCGCAGCCTTCGTTTGGCCGTGTGCACCGGCAGCGGCGCGCCGTCCCGCGCGTCCGCGATCGCAAGGCGCACCGTGTTCGATCCCACATCCACCACACTGATCCGCATGATCGTTCGAGTACCCGGATGGCGTGCTGGTCAAAGCCGGACCGGCGCGTTCAGCGCCGCCCGTATCCAACTCCGCGACTCGGCGGGGTCGATGACCGCGTCGATCTCCAGCGCGGCCGCCGCGTTCACCGCCTTGCCGCGCTCGTACAGTTCGGCGACCCGCGCCTCGAAGGCCCGCTCCCGCTCGGCGGGATCGGCGATCGCCGCCAGCTCCCGCCGGTAGCCGAGCCGGACCGCGCCCTCCAGGCCCATCCCGCCGAACTCGCCGCTCGGCCAGGCCGCCGTCGCGAGCGGCGCCCGTGTCGAACCGCCCATCATCGCCATCGCGCCGAGCCCGTACGCCTTGCGCAGCACGAGACAGACCAGCGGCACGGTGAGCCGCGCGCCCGCGACGAACAACTCCGCGAACTGCCGCACGGTGGCGGTGCGTTCGGCCTCCGGGCCGACCATGAACCCCGGCGTGTCGCAGAGCGAGAGGACCGGCAGCCCGAACGCCTCGCACAGGCGCAGGAACCGCGCGGCCTTGTCGGCGGCGTCCCGGTCGATCGCCCCGCCCAGATGCGCCGGGTTGTTGGCGATCAGACCCATCGGCCGGCCCTCGATCCGGACCAGCGACGTGAGGACACCGGCGCCGAAGCCGCGTCGCAGTTCGAGCACCGAGTCCGTGTCGGCGAGCCCCGCGATCACGGCCCGTACGTCGTAGGCGCGCCGCCGGTTCTCCGGCACCGCGTGCCGCAGCAGCCGCTGGTCCGGTGCCTCCCAGCTCTCCGCCGGGCCCTGGAAGTACGCCAGGTACGCGCGGGCCGCCCGCACCGCCGCCGCCTCGTCGGGGACCGGGAGATCGACGACCCCGTTCGGCACCTGCACGGACAGCGGGCCGATGTCCTCGGCCCTGTGCACACCGAGACCGCCGCCCTCGATCATCGCGGGACCGCCCATGCCGATGGTCGCCTCGGGCGTCGCGATGACCACGTCGCAGCAGCCGAGCAGCGCCGCGTTCCCCGCGAAGCAGCGGCCCGACGCGATCCCCACCAGCGGGACCCGGCCGCTCAGTCGCGCCATCTGATGGAAGGTCGTCACGTTCAGACCGGCGACCGACGTGGTGTCCGTGTCGCCCGGCCGCCCGCCGCCGCCCTCGGCGAACAGCACGACGGGCAGGCCGCGTCGCTCCGCCACGCGCAGCATGCGGTCGGTCTTGCGGTGATTGTTTAGCCCCTGCGTCCCGGCGAGCACGGTGTAGTCGTACGACATCGCGACCGCGGGCGCGCCGCCGATCAGACCGGTGCCGGTGACCATGCCGTCGGCGGGCGTCGACCGGATCAGGTCGTCGAGCGATCTGCGCTGCCGCTGCGCCGCCACCGCGAGCGCCCCGAACTCGGTGAAGCTGCCGGGGTCGCACAGGTCCTCGATGTTCTCGCGGGCCGTCCGGCGCCCGGCCGCGTGCCGCTTGGCGACCGCCTCGAAGCGGTGCTCGTCCAGGCCGAACGCGTGCCGCGCCCGGGACTCGGCGAGGTCGGCACGGACCGCGTCCGGGTCGGCGTCGACGGCCGCGGCCTGCTGGGCGGGCCCGTCCTCGCTCACGTCGAGGAGGACCAGGACGGCCCCCTCCGCGACGGTCTCCCCGACACCCGGGCCGACGGCGCGGACGACACCGGCGTGCTCGGCGCGCACGACATGCTCCATCTTCATGGCTTCGAGGACCAGCAGCGCGGAGCCCGCGGCCACCGGGCGGCCGGGTTCCGCCTCCATCGCCACCACGGTCCCGCTCATGGGGGCCGTCACCGTGCCCGCCGGGCCGGTGGGCGCCGGCTCCCCGGGCGGGGCCGCCTCGGCGAGATGCCGCTCCACGAAGGCGGTGCCGGTGCCGCCCGCCGTGAACTCCGGATGCCCGAGTACCGCACGCAGAGCGGGGATCGAGGTCCGTACGCCGTCGACCGTGAACTCGTCGAGGGCCCGCCGCGCCCGCGCGCACGCCGCCTCGAAGGTGCCGCCCGGCGCGTGCGTCACCACTTTGGCGAGCAGCGAGTCGTAACGCGCCCCGATCTCCGTGCCGGTCCGCGCGGCCGTGTCGACGCGGACGCCGGGCCCCGTCGGGACGTCGAACCGCGCGATCCGCCCGGCCGAGGGGCGCACCGTCCCGTCCGCCGCCGCGGTCTCCGCGTTGACCCGCACCTGCACGGCGAAACCGCGGGGCGCGGGCGGCTCCCCGGCCAGACCCAGATCGGCCAGGCTTTCGCCCGCGGCGATCCGTAGCTGCGCCGCGACCAGATCGACGCCCGTCACCTCCTCCGTGACGGTGTGCTCCACCTGGAGCCGCGGGTTCACCTCGATGAACACGAACTCCTCGCCCCGCACCAGGAACTCGACCGTGGCGAGCCCTTCGAGACGGGCGGCCCGCGCCAGCCGCAGCGCACTGTCGAGGAGCCGGTCCCGGACGGCGGGGTCGAGCGCGGGCGCCGGAGCGATTTCGATCAGCTTCTGCTGACGGCGCTGCGCGCTGCAGTCCCGCTCCCACAGATGCCCCACGCCGCCGTGGCCGTCGGCGACGATCTGCACCTCGATGTGACGAGCCCCCTCCCACAGCCGCTCCACAAACAACTCGCCCCGGCCGAAGGCCTGGTGCGCCTCGGAGCGGCACCGCTCCCACGCCTCGTCCAGCTCCTGGGCCGTGCGCACGACCCGCATCCCGCGGCCACCGCCCCCACCGAGCGCCTTCACCATCACCGGGCCGGACGCGAGGAACGCCCGCGCCTGCTCCACGCTCGCCCCACCGTCCGTCCCGGGCAGCACCGGCACCCCGGCCTGCGCCGCCGATGCGCGGGCGCGCGCCTTGTCGCCGCACAGCTCCAGCACCTCGGGAGGCGGCCCGACGAAGACGACGCCCGCCTCGGCGCAGCTCCGGGCGAGCACCGCCGACTCGCTGAGGAAACCGTAGCCGGGGTGCAGATACGTACAGCCCGTCCGGCGCGCGGCGGCCACGAGCGCCGCCGCGTCGAGATACCCCCCGGCAGCCAACGGCACGGCCGCGTCGGCGAGTTGCAGGTGGTCCTCGTCGCCCGGCTCGTGCACCGCCACGGCCCGCAGCCCCAGCTCGGCGGCGGCGCGCAGCACCCGTACGGCGATCTCCCCGCGGTTGGCGACGAGTACGGCGGCAGACCCCATGAGCCCTCCGGAGCGGTCGTGGTCGGGTGCCGACATGCTCATTGACACTGACGTCAACGTCAATACTCTGGCGCTGTGGCACGCAGGCGGCAGGAGCGACAGGAATGGGCGACGCGCACCGCCCGGGACCGGACCGGCGCACCGGCGCGCGGACGGCTGCTCGACGCGGCGGAGGAGGTGTTCGGGCGGCTCGGCCACGGGCCCACGACCATCGCCGACATCACCGCGCGGGCAGGCATCTCACGGGCCGGCTTCTACGTGTACTTCGCGTCGAAGGACGAGGTGTTCCGGGTTCTCGCGGCGCGGGTGCGCGACGCCTTCCTCGCCGCGCAGGACGTGCCCGGCGTCGACCCCGACGACGTGGCCGCGGTCGCCGGGGCCTCCACCGCCGCGTTCATCGCCGCCTACGCCCGCCATCTCCCCCTGCTCGGTCTGCTCGAACAGCAGGCCCGCGCCGACGACGAGGTGCGCGCGCTGTGGGAGGAGATCCGCGAGCGGCCGGTGCGCCGTGCCGCACGGTATGTGCGCCGCGTGGCGGAGGAGGGGCGGGCCCGGCCGGTCGTCGATCCGCTCACCCTGGCCCGGGCCGTCGGCGGCATGAGCGTGGAGTTCGCCCGGCTCGTGGCCGCGCGCCCGGCGGCGTACGACGAGGCGGTGCGCGACGTCACCGCCATGTACCTGCACCTCCTCGGTGCCGACGCGGGGGACGCGGCGGATCCGGGGCCGTTCAGGCGGACGGCGCCGTCCGCTCCAGCCACGCGCAGGCCTCCCGCGCCGTGAACTCCCCCTGGCCGCCCTCGAACAGCAGGTCCGCCGTGGCGAACGCCGGATCGTCCGCCTGCGCGGCGACGTACGGCAGCGCGATGCAGCGCATGCCCGCCGCGTGCGCCGCGGCGACGCCCGGCACCGCGTCCTCCAGGACCACACAGCGCGCCGGTGGCACGCCGAGGCGGCGGGCCGCCTCCAGGAACACGTCGGGGGCGGGCTTGCCGTGCTCGACCTCGTCCGCCGACACGTACCGCGTGAGCCACGCCTTGAGGCCGGTGCCGCTCAGGACCACCTCGATGGCCCGCGGTGACGAGCCCGACGCCACGATCATCGGGACGCCCGCCGCGTGCAGCCGCTCCACGAACAACCGCATCTGCGGAAAGACGTGCGTGTCCGTGCGGGCCAGGTCCAGATAGCGGGCGTTCAGCTCGTCCAGGAGCGCGGCGGCCGGGGCCTCGATGCCGTACGTGCGCCGCCAGCTCCTGACGGTCTCCAGCGTCGAGATGCCGACGTACGCCTCGTGGTCGGCCCAGGTGAAGTCCGTGACGCCGTGCCGGGCCAGGGTGGCGAGCGACGCCCGGTAGTAGGTGGGTTCGCTGTCGACGAGGGTGCCGTCGAGGTCGAGGACGACGGCTGTGGCGCCGAAACGGTACGGGGAGTCGTGGTGCGAGGCGTTCATGCCGTCCAGCATGGGGGACCGGCGGTGGTCGGGCGGCCCCGGCACGGGCGTCCTCACCCGCGCTCCGGTGCCGCCCGCCCGATCGCCTCGACCAGCGGAAGCAGCCGGTGCGGGACGCGCTCGCGCAGCGCGACCTCGGTGCGGGTACGGACCACCCCTGGCAGCCGGTTGAGCTGCTGGACCACGTCCTCCAGATGACCGGCGTCGCGCGCCGCCACCCGCGCCAGCAGATCGCCGCCGCCGGTGATGGAGTGCGCCTCGATGATCTCCGGCACCTGGGCGAGGGCGTCCCCGACCTCGCTGAGATGGCCCTGCGTCACCTCGATGTGCACGAAGGCGAGCACCGGGTGGCCGAGGGCGGCGGGGGAGAGGGACGGCGCCACGCCCGTGATCACGCCGTCCCGTTCGAGCCGGTCGAGCCGGGCCTGGAGCGTGCCGCGGGCGACCCCGAGGATGCGGGCGTACTCACGGACGCTGGTCCGCGGTTGTTCGAGGAGCAGGCGCAGGATGCGGGTGTCGAGCTGGTCCACGGCCATGGGCGTGCGGGTCCCTCCGGTTCCGTCCACGATCACGGCTGACTGTACCAATGGCCCGATCGGTACGCCGGTTTCCCGGCCAGTTGTCCGGCGCCCGACCCGTCCGGGTGGCGGCGGCCGGTCAGCGGACCGGCCCCGGCAGGCCGACGAACTGGCCGTCGTGGTGCACCAGCGGTCCGGCGTCCGACACCCGGGCGGCCCGTACGACGAGCCCGATGACCAGGGCGTGGTCGCCGACCGGCCGGAAGCTGACCGGGGTGAGGACGAACCGGGCCAGCACCCCGTCGAGCGCGGGCAGCCCGAGGGGGTCCCGGTGCCAGGACGTGCCGGCCGCGAACCGGGCGGGGCGCGGGCCCGCGAAGGTCCGCGCCACCTCCTCCTGACCGGCGGCGAGGAGCTGCACCATCACCCAGGTCGCTCCCCGCACCGCGGTCCAGGACGCCGAGCGCAGGCCGACCGTGAACGACATCAGCGGCGGTTCGAGGGAGAGCGAGGCCAGCGACGTCACGCAGAACCCGGCGGGCGGTTCACCGCCGACCGTCACCACGGCGACGCCCTTGGCGTGCCGGCGCAAGCCGGACCGGACGAGATCCGCCGGGGCCGGTTCGACCGGCCCGGCCGCCGGAACGGACGTCAGCCGCCGGGTCACCTCGGTGCGCCTGGCTTCGGTCCGGCTCACGCGGCGCCCTCCCGCGGCGCGGCCCCGACACGGGCGCGGACCTCCTCGGCGTGCGGCGACGCGTCGGCCGAGCCGTACGCCGCGCAGTGCGCGTGCCAGTCCGCGAGGCCGCCGCTCTCGTCGTCCAGGGCGAACCGGCTGACGCCCCGCAGGTACAGCAGCTCCGGGTCCGCGTCGTGGTCGAGGGCCGCGACGGCCCGGTCCAGGTCGGCGACGGCCCGGCGGTGCTCGCCGAGCGACTGGAGCGCCACGGCCCGGTTGGCCCGCAGTTCGGTGTCGTCGGTGAGCGCGAGCGCCGCGTCCAGGTCCTCGACGGCGTCCGCGGCCCGGCCCGCCTCGAAGGCGAGCACGGCCCGGTTCGCCCAGGCCGCCACGCAGCGCGCGTCGGCCCGCAGCGCCGCCGAGTAACTGGCGTACGCCGCCTTGCTGTCGCCCAGCTCGGAGCGCAAGGTGCCTTGTGCCGCGAGGAGTTGGGGCTGCGCCGGAGCTAGGGACAGGCCGTGCTCGATGTCGGCGCGGGCCTTGTCGAGACCGCCGCGGCTCAGATGCAGGTCGGCGCGGTGCACCAGGGAGTCCACATGGTCCGGGTCGAGGTCCAGGGCGCGATCGAGGTCGCGCAGGGCGCCCGCGTCGTCGCCGAGTTCGCGCAGTAGGTCCGCCCGGTTGAAGTGGGCCTCGTAGAAGGGCGGGGTCAGCCGGATCGCCGCCGCGTAGTCCGCGAGCGCCGCGCGGGTGTTGCCGAGGGCCCGGTGCTGGGCGGCCCGCTCGAAGTAGTAGTCCCCGTAGTCCGGGTCGCGGCGGATCACCTCGTCGTAGTCGGCGAGCGAGGCGGCGTGGTCGCGGCGGGCGCCGCGCACCTGGGCCCGGTTGTACAACAGGACGGAACGGTGCAGGAGTTGCTCGTCCGGGCCGAAGTCGGAGTCGGTGATCGCCATTGCCTCGTCGACCAGCGCGAGCGAGCCGTCGACATTGCCGCGGTGCAGTTCGACCAGGGCGCGCGCGTTGCGCATGAACGCTCGCACCAGCACCCGCTTGTCCGGGTCGGGGTGCACGTCGGCGATCGAGATGGCGGTGTTCACCCAGGCCAGGGCGCGGTCCTCGTCGTGGTCCTCCTTCGGCAGGAACCGCGTGTACAGCATCGCCATGAGATACGCGGTGCCCATGTGGGCGTCGGCGGAGGTGGAGCCGCGCCGCATCTCCTCGAAGTAGGCGAACGCGTCCGCCCCGCGCCCCAGGTAGCAGAGGCACGCACCGATCTTGTGCGTCAGGTTCCAGTACGTACGGGAGGGCTCGGCGGCGTCGAGCAGGGCGCGTCCGCGCCGGGCGAGGTCGATGACCGCTTCGTAGAACCCCTTGTCGAAGCAGGTGTGCACGGCCTCGGCGATCGCGGCGACGCCGGCACCGGCCGGGTCCGTGCCGTGCTCCAGGTGGTAGGGGATTGCGGCGAGCCGCAGCGTCGGCTCGTCACGTCCGGCGAGCAGCGCGGCGCGCGCGGTGTGCCGGCGGGCGCGCTCGTCGGCGGGCAGTGCGTCGTAGGCGCGGCGCAGCCGGGCGTCCTCGCTGGTGCCCTCCATGTCGATGTAGAGCTGGGCGAGATCGGTGTCCGGCAGCAGCGCGGCATCGACCACCGGGAGGCGGGGCGCGCGGTGGGCGTGTGCGGCCAGGGCCCGGCCGAGCGGGTCGGTGGCGGCCCCCGCGCCGTCCACGACCACGGTCAGCACGGCCGGGTCGCAGCGCCGCAGCAGTACGGCGACGAGATCGCGGTCGGTGGGGTCGGCGTCGTCCAGGCCGCGGAAGGAGAGCGTCAGGCCGCGGGGGTGGGCGGCGCGGGCCCAGTCCATGAGGAGTTCGGCGACACCGTGCGCGATGCGCAGCGCCCGCGTCGCCGGATAGAAGCGGGTGCGCTCCCTGGCGTCGGCGAGGTTGGTGAGGGTCTGTGGCGGCGTCGGCACGATCGCCATCAGCTCCGGTGCGATCGCCTCCACCTCGGCGGCGCGCGCCGCGGCCACCAACTCGCTGTCGCGCGCGACCAGTTGCGGAACGGCCTGGTGCAGCAGGAAGTGGGCGGCGGTGAACGGGCCGCGCAGGCGGCGGTGGCAGCGCACCTGGAAGTGCGCGGTGGGCGGTGGTGCGGCGTCCGTGGTCTCGGCGGCGGCCTCCAGCCACCAGTGACGCGTCGGCACGCGGGTCGGCAGTGCGGTCATGTCAGGGCTCCTTGCGGTGCGGTGGTCCGGGACCGGCCGCGCCGGTCCCGCAGGGTGACGTGGACGAGCAGCCCGAGCTGGAGCCCGGACAGCGCGATGAAGCCGGCCGCGTCGACCAGGTCCCAGAACGGGGTGTGCGCGCCGCTCAGCCGGTCGGTGATCGTCGACCAGAAGTGCAGCGCGGTCGGCAGGCCCGCCCAGGCGAGCGAGGCCAGCGAGAACCCGTACCCGGCGACGAGCAGCGGCGCGTACCAGCGCGCCACGGCGTGATCGCGCGCGGACCACTGCGTGTCCGGTACGGGCGGTGTCAGACGCAGCAACTTCCGCAGGCCGGTGCGCAGCCTGAACCGGGTCGCGTTCTGGAGATCGGTGCAGCGGGCCGCGGTCGTCACCACGTAATAGAGGTCCGTTTCCAGATAGAACAGGAATTGCCAGATGAGGCGCAGGACACAGGTGAAGGCGACAGCGAGCATGAGTTTGTGAATCCACGACGGAATACCGTGCCCGTCGAGAACATGCGACAGAAGAGTGAGTCCGCTCAGCAGAATGAGATCAGCGAGCATGCCCGCGCAGAACGGAAGATAGCGTTTCCGGCGCTCGACGCTGAGCAGGGAATCGAGCCGGGTCTCGGCGACGAGATAGTAGAGCCTGCGGCCGAGTCCGAGCGTCGAGGGAAGGCCGAGGCGGCGTCCGGCGAGCGCGTGGAACGCCTCGTGCAGGACGATGCACGGGATCGCGACGGCGAAGACGATGATCGGTATGAGCGACACATAGTGCGTGAAGAACATGTGGTGGTACGAGGGCCGCAGCCCGGGCTCGCGGACCATCTCGGTCACGGCGGCCGCGACGAGGGCGCCGTAGGCGAGCCCCGCGGGCCAGGAGAACAGCAGCCGCGCGAAGCGCTGCCAGCGCACGGTCGGCTGCTCCACCTCGGCGTCGTCGGTGCGCAGGAACCCCAGTTCGGCCAGGGTCTCCAGGAAGTCGTCCAGGTCGAGGGGTGCCCCGCAGGTGCGTTCGAACCAGGCGGTGACCTCCTCGACAGGCGCCCCCCCGGCGAACATCCGCAGCGCCTGCGCGCCCTCGTCGGGGAACACCGCGTAGGAGCCGGTGTCGGGCCGGCCGACCATCACGCCGTCGTCCTCGGCCACCATGGTGAGCCGGTGCAGAGATACGGTCGCGCCCATCAGGCGCACCTCCCTGAGAATGATCGGAGCCGGACCCCGAAGGCGGTCCGGCTCCGACCGGTGGCGAGGCGGATTACGCGGCGTCGCCGCAGAGGTAGTAGCAGGCGGTGGTCAGACGGATCGGACCGGCCTTGCGGACGGAAATCTTCTTCATGGCGTTTCCCCCTTCCGGGGCATTGGAGTTCTGCGAAGTTCCGGAATCGCTGTTGTGTTCCCAGCATTGAGGCCGGTAATCCGGCCTGTCAACGGGGAACAGAGGCATCCGGTAATTATTTTTCAGAGGGTATTCCTGACTGTTTTCGGGCAGCGCGAAGCGGCACTCCGGGCTCGAAAAATGAAATTCAGGAATTACCTGAGAAAGGGTGAGAAATGATCAGGCGGACGGTCGGCCGTCGTCGACAGCCGTACCGCCCGCCTCAGCGGAGCGCTCTGCGCACCATCCGTACCTCCCGCACGGCCCCCGTTGCTCCGGCCTGAGCCGGACTCACCGCACCGTACGGAGCAGGGGCGCGTAGCGTTCAGGCGCGCGCCCCCAGTGTTCTGACTCCGGGCCCCGACGCGGTGGAACCGCGCACCACCAGTTCCGGCATGAACACGAACTCGGTGTGCGGCGCGGGCGTGCCGCCGATCTCCTCCAGGACCGCCCGGACCGCCGCCCGGCCCATCGCCTGCACGGGTTTGCGCACCGTGGTCAGCGGCGGATCGGTGAACGCGATCAGCGGGGAGTCGTCGAACCCGACCACCGAGATGTCGTCGGGGACCTCGAGGCCGCGCTGCCGGGCCGCCCGGATCGCGCCGAGCGCCATCATGTCGCTGGCGCAGACGACGGCCGTACAGCCGCGGTCCATCAGATCGGACGCCGCGGCCTGACCACCCTCCAGGGTGTAGAGGGAGTGCTGGACGAGGTCGCGCTCGACCTCGTCGGGCGGGAGGCCGAGGCGCTCCTGCATCGAGCGCACGAACCCCTCGATCTTCCGCTGCACCGGCACGAACCGCTTCGGGCCGAGCGCGAGCCCGATGCGGCGGTGGCCGAGCGAGGCGAGGTGCGTGACGGCCAACTGCATCGCGGCCCGGTCGTCCGGCGAGATGAACGGCGCCCGTACCTTCGGCGAGAACCCGTCGACCAGCACGAAGGGCACGCCCTGTGCCCGCAGTCGCTCGTAGCGCTCGGGGTCGGCGGTGGTGTCGGCGTGCAGCCCGGAGACGTAGATGATGCCGGTGACGCCCCGGTCGACGAGCATCTCGGTCAGCTCGTCCTCGGTGGAGCCGCCGGGGGTCTGGGTGGCCAGGACCGGTGTGTAGCCCTCGCGGGTCAGCGCCTGCCCGATGGTCTGGGCGAGGGCCGGGAAGATCGGGTTCTCCAGCTCCGGGGTGATCAGGCCGACCAGTCCCTCGCTGCGCTGGCGCAGCCGCACGGGCCGCTCGTAGCCGAGCACGTCGAGGGCGGCGAGCACCGACTGGCGGGTGGCCGACGCGACGCCCGGCTTGTCGTTGAGAACCCTGCTGACCGTCGCCTCACTGACGCCCGCCTGGGCCGCGATGTCGGCGAGGCGCGCCGTCCCGGGCGGGGACGGGGCCGGTCGCCGGGCCGCCTGTGCGGGCAACTGCGTCATCGCACTCCTTGAGGGGACATTCTGAGGTCAAGAGTCCCGATGATCCCCGGGCCACCACCGTGTGGCAAGAGCTTGCAGGACCTTGCACAGCGACCTAACGGTGAATAATCGGGCATAACTCCCCCCTTTTGTCCGTTCCTTGTGGGTCACGAAGCGATAACTCGCCACGGTGGCTGCAAAATTTTGCTGCAAGGTCTTTCGCCGGGCCTGTCGCGCTGTTACGTTCACGTCGCCCGGCGGCGGCGACGGCGCGGTCGGCAAGTAGGCCAGAGGAGCGGACGGGACCTCTCCTCGCCCACTCACGGGCATTCACCCTCTAGGAGATCTCATGCGGCGTGGCATAGCGGCCACCGCGGTGGTGGCGTCCCTCGCACTCGCGGCGACGGCGTGCGGCGGAAGCGACGACGACGGCGGCAAGGCGTCGGGCCCCACCACCATCACATGGTGGGACACGTCGAACGCCACCAACGAGGCGCCCACGTACAAGGCGTTGGTCAAGGACTTCGAGAAGGCCAACCCCGACGTCAAGGTCAAGTACGTCAACGTCCCCTTCGACCAGGCGCAGAACAAGTTCGACACGGCGGCCGGCGCCAGCGGCGCCCCGGACGTGCTGCGCGCCGAGGTCGGCTGGACCCCCGCGTTCGCCAAGAAGAGCTACCTGCTGCCGCTGGACGGCACCGAGGCCCTCGCCGACCAGGACAAGTTCCAGGCGAGCCTCGTCGAGCAGGCCCGGTTCGAGGGCAAGACCTACGGCGTCCCCCTGGTCACCGACACCCTCGCCCTCGTCTACAACAAGGCCCTCTTCCAGAAGGCGGGCATCACGAAGGCGCCCACCACCTGGGCCGAGCTGAAGTCGGCCGCCGCCAAGATCAAGGACAAGACCGGCGCCGACGGCTACTGGGGCTCCACGGCCGGTTACTACGCCCAGCCGTTCCTCTTCGGCGAGGGCACCGACACCGTCGACGCCACCGGCAAGAAGATCACCATCGCCTCCGCCGAGGCGAAGAAGGGCCTGACCGACTGGCAGGGCCTCTTCGACGGCAAGGGCCTGCACAAGGCCGACGCCACCGCCGACGCGTACGCCCACATCCAGGACGCGTTCGTCAACGGCAAGGTCGCCTCGATCGTCCAGGGCCCGTGGGAGATCACCAACTTCTACAAGGGCTCCGCGTTCAAGGACAAGGCCAACCTCGGCATCGCCACCGTCCCGGCCGGTTCGACCGGCAAGGCGGGCGCCCCGACCGGCGGCCACAACCTCTCCGTCTACGCGGGCTCCGACAAGGCGCACCAGAGCGCGTCGCTGAAGTTCGTGAAGTGGATGACGTCGGCCAAGACGCAGGAGCAGATCGCCCTGAAGAACTCGACGCTGCCCACGCGCGCGGACGCGTACACCGCGAAGGTCACCGCCGACCCGGGCATCGCCGGCTACCAGAAGGTGCTGACCGCCGCCCGGCCCCGCCCCGAGCTGCCCGAGTACAGCTCGCTGTGGACGCCGATGGATCAGGAACTCCCGAAGGTCGCCACCGGCAAGGAGCCCCTGGACAAGGGCCTCGGCACGCTGGAGACCGCGTTCGCCAAGCTCGTGCCCGACTTCTCCAAGTGACGGCCCCGGCCGTGTAGTGCGGCCTCGTAGTTCGGCCGGTCCGCGCCCCGGAGGGGAAGGCGCGGACCGGCGTCGCCCTGACCAGAAGGTGCTCCGCCATGACCATCGCCGTCGACCGACCGACGCGCCGAGTTCCCACGACGCCGCGCCGGGGACCGATCCAGCGCCTCAAGGACTCGTACCGCAGGTACTGGTACGCGTACGTGATGATCGCCCCGGTCGTCGTCGTCCTCGGCGTTCTCGTGGGCTACCCGCTGGTGCGGGGCCTCTACCTGACGCTCACCGACGCCAACAGCCTCAACTCCGCCCGCACCATCGGCGTCAACCACATCGACGCCACCTACAAGTTCGTCGGCCTCGACAACTACGCCGACATCCTGTGGGGTCCCGCCTCCTACGACCGCTTCTGGTCGCACTTCATCTGGACCATCGTCTGGACCGCCCTGTGCGTCGCCCTGCACTACGGCATCGGACTCGGCCTCGCCCTGCTGCTCAACCAGAAGATGCGCGGACGCACCTTCTACCGGCTCATGCTGATCCTGCCCTGGGCGGTGCCCACCTTCGTCACCGTCTTCGCGTGGCGGATCATGCTCGCCGACTCCGGCATCATCAACGTGACCCTCGGCTCGCTCCACCTGCCCCAGCCGCAATGGCTGGAGGACCCCTTCTTCCAGAAGGCCGCCGCGGTCCTCGTCAACACCTGGTGCGGCGTGCCCTTCATGATGATCTCGCTCCTCGGCGGCCTCCAGTCCATCGACGCCTCCCTGTACGAGGCCGCCGAGATGGACGGTGCCAGCGCCTGGCAGCAGTTCCGGCACATCACCCTGCCCGGCCTGCGCTCGGTCAGCTCCACGGTCGTCCTGCTCGGCGTGATCTGGACGTTCAACCAGTTCGCCATCATCTTCCTGCTGTTCGGCAACACCGCCCCGGACGCGCAGATCCTCGTGACCTGGGCCTACCGCCTCGGCTTCGGACAGCAACCGCGGGACTTCGCGCAGTCCGCCGCGTACGGCGTACTGCTCCTGTCGATCCTGACCGTCTTCACGTCCTTCTACTACCGCTGGTTGAAGCGCAATGAGCAGCTCGCCGTCTGACGCCGCAGGAGCCCCCACCATGAGCACCACCACCGCCTCCGCACCGAAGGTCCCCGCGCAGCGCTCCACGCCGCGGACCGCCCCGGAGAAGGCGCGCCGCGCACGCCGCCGCGGCGAGCGCGGACCGCTGGCGAGCGCCCTGTCGCACGGTGTCCTCGCCGTCGCGAGCCTGATCGCCCTCTTCCCCATCGTGTGGCTGGTCTACCTGTCGGCCGGACCCGACAAGGACGACTACCTGCACCCCGGCGGCATCGCGGGCAAGGCGACGCTCGACAACTACGCGTACGTGCTCCAGCACACCGGCTTCTTCGACTGGATGAAGTCGACCCTGGTCGTCGCCCTCGGCACCACCCTCGTCGGCGTCCTGTTCGCGGCGACCACCGGGTACGCCGTCTCACGGATGCGCTTCCCCGGCTACCGGCCGCTGATGTGGGTCCTGCTGCTCACGCAGGCGTTCCCCATCGCCGTCCTGATCGTGCCGATGTACGAGATCTTCTCCGAACTCGGCCTCATCGACAGCTACCTCGGGCTCGTCCTCGTCAACTGCACGACGATCGTGCCGTATTGCACCTGGCTGATGAAGGGCTACTTCGACACCGTGCCCGTCGACATCGACGAGGCGGGCCGGATCGACGGGCTCTCGCCGTTCGGCACGTTCTGGCGGCTGATCCTGCCGCTGGCCAAGCCGGGCATCGCGGTCGCCGCGTTCTACGCCTTCATCACCGCGTTCGCCGAGGTCGCGTTCGCCTCCACGTTCCTGCTCGACGACTCCAAGTACACCTTCGCCGTCGGCCTGCAGAGCTTCATCAGCGAGCACGACGCGCAGTGGAACCTCATGGCCGCCACCGCGGTGTTGATCGCCGTCCCCGTCACCGCCTTCTTCTACCTTGTCCAGAAGCACCTGGTCACCGGCCTGACGGCAGGCGGCACCAAGGGCTGAGGACCCAGAAGACCCATACGCACACCGACCCGTAGCCGGCTCCTTTACGCAGCAAGGACACCATGACTCAGCACTCCACCGACGAGTCCCCGGCGTTCGCCACCACGACCCGCGAGACCACCGACTGGTGGCGCGACGCGGTCATCTACCAGGTCTACCCGCGCAGTTTCGCCGACAGCGACGGCGACGGCACCGGCGACCTCGAAGGCGTCCGCCGCCGTCTGCCCTACCTGCGCGACCTCGGTGTCGACGCGGTGTGGCTGTCCCCCTTCTACGCCTCCCCGCAGGCCGACGGCGGCTACGACGTCGCCGACTACCGGGCCGTCGACCCCATGTACGGCACGCTCCTCGACGCCGACGCGGTCATCCGCGACGCGCACGGACTCGGTCTGCGCGTCATCGTCGACCTCGTGCCCAACCACTCCTCGGACCAGCACGAGTGGTTCAGGCGAGCCGTCGCCGAGGGCCCCGGATCGCCGCTGCGCGACCGCTACCACTTCCGCCCCGGCAAGGGCGCGGACGGCGAACTCCCGCCCAACGACTGGGAGTCCATCTTCGGCGGCCCCGCCTGGACGCGGCTGCCCGACGGCGACTGGTACCTGCACCTCTTCGCGCCCGAGCAGCCCGACTTCAACTGGGAGCACCCGGCCGTCGCCGACGAGTTCCGCTCCATCCTGCGCTTCTGGCTCGACATGGGCGTCGACGGCTTCCGGATCGACGTCGCCCACGGCCTCGTCAAGGCCGAGGGGCTGCCGGACCTCGGCGCGCACGACCAGGTGAAGCTGCTCGGCAACGACGTCATGCCGTTCTTCGACCAGGACGGCGTCCACGCGATCTACCGCTCCTGGCGCAAGATCCTCGACGAGTACGACGGCGACAAGGTGTTCGTCGCCGAGGCGTGGACCCCGACCGTCGAGCGCACCGCCCATTACGTCCGCCCCGACGAGCTGCACCAGGCGTTCAACTTCCAGTATCTGTCCGCCCCGTGGGAGGCGGCCGAACTCCGCGCCATCATCGACAACACCCTCGACGCGATGCGGCCGGTCGGCGCCCCCGCCACCTGGGTGCTCTCCAACCACGACGTCACCCGGCACGCCACCCGCTACGCCAACCCGCCCGGCGGCACCCAGATCCGCACCCCCGGCGACCGCGAACTCGGCCTGCGCCGCGCCCGCGCCGCCACCCTGCTCATGCTGGCCCTGCCCGGCTCCGCCTACGTCTACCAGGGCGAGGAGCTCGGCCTGCCCGACGTCACCGACCTGCCCGACGAGGCGCGCCAGGACCCGTCGTTCTTCCGCGCCCAGGGCCAGGACGGCTTCCGCGACGGCTGCCGGGTGCCGATCCCGTGGACCGTGGAGGGTCCGTCGTACGGCTTCGGCGACGGCGGCAGTTGGCTCCCGCAGCCCGACACCTGGGGAGCGCTGAGCGTCGAGGCGCAGACCGGCGACCCGGACTCCACCCTGGAGCTCTACCGCTCGGCCTTCGCCCTGCGCCGCGCCCAGCCGGGCCTCGGCGCCGGCTCCGAGGTGACCTGGCGCGACGACGTCCCCGAGGGCGTCCTCTTCTTCGAGCGGCCCGGGTTCGCCTGCACGGTCAACACGACCGGCGCGCCCGTCCGCGTCGCCGCGCCCGGCCGGGTGCTGCTGGCCTCCGCCCCGGTGACGGTGGAGGACGACCGCCTCGACCTGCCCGCGGACACCACGGTGTGGTGGGAGACGGTGTAGCACGCGGAAGGAGGGGGCCGGCGTCGCGCCGGCCCCCTCCTTCATGCCCTGCCGCGGATCACTTCCAGGTGTCGTTCACCGTGTATCCGGTGCCCGAGCCGGTGGTGAGGGACCGGTCGGCGCCGGACTCCCAGGTCACGTTCCCCGAGGCGTCCTTCTTCAGGTACTTGTACGTGAAGGTCGTGCCCTTGGGGACGATCACCGTCCTGCCCCAGGAGGGGGAGGAGGCCGACGACAGCGGGATCGCGTCGTCCGGGTTCCAGGAGCCGAGCGAGGGCAGCGAACCGGTGACGTAGACGTTCGTGCCGGTGCCGGTCGTCGCGCTTGCCGTGAACCTGACATCCGTGGCGTTCGCGTCGGCCAGGTTCCAGGAGTTGTTCACCGCGGCCGGCGAACTGCTCGTCCGCAGCGTCCGGTTGGCGTTCGACTCCCAGGTGACGTTCCCGGCGGAGTCCTTCTTCAGGTACTTGTACTCGATCGAGGACGCGGCGGGTACGGCGATGTCCTTCTTCCAGAGGGGGTAGCCGGCCGAGGAGAGCTTCACCGCGTTCGCCGTGTTCCAGGAGCCGAGCGACGCGGTCGAGCCGACCACGTACACGTCGCTGCCGGGGGTTGTCGGGGCGTACTCGGTGAAGGAGGCCGTGACGGTGGTGCCACCGCCCGAACCGCCGTCACCGCCACCGCAGTTGACCTTGCAGTCGTAGGTGCCGTCGTAGAAGGCGACCGCTCCCTTGGCGGGGACGGTGAGCGCGGCCCGGCCACCGGAGACGGTGACGGAGGTGGCGCCGCCGTCGATCACGTTCTTGTACGTGCCGTCCGCGAGGCCCGTGGTGTAGGTGTACGTGTGCGCCGACGAGGAGTTGTTGAGCGCGACGAAGCCGCCGCCCCGGGAGAAGCCGATCACGTTGGAGGCGGGCGACTGCCAGTGGGCGACGGACGCACCGGCGACCGCGTTGTGCCAGGCGATCATCCCGGAGACGGCGGTGTCGCGGTCCAGGCAGGTCCAGCCGGAGGAGCAGTTCGTGTCGGAGACGAAGCCGCCGCTGTTGGGGGGCGCCTCGTCGCTCTGGCCGAAGTTCCAGGCGGCGTACACCGAGGGGCGGCCGTATCCGCGGGCCAGGTGGAAGACATTGGCGAGCACCGCTGTGGCGCCGTCCTTGTAGCTGAGGGAGTAGCCGTTGCGCTCGGTGTCGTGGTTGGTGACGAACGAGTTGGAGTCCGCCTCGTTCGCGAGCCCCCAACTGGAGCCGAAGGAGGCGAGGTTGGCGATGTCGCCACCCCCGAACTGCGCTTTCATGGCGGCCGCGTAGGTGAAGTCCAGTACGTCACCGCTCGCGTAGTAGTCGCCCAGGGCGGGCGGGTTGCCCGGATAGACCTCCTGGGTGATGTAGGGGGCGTCGCCCGCCTTCGTGGTGTGCAGCGCTCCCACCATGGCCCGCATGTCGGCCGCGTCGATGTGCTTGGCGGCGTCGACGCGGAACCCGTCGACGCCCAGGTCTATCTGCTTGTTCAGGAAGCCCACGATCTTGGCGCGGACCCCCGGCTCGGAGGTGTCCAGGTCGGGCATCCCGAGCAGTTCGCAGTGCTGTACCTCGTGCTGGTCCCCCCAGTTGGCGATGGTCTTCGTGCAGTCGTCGCTGTCGGCGGGGTCGAAGTCGGGGGTGTCGTACTTGTTGCCGATCCTGGTGCCCGCGTAGCCGGTGCCGGTCTGGGCGGCCGTGTGGTTGATGACGGCGTCCGTGTAGACCTCGACGCCCGCCGCGTGGCAGGTGTCGATCATGCTCTTGAAGTCGGCGGCGCTGCCGAACCGGCTGTCCAGGCTGTACGAGTAGGGCTGGTAGACGTCCCACCAGAGGTAGTCGGTCTGCTTCAGGGACTCCTCCGGCGGGGCGACCTGCACGGCGCCGTAGCCGGCCGGGTCGAGGACGTCGGTGCACTCCTTGGCGACCGACTTCCAGTTCCATGACCACAGGTTGGCGATGACGTCGCCGTTCCTGACGCCCGTGTCGGCGGCGGACGCGGTCTGCGCGGGCAGGGTGACGACGCCGCCGAGCGCGAGGGCTCCGACGGCGAGGACGGTGGCGGTGCGGTGCTTTCTGCGGGGTGGCGGGGTGGGGATAGGTCGCATGTGCGGCTCCTGAGTGTGGGGATTGCCGGCCGTCCGTGCCGGTCCGCGGGGGAGGGGGACGGGTGGCGCACCGTGAGAGTGGAGGAGCCCGGAAGGCTCCGTCAATAACTGTGCTGAAAGTTCTTGCTATGAGTTGCAGAACTCTTGCAGCAAAGTTCCCGCAAGCGATACGGTCACGCGGCGGACCGGTGCCGCCCGCCCGCGCCCCGGATTCACGCACTCCAAGAGCCCTGTTTCCGCGAGGAGTTCCGCCTTGAGCCGCACCGTTCCCACCCCGCACAGACGGGTCGCCGCGTACACCGCGGCCGCCGCGCTCCTGCTGACACTGGCCCAGCCGCTCGCGGCCCGCGCCGCGGCACCGCCCGCGCCGCCGTCCGACGCGAAACTGGCCGCCGCACCGGCCCGGCACGACCTGACGCGCGAGCAGTACTACTTCGTGCTGCCCGACCGCTTCGCGAACGGCGACACCGCCAACGACAAGGGCGGCCTGACCGGTTCCCGCCTCGCGACCGGCTACGACCCGACCGACAAGGGCTTCTACCAGGGCGGCGACCTCAAGGGCCTGACGAAGCGGCTCGACTACGTCAAGGACCTCGGCACCACCGCGATATGGCTGGCGCCGATCTTCAAGAACAAGCCGGTGCAGGGCGAGGGCAAGGACGCGTCGGCCGGCTACCACGGCTACTGGATCACCGACTTCACCCAGGTCGACCCGCACTTCGGCACCAACGCCGACCTGAAGAACCTCATCGCCAAGGCCCATGCCAAGGGCATGAAGGTCTTCTTCGACGTCATCACCAACCACACCGCCGACACCGTCGACTACGCGGAGAAGACGTACACGTACCGCCCCAAGGGCGCCTACCCCTACCTCGACACCGAGGGCCGCCCCTTCGACGACGCGGACGGCATGGCGAAGGTCGACGCGGACTCCTTCCCCTACACCCCGAAGAGCGCCGGCGGCCTGGTCCCGTCCTGGCTCAACGACCCGACCATGTACCACAACCGCGGCGACTCCACCTGGGAGGGCGAGTCGACCACGTACGGAGACTTCTCCGGCCTCGACGACCTGTGGACCGAGCGGCCCGAGGTCGTCCGGGGCATGGCGGACATCTACCGGACGTGGGTGCGGGACTTCGCCGTCGACGGGTTCCGCATCGACACGACGAAGCACGTGAACCTGGAGTTCTGGACGCAGTGGGCGACGGCGCTCGACCGGTACGCCGCCGCGCACGGCCGTGATGACTTCTTCATGTTCGGCGAGGTCTACTCCGCCGACACCGACGTCACCGCCCCCTACGTGACGCGCGGTCGCCTCGACGCGACGCTCGACTTCCCCTTCCAGGACGCGGCCCGCGCCTACGCCTCCCAGGGCGCCTCCGCCGACAAGCTGGCCAAGGTCTTCGCCGACGACTACAAGTACGCCACCGACAAGGCCAACGCCTACGAGCAGGTCACCTTCCTCGGCAACCACGACATGGGCCGCGTCGGCACCTTCCTGAAGGCCGACAACCCGGCCGCCCCCGACACCGAGCTGCTGCGACGCGACAAGCTGGCCAACGAGCTGATGTTCCTGTCGCGCGGCAACCCCGTCGTCTACTACGGCGACGAGCAGGGCTTCACCGGGGCGGGCGGTGACAAGGACGCCCGGCAGACGATGTTCGGCTCCAAGGTCGCCGACTACCTCGACGACGACGAACTCGGCACCGGGCGCACCCACGCCGACGACGCGTACGACACCGCGCACCCGCTGTTCCGTACCATCGCGGCGCTCTCGAAGCTTCGCAAGGACAATCCGGCGCTCGCCGACGGCGCACAGCGTGAGCTGTACGCCAAGGACTCGGTGTACGCCTTCTCGCGCACCGGAGCCGACCGCGAGTACGTGGTGGCGGTCAACAACGCGACCGGGCCGAAGACGGTCGAGCTGCCCGTCGAGTCCGCGAAGTTCCGTGCGGTGTACGGCGGTTCGGGCACGGTCCGCGCGTCCGGCGGTCACGTCGAGGTCACCGTCCCCGCCCTGTCGTCCCTCGTCCTGCGCGCCGAGAACAAGCTGCCCGCGCCGGCCGGCGCGCCCACCCTCTCCCTGACGGCCCCGGCCGCGGGCGCCACCGGCACGGTCACCCTCTCCGCCGACCCCGGCTCCACCGCCTCCGCCCGCGTCGTCCTCGCCGCGCAGGTCGGCAACGGCGCCTGGCGCACCCTCGGCTCCGTCGACCACGCCCCGTACCGGATCACCCAGTACCTGCCGGACACCGTGGCGGCCGGGACCCCGCTGCGGTACAAGGCGGTGGTGGTGGACCGTGCCGGACGCACCGCGAGCGCCCTCGCCGCCTCGACGGCGGGGCAGCCGCCCACGCCCGAGAAGCCCTCGGCCGTCGACCGCGACCACCTGGTCGTCCACTACAGGCGCACGGACGGCGACTACGACGGCTGGACCCTCACGTCGGGCGACGAGACCGGCCGGTTCATCGGCCGTGACGCCTACGGCGCCTTCGCCTGGGTCAAGGTTCCGGACGGTGCGAGCGCACTGACGTACAGCATCGAGAAGGACGGCGTCTCCGACGGACCGCGGCGCACCGTCGCCCTCGCGAAGAGCGGCGAGGTCTGGGTCGAGCAGGGCAAGGACGGCCAGGCCACGGCGCGCCCCGACGGCGCCTACCCGCCGCAGGACGAGAAGAAGGCCGTCGTCCACGTCCACCGCGCCGACGGCGACTACGACGGCTGGGGCCTGCACACCTGGACCGGTGCCGCGCACCCCACCGACTGGTCGAAGCCGCTGGCCCCCACGGGGAAGGACGCCTACGGCCTGATCTTCGAGGTGCCGCTCGCCGACGGCGCGACGACCCTCAACTACATCCTCCACAAGGGCGACGAGAAGGACATCCCGACCGACCGCGCCCTGGACTTCGCCACCTACGGCAAGGAGGTGTGGCTCGACTCCGGCGCCGCCGCCTACCTGGTGCCCTCGGTCGGTTCGGGCGCCGACCTGGACCTCTCCGAGGCGCGGGCGCAGTGGATCGACGCGGACACCGTCGTCTGGAAGGTGACGGCCACCGCCGCCACCAGCCAGCAGCTCGTCTACGCCCCCGAGGGCGGCATCACCGTCCGGGACGGAGCCCTGAGCGACGAAGGCCACTGGCTGCGGCTGAACCCCGGCGCGCTGAACGACGCCCAGAAGGCGAAGTACCCGCACTTGAAGGACTATCCGGCGTTCACCGTCGACCCTCGCGACCGCGACCGGGTGCGCGAGGCGCTGCGCGGCCAGCTCATCGCGACGCAGCGCGCGGCGAACGGGGCCCTGCTCGCGGCCACCGGCGTCCAGACGCCCGGCGTCCTGGACGACGTGTACGCGGGCCGCGCCGAGAAAGCCGCTCTGGGCCAGGTGTTCGAGGGCGGCAAGGTCACCTTGTCCGTGTGGGCGCCCACCGCGCGGCAGGTCCGTCTCGACCTCGGCGGCAAGGAGCGGGCGATGCGCCGCGACGCCGCGAGCGGCGTGTGGTCGGTCACGGGTCCGGCGGCGGCCTGGCGTGGCCGGCAGTACCGCTACGCCGTGACCGTCTGGGCCCCGAGTGCCGGCAGGACGGTCACGAACAAGGTCACCGACCCGTACGCGGTGGCCCTCGACGCGGACTCGGAGCACAGCCTCGTCGTCGACCTGGACGACGCCTCCCTCGCCCCGAAGGGCTGGACGGCGCTGCGCAAGCCCGAGGCCGTCGCGATGAAGGACGCGCAGATCCAGGAACTCCACATCCGTGACTTCTCGGTGGGGGACACCACGACACCCCGCGAGGACCGGGGCACCTATCGCGCCTTCGCCGACAAGGACAGCGACGGCTCGAAGCACCTGCGCGCACTGGCCCGCTCCGGCACCTCGTACGTGCATCTGCTGCCGGCCTTCGACATCGCCACCGTCCCCGAGAGGAAGTCCGACCAGGCCGTGCCCGGCTGCGACCTGACGTCCTACGCCGCAGACAGCGACCGGCAGCAGCAGTGCGTGGCGGGGACGGCCGCGAAGGACGCGTACAACTGGGGCTACGACCCGTACCACTACACGGTCCCCGAGGGCTCGTACGCCACCGACCCGGACGGCACCCGGCGCACCGTCGAGTTCCGGCAGATGGTCAAGTCCCTCAACGAGGACGGCCTCCGCGTCGTCATGGACGTGGTCTACAACCACACGGCCGCCGCGGGCCAGGCCAGGACGTCCGTGCTCGACCGGATCGTGCCCGGCTACTACCAGCGGCTCATGGCGGACGGCTCCGTGGCCAACTCCACGTGCTGTGCCAACACGGCACCCGAGAACGCCATGATGGGCAAGCTCGTCGTCGACTCCATCGTCACCTGGGCCAAGGAGTACAAGGTCGACGGCTTCCGCTTCGACCTGATGGGCCATCACCCCAAGGCCAACATCCTCGCCGTCAGGAAGGCCCTGGACGCGCTCACCGTCGCCGAGGACGGCGTGGACGGAAAGAAGATCATCCTCTACGGCGAGGGCTGGAACTTCGGCGAGATCGCCGACGACGCCCGCTTCGTGCAGGCCACGCAGAAGAACATGGCGGGGACCGGCATCGCCACCTTCGCCGACCGGGCCCGCGACGCCGTCCGCGGCGGCAGCCCCTTCGACGAGGACCCGGGCGTGCAGGGCTTCGCGTCCGGCCTCTACACCGACCCCAACTCCTCGGCGGCGAACGGCACGCCGGACCAGCAGAAGGCCCGCCTCCTGCACTACCAGGACCTCATCAAGGTGGGCCTGTCGGGCAGCCTCGGGGCCTACGCGTTCACCGACAGCGACGGGAAGAGGGTGAAGGGCTCCGACGTCGACTACAACGGAGCGCCCGCCGGATACGCCAACGCTCCCGGTGACGCCCTCGCCTACGCCGACGCGCACGACAACGAGACCCTGTACGACGCGCTGACGTACAAGCTGCCCGCGACGACGAGTGCGGCGGACCGCTCGCGCATGCAGGTCCTGGCCATGGCGACGGCCGCGCTGTCGCAGGGACCGGCCCTCTCGCAGGCGGGCACCGACCTGCTGCGGTCCAAGTCCCTGGACCGGAACTCGTTCGACAGCGGCGACTGGTTCAACGCGATCCACTGGGACTGCCGGTCGGGCAACGGGTTCGGGCGCGGCCTGCCCCCGGCCGCCGACAACCAGGCCAAGTGGCCTTACGCGAAGCCCCTGTTGGCGTCGGTTCCGGTGCCCGGCTGCGAGGAGATCGGCGCCACGTCCGCCGCGTACCGGGACCTCCTCGCGATCCGTACGGCGGAGCCGGCCTTCCACCTGGCCACGGCCGGTGAGGTGCAGAAGGCCCTCTCCTTCCCGCTGTCCGGCAAGGGCGAGACGCCGGGCGTCATCACCATGCGCCTCGGTGACCTCGTCGTCGTCCTCAACGCGACGCCGCGGCGGCAGAGCCAGACGGTAGCGGCGCTCGCCGGGTCCGGGTACCGGCTGCATCCGACACAGGCGGGCGGCTCGGACGACGTCGTGAAGTCGTCGTCGTACGAGGCGAGTTCGGGAACGTTCACGGTACCCGCGCGTACGGTGGCGGTGTTCCGGGGCAAGTGAGCCGCCCCGGCTGACCGAGCGTCCGTCCCCCCTTCCGCGGCGCGGACCCCGAGCGGGTCCGCGCCGTCGCTATGTCCTGGCGATCCGGTCCAGCCACTCGCGCAGCAGCGTCTGCTCGGCGCCGGTCAGCGCCGTCGTCCCCGGCAGGGCCGCGCGCAGTGCGACCGCCGCGCCGACCGGGCCCGGCGCCTCGGCCGTCGGGGCGTCGGTGGTGATCGCCGCGACGACCGCCTCCCGCGCGAGCACCGACAGGCCGAGGTCGCGCCGCTGCGGGTCCTGGTCGAGCAGGGTGAGGGTCGTACCGCCGCCCGCGGCGTGCACGAGCTGCGCGGCCCGCTCCTCCGTGACCTTCAGCCGGCCCGCCTCGGCGATCCGGCGGATGTGCCCGGCGAGCACCTCGAAACCGGCCACGGCGGCCGGGGGCGGCGCGGTGCCGGCCCGCCGACGGCCGAACATGAGCCGGTAGAGCGCCGGATTGGCGAGCCCGAAGCCGAGGTGCAGATCCCAGCCGGCGCGCAGGTCCGCCACCGGGTCGTCGGTCGGTTCGAGTTCCTTCTTGTCGCTGAGGTACGCCGCGAAGCCCTCGGCCGCCGCCGCGTCGAGCAGCCCCTGTTTGTCGCCGAAGAGGCGGTAGATCGTCGGGGCCTGCACCCCGGCCGCCGCGCCGACCGCGCGCGTCGACACGGCCTCCTCGCCGCCCTCGGCCAGCAACGCGGTCGTGGCCGCGAGGATCCGTGCGCGGGGGCCGCCCTCGGCGGTGACTTCGTCGACGCTCATGCGGCAACGGTAACAGTGAACCGTTAGCGCCGATAACGTATCGGTGTTAGCGTAGATAGCGTTAGCGGCGCTAATCGCGACCGCCCCTCCCTCTTTCCCCGCCCCTGGAGGCGTCATGATCATCGTTACCGGAGCCACCGGCCGGCTCGGCCGGGAGATCGTCGAGCGGCTGCTCGACCGGGTCCCCGCCCACCGGATCGGCGTCAGCGTCCGCACCCCCGACAACGCCCGCGACCTGCGTGAACGCGGTATACGCGTCCGTCGCGGCGACTTCGCCGAACCCGCGACCCTGGCCCACGCCTTCGAAGGGGCCGACCAGGTCCTGATCGTCTCCACCGACGCGACCGGCGGAGCCGCGGTCACCGGACACCGCGCCGCGATCGAGGCGGCCGTGACCGCGGGCGCCCGCCGCGTCCTCTACACGAGCCACATGGGCGCGAGCCCGACCTCGCTCTTCGCCCCCATGCCCGACCACGCCGCCACCGAGCGGGCGCTGCGCGAGACGGGCGTCGCCTACACGGCCCTGCGCAACGGGTTCTACGCGTCCTCCGCCGTCATGCTGCTCGGCGACGCCGTCCGCACCGGGCGGCTCGTCGCCCCGCAGGACGGGCCGGTCTCCTGGACCGCCCACGCCGACCTGGCCGAGGCCGCCGCGCTCCTCCTGGCCGACGAGGGCCGCCTCGACGGCCCGACCCCGGCGCTCACCGGCGCCGAGGCCCTCGACCTCGCCGACATCGCGGCCCTCGCCTCCGACGTCGCGGGACGCCCCGTCGAGCGGATCGTCCTCCCCGACGAGGAGTACCGCGCGGGGCTCGTCGCGCACGGGCTGCCCAAGGACCAAGCCGACCTGCTCACCGGCCTGTTCGCGGCGAGCCGCCGAGGCGAGTTCGCGGCGGTCGACCCCGCCCTCGCGACCCTCACCGGACACGTGCCGACGCCCCTGCGCGACGTACTGAAGGAGGCGATCGCCGCGGCCGGCTGACCGCGCGGGCCCGCGCGGCGGCGGCACGACGCTCCGGTGGCCCCGCCGCATTCGCGCAGACCTGCGCGAATGCGGCGCACGAACCCCGCCTCTTCGCTAACCTGACGGCCGATCGCACGAAGATCCGACCGGAGGCGGCGCCGACGACGGCACCCGCACCGGCTGAGGGCTGAGGGCTGAGGAGCCAGTGGGGGACGATCTCGGATTCGACGCGCTGCTCGCCCACGACGGCCTGATCGCGCGGC
Organism: Streptomyces sp. NPDC102406; assembly: GCF_044765725.1. Classification (NCBI taxonomy): domain Bacteria; kingdom Bacillati; phylum Actinomycetota; class Actinomycetes; order Kitasatosporales; family Streptomycetaceae; genus Streptomyces; species Streptomyces sp. NPDC102406. The sequence continues at coordinate 973,654 of NZ_JBIWKP010000002.1, read as the reverse complement.
TCGTCGGGCGGACACGGACAGGACGCAACAAAGAGCCCCTGTTCGGCCCCGACCTGCCCGTCGTGCTGCTGGTGGGCGGCCCCGGCATGGGCAAGGGGCGGCTGCTCAGATCCGTTCAGCACCACTTCAAGCCGCGCGTCCCCGTCGCCCACGTCGACTGCGCCGCGGCCGAGTTACGGATCCCGCCGGACGAACCGGTGCGCACCCGCTCCGAGTCGACCGAAGTGCTGCGCAAGATAGCCCTGGACTTCCACGACTGGGACGGTGACGGGGGGCCGATCCCGGTGCCGCGGCTGTACGCCGGTCTCGCGGCCGTGGCGGCCAGCGACGGCCGCGCCGCCGCGCACCTCCTCGTGGACGAGGTGCGCCGGCTCGACGAACTGCTGCCCCCGGCCTCGTTCTGGCGCGGGGTGCTGCGCGGCACCGTCAAGAACTACGCCGGCTTCCTCGCGGGCCTCGTCACCAACCCCGTACTCGGCCCGTTCGTCAACGCGCTCATCGACGGACTCCTTGCCCGCACCTCCACCGACGGCAGGAAGACCCTCACCGAGTTCTACGGGACCTACCCCGGCGCGGGCGGCCAACCCCGTTCGGGCCTGAGAGGCCTCGCCGCCGACTTCCAGCGGGGCGGGGAGGCGCGCCGGGTCGCGGAAGGCTTCCTGTTCCGGGCCCTGCGCGAGGACATCGAGGCCGCCCACCGCTCGATGCGCGGGCGGGTCTCCCGCTCCGGCCGGCCCGTCCTGCTGCTCGACCACGCCGACACCGCCCTGGGCCGCCAGATACTGAGACCGGTCCTGGAGGACCGCGAGCGGCAGCGCTTCGACCGCCTCGTGATCATGGCGACGGCCCGCCGGGAGGACGGTGGCCGCTTCCTGTACCACGCGGGCGACGACCCGGCGGCCCCGGCGGTGTGGGACGCCTCCGCCGGAGGACTCCCGCGCTGGACGCGCCCCACCGGCACCGCCCCCGACGGCGCCCCCCTGTGGCACGGCGTGCTGCTGGTCCGGATGCCCCGCCTGACACGCGAGGAGCAGCGCACCGCGAGCGAGCGCTGGTACGTCGGCATCGACCCCGGCCACGCCGCGCGCCTGCGCATCGACACCGGCATCCACCGGCTCAGCGCCGGACGGCCGCTGATCGTCACCCGGCTCGGCGAGGCGACCGCCGCCCTGCCCGTGGAGCAGTGGGAGCGGTGCACCGACTGGTCGCTCCTGGACAGCCGCCTTCCCGGCGCCGAATGCGCTCAGGTGGCCGACACGCTCCTCGACGAACTGGTCGTACGGCAGCACCCCGAGGAGCTGCCGCCCGCCCACCGCGCGCGCTGGCTCGACCTGCTCAGCCATCTCTCGGTCGCCCACGACGCCGAGTGCGCCCAGGCCGTGTTGCGAGCCGCGCAGGAGGGCCGCGAGAACCCGCTGACCGCGTACCGCGCCGCGGAACTCCTGGAGGACAGCGGCTGGGCGCCCTGCCCCCGGCACTTCATCGGCGACCTCGGCCTGCGCCGACTGCTCATGCGCCGCCTGTACCGCATGCGGCCGGAGGGCGGCGCCTGGCACACCGCCCACGCCGTCCTCCAGGGGCACTACCGCGACCTCGGTGACGACCACGCCGACGGCCGCTTCGGCACCGCCGCCGCCCACCGCATGCACCATCTGCTCGCCTCGGACGGCGTGGAGCACGTCACGCGCTACCTGTCGGAGACCTTCCTGACCCGCTCCGCGCGCGCCTGGTGCGAGGAGCTGCTGGCCATCGCCGACGCGCCCCTGCTCGGCAGGGACGACCTCCGCCTCGACCGCGCCCACGGCGAGATCCATGTGCCGGGTGACGCCCGGCGCCGCAGGATCGACCGGCTGCTGCACGCCGCATGGCTGAGCGGCGAACGGACCTGGCCCCTTGCCGACACGGTCCCGGGCATCCTCAGGGACGAACTGGGCGGGCTCAGCGAGGAGTTGGCCCGTATCGCGGACGAGACCGTGGCGGGGCGCGGTCCCGAGGGCGCCGACGCGGACAAGGCGGCCGAGGGCGCCGAGCAACTCGCCCGCGTGGCCCGCGAGTGGGGGGACCGGGCACAGGCGCGGCAGCCGCTCAAGCGCTGCACGTGCACCCAGCACATCGGATTCGGCTGACCGGGCGGGACGAAGCGGCACGAGGAGGGGTGGGCGAACATGTGGGACTCGCTGTACGTCGTCTTCTGGGCGACCCTGCTGAGGCGGATCGTGACGGTGGCCGCGGCCGTCGCGATGATCGTGGCCGCCGTCCTCCTGTGGCCGGGCCCGAAGGCGCCGGAGAGCTGCGCCCCCGGCGTCGAGAAGAGCGCCGGTGAGTGCATCGGCGCCAACGGTTCCGGCTACGACTTCGGCACCCGCGAGATCACCGCGGTGGCCCGGGCGATAGCCGCGGAGAACGAGAAGTTCGTCGGCGACAAGCCCCACGTGACCGTCGCCATGGTGCTTCCCCTGCACCCCCAACTGGAAGCCGAACGCAAGCAGTTGCGCAGCGAGATCCAGGGCGCCTACCTGGCCCAGTACCGCGCCAACCGCTCCGAACAGGTGCCCCTGCTGCGCCTCGTCCTCGCCAACCCGGGCACCGACTACCGCCAACAGGCCAAGGTGGTCGACCAGTTGGCGGACATGGCGCACGACAAGCGGGACAACCTGCGGGCCGTCACCGGGTTCAACCTGAGCCTCAAGGAGACCAAGGCCGCCGTCGCCCATCTGACGAAGGACCTCGGCATCCCCGTCCTCGCCAGCCGGATCAGCGGCGACGAACCGGCCAACCCCGAACCGGGCGCCGACCGGCAGCCCTACCCGGGTCTGGCCCGCATCAACTCCACCAACAGCGACCAGGCCGCCGCCCTGGCGGACTTCCACGGCGGGCTGAAGGACGCGGAGACCGTCCTCGTCAAGGACACCCGCCCGGGCGACATCTACAACGCCTCCCTCGCCCGTGCCTTCAGCCACAAGGAGGCCGGTCCGCCGGGCCCCAAGGACCAGCCCTTCCGCTCGCCCTCGCTCACCGAACTCGGCGCCACAGGCAACGACTTCGCCCAGATCAGCCTCAACATCTGCGACTCCGACGCGCACTACGTGTACTTCGCGGGCCGCCCCGTCCACCTGCGCCTGTTCGCCCTGAAACTCGCCGACACGCCCTGCCACGGAAAGAAGTACACGATCGTCAGCGGCTCCGGCTCCGCCACCCTCGACCGCTACATGAAGGACAGCGACTGGGAGACGCTGCGCGGCGGTCCCGGCGCGTCCGCGCCCCTCGTCAAGGTCCAGTACACGGCCCCCGGCCATCCGCAGGCCTGGGACAAGGCACTGCGCGACTGGGACCGCGAGCACCCCGACCCGGCCTCCCGCCCCGAATATCTCACGGAGCCCCGCAAGGAACTGGCGGCCCTGCGCAGGCTGATCGGGAGCGGCACCGCGGGCGACATCGGCCCCGTGCGCCTCGACGACTCCCGCACCATGCTCGTCCACGACGGCGTCAAGACGATCGCCGCGGCCGTGTTCCTCGCCCGTCCGGGGACCGAGGGCGCGGTCCCGTCCCTGCGCCGGATCACGGCCGAATGGCCCCGCCTGGAGTCCCGCCACCACGTCACCGGGGCCAGCGGCTGGATCTGCCTCACCAACGCGGGCAACGCCTACGACAAGCCCGTCTCCGTCGTCGAACTCGATCCGAAGACCCGCCGGGTCGACTTCGTCGGCATCGGCTGGCCCACAGGGCGCCCGCAGCCGAAGGACTGCGTGGTGCCGAGCGGCGACGGCTGACCGCAGGTGCCCGACGAGTGGTCCGTTGGCCCTCCATCGGCCGCCGTGCACCGCCCCGACCTGAGCCAATGGCTCAGGACTTCCGTCCCCTGTTGAACCACCAGCCCCACAGATGCTGAGATGAGCGTGTCGATGGCGCTGCGGACCCCTCCCGGGTCTCCGCGGCGCCTTACTCATGTCACGGCGCACCCGGTGTGCGGAAAGGGGCGGGACACGTTGTTGAAGAGGGCGTTCGTGGCACCGGATCCCGGACGGGCCAGGCTGCGGTTCGCGAGCCGCGCGGTGCTCGGGATCAGCCTCGCCGTGGCGGTCTGCGGGGCGGCCGGACACTCGTTGACCGGGGCCGTCACCGGCGGCCTGGCCGCGCTGCTCGCCCTGTTCACCGTGGCCGACCCGACCGTGCGCGGGCAGGCGGTGACGACGGCCCTGCTGCCGGTCGTCGGGCTGCCGGTCCTGGCGCTCGCCGCCCTGCTGCACGCGACGCCCCTCGCCCGCGACCTGGCGTTCCTCGCCGTCGTCGGGGCAGGGGTGTACGCGCGCCGGTGGGGACCACGCGGGCACTCCCTCGGCGTCTTCGCCTTCATGACCTACTTCGCGGCGCAGTTCCTGCACACCGCCCCGGCCCAGTTGCCCGAGCTGTACGCGGCGATGCTGATGTCGCTCGCCGTCGCATCGGCGGTCCGCTTCGGCGCCTGGTGCTACGAACGCCGCATCCCGGTGCCACCGGGCGTGCCCGCGCCCGCCTTCGGGACGGGCCTGGCACGGATCACGACCCGGCAGGCCGTCCAGGCGACCGCGGGCGCCGGGTTCGCCCTCGCCGTCGGTCAGGTGCTCTCCGACCAGCGGTGGTACTGGGCGGTCGGCGCCACCTGGTGGGTGTTCGTGAACACCACCTCGCGCGGCGAGACCCTGGTCCGCGGGTTCCGCCGGTTCCTCGGCACCCTGCTCGGCATCGGCCTGGGATTCCTGGTCGCCGTACCCCTGCACGACGAGCCGGTCGCGGCCGCCGTGGTGATCGCGGTCAGCGTCTTCGGGATCTTCTACACCGCCGCCGTCTCCTACACCTGGATGATGCTCGCCGTGACCGTCATGGCGAGCATGCTGTACGGGCTCCTCGGCGTTCTCGACCCCGCCCTCCTCGCCCTGCGGGTGACGGAGACGGCCGTCGGCGCGCTGGGCGCCGTCCTCGCGGTCCTCGTCGTCCTGCCCGTCACCACGCACGCGGTCACCGACGCCTGGGTGGAGCGCGCCCTGCGATGCGTCCACGCCTGCACCGCCGAGGCCGCCGCCCGGCTCGCCGGGGACACCACCGCCGACCCCGCGCCCCGCGTCGCCGAGCTGGAGGCCCTGCTCGGCCGGGTCCGGCTCTCCCTCGCGCCGCTCGTGCACCCGTTCAGCCCGCTGCGGGCCCGCAAGGGCAGGGCCCGGCAGGTCCTCGCCCTCCTCGACGACTGCGCGCGCGAGGTACGCGGGCTCGCCTCCGTGGCCGCCGACCCGGAGGCCTCCCACGATGCCCGGCTGGCCGCCGCCTGCTGGCGCGTGGAGGCCGCCGTCGAAGCCCTCACCACACCCGCCTCCCGCGCCCACGGCGTCGACCCCGCACCCCGGCCGGCCGAGGCCGAACCGGTCCTGGCCCACCTGCACGCCCTCGAACAGGCCCTCGTCGAACTGGCCGTACCGCTGCGCGGCGACCGGCGCGCGAGCCTGGGCGCGTAGGACAGCTCCGGTCGATCCGCGCGGCGGTGCGCCCCCCGGTGCCCCGCTCCCCGGCACGACCTGGCGCGGACCCGCTGCTACCGTCGGCGCACGGGCACCCGGCCCGCACGCCGAAAGGGGAAGCAGTGACCGGCAGCCAGTCAGGGCGGGTCTACATCGGATCGTTCACCGCGGCGGGCGGACCAGGCATCGTGACCGCCGAGGTCGACGCCTCGGACGGTTCGCTGACCCTCCTCGCCGCCACCGACGCGACCCCCGACCCCTCCTACCTGGCGGTCTCCGGTGGTCTGCTGTACGCGGTCAGCGAGACGGCGGAGGGCGCGGTCACCGCGTTCCGCACGGACACCACGCCCGTGACCCCGGCCGGCCGCCCCGCGCCGGTCGACGGCGACGGCCCCACGCACCTGTCCCTCTGGGGCGACCACCACGTGCTGACCGCCAACTACGGCTCCGGCAGCGTCACTGCGCTGCCCCTGCGGGCCGACGGCACCCCGGACGCGGCCGGCCGTGACGTGCTGCGGCACACCGGCTCAGGACCGCACCCGCAGCGCCAGCAGGCCCCGCACGCCCACCAGGTCGTGCCGGACCCCAGTGGCCGCTGGGCCGTCAGCGTCGACCTCGGCACGGACTCCGTCCGGGTCTGCGTCCTCACCGACGGCCGCCTGACCCTGCACCACGAGACCGCCCTGCGCCCCGGCTCGGGCCCCCGCCATCTGGCCTTCCACCCGTCCGCCGGGTACGCGTACGTCCTCAACGAACTCGCCCCGACCCTCACCGTCTGCCAGTGGGACGCCACGACCGGCATCCTCAAGGCCCTCACCGAAGTCCCGGTCCTGGCCGAGGGCCCGCGCGGCGACGCCTACCCCTCCGAGATCGTCGTCTCGCCCGACGGCCGCTTCCTGTGGACGGCGACCCGCGGCGAGGACGTCATCTCCCTCTTCACGCTGGACGCGTCGGGCGAGCGGCCCACCCTGCGCTCCACGACCCCCTGCGGCGGCCACTGGCCCCGCGACCTGGCCCTCGCCCCTTCCGGCCGCCACCTCTACGCGGCGAACGAACGCTCCGGCGACGTCACCTGGTTCACCGTGGACCCCGAGACGGGCACCCCCACCAGATCCGGTTCGGCCCGCGTCCCGGCGGCGTCCTGCGTGGCGTTCGCGGCGGCACGCCCGTCCTGCGCCTGAGAGCCCGCCTTCGAGGACAGGCCGCGCGGACGGCGCCGCAACGACGAAGGGCCCGGGGCTTCGCGCCCCGGGCCCCACGTCGGGCCGCTCAACCGCCGGAGGCAACCGGCTGGGGGGTGATCCCCAGTGCCGCCGTGTACTTGGCGAGCGCCAGCTTCCCCATCGCCGGGTACGCCCCGAGCGGCTCCGCGGCCGAGCACCCCGCGTCCTTGGCGGCCTCCTGCCACACGCTCGGGTCCAGCTCGGGCCCGATCAGGTACGGCGCGAGCGCGAGCTGCTGCGAGCCGGAACCGCGCAACTGCTCGGCGGTCGCGGCGATGGCGCCCTCCTCGTCCAGGGCCGCGGCGATCACCGGCACGGCCAGGCGCGCGGCGAGCAGCATCCCGGTGATCCCGGCGGCCTGCACCGCCTCGTCACCGCCCACCGAGGCGAGGATGATGCCGTCCGCGGCCGTCGCCACGGTGAACAGCCGGGCCCGGTCGGCGCGGGCCAGACCGGCCTCGGAGAGCCGCACGTGCAGCCCCTCCGCGAGCAGCGGGTGCGGGCCGAGGACGTCCGTCAGCTCGGCCGCGACGCGGCTGTCGGCGATGGACTGGCGGACCTGGCGCAGCAGCGCGCCGTCAGGGCCCGCGAGCAGCGGTACGACGACCGCGACCGGGCCCTCGGGCGCCGTCGCCTCGACACCGGCGGCGAGTGCCCGCTCGTAGCGGGCCGTGCGCTCCTTCGCGGCGTACGCGAGCACGGACGCCAGCGAGGGGAACTCGGCGGACACCGGGAAGTCGGTGGTCTCCCCGTCGACGAAGCCGACGCGCGCGTCCAGACCGGGGAGCTCGGAGCGGGCGATGCTCACGACCTCGTCGGCGAGCATGCGCGTCGCGGCGCTGGGCGTGCCGGGCACGGCCAGCACGAGGGCCGGTGCGCCCTCGGGGGCGGCCACGGGTTCCGGACGGCGGTGGCGTCCGGGCTGTCGAGGTCGCGGCATTCGTACAGGCAGGCCGGAAGCGGGCCCAGTGGGGGAGCTCATGGCGCCGCATGCTACTGGCTCGCCCGGCCCCGTTGCGCGGTCAGGGGGGAGCTGAGCGGTATCCGTCCGTGATTGTCCGTTCAGTTACGGATGCTTCAAGTGTCCTGGTCCGACAGGGTGCGAGGAGACCTACGGGACGTGCAGCAGGCGCCCCTCCCGCGGCAGCCTGAGGTCGTCCGCGGCGAGGGCGGCGGCGATCACGAGCGCCCCGTGGAGGGGGTCGCCGACGGCGTCGGTCACCGTGGCGCCCGGGAGCCGGTCCGCCAGCTCCGCGCGGAGCGGGGCGAGCAGAGGCTCGCCCATCCTGAACAGGCCGCCGGTGAGCGCGACGTCGCCGCCCTCCGCCGGGCGGGCCGCCGCCGCGGCGTCGGCGATGTGCCGCGCGGCCTCGCGCAGGATCCCGGCGGCGACCGGGTCGTGCCCGGCGCAACGGGCCACGTCCGGCGCGAACGAGGCCAGCGCGGCGGGCCGGTCGGTACGCGGATAGATCCGCCCCGGCAGCTCGCCGGCCGGCCCGAACCGCTCCTCGGCCAGCGCAAGCAGCGCCGCGCTCGCCCCGCGCCGCCCGTCGTGGGCCCGCATGGCCGCGTCGAGTCCGGCCCGGCCGATCCAGGCGCCGCCGCCGCTGTCGCCGAGCAGGTGTCCCCAGCCGTCGGCCCGGCGCCAGGTGGCGAGGTCCGTGCCGAGGGCGATCAGGCCGGTGCCCGCGGCGACGACCGCGCCGGGCCGCTGACCGAGGGCGCCCGCGTACGCGGTCACGGCGTCCCCGGCCAACGCGAGCCGCACCACGCCCAGCTCGCCCTTGAGGACGTCCGGCAGCTCGGCGCGCAGTCCGTCCCCGAGCGTCGCCATCCCGGCGGCCCCGACGGTGACGGCGGCGGGCGCGGGAGCGCCGGTCGTGTCGAGCAACGCGCGTGCCATGGGCAGCAGTTGCTCCAGCAGATGGTCCGGGTCGATGCCGGTCGCCCCGGTGCGTACCGGCTCGCGGGACACGGTGGTCGCGGCCCCGGTGAGGTCGCCGGCGCGGGCGAGCGCGACCCGCAGGCCCGAACCGCCGGAGTCGACACCGAGCACCCAGCGCTCCGCGTCGGCCGCGGTCGCCGCGGCCCGCGTCTGGTTCGCTGAGCGCACCCGGATTCCCTTCTGTTTCCCGTCCGTTCCCCGCGTCCGGCCCCTCACGGGCAGGAGCGAGGACGGCACGGTCGAGGAGGAAGAGTAGCGCTGCCCGCCGCCCGCGTGTGCGGGGCCTTCCCCGTCGGTCACGGGTTCGCCGCGGGGCAGTAGAGTGACGCGTCGTGGCAGCGCGACCTTTGAACGAACTTGTCGAAGCGGGCTGGGCGAAAGCCCTGGAGCCCGTGGCCGGACGCATCGCGACCATGGGCGACTTCCTGCGGTCCGAGATCGCCGCCGGTCGTACCTATCTCCCGGCCGGGGCGAACGTGCTGCGCGCGTTCCAGCAGCCCTTCGACGAGGTCCGGGTGCTGATCGTCGGCCAGGACCCGTACCCCACCCCGGGCATGGCGATCGGGCTGAGCTTCGCCGTGGCGCCCGAGGTCCGCTCGCTGCCGGGCAGCCTGGAGAACATCTTCCGCGAGATGCACGCGGACCTGGGGCTGCCCCGGCCGTCCAACGGTGACCTCACGCCCTGGACGCGGCAGGGCGTGCTGCTGCTCAACAGGGCGCTGACGACCGCGCCGCGCTCCCCGGGCGCCCATCGCGGCAAGGGCTGGGAAGAGGTCACGGAGCAGGCGATCCGCGCCCTGGTCGCCCGTGACCGGCCGCTCGTCTCGGTGCTCTGGGGGCGGGACGCGCGCAATCTGCGCCCGCTGCTCGGGGACCTGCCCGCGATCGAGTCCGCGCACCCCTCGCCCATGTCGGCGGACCGGGGTTTCTTCGGCTCCCGTCCCTTCAGCCGGGTCAACGAACTGCTGACCGGGCTCGGCGCGCAGCCTGTCGACTGGCGCCTGCCCTGAACCCTGCCAGGACCGCTCCCGGGTCTCACCCCACGACGGCGGCCCGTACGCACAGCACGTCCGGCAGATGGGACGCCACCTGCCGCCAACTGTCACCGTCGTCGGTCGACGCGTAGACCTCCCCGTTCCGGTTCCCGAAGTAGACGCCCGCCGGGTCCGCGTCGTCCGTGCACAGCGCGTCCCGCAGGACCGTGCCGTAGTGGTCGCCCTCGGGCAGCCCCTTGGTCAGCGGCTCCCAGCTCCCGCCCGCGTCCTGCGTGCGGTAGACCCGGCACCGGCGCTCCGCCGGTACCCGGTCCGAGTCCGCGGTGATCGGGAAGAGGTACGCGGTGTCGCCGCGGTGCGGGTGCGCGGCGACGCCGAAGCCGAACGTCGACGGCAGCCCCGCCCCGATGTCGGTCCACTTCGCGCCCGCGTCGTCGCTGCGGTACACGCCCCAGTGGTTCTGCAGATACAGCCGGTCCGGGTCGGCCGCGTCCCGCGCCACCTTGTGCACGCACTGCCCGAACTCGGGGTCCGGATCGGGCAGGAAGACGGCGGACACCCCGGAGTTGGACGGGAACCAGCTCTCGCCGCCGTCCGTGGAGCGGAACACCCCGGCCGTCGACACCGCCACGGTCAGCGCGCGCGCGTCCCGCGCGTCCGTGAGGACCGTGTGCAGGCCCTCACCGCCGCCGCCCGGCACCCACCGGGACCGCGTCGGATGCTCCCACAGCGGGCGGCACAGCTCGAACGTCTCGCCCCGGTCCGCCGAGCGGTACAGCGCCGCCGGTTCCGTGCCCGCGTACACGACGTCCGGCTCGGCGGCCGACGGGTGGAGCTGCCACACCCGCTCCAGCGAAGTCCCCGTGTCCTTGGGGAACTTGACGGCGGGCGAGGACGGCTCGGTCCAGGTGCGTCCGAGGTCGTCCGAGTGGAACACGGAGGGTCCCCAGTGCGCGCTGTCCCCGCCCACGAGCAGCCGCGGCCGGTCCGTGCGGGTGTCGAGAGCGACGGCGTACACCGCCTGCGCGTTGAAGTAGGGACTCTCGTCGAACTCCCAGGCGGCGCCGCCCCGCCTGCGCCCCAGGAACAGGCCCTTGCGCGTGCCCACGGCCAGCAGTACATCGGTCATGCCGAACACCTCCGAAACGTCGTTGTCTCCAGGTGTCGGTCAGTCTGCACCCCGCCACTGACAATGGCCGTGGACGTGGCTGTACCGCGGGCGGGGCGGTCACCCGCGGGCGGACGGCGGGTCCGCCCGTGCGCTCAGCCCGCGGCGAGCCACAGGTCGGGGCCGAACACCTCGTAGTGGATGTCGGCGGCGGCCACGCCCTTGTCGAGCAACTGTCCGCGCACCGCCCGCATGAAGGGCAGCGGGCCGCACAGGTAGGCGCGGGTACCGGCCGCCACCGGCACGTCCGCGAGGTCGACGAGGCCGGTGCGGTGACCGGAGCCGGGCCGCTCGTACCAGAAGTGCGCCGTCGCGCCGGGCAGCTTCGCGGTCAGCGCCTCGTGCTCGGCGCGCAGCGCGTGCGTGTCGGGGGAGCGGTCCGCGTGCACGACCGTCACGCGGCCGGTGTGCCCGTCGGCGTGCAACTGGCCGAGCATCGCCAGCATCGGCGTGTTGCCGATACCGGCCGAGGCGAGCAGCAGGGGCGCGCCGTCCGGGTCGAGGGTCAGCTCCCCGTAGGGGGCGGAGAGGCGCAGCCGGTCGCCGACGCGTACGTGCTCGTGGAGGTGGCAAGAGACCTCGCCGTCGGGGGTCGCGGCGGTGCCGTGCACCCGCTTGACGGCGATCGACCGGGTCTCGGGGCCGGGCGCGTCGGTCAGGCTGTACTGACGTATCTGCCGTGCCCCGTCGGCCAGTCGCACCTGTACGGAGACGTACTGTCCGGCGCGGAAATCGGGCGCGGGGCGGTCGTCGGCGGGACGCAGCCGGAAGGAGGCGACGTCCGGTGTCTCCTCGGTGCGGGCCACGACCTCCCACTCCCGCCACACGTCCCCGTCGACCACCTGCCGCTGCTCGTACAGCCGGGTCTCGATCGCGATGAGGGCGTTGGCCATGAGCCAGTACACCTCGTCCCAGGCGGCGGCCACCTCCGGGGTGACCGCGTCCCCGAGGACCTCGGCGATGGCCGCGAAGAGGTGCTCGTGCACGACCGGGTACTGCTCGGGCCGCACCCCGAGGGAGGCGTGCTTGTGCGCGATGCGCCGGAGCATCACGTCGGGCCGGTCCTCCGGGTGGTCCACGAGGTACGTGGCGAACGCCGCGACGGAACCGGCGAGCGCCTGCCGCTGGGACCCCGCCGCCTGGTTGCCGCGGTTGAACAGGTCCCGCAGCAGTTCGGGGTGGGCGGCGAACAGCTTCTCGTAGAAGAGGCCGGTGATGTCCTCGATGGCGGCGCCGACAGCGGGAAGCGTGGCGCGGACGACCAGGGCCGAGGGTTCGGTGAGCATCGACGCCCCTTAATGTGAATGTGAGAGTCGCATTTTAGGGCGCGCGACGACGCCGCCCGCGCGCGGGGGTGCGGTCAGTCCGCCGGTGGCGTGGGGGAGAGGGCCAGGAGGAGCGGCCCGGTCGGTGCCTCGACCAGCTCGCGCAGTGTCAGCGGGTCGAGGGACGCGAAGAACGCCTCCTGCGCCTGCCGCAGCGCCCCGCGCAGCAGGCACGCCGAACGCAGTGGGCACGGCGTCGTCCCCTCGCAGTCCACGACGTCGCCGGGCCCTTCGAGCTCCCGGACGACGGCGCCCACGGAGGCGTCCCGGCCGGCCGCGGTGAGCGCGAGCCCGCCGCCCCGGCCGCGCCGCGCCTCGACGAGGCCCATGTGCTGGAGTCTGGCGACGACCTTGGCGGCGTGCGTGTACGACACGTCCAGGGCGCCCGCGACCTCGCGTGTGGTGGGGAGATCGCCGCGCTCCACCGCGAGGCGCATCAGCACCCGCAGGGCCAGGTCGGTGAAGCGTGTCAGCCGCATGACCGCACGCTATGAAAGTTGCATACCCAAGGCAAATTACGGTGCGTCACCGGTCGCGGGAGCGTCCCGCCCGCCGCCGCGGAACGCACCCGGAGTCTCGCCCGCCCGCAGCCGGAAGAACTTGGTGAAGTCGCTCGGATCGGCGAACCCGAGCCGGCCCGCCACCTCCCGCGCCGACAGACCGCTGTGCCACAGCAGGCGCTTGGCCTCCAGCAGGACCCGGTCGTCGACGTACTGCTTGGCGGTGCGGCCCGTCGCCGCGAGCGTCGCCCGGGTCAGCGTGCGCGGGCTGTAGCCGAGGGCCGCCGCGTAGTCCTCGACGCGCCGGGTCACCGCGTGGTCCCGCTCGACCGCCGCGTGGAAGCGGCGGAACGTCCCCGAGACCGCCGCCGCGTTCGGCGCCGGATCACGCACCGCCGCCAGGCGCACCACCAGCACGGAGAGCAGGGCGCGCAACACCTCGGTGTGTGCCTTCAGCGGCAGCGAGGCCATCGCCCCGTACTCGTGGCGCAGATGGTCGAGGGCCCGCGCCACCGCCTCGGCGTCGGCTCCGCGCGGTGTCAGGGGGCGCTGCTCGTACGGCGGGTCCATGTGCGCGGCCGAGACGGTCGCGGGCGGCAGGAAGCCCGGCTGGAACAGCACGATCACCCCGTCCGCCGCCGCCAGGTCGGCACGGAACCGCTGCACCTGCCCCGGCCGGATCCACAGCCACGACCCGGGCCGCAGCTCCTGCTCGACGAAGTCCACCCCCATCCGCACCGGCCGGCCCCGGGCGCCGATGAGCTGGTGGAAGGCGGGGCGCGAGGGGACGTACGGGTCGTTGCCGTGCCGCCGCGCCCGCTCGTACAGGCCGGCCAGCTCCATCACCTCGACCCCGGCGGGCGCGCCGACATTCGGCGTGTACGCCAGCTCCCTGACGTCCGCGCCCGGTACCGCGCCCGCATCCTGTCCGATTTTCCCCATGTCGAGTCCCGAGCGTACCGCTGCCGGTGCCGCCGTGCCGCCTAGCGTGAAAGCACAGGTCAGCGACGTGTGAGGAGAGGTCCCGTGCGATTGGTCGTCGGCATGACAGGAGCGACGGGCGCGCCGTTCGGTGTCCGCCTCCTGGAGAACCTGCGCGAGCTGCCCGACGTGGAGACCCATCTGGTCCTCTCCCGCTGGGCGCGCACCACGATCGAGCTGGAGACCGGCCTGTCCGTCGCCGACGTGTCCGCGCTCGCCGACGTCACGCACCACCCCGACGACCAGGGCGCCACCATCTCCTCGGGCTCGTTCCGCACCGACGGCATGGTCATCGTGCCGTGCTCCATGAAGACCCTCGCGGGCATCAGGACCGGCTATGCCGACGGGCTCGTGGCACGCGCCGCCGACGTCGTCCTCAAGGAGCGCCGCAAGCTCGTCCTCGTCCCGCGCGAGACGCCGCTGAGCGAGATCCACCTCCAGAACATGCTCGAACTCGCCCGCATGGGCGTGCAGTTGGTGCCGCCCATGCCCGCCTTCTACAACCATCCGCGGAGCGTCGACGACATCGTCGACCACGTCACGGCCCGCATCCTCGACCAGTTCGAGCTGCCCGCGCCCGCCGCCCGGCGCTGGGCAGGCATGCGCGCCGCCCGCGCCGACAATCCCCGTACCGGACAAAGGACTTGAGAATGGCCTACGACGACTTGCGCAGCTTCCTCGCCACGCTGGAGAAGGAGGGGCAACTCCTTCGCATCACCGACGAGGTGCTGCCCGAGCCCGATCTGGCCGCCGCCGCCAACGCGACGGGCCGCATCGGGGAGAACGCCCCCGCCCTGTACTTCGACAACGTCAAGGGCTTCACGGACGCCCGTATCGCCCTGAACGTGCACGGCTCCTGGGCCAATCACGCGCTCGCCCTCGGACTGCCGCGCAACACGCCGGTCAAGGAGCAGGTCGAGGAGTTCGCCCGGCGCTGGGACGCCTTCCCCGTCGCGCCCGAACGCCGCGAGGACGCGCCCTGGCGCGAGAACACCCAGGAGGGCGCGGACGTCGACCTCTTCTCCGTGCTGCCCCTCTTCCGCCTCAACGACGGCGACGGCGGCTTCTACCTGGACAAGGCCGCCGTCGTCTCCCGCGACCCCGAGGCCCCGGACGACTTCGGCAAGCAGAACGTCGGCACGTACCGCATCCAGGTCATCGGCCGCGACCGCCTCGCCTTCCAGCCCGTCCCCATGCACGACGTGGCGCAGCACCTGCGCAAGGCCGAGGAGGTCGGCGAGGACCTGCCCATCGCGATCACCCTCGGCAACGACCCCGTCATGGCGATCGTCGCCGGGATGCCGATGGCGTACGACCAGAGCGAGTACGAGATGGCCGGCGCCCTGCGCGGAGCGCCCGCGCCGATCGCCACCGCGCCGCTCACCGGCTTCGACGTGCCCTGGGGCAGCGAGGTCGTCATCGAGGGCGTCATCGAGTCGCGCACGCGGCAGATCGAGGGCCCCTTCGGGGAGTTCACGGGGCACTACTCAGGTGGCCGCCGGATGCCGGTCATCCGCGTCGAGCGCGTCTCGTACCGCACGAACCCCGTCTTCGAGTCGCTCTACCTGGGCATGCCGTGGACCGAGGTCGACTACCTCGTCGGCCCCAACACCTGCGTGCCCCTGCTCAAGCAACTGCGCGCGGAGTTCCCCGAGGTGCAGGCCGTCAACGCCATGTACACCCACGGTCTGATGGTGGTGATCTCGACCGCCAAGCGGTACGGCGGCTTCGCGAAGGCCGTCGGCATGCGCGCGATGACGACCCCGCACGGACTCGGCTACGTCTCCCAGGTGATCCTCGTCGACGAGGACGTGGACCCCTTCAACCTGCCGCAGGTCATGTGGGCGATGTCCGCGAAGGTCAACCCGAGGGACGACGTGGTCGTCATCCCGAACCTCTCGGTCCTCGAACTCGCGCCCGCCGCCCAGCCCGCCGGCATCACCAGCAAGATGATCATTGACGCCACGACACCGGTCGCCCCCGACGTCCGCGGCAACTTCTCCACCCCGGCCAAGGACCTGCCGGAGACCGCCGAATGGGCGGCCCGCCTCCAGCGCCTCATCGCGGCCCGCCACTGAACCCGTACCGCCCTCAGGAAGGTCAACTCCCGTGAACGACAGGCCCACCGAGTGCCCCCGCTGCGCCTACGAGGAGATCGGCCGGCTCGCCACCTCGCCCGTCCCCGGCGTCTGGGACGTGCTCCAGTGCGAGCGCTGCCTCTACACCTGGCGCACCACCGAGCCCGCCCGGCGCACCCGGCGCGACGCCTACCCGGACGGCTTCAAGCTGACGCAGGCCGACATCGACCAGGCCATCGAGGTGCCGGCGATACCGCCGCTGCGCTCCGTGTGAGAACGACGAGGGCGGCGCCACGAGGGCGCCGCCCGCCGCGGTACGGCTCAGACGGACCGGTGGTACTGGTCCGGCACGTGCACGTCGGCGCCCAGTTCGCGCGCCGCGTGCCGGGCGAAGGACGGGTCGCGCAGCAGCTCGCGGCCGAGCAGCACCGCGTCGGCCTCGCCGTCCACGATGATCTTCTCGGCCTGCTGCACCTCGGTGATCAGGCCGACGGCCGCGGCCGGCACGCCCGCTTCGTTGCGCACCCGCGCCGCGAAGGGCACCTGGTAGCCGGGCCCCACCGGGATGCGGACGCCCGCGGCGTTGCCCCCGGTCGACACGTCGATCAGGTCGACGCCGCGCGCCTTGAGCTCGGCGGCGAAGCGCACCGTGTCGTCCGCGGTCCAGCCGTTCTCCTCCAGCCAGTCGGTCGCGGAGATGCGGAAGAACAGGGGGAGCCCGTCCGGCCACACGGCGCGCACCGCGTCGACGACCTCCAGGGCGAAGCGGGTGCGGTTCTCGTAACTGCCGCCGTACGCGTCCGTGCGCCGGTTGCTGTGCGGGGAGAGGAACTGGCCGATCAGATAGCCGTGGGCGCCGTGGATCTCGGCGACCTCGAACCCGGCGTCGAGCGCCCGCCGCGCGGCGTCCGCGAACTGCTCGACGATCTCCTCGATGCCGTCGACCGTCAGCTCGGTCGGCACCGGGTGCTCCTCGTCGAAGGGCACCGCGCTCGGCGCCACGGCCTGCCACCCGTGCTCCTCGGCGCCGAGCGGCTTGCCGCCCTTCCAGGGGCGGTCGGTCGACGCCTTGCGCCCGGCGTGGCCGAGCTGGATCCCCGCGACGGTGTTCTGCGACTTGAGGAACGAGGTGATCCGGCGGAAGGCGTCCACCTGCTCGTCGTTCCAGATCCCCAGGTCGTAGGGGGAGATCCGGCCCTCGGGGCTGACGCCCGTCGCCTCGACGATGATCAGGCCGGTCCCGCCGGCCGCCCGGGCGCCATAGTGCTGGAGGTGCCAGTCCGTGGGGGCGCCGGTCAGCGGGCCCTCGGGGGCGGCACTGTACTGGCACATCGGAGGCATCCAGAGGCGGTTCGGGACGGTCAGCGATCGCAGGGTGTAAGGCTCGAACAGCGCGCTCACGGCGGGCTCCATTCGTACGGGTACGGCTCGGATGCGTACCTCGTACGATAGGCCTCGTAGTACGGCAACTGTCAAACTACGAAGAACCTCGTACAATGAGCGCCATGACGACCGCCGCAGCGCGCACCCCAGCAGGCCGCACCCTGGCGCACCCCGACCGTGCGGAGATCCGCCTCGAAGCGGTGCTGCACGCGCTGTCCGACCCGATGCGGCTCGCCGTGGTCCGCGAGATGGCGACCGCCCAGGGGGCCGACTCCCCGGGGCTCTCCTGTTCGCACTTCGACCTGCCGGTCACCAAGTCCACCTCCACGCACCACTTCCGGGTGCTGCGCGAGAGCGGCGTGATCGAGCAGGTCTACCGCGGCACGACCAAGCTGAACGGGCTGCGCAGGGACGATCTAGACGCCCTGTTTCCCGGGCTGCTCGACAGCGTGCTCGACGCGGCCACCCGGCAGGCCGACCGGCTCGACGGTCACGCCGGCTGATCCCGCCGCACCGGCCCTGCCCGGCAGGCGGTTGAAGAGGACGTTCAGCGCGATCGCGGTGACGCAGCCCGCGCTGATCCCGCTGTCCATCACCGTGCGGAACCAGTCGGGGAACCCCGCGTACACCTCCGGCACGCCCACCGGAAGCACGCCGACCGCGACCGATACGGCCACCACGGTCAGGTTGTGGCCGCCCCGGAAGTCGACCTCGGCGAGGGTCCTGAGGCCGCTCGCCGCGACCGTGCCGAACATGACCAGGCCCGCGCCGCCGAGCACCGGCGCCGGGATCGCCGCGACGACCGCGCCGAGCTTGGGCAGCAGACCGAGCAGGACGAGGATGCCGCCCGCCGCCGCGACGACCCAGCGGCTGCGTACGCGGGTCATGCCCACGAGGCCGACGTTCTGGGCGAACGCCGTGTAGGGGAAGGTGTTGAAGACGCCGCCGAGCAGGGTCGAGAAGCCGTCGGCGCGCAGTCCGTCGCCGAGCGCGCGCGGTGACACCGGCCGGTCGGTGATCTCGCCGACCGCGATGAAGTCACCGGTCGTCTCGACCATGCTGACCAGCGCGACGACCAGCATCGAGACGATCGCCGCGCCGTGGAACTCCGGCGCCCCGAAGTGGAACGGCGTGCTGACGCCCACCCAGTCCGCGTCGCCGACCCCGCCGAAGTCCGTGAAGCCGGCGGGGATCGCCACGAGCATGCCGACGACGATGCCGACGAGCACCGCGATCCGGCTCAGGAACGCGGGGGCGAAGCGCTGCACGGCGAGCACCACCAGCAGGACGAGCGCGGCGAGCCCGACGTTCCTCGGCTCCCCGAAGTCCTCGGCGCCCGCGCCGCCCGCGACCCAGTCGCCGGCGACCGGCAGCAGCGACACCCCGATGATGAGGATCACGGTGCCGGTCACCAGCGGCGGGAAGAAGCGCAGCAGCCGTCCGAAGAGCGGGGCGAGCAGCATCATCGCGAGACCCGCGACGATCACCGCACCGTAGATCGCGGGCAGCCCGCCGCCCGTGGTGCCGATGAGCACCATCGGGGAGACGGCGGCGAACGTACAGCCCTGCACGATGGGCAGCCGGATGCCGAACCGCCACACGCCCACGCACTGGATCAGCGTCGCGATCCCGCACACCAGCAGATCCGCGGTGACCAGATACGCGAGATCGGCGGGCGACAGCTTCATGGCGCCGCCCACGATCAACGGCACGGCGACCGCGCCGGCGTACATCGCGAGCACGTGCTGGAGCCCGAACGTCAGCAGATGGCGGGTGGGCGGGACCTGATCGACCGGATGCGTCATACGTGCTCCAAGACCGGGGTCGTCACGAGGACGGGGTGGGGAGGGGCGGCAGCACGAGACCGTATTCGGCTTAAACGATTTGTTGATTTCGGCGGTGTTGCCGACAGGTGTCAGGCCCGCCGGTCCTCCCGCGCGGCGCCCAACAGCCCCGCCCAGTCCTGGATCTTGACGGAGCCGCGCCCCAGCGACGCCCCGAGCGCGGCCTCGGCCCGCTCGATCGCCCGCCAGCCGTCCCACTCGACGGGCCGCGCCCCGGCGGCGACCAGTCCCTCCAGCGGGTCCCGCGCGGATCGTGCGCCGATCAGCGCGGGAGCGTCGGCCACCAGGGACGCCACGGTCTCCTTGGCGCAGGGCCGGTTCGTGCCGATGACCCCGGTCGGGCCCCGCTTGATCCAGCCCGCCACGTACTCGCCGGGGGAGACGAGGCCGCCGCGCAGCACCCGCCCCGCCGCGTGCGGCACCGTCCCGCGCACCGCGTCGAACGGCAGCCCCTCCACCGGCACCCCGCGATACCCCACCGACCTGAGCACCAGCTCGGCGCCGACCTCCTCGTACGTGCCCGTCCCGCTCACGCCGCCGAGCCCGTCGGGCCGGGTCCGCTCGAAACGCACCCCCGCGACCCGGCCGCGCCCCTCGACGATCTCGACGGGCCGCAGGAAGAACCGCAGGTGGATCCGGTGGGCGGCGCCCCGGCGCGGCCGGCCGGCCCAGCCGCGCAGCACCTCCACGTTCCGGCGGGCGGCGGCGGGCAGCCCGGCGGGCTCGCGGTAGCCGCCGTCGAGGGCCGACTCGGCTTCTTCCACGATGAGTTCGGTGTCCGGCAGGGCGCCGAGCTCCCGTAGTTCCTTGGTGGTGAAGCGGGCCTGCGACGGGCCGCGCCGGCCCACCATGTACACATCCCGCACCTCGCTCGCGGCCAGCGCGCCGAGCGCCGCCTGCGGCATGTCGGTGGGCATGAGCTCGGCGGCGCCGCGGGCCAGCATGCGCACCACGTCGACCGCCACATTGCCGACGCCGATCGCGACGGCCGTGCGCACGCCCCGGACGAAACCCTCGTCGCGAGCGTCCGGATGGGCGCTGTACCAGGCGACGAAGTCGGTCGCCGACCAGCTCCCCGGCAGGTCCTCACCGGGTATCCCGAGCCGCCGGTCGGCCGCGGCGCCCACGCAGTACACGACCGCGTCGTACAGTTCGAGCACCTTGGCGGGCGGCAGCGCGGGGCCGACCTCGACGCCCCCGAGGAAGCGGACCCGCTCGTCCTGGAGCACCGCGCGCAAGGTGCCCTGCAACGACTTGATCTTCTCGTGGTCGGGCGCGACGCCGTAGCGCACAAGGCCGTACGGGCACGGGAGCCGGTCGAGCACATCGACGCGGGCGCCCGGGAGCCCGCCCGGCTGTACGAGGCTCTGGGCGGTGTAGACCCCGCTCGGCCCCGAACCGACGACGGCGATGTGCGGCACTGGCGGCTCCTTCCGCGGGTGCGCTGCTGTCCTCAGCATGACACCGGTGGCCGCCACGGGGGAGGCCCCGGGCCGGGACGGGGAGCCGGTCGCTTCGCGCGGACGGGGACGCGGGAACGGCTCTCCGACGCCTCGCGTCGGGGACACCGTTCGCCGTCCGGCCGGGCCATGGACTCCCGCCGTGCATGCCCTGCTCGCCCACCTGCACGAGGGGGGATTCGGCGCAGCGCCTCCACGACTCCGTGCGGGACTTCACGCCGCCGTCCGATGCGCGGTGGCAGCCGCTGATCCCCGCCGAGGGCAGCGACATCATCGCCCACAACGACCTGGCCCCCTGGAACCTTGTGGTCGCGGGTGAGGTGCGGTGGGCCTTCATCGACCGGGACACGGCGGCTCCCGGCTCACGCCTGTGGGATGTCGCCTACGCCGTCCACGGGTTCGTCCCGCTGTCCGCGCATCCGGACCGGCGGAGCCCGGACGCGGCGGACCGACTGCGCGTCTTACCCGACGCCTACGGTCTCGCCGAGTCGGAGCGCCGTCGGTTGGTCCCTGTGCCGGGGCGCCGTACATCGAGCGACGCGAAGAGCGGTGGCTGCGGGCTCTGCTCGCCGGCTGAGGCAGGGGCAGGCTCAGACCAAGTCGCGCATCCGGCTGATCTCCGTCGTCTGCTGCGCGATCACGTCGTCCGCCATCTCCTCGACCTGTACGTCGTTCCCCTCGCTCTTGACCTCCGTGGCCATCGTGACGGCCCCCTGGTGATGTGTGATCATCAGTTTCAGGAACAGCGCGTCGAAGTCCTTGCCGCGCGCCGCCCGCAACTCCTTCAACTGCGCCGCGCTCGCCATCCCCGGCATCGACGCGTGAGCGGCGTGCCCCGAGGGGGTCTCCTCGCGCCCGTGCTGTTTGAGCCAGCCGCGCATCGACTCGATCTCGGGCCCCTGGGCGGCGGCGATCCGCTCGGCGAGACGCTTCAGCGCACCCGACTCGGCCTGTTCCGGGGCGAGTTCGGTCATCTTCAACGCCTGCTGATGGTGTTGCATCATCATCTGCACGTATCGGACGTCGGCCGTATTGGGCCGGTCGTCCGCGCCGCGCCGCTGCGCGTCCTGCGCCGACAGCGTCTCCGCGGCCTCTCCCGGTCTGCCCGGCGCGATGACCGAAGGGCCGCTCGACGCAGCGGAGTTGTGGTCCGCCGAGCCCCCCGCGTCACACGCGGTCAACCCCAAGGTCAGCGCCGCGAGGAGCGCGGGAACAGCAACTTTGATGACGAGTTCGTTGCCATCTGTTGATCTGTGCATGATGCAGACGATACTCGGGGGATCCGTGAACCGTTCACCTACCGACGACGTCATCGTCAGTCAGGGAGACACCAGTGACCCTGTTGCAGGACTCCACCCGAACGCGCCGCAGACGCCTGGGAGTCGGGGTGGCCGCGGCCGGCCTCCTCGCCGCCCTCCTGGCCGCGGGGCCGGTGTCGGCCACACCCGATCCGGGCGACAGGCCCGCCGCGCCCAAGAGCGTGTCGAAGAGCGCCGAGACCGAGGCGCGGACGGCGATCGCCGCCGGTGAGATACCCGGCCAGGACGAGATCGTCCACTCGGCGAACATCGAGCACCTCACCAACGTCCCCAAGGACGTGCTCCCCGGTCTCAACACGGACCTCGCGTTCCAGGGCAGGTACGCCTTCGCCGGGAACTACGACGGTTTCCGCATCTACGACATCAGCGACCCGAAGGCGCCCAGGACCGTCTCGCAGGTCCTGTGCCCGGGCTCGCAGAACGACGTCTCGGTCTCCGGGAACCTGCTGTTCCTCTCCACGGACAGCTCGCGCAGCGACGACTCCTGTGCCTCCACGACCCAGCCCGCGACCGAGAAGTCGTCGTGGGAGGGGATGAAGGTCTTCGACATCAGCGACAAGCGCAACCCGAAGTACGTCGCCGCCGTCGAGACCGCGTGCGGCTCGCACACCCACACCCTGGTGCCGGAGAAGAGAGACGTCTACATCTACGTCTCCTCGTACTCGCCGAACGCGACGTTCCCCGACTGCCAGCCACCGCACGACGGCATCTCCGTCATCAAGGTGCCGCGCAAGGCCCCGCAGAAGGCGGCCGTGGTGAACTTCCCCGTCCTGTTCCCCGGTGAGGGCGCGGACGGCGGCGGCAACCCGGGCGCCCCCACCAACCCCGGCGTCTCCAAGACCACGGGCTGCCACGACATCACCGTGCTGCCCTCCAAGGATCTGGCCGCCGGTGCCTGCATGGGCGACGGCATCCTCTTCTCCATCAAGGACCCGGAGAACCCGAAGGTCATCGATCAGGTCCAGGACAACGTGAACTTCGCGTTCTGGCACTCGGCGACCTTCAACCAGAAGGCGGACAAGGTCGTCTTCACCGACGAGCTCGGGGGCGGCTCGGCCGCCACCTGCAACGCCACGATCGGCCCCGACCGCGGCGCGGACGGCATCTACGACATCGTCGGCAAGGGCGAGAAGCGCAAGCTCGTCTTCAGGAGCTACTTCAAGATCCCGCGCCACCAGGCCGACACCGAGAACTGCGTCGCGCACAACGGTTCGCTGATCCCCGTCAAGGGCAAGGACCTCATGGTCCAGGCCTGGTACCAGGGCGGCGTCTCCGTCTGGGACTTCACCGACTCGGCCAAGCCCAAGGAGATCGGCTACTTCGAGCGCGGCCCGGCCACCACCGACGCGCTGGTCGTCGGCGGCTCCTGGTCGGCGTACTACTACAACGGCTACATCTACTCCAACGACATCCGCAAGGGCTTCGACGTCCTGAAGGTCAACGACAAGCGCACGGATCCGGCCAAGCGGATCCGCCTGGACGAGCTGAACGTCCAGACGCAGCCCGACTACTTCGACTGATCCGTCCCACCGTCGAGGTCGGCGGCCGGCCGCGACCGCTCGAAGTAGCGTGAGAAATCGGCCGGCCGGCCGTGCGCGGGGCTCTCCCCGGGCGACTCCCCGTCGCCCGGCGGGAAGCCCCGCTCCCATTCCAGGCCGTAGCGGCGGAACAGCTCGGCACGCAGCGTCGCCATCGGCATCGGCGCACCGGGTACGAGCATCGCGTACACCGCGCCCATCAGGACGGCGCGCAGCAGCGGATAGTCCCGTTCCACGTCGAGCGTGCCGTGGCGCAGGACGGTGTCGCGCAACAGCGCCGCGAGCCGCTGCTGCTCGGGGCACTGCACGAACCCCTCGGCCTGGAGGATGCCCGCCATGTGCGTACGCATGAGGAGCGGCTGGTCCCGGGCCAGGCCCAGGATCGCGTCGACGGCCCTGGCCAGCCGCTCGTCCCCGTCCTGCGTCCGCGGCTCGCACTCCAGGGCGTCCTCCAGGGTCCTGTGCATCAGCCGGTGCACGGCGGACTGCAAGAGCTGCCGCTTGCCGGGGAAGTAGTACGAGACCAGACCACGCGCCGAGCCGGCCCGGTCCGCGATGGCGCCGAGGGTCGTCGCGTCGTACCCGCGCTCCCCGACGAGTTCGAGCGTCGCCTGAAGGAGCCGTTCACGGGAACGCCGACGCAACTCCTCATTGACCTCTGGGCTGCGGGGGGACATTCTTGACTCCTGCGTTGACTGGCTCACAGCCAATATACTCAGCGCGGCCCGGGCACGGCCCTCAGGGCGCGGTGCGCACGGGTGGGCCGGCCGTATCGGGCGACGCGGGGGATCGTCCGATACGGCCGCCTCATGGGGTCGTCCTCCGGACGGTGTCGGCGCTGCCCGGGGGGCGATCCGGCCGCCGGAGCGCGCGGTCGACGGGTCACCGGGTGGCGAGCAGGTCGAGCACCGGGCGCAGGGCGTCCGGGCGGTCGGCCGCCGGCAGATGGTCCACGAAGTGCACCGCGCAGCCGAGCGCCGCCGCGCCGCTGTCCGCGTGCCGGTCGTCGCCCACCATCAGGGTCGAGCGCGGGTCCACGCCCAGCGCCTCGCACGCCGCCGCGAACAGGCGGGGGTGCGGCTTCGTGACGCCGTGCCGGTACGACAGGACGTAGGCGTCGACGTACGGGTCGAGTCCGTGGTCCGCGAAGACGGGGCGGACGTCCCAGCCGATGTTGCTGACGACGGCCACCGGGACCCCGCGCCCGCGCAGCGCCGACAGCACGTCGGGCGCGTCCGGGTACGGCTGCCAGGCCGCCGGCCGCATGTGGCGGTCGTACAGGGCGTCGTAGAGCCGCTCGTCGGGGAGCGGGACCTCGCGGGCCAGGCCCGTGTACGCGGCACGGTGCCGGGTGGCGTCCACGTCACGGACGGCCATCAGCTCCGCGAGGTGCGCGGGGACCGGGGGGTGCGCCGTCGTGCCGCCGGGCAGCGCCCCGACCTCCTCCAGGGCCCGCGCCGCGCGCGTGAACTCCGCGTCGGACAGCGTCAGCCGGATCTCGTCGAGCCCCGCGCGGAGCCACGACGCGGTGGACTCGATACGGAACAGAGTCCCCGAGAAGTCGAAGAGCACCGCTTCGATCGCCATGCGTGCGATCCTGTGGGGCCGCGAACCGGCCGGTCAAGGGCGGCCGTCCGGACCACGCCACTTCTCGTACGCCGCCGTCGACACGGTCACCGTCAGGGCCCCGAGCAGCCAGCCGCCCAGCACGTCCGAGGGCCAGTGCACCCCGAGCCAGACCCGGGTCAGGCCCACGCCGAGCACCGACACCACCGAGGCGGCCAGGGCCGTGCCCCACAGGGCGGGCCCGGCCCCGTGGCGGCGCAGCAGCCACAGCGCGAGCCCGCACACGACCGTCGCCGTCATCGCGTGGCCCGAGGGGAACGCCGCGTAGTGCGCCGAGTCCACCGGGTCGGGCCACACCGGCCGGGGCCGGTCGACGGCCGCCTTCAGGAACTGCTGGACGAGCGCGCCCAGCCCGCAGGTCACCAGCAGCCACGCCGCGAGCACCCGGTCCCGCAGCCGCCACACGACGAACGCCGCGATCGCCGTGCACAGGGCGCGCATCGTCCACGGGTCCCAGACCCAGTCGGACAGGACCCGGTTGGCGTGGGTGAGCCCGGGCGCGGCGACCGCTTCGCGGTGCAGGGCCCGGGCGATGTCGGTGTCCGCCGCCGTCAGCGGGCTCCACCGGGCCGCCACGAGGAGCAGCAGCAGGACGCAGGCCGTCGCGAGCGCCGCCGCGAGCGGGGCGTGCGGCCGGGGCGGGGGAGGGAGTCGCGCCGGGTACATGGGGAAGATCCTGACCCGTTTCGGGCGGCGCACACTATCCCAACGCGCGCAGTCCCGGCACGAAGGTCACCAGCAGGGGGGCCAGCGGCACCAGCGCCGCCGCCGCGGTCAGCCGCAGCCGATGGGCCGGTGTCAGCCGCGAGGGCGGCGTGAGGAGCCGGTGCACGCGCTGCGGGACATGCGTGTGCG
Organism: Streptomyces sp. NPDC102406; assembly: GCF_044765725.1. NCBI lineage: Bacteria > Bacillati > Actinomycetota > Actinomycetes > Kitasatosporales > Streptomycetaceae > Streptomyces > Streptomyces sp. NPDC102406. The sequence continues at coordinate 947,925 of NZ_JBIWKP010000002.1, read as the reverse complement.
GCGTGGGGCAGGGCCCGAACACGCCCCTGTCCTCATTGAGTTCGACCAGTGCCAGCGCGATCGTGAGCCGGCCGAAACGGCGCGAGGCCACGTCGTCGGCGGCCAGCTCGACCAGCCGGTGCATCTCGTCGCGGAACGCGGCGAACACCCGCACCTGCGGGAACCCGACGGCCAGCGCGCCGGAACAGTGCAGCAGCCAGTCGTGCCGCCACCGCGCGTGGCCCCGCTCGTGCGCGAGCACCGCATCGAGCTGATGCCCTTTCAGGCGGCGCAACGCGGCGGTGGTGATGACCAGTCGGGGCGTCGCGCCGGGCAGCCACCAGGCGTCGGGCCGCCCGCCCTCCAGCACCACGAGCCGGTCGGGCCCCGGCTCCTCGCCGGGCAACAGGGGCGCCCGTGCCTGGAGTTCGGCCCGGCTGCGCCGGCGCCGGGCCCGCGCCCCGCGCACCTCACGCACCAGCATGGCGGCCGTCCAGACCCCGCCGAGCGCGAGCGCCACGGCGACCCCGGCCGCCCAGGGCCCGGTGGTACGCAACGCGTAGGCGTCCACGACCGCGTGCGGGGCGGGCGCGAACAGATGGCCGCGCACCGCCTGCCACGCGGAGGCCGCGCTCAGGGCCATGGACAGGGCGCAGCAGAGCAGCACGGCGGCCACCACGCACTGCCACGTCCACAACGCGACGACCGGCTCCCGCTCGGGCCAGTCGGCGCGCGCGAGCAGGCGCGGGGCGACAACAGCGAGAAGGGTGCCGAGCAGCAACAGCGCCACGGGGACCGTCATGGTCGTCAGCCTATGAGGCGGGCCCGCGCCGGGGATACGACCTGGCGCGGCAAGTGACCTACGCCACGGTTTCGAACGGTGCTCCTCTACATGGTCAGCAGCATGGCCAGCGTGCCGATCCCCATGGAGAGCCGGCAGGCCCGCGCCAGCTCGGGACGGTCGCCCCAGCCGGTGAGGGCGGGGGCGGCGCCGGTCGTGGCGGCGGCGGGCACGAGGCGCGCCCCGGACCACAGGACGTACCCCCCGAAGTACGCGAGCAGCGCCCCGGTGAGGGCCGGTGTGCCCGCGCCGCCGGGATGGGCGTGGGCCGCCGGGCGCGCCGCCATCTCCACCGCCATGTAGGCCATGGCGAACGTGCCCACCAGGTGGTGCAGGTGGTGGGCGCCGCGTCGCGCCGCCCACAGGGCGCGCAGCGCGGCGGTCCCGAAGACGGCCGCGTAGAGCAGCCAGGCCCAAGTCGGCGGTGTCAGGACGGCGGCCGGTACGGCCATCAGCGCCATCCCGAACCCCATGAGCGCCTCGCCGCCCGCCGTGCGGCGTTGTTCCTCGACCGTGCTGCGCATGCGCAGCAGGCAGTACGCGCCGGTCGCCGCGCACAGCGCGACGAGCAGCCAGGCGGCCGACAGCGGTCCGTGCACCCCGGTTCCCCCTCTTCCTGCGGCTCTGGGGGAGATGCCCGGGCACGCGGGTGCGTATGGCGGCGCAAGGGAGCACTGGCGGTCGCGCGGCGGCGCCGAGCGCTCCCAGGCCGAGTTCCCTCACGCCGAGCTCCGTCACGCCGAGCAGTCTTTTACGAGTAAAACACCTGTTAAGGTTTTAGGTATGAGCAGTACACCCCCCGCCCCTCCCGTGACACGCACCACCGTCCGCCGACTCCCCCTGGCGGGAGTGCTGCGTCCGAACAAGCCCTCGGACATCTGGTTCAAACCGGCCACGAGCGTCGTCGTCTCCGCCGCGCTGCCGAACCTGACGCTGCTCGCCCTCGACCGCCTCGACCTGGTGATGTACACGATGGCCGGCAGCTTCTGCGCCCTGTACGGCCACAACCTGCCCTACGCGGCCCGGGCCCGCGCCCTCGCCTGGGTCGTGCTCGGGATGTTCGCGAGCGTCGCCGTCGCCCTCGTCTCGGCCTCGCTCACCTCGTCCGCCGCCGTCCTCGTCGCGATCGGCGCCCTGCTGGCCGCCGCCCAGAAGACGCTGTGCGACGCCACCCGGATCGGACCGCCCGGCCACCTGATCTTCACGTTCATCAGCTCCGCCTCCCTGTTCGCGCCCCAGACCCTGGGCCAGGTGCCGGGCCATCTCGCGCTCACCGCCGCGGCCGGCGCCGTCGCCTGGCTCGTCGGCATGGCACCCGCGCTCGTACGCCCCCACGGCCCGGAGCGGCGGGCCACCGCACGCGCCCTCAACGCGGCAGCCGCCTGCGCCGAGCGGCCCGGACACGCGCCCACCCGCGGCGCCGCCGCCGCGGCCGTGCACGCCGCCTGGCAGTCCCTGCTCGCCACCGGAGCACGGACCGCCGCGCGCCGCGCCCTGGAGCGACTCGTCGTGCGGGCCGAAGTGGCCATCGCCGCGCCGGACGACGCGGACGCCGCGCGACTGCGCGCCTGGGCCGCGGGACTGCGCGGCAGCAAAGCCGTGCCCAGGCCCGCCCCGATCGCCGGGATCGACGACGAACTGCTCGGCATCGAGGCCGAACTCGCCGACGGCACCCCCTCGTTGTGGCGGCGACTCGGCCCCGGCTCACCCCTGCTCCCGGTCGCCCTGCGCACCGTCGTCGGCTGCGCGCTCGCCGGGTACGCCTCCCTCGCCCTCGGCGTCGGACGGCCCTACTGGGCGCTGGTCACCGCCGCCTCGCTCTACCAGGCCAACACCACCCTGACCTGGAACCGGGGCGTCCAGCGCGTCGTCGGCAACCTCGCCGGGGTCCTCGTCTTCGCCGCCGTCGTCCCGTTCGCGCACCTCGGACCCGCCGCGCTGGTCGTGTGCTGCCTGGCCTTCAGCTTCGGCGCCGAGGCCCTCATCACCCGCAACTACTGGCTCGGCAGCCTGTGCGTGACACCGATGGCGCTGCTCGTCACCGAGTTCGCCCGCTTCCAGGAGCCCGGCGAACTGATCGCCGACCGGATCGTGGACACCCTGATCGGGGCGGTCCTCGGCGTCGCCGCCGCCGTCGTCGTCACCAACCGGCGCGCCGGTGACCACATCGAGAAGGCCCTCGCCCGGGTCGACACCGCCCGCGAGGCCGCCGAGCACACCCTGGCCTCGGCCGAGCCGGGCCCCGCCGCCCTGGAGACGGCCAGGCGCTCGCTCGCCGGGGCCCTGGTCGAGCTGCGCGCCGCCGCCGACACGGCGGCCGGGGAATGGTGGCAGCGGGCACTGCCCGAGGAGCGGGTGCTCGCGGCCGAGCGGAGCGGACACCGTACGCTCGCGGCGACGGTCCGCAGGCAGGCGCCCGGACCGGTGGCGGCGCGGGAGAGCGCCGTCGAGGACACTGGTGACACGGCGGGCGACCCCAGCGGCGCCCGCGCCTAGCGGCATCGGTCGAGGAAGGTCCGGTTTGGCCAGCATGAGCAGGAAAGCCGAGACGGCAGAGGCCCGGCCGCCCGACACCGTCTCCTCGGTCGTCCGGCAGTGGCAGGCCGTGCGCCCCGACGTCGACACCGGCCCGATGGAGATCATCGGCCGGATCAACCGGTGCGCCGCGCTGCTCCAGCAGGCCGAGGACGCGCCCCTGCGGCACGCGGGACTGACCCGCTCCGAGTTCGACCTGCTCGGCACCCTGCGCCGCACCGGACGGGAGCTCACCCCCGGCGATCTGGCCCGCGAGACGTTCGCCTCGGGCGCGGCCGTCACCAAGCGGCTCAAGCAGTTGCAGGAGCGGGGCCTGGTGGCGCGGCGCGGCGACACCAGGGACCGGCGGGTGTCCCATCTGAGCCTCACCGACGAGGGCCGCGCCCTCGTCGACGAGATCCTGCCGCGCCAGCTCTCGTACGAGGCGACGGTCCTCGCGGGCCTCGACGGCGGCCGGGACGCCGAACTCAGCGCACTCCTCGGCGAACTGCTCTCCCAACTGGAGGGCCGCCTGGGCGGCCCCCGCGTCTGAGAGCCCGGCCGCCGCGGGGTCTCAGGCGATCGGCAGGTCCGGCTTCTGCGGCGCCATCGTCCGGCCGTCGGCCTGCTCGGCCATCACCCGGTGGATCTCCTCCGGCGACAGATACGCGTCCGTCATCTCGAAGTCCTTGAGCGTGGCGGGCCGGTTGCGCTGGAACCCTGTGCGCACGAAGTCGTCGCCCGCGAGTGCGTTCAGCCCCCAGTTCGCCGCCGTACGGAAGCGCGCCGTCAGGGTGCGCAGCGCCCCCAGGTGGTAGCCGCGGGCCACGATCTGCGCGGGCAGCCCGGTGAGCTGGACGCCCATCGGCTTGGAGACGGCCTGGATGCCGCCCAGGTCCACGACGAGACCGAGGTCCTTGTGGCGGTACGGCGTCATCGGCGTCCCGCGGACCGCCGCGAGCACATTGCGCGCCGCCGCCCAGCCCTGCCGCATCGCGTGCTGGGCCGTGGGCGGGCAGATCGCGTCGCCGCCCTTGGCGAGGTCCGGCACCGCCGCCGCGTCACCGAGCGCGAAGACGCCGTCGAGCCCCGGCACGGTCAGTTCGGGGGTGACGACGAGGCGGCCCCGGTTCGTCTCCGCCTCCAGGGTCGCCACGAGCGGGCTGGGCGCGACACCCGCCGTCCAGATCAGGGTGTGGCAGGGCAGTTCGCGTCCGTCGGTGAGCGTCACCGTCGACTCGGTGACCTTCGCCACCGACACCCCGAGCGAGACGTGGAGACCACGCTGCTGGAGGATCGCCATGGCCTTGTCACCGAGCCTCGGGCCCAGCTCCGGCATCAGCTTCGGAGCGACGTCGACCAGGTGCCACTTGATGTCCCGCGGATCGAGCCCGGGGTAGCGCTTGACCGCCGCGGTCGTCAGCCGCTGGAGGTACGCGGCCGTCTCGGTGCCGGCGTAACCGCCGCCCACCACCACGAACTGGAGCCGCGCCTCCCGCTCGGCCGGGTCGGAACTGGCCGCCGCGAGATCGAGCTGCGAGATCACGTGGTCCCGGATCCAGGCCGCCTCGGCGAGCGTCTTGACGCCGACGGCGTGCTCGTCGATGCCGGGGATGTCGAACTGGCGCGTCACGCTGCCGGGCGTCAGCACCAGATGGTCGTAGCGCTCGACGGTGGTCTCACCGTTGATCTTCCTGACGACGACGGCCTTGGCCTTCGGGTCCACGCCGACGGCGCCGCCGGGAATGATGGAGGTGCGCCGCAGCATCCGGCGCAGCGGCACCGCCACCGACTGCGGTGTGAGGACGCCGGACGCCACATGGGGGAGCAGCGGCAGATAGAGCTGGTGGTCCATCGGACTGATGAGCTTCAGCACCGCTTCGCCGGGCTTCAGCTCCTTCTCCAGCTTGTGGGCGCACTCCATGCCGGCGAACCCACCGCCGATGATCAGAATTCGGGGCACGGTCGAGGTACGGGGAGCGGTCATGGTCGGATCTCTCCTGGGCTGGACAGTGTGCGGACAGGCGAGGAGCGTTCCCGGTCATGTATCCGGATCGGCGCCGCCGAATCCCCTGACTCAGCGCCATCCTGCGACGAGCCCGGCGTCACCGCACGTCAGATGCCCGGCCGCGAGCGGATCGGATGGTCCTTCGGCACCTCGACCACACAGATGCGGGTGCCGTCCGGATCCGCGATCCACATCTCCAGGAGCCCCCACGGCTCCTTCAGCGGCTCCCGCAGCACCGGGACGCCCCGCGCGGACAGCTCCTCGTGCGCCGCGCGCACGTCCGCCACCTGGAGCCAGAGCTGCGACCCCGGCCTCACCGGCGGTTCCGCCCGTCCCGACAGCTCCAGGAACCCGCCGCCCAGGAAGTACACCGTGCCCCGCTCGGGCCCCGTCCCGAACTCGCGGTACACGGCGAGCCCCAGCGCCTCGCCGTAGAACGCCCGCGACCGCTCGGGATCGCCGGGCCTGATCAGAACCCTGCTGCTCAGTACGTGAACCATGACGATGCACAGTAGTGCGACCGGGTTAACCTCGACGGCGCCGACAGACCCCGCACCCGTACGAGATCGGAGAGCCGCCGATGACCGCCGCCCCGCCCCCCGCCACCGATGGCCTGAGCTTCCGCGACGCCACCGAGGCCGACGTCGACGCGCTCGTGGCGCTCGTCGAGTCCGCCTACCGCGGGGACGACAGCCGCGCGGGCTGGACCACGGAGGCGGACTTCCTGGAGGGACAGCGCACCGACCCGCAGGGCGTCCTCGACATCGTCAAGGCCGCCGACAGCCGCCTGCTGACCGTCGAGCGGGACGGCGCGCTCGTCGCCTGCTGCCAGCTCGAGCACCGCGGCGACCACGCCTACTTCGGCATGTTCGCCGTCAGCCCCGCCCTCCAGGGCGCGGGCCTCGGCAAAGTGATCATCGCGGAGGCGGAGCGCGCGGCGCGCGCGACGTGGGGTGTGCGCGAGATGCACATGACGGTGATCTCCGTCCGGGAGGAGCTCATCGCCTGGTACGAGCGCCGCGGCTACCGCCGTACGGGAAAGACGACCCCCTTCCCGTACGGCGACGAGCGCTTCGGCATTCCGCGCCGCCCGGACCTGGCGTTCGAACTGCTGGTCAAGCCGCTCGTCTGACCGCTACGCGGTGAAGCGGCCGGTCCGCTTGATCTCCGGGTAGTCGGTGGTCGCCCCGTCCAGACCGAGCGCCCGTACGAGCCGCAGATCGTCCTGGGTGTTCACGACCCAGCCGATGATCCGCAGGTCGGCCTTGCGGGCGTGCTCCACGATCTCCTGGGTCAGGCGCCGGATGTTGAGGACCAGGGTCGTCGCGCCGACGGCGAGGGCCCGCTGCACGACGTCCGTGCCGTAGCGGCTGGCGACGAGCGCGGTGCGCACCCCCGGCACGAGCCGCGCGATCTCGGCCACGGCCTCGTCGTGGAACGAGATCACCTCGACCCGGTGCACGAGATCGCGGCGCAGCAGCACCTCGGCGAGCGCCCGGGCCGCCGCGGTGTCCTTGATCTCCGCCTGGATCGGAGCGCTCACCGCGTCCAGGACCTCCTCGAAGACCGGCACCCGCTCGCCGCGCCCGGCGTCCAGCGTCCGCAGTTCGGCGAGCGTCTTCTCGGCGATCGGGCCCTTGCCGTCCGTGGTGCGGTCCACGTCGGCGTCGTGCATGACGACGAGGGCGCCGTCCTTGCTCAGATGCAGGTCGAGTTCGATGACATCGAGTCCCGCCCGCTCGGCTGCGACGAAGGAACGCAGGGTGTTCTCGGGTTCGACACCCATGGCTCCGCGATGCCCGATGGTCAGGAAGTTCACGGTGGACCCGCTTCCGTCGACGGCGACTCGGCTGCCTGCGTGCGGCACGCACGCGGCAGGCTCCCGAGACTAACGGTCCGCTTCCGCGAGCGGGCCGCTCCGGCGCGAGGGACCACCGGAAGGATCGAACGGGCAGGGAGGTGACGGGCGTCGCTAGCCGGTCACGCGTCGCAGCCGCGCCGACAGGTGGTGCTGCAACGGCTGTCCGACCGCGGCGAGGTCGTGCGCGAACGTCAGGGTGTCGGCGTCGGCCAGGGTGTAGCGGCGCCTGGTCGCCTCGACCTCCTTCGCCGTCGGCGCGAGCGCCACGCTGTCGGTCGCGAGGTCGATCGAGCCGTCGGCCGCGCGACCGACGGCGATCTCCGCGACACCGGTGGGCTGAGTGATCAGCGCCTCGACGCCGCCGTCCGGCCGCAGCCGCCACCAGCCGCTCTCCCGCGCCGCGGGGCACAGCGGCGTGTCGTCGGCGCCGAGCAGCCAGGCGCGTGCCTCGTACCGCAGGAAGGGGCGCCCGTCGTGCCCGAAGGTGACCTCCTGCGCGTAGCCGAACTCGCCGTCGATCGTGGGATACCCGCCGCGCCCGCGCCCCCGCCAGCGCCCCAGCAGCCCGAGCACGGGCGCGAGCAGCGCATGCGGCGCGGGCGCACCGTCGGCCCGCTCCCTCTCCTGGTACGGGTACTCCGGTACGGGATCGAACATGGATGGGCTCCTGTGGCCGGGGGAGGGGGGCGAGCACAGCCTAGAGCGCCCGAGGGCGGCGGCCCTTCCCTGTTGGGTGCTTCCGGTGCACTCTCCCCGCGACCGCATGCGCCGCCGCACCCGCGCGCGTGAGCCCGTCCCGCGAAGGAGACGCCCATGTCCAGCGACGCACCGTCCGGCGACGCCGCCGACCGCCTCGACCCCGAGGCCCGGCCCCTCGTCGACGCGATGGCCGCCTTCTTCCCCGATCTCGGCGGCGCGGTCACCGACGCCGCCGAGGCCCGCGCGATCCTCGCCGCCGCCCCCGCCGCGCCGTTCCCCGTGCCGGTCGTCGGCGCGGTCGAGGACCGGGAGATACCGGGGCCGCCCGGGGCGCCCCCGATCCCCGTACGGATGTACCAGCCGGATCCGGCGGGCGCGGACCCGGTGGCGCCGCGGCCCGTCGTCGTGTTCCTCCACGGGGGCGGCTGGGCGCTGTGCGACCTCGACACGCACGACGGCATCGCGCGCGGCCTGTGCCGCGACGCCGGGGCGGTCGTCGTCTCCGTGGCCTACCGGCTCGCCCCCGAGTCACCGTTCCCCGCCGCGGTCGAGGACGCGTACGCCGCGCTGTGCTGGGTCGCGGGCCACGCCCGTGAACTCGGCGCCGACGAGAGCGCGTTGACGGTCACGGGCGACAGCGCCGGCGGGAACCTCGCCGCCGTCGTCACCCACCTCGCCCGCGACAACGGCGGCCCCCGCATCGCCCGGCAGGTCCTGATCTACCCGGCGACCGACGCCCACCGCGGGACCGGCTCCTCGGAGGCGAACGCGGCCGGGTACTTCCTGACCGCCGCGCACTCCCGCTGGTTCCGCGACCAGTACCTGGGGGCCGACGGCGATCCGGCCGACCCGCATGTCTCGCCGCTGCTCGCCGAGGACTTCAGCGGGCTGCCGCCCGCCCACGTCGTGACGGCGGGCTGCGATCCGCTGTGCGACGAGGGGCGCGCCTACGCGCGGGCCCTGCGCGACGCCGGGGTCCCGGTCACCGAGAGCCACTTCCCGGGCATGTTCCACGGGTTCTTCGGCTTCCCCGACCTTCTCGCCGATGCCCGGCGGGCCCGGGCTGATGTGGCAAAGGTCATCGTTTCGAGCGCGGAAGACGGGAAAAACGACGGTGGTACCTGGGGGCGCGCAGGATAATTTCCCGCGACCCCCCTTGTCCCGGAGAACCTCGCACGCATACGGTGTTCTGACGCGAGGTTCTCCTGTGGAGGATGGGACATGACGGAAATTCTTGTGCAGGCGGGCGCGGAGGGGATCGTTCCTCCGGCTCGAACGGTCGGCGACAGGGTGGTGGACCACCCGGCGTGGCCCGTGCTCAAGGACGCCGTGGAGGAGATCAGGACCTGGCAGGAGAAGGACGGGTCGATCGACTTCGACGCCGACGGCGCCCCCTCCCGGGCCACCGTCGACCTGGCCCTGGACCGCGTCATGGCCGCGGTGGAGCAGCTCGCCCCGCTGCTGCCGCACGACGCCGCCTACCACCAGGCGCTCGTCGGCGACCTGCGCCGCTGGTCCGACAGCGGCTACCAGGTGCCCGACTTCCTGGACTCGCTGCTCGCCTTCCAGCCCGCGGCCGAGCGCCGGGACGGCCTCCAGCACCTGGTGGTCTTCCCGATGTACACGCAGAACGGGAACCCGGACCGCAACCTGGAAGCCGTCGTGCTGCGCATGGTCTGGCCCGAGTGGCTGGCCGAGCTGGAGGCCACGCGCTACGACAACCCGCTGTTCTGCGGCATCACCTTCGAGGACTTCACCTCGGGCTACGACACGAACTCGGCCGTGCTCTTCCCCGAGACGATCGCCGTGCGCGAGGCCCCCGAGCGCTTCTCCTGGGGCGGCATCTTCTGCGACCGGGAGGCGGCCCGCTTCCGCCGTGTCACCGAGGCGGCCGTCTCGATCCTCGGCGTCGACCTGCCCGCGGACATCGCCGAGATGGTCGGCGACCAGGACCGCTGCCAGCAGGCGTTCGTGCTGTGGGACATGGTGCACGACCGTACGCACAGCCACGGCGACCTGCCCTTCGACCCGTTCATGATCAAGCAGCGCCAGCCGTTCTGGATGTACGGCCTGGAGGAGCTGCGCTGCGACCTCACCGCCTTCAAGGAGGCCGTGAAGCTGGAGGCCGACGGCGTCCCGCAGGGCCGCGACGTCCAGTACGCCGTGCTGTTCGACCGGATGTTCCGCTTCCCCGTCACCGGCGAGCGCGTGCGCAACTACGACGGTCTCGGCGGCCAGCTCCTCTTCGCCTACCTGCACAAGCACGACGTCCTGCGCTGGACGGACAACAAGCTGCACATCGACTGGCAGCGCGCCCCCGAGGTCACCAATCAGCTCTGCGGCGAGATCGAGAAGCTGTACCGGGACGGCATCGACCGCCCGAAGCTGGTGCACTGGTTCGCCGCCTACGACCTCGTGTCGACCTACCTCGCCCCGCACCCCGGCTCCCGCTGGGCCAAGGGCCCCGACGCCCTGGACGTGAGCCTGCCGCCGCGCAAGCTCGTGGACGAGGTGCTTCCGGACGAGTTTCCGCTCAGCATGTTCTATGAGGCGCTGTCCAAGAAGTTGAAGAACGTGATCGCCTCCACCAAGGGCATCACCGCGGCGGGCGCCGAGCGGGTGGCCGCATGAGCGACCCCGTACAGGAGGCGACTGCCATGACCGAGACCCACCTCACCACCGACTCGCTCGACGGGGCCGTGATCGCGGTCGCCGGAGCCGCCGGGCCCGCAGGACGCGCCACGCTGAAGCGGCTCGCCGAGGCGGGCGCCACGGTCGTCGGCGCCGACGCGGACCCCGAGCGCCTCGCCGAGGCCGTCGACGCGGCGCGGTACGCGCACGGCGGCGCCACGGTCATCGGCGACACCGTCGACCTGCTCGACCTGGAGGCCACGCGCGCGTGGGCCGGCCGCGTCGAGAAGGACTTCGGCCGGGTCGACGGCCTGGTCCACCTCGTCGGCGGCTGGCGCGGCAGCGCGAGCTTCGCCGAGACCGACCTCGCCGACTGGGACCTGCTCGAAAAGCTCCTGATCCGCACGGTGCAGCACACCTCGCTCGCCTTCCAGGAGGGCCTGTCCCGCTCCGACCGGGGCCGCTACCTGCTGATCAGCGCGGCGGGCGCGAGCAAGCCGACCGCGGGCAACGCCGCGTACGCCGCCGCCAAGGCCGCGGCCGAGGCATGGACGCTCGCCCTCGGTGACGCCTTCCGCAAGGCGGGGGGCGACGCGGGGCCCACGCAGGCGGCTGCGATCCTGGTGGTGAAGGCGCTGGTGCACGACGCGATGCGCGCCGAACGCCCCAACGCGAAGTTCGCGGGCTTCACCGACGTCAAGGAACTGGCCGAGGCCATCGTCGGCGTCTGGAGCAGGCCCGCCGCAGAAGTGAACGGGACCCGTCTGTGGCTGACCGAGTAGACAGCGAAGCCGTGAATCCGCCCAGGACCGACGCCCGCAGGCATCACGACCCCACGATCCGGGGCTTCGCCAGCGACAACTACGCGGGCGCCCACCCGGAGGTCCTGGCCGCCCTGGCCCTGGCCAACGGCGGGCACCAGGTCGCGTACGGCGAGGACGAGTACACGGACCACCTCCAGCAGATCATCCGCAGCCACTTCGGTGCGACCGCGGAGGCGTTCCCGGTCTTCAACGGCACGGGCGCCAATGTCGTCGCGCTCCAGGCGGTCACCGACCGCTGGGGCGCGGTGATCTGCGCCGAGTCCGCGCACATCCACGTCGACGAGGGCGGCGCCCCGGAGCGCATGGGCGGCCTGAAACTGCTCACCGTCCCCACCCCCGACGGCAAGCTCACGCCCGACCTCATCGACCGGCAGGCGTACGGCTGGGACGACGAGCACCGCGCGATGCCGCAGGTCGTCTCGATCACGCAATCCACCGAACTGGGCACGCTCTACACGCCCGACGAGATCCGCGCCATCTGCGACCACGCCCACGAGCGCGGCATGAGGGTGCACCTCGACGGCTCGCGCATAGCCAACGCGGCGGCGTCCCTCGACGTGCCGATGCGTACGTTCACCAATGCGGTCGGGGTCGACATCCTCTCGCTCGGTGGCACCAAGAACGGCGCGGTGTTCGGCGAGGCCGTCGTCGTCCTCGACCAGGACGCCGTCCGCCGGATGAAGCACCTGCGCAAGCTCTCCATGCAGCTCGCGTCCAAGATGCGCTTCGTCTCGGTGCAGTTGGAGGCGCTGCTCGCCAAGGACCTGTGGCTGCGCAACGCCCGGCACGCCAACGAGATGGCCCAGCGCCTCGCCGAGGGCGTCCGCGCCGTCGGCGGGGTGGAGATCCTCCACCCCGTGCAGGCCAACGGCGTCTTCGCCCGCCTGCCCCACGACGTCGCGGAGCGGCTGATGAAGCGCTACCGCTTCTACTTCTGGGACGAGGCCGCCGGGGACGTCCGCTGGATGTGCGCCTTCGACACCCGCGAGGAGGACGTCGACGGGTTCGTCGCGGCGCTCAAGGAGGAGATGGCCCGATAGCCGACCGGGCCGCGCAAGCGACTGCATAGATATGCGACCGACCGTAAAGGTATTGCCTGCGGCCGGTCGCTTTTCTATGCTCGCGTGCCATGGAGCTGATCCAGCAGAACCCCGACCTGTCGGCCTACTTGGCCGCGGACGACGTCATCGACCATCACCATCCGCTGGTCCGCGAGACGGCGGCGCGCCTGGCGAAGGACGCCGAGGACTCCTACGCCTACGCCCGCGCCGCGTACGAGTTCGTCCGTGACACCATCCCCCACTCGGCGGACAGCGGTGACCTGCGGGTCACTTGGCGGGCCTCCGACGTCCTGGACCGGCGCACCGGGATCTGTCACGCCAAGGCCCATGCGCTGGCCGCTCTCCTGCGCGCGGAGGACATCCCGACCGCCCTCTGCTATCAGCGGCTGGCGTACGACGCGGGGACGGGCTGGTGCGTCCACGGCCTGGTCGCCGTACGGTTCCGCGGGGCGTGGCACCGGCAGGACGCGCGGGGCAACAAACCCGGGGTCGACGCCCAGTTCTCGCTCGACGGGGAGAGGCTGGCGTGGACACCTGATGCCAAGTCCAGTGAGTTGGACTATCCGGTACTCTTTGATGTACCGCATCCGAAGGTGCTCGCCGTCATGCGCAGCGCCCCGGACCGCCCGTACCTCTGGGAGAACCTTCCCGACTCGCTCGATCCGTAAGGCAGGCCATGCCCCTCCAGCTCACCGTCTCCGACGACGTCCGCGCGATCGCCCCGGACTTCCACCACATCGCCGTCGAGGCGTACGGACTCGTCAACACGCCCAGTACGGACGAGACGTCGGCCCTCCTCGACGACGCGGCCCGCCGCCTGGCCGCCCGCCTCGACGGGCGCGCCCCGCACGAGGACCCGCACATGGTGGCCTGGCGCGCCGCCTACACGGCGTTCGGCGCCAAGCCCAACCGCACCCGCAACTCCGCCGAGGCCCTGGCCAAGCGGGCCCTCGCCGACGGCGGCCTGCCGCGCATCAACACCCTGGTGGACGTCTACAACGCCATCAGCGTCGCCCACCTCGTCCCCGTCGGCGGCGAGGACCTCGGCCACATCAAGGGCGGCATGCGGCTCGTGCGGGCCACCGGCACGGAGGACTTCGTGACCGTCGCCTCCGGGGAGCCCGCCGTCGAGCACCCGGACGCGGGCGAGGTCGTCTGGTGCGACGACGAGGGCGTCACGTGCCGCCGCTGGAACTGGCGCCAGGGCACCCGCACCCGGCTCACCGACACCTCCGTCGACGCCCTGTTCCTCCTGGAGGGCATGGGCCCGCACGCGGGCCTGGAGCAGGCCGGCGCCGAACTGGCCGAACTGCTCCAGAAGTTCAGCCCCGGCGCACGGCTCGTCGTCCACCCGGCGGCCTGACGCGAAGCCGCCTCAGCCGGCCTCGGCGGCCCTGACCTCTTCGGGGGTCGGGGCCGTGCCACCGAGGTGCGCGGGCATCCACCACGTGTCGTCCGGCCCCTTGGGGCGTACGGGATAGGCCCGCTGCGCCGCTTCGAGCAGTTCCTGCACGCGGTCGCGCAACCGGCGCGTGATCGCCCCGGCGTACTGGTCGCGCGGCGCCTCCATGGCCTCGCCCACCCGGATCGTGACCGGAATGTGCTGCCGCTTGAAGTTGCGCGGGCGACCCTTGGTCCACACCCGCTGGGTGCCCCACAGCGCCATGGGGATCAACGGCACCCCGGCCTCCTGCGCGAGGCGCACGGCGCCCGTCTTGAAGCTCTTGAGCGTGAAGGACTCCGAGATCGTCGCCTCCGGGAAGACGCCGATGATCTCGCCCGAGCGCAGCGACCTGAGGGCGTGCTGGTAGGCGTGCTCACCCTGCGCGCGGTCCACCGGGATGTGCTTCATGCTGCGCATCAGCGGGCCGGAGATCTTGTGCCGGAACACCGACTCCTTCGCCATGAAGCGGACCAGCCGCTTCTGGGGCAGGGCTGCGAGGCCGTCGAAGATGAAGTCCAGGTAGCTGATGTGATTGCTGACCAGGACGGCCCCGCCCGAGCGCGGAATGTTCTCCGAGCCCTTGCAGTCGATCTTCAGGTCGAGCGCCTTGAACATCGTTTTCGCGGCGCCGATGACCGGACGGTAGACGAGCTCTGCCATGGAGGGGGTGGACCCTTCTTAGTGCCGTGGGGAGTCTCTTCCGGAGGATTCCGGGGGAGGTGGCTCCCAGCGGTAAGTTACGCAGCCGTAGGTTTTCCGGCTTGCGCAGATCGTGCCCCAAGAACGGCCGAGTGACCAGTCCTGGTTCCGGCCGTGCGCGAGATCCTCGTCACGTGACGGGAATACGGCGGGACGTTTCGGCGCTGCGGTGGGAGCGGCGGACCGAGGAGGCGCAGGATGACCGTGGGACAAGTGACGCTCGATGCCGAGCAATTGGGTGAGGAGCTGGGGGAACGGGCCACGCTCGTGCAGTTCTCCAGCGCGTTCTGCGCCCCCTGTCGCGCGACGCGCCGGGTCCTCGCGGAGGTCGCCGCCATGGTGCCCGGCGTCTCCCACATCGAGATCGACGCCGAGGCCAGACTCGACCTCGTACGCCGAAGCGGCGTCCACAAGACGCCGACCGTGCTCGTCCTGGCCGCCGACGGCCGCGAAGTACGCCGAGCCGCAGGACAGCCGCGCAAGGCGGACGTCATCGCCGCGCTCGGCGCGGCGGTCTGAGGCCGCTCCATGCCCGGTGGAGAAGGGCTCGTGACGCATCTCCCACATGACGGAACGCACTTGACTGCACGCGCCACGTATCGTCAGGCTGACCCTATGCCTTCGGAACTCCTTCTCACCGAGCGGGTCCATGTCGACCTGGCCCGTTGTTCGAGCGCGCGCTGTCCCGTCTCCTGACGCAGCCACGGACCCCGCTCGAACCCTCCGGCAGAAGGACAACTCCATGACGGCCTCGCCCGACCTGCGCTCCGCCCAGCCCGCCACCCCCGATCTGCTCCGCTCGGTCTTCCGCCAGCACGCGGCCGGGGTCGCGGTGATCACGGCCGCCGGCGCCGCGCCCGTGGGCTTCACCGCCACCTCCCTCACCTCGGTCTCGGCCGAACCTCCGGTGATCTCGTTCGGGATCGGCCTGACCGCGTCGAGCTGGCCCACCGTGGCCGAGGCCGACCACGTCGGCGTCCACATACTCGGCGAGCATCAGGCCGCTCTCGCCGCCACCTTCGCCAAGAGCGGCGCCGACCGGTTCGGCGCTCCCACCCGATGGTTCGAGGGCCCCGAGGGCGTCCCCGTCCTCGACGGCGTCCTCGCCTGGATGGTCTGCAAAGTGATCGCGCGGATCCCGGCAGGGGACCACCGCATCGTGCTCGCGGAAGCCGTCTGCGGGGACCCGGCGGGAGCCGGCCGCCCGCTCCTCTACCACCAGGGTCGTTTCAACGGGCTGCGGGACTGAGAAGGCCGGCGGAAAGTTCCTGCTCCGGACGATTACTCAGCGTTGGCAAGGTCACAGTTCAAAGCGCTTGCTTAGCGGGCATGAACTGGATGTACTGACGAGTAATATTTCGTTCGGAGCGCGGGCCGCCCCGACCGGAGGAGTCCGCATCGGGCGCCTATGCTGCCTGCTAGAAGGCGCTGTCGGCCGTGGCAGCAGGGCCGCCCCGTACAAGACGATTGCAGTAGGAGAGCCGGCGTGAGCTTGAGGATCGTTGTCACTGTGAAGTACGTGCCCGACGCCACCGGCGACCGGCACTTCGCTGATGACCTGACTGTCGACCGTGATGACGTGGACGGTCTGCTGTCGGAGCTGGACGAGTACGCGGTGGAGCAGGCGCTGCAGATCTCGGAGAACTCCGATGACGATGTGGAGATCACCGTGTTGACGGTGGGTCCCGAGGACGCGAAGGACGCGCTGCGCAAGGCGTTGTCGATGGGTGCGGACAAGGCGATCCATGTCGAGGACGACGATCTGCACGGCACGGACGCGATCGGGACGTCGCTGGTGCTGGCCAAGGCGATCGAGAAGGCCGGTTTTGATCTGGTGGTCTCGGGGATGGCGTCGACGGACGGCACGATGGGGATCGTGCCGGCGCTGGTGGCCGAGCGTCTGGGGGTGCCGCAGGTGACGTTGTTGTCGCAGGTCGCGGTCGAGGGCGGGACGGTGACCGGGCGCCGGGACGGGGACAGTGCCTCGGAGCAGTTGGAGGCGGCGCTGCCGGCGGTGGTGTCGGTGACCGACCAGTCCGGTGAGGCGCGCTACCCCTCGTTCAAGGGGATCATGGCGGCGAAGAAGAAGCCGGTGGAGTCCTGGGATCTGTCGGATCTGGGTATCGAGGCCGGGCAGGTGGGTCTGGAGGGTGCCTGGAGCGCGGTGGAGTCGGCGGCCGAGCGTCCGGCGCGCACGGCGGGCACGATCGTGAAGGACGAGGGTGAGGGCGGCAGGCAGCTCGCCGAGTTCCTCGCGGGCCAGAAGTTCATCTGAGGCGGGCCGTTTCCGTCCGTTTCCCCCCTCTCTCTCATCCTTCTTTGACTTGCAGGAGATTGAAGTCCCATGGCTGAAGTTCTGGTCTACGTCGATCACGTGGACGGTGCGGTCCGCAAGCCCACGCTGGAGCTGCTGACGCTGGCCCGCCGGATCGGTGAGCCGGTCGCTGTCGCGCTGGGTGCCGGTGCCGGTGACACGGCGGGTGTGCTGGGCGAGCACGGTGCGGTCCGGGTGCTCACGCACGAGGCGGCCGAGTACGCCGACTATCTGGTGGTGCCGAAGGTGGAGGCGCTGCAGGCGGCGGTCGCGGCGGTGTCGCCGGCCGCGGTCCTGGTGCCGTCGTCGGCGGAGGGCAAGGAGATCGCGGCGCGTCTGGCGCTGCGGATCGCCTCCGGCATCATCACCGACGCCGTCGATGTGGAGGCCGGTGAGCTGGGTCCGGTGGCCACGCAGTCGGTGTTCGCCGCTTCCTACACCACCAGGTCGCGGGTCTCCTCCGGGGTGCCGGTCATCACCGTCAAGCCGAACAGTGCGCCGGTCGAGGCGGCTCCGGCCGCGGGTGCGGTCGAGGCGCTTGAGGTGTCGTTCTCCGAGGCGGCGACGGGTACGAAGGTGACCGGGCGGACCCCGCGGGAGTCCAGCGGGCGCCCGGAGCTGACCGAGGCCGCGATCGTGGTCTCCGGTGGCCGGGGTGTGAACGGTGCGGAGAACTTCTCCGTGATCGAGGCGCTGGCCGACTCGCTGGGCGCGGCCGTGGGTGCCTCCCGGGCGGCGGTGGACGCGGGCTGGTATCCGCACTCCAACCAGGTCGGCCAGACCGGCAAGGCCGTCTCGCCGCAGCTCTACATCGCCAACGGTATCTCCGGGGCGATCCAGCACCGGGCCGGTATGCAGACCTCGAAGACCATCGTCGCGGTCAACAAGGACGCCGAAGCCCCGATCTTCGACCTCGTCGACTACGGCGTCGTCGGCGACCTCTTCGACGTCCTCCCCCAGCTCACCGAGGAGATCAAGACCCGCAAGGGCTGACCACCTCCGCCGCTTCGACGGGGCCGCGTGGCGTTCATCGCCGCGCGGCCCCGTCCGCGTACCGGGACCATGCGAGAGACCATTGACGCCGATCACCCCG
The DNA here is from genome assembly GCF_044765725.1 of Streptomyces sp. NPDC102406. Lineage (NCBI taxonomy): Bacteria > Bacillati > Actinomycetota > Actinomycetes > Kitasatosporales > Streptomycetaceae > Streptomyces > Streptomyces sp. NPDC102406. The sequence continues at coordinate 929,957 of NZ_JBIWKP010000002.1, read as the reverse complement.
CCCGTTAACTTCGCTATACGGATTGTTGATTCCGTGAAGCGGAAACAGTGAGCGTATGGAGGGTGCAGGGATGGGTCAGCAGGAGAAGGTGTCGACGAGCCTCGCGGGCGCGGTCAGCGAGGGCATCAGCGCCTCGCTCGCCCCGGTCGACGCGGAGCTGGACCGCCGCTACCCCGGAGACCCCGGCACCCGCCAGCCGGTCCACACGGTCTACGTCCCCGGCGACGCCTTCGACGCGGGCACCGTCCGCTCCTGGGGCGACCAGGCCCTCGCGCAGCTCGACGAGCACGCCCCGGACGCCGCCTCGTTCGCCGCGGTGCTCGGACTGTCCGACGAACTCGCCGAGCCGGTCCACAGCCGCGTACGGGCCAAGCTGGAGCGCGAGCCCGTCGAGGACCTGCGCGTCGACTTCGAGGACGGCTACCGGCCCGCCTCCGACGCCGACGAGGACGAGACGGCCGCACGCGCCGCGCGCGTCATCGCCGAGGCGTACGCGCAAGGGACCGCCGCCCCGTACATGGGCATCCGCATGAAGTGCATGGAGGCCCCGGTCCGCGACCGCGGCATCCGCACCCTCGACATCTTCCTCACCGGCCTCATGGAGCACGGCGGACTGCCCGACGGGCTCGTCCTGACGCTGCCGAAAGTGACGTACCCGGAGCAGGTCACGGCGATGGTCCGGCTCCTCGAAGCCTTCGAGAAGAGTCACGGCCTCGACGCGGGGCGGCTCGGGTTCGAGATCCAGATCGAGACCAGCCAGTCCATCCTCGCCGCCGACGGCACCGCCGCCGTCGCCCGCATGATCGACGCGGCCGAGGGGCGCGCGACCGGCCTGCACTACGGCACCTTCGACTACAGCGCCTGCCTCGGTGTCTCCGCCGCGTACCAGGCGAGCGACCACCCGGCCGCCGACCACGCGAAGGCCGTCATGCAGGTCGCCGCCGCCGGTACGGGAGTACGCGTGTCGGACGGTTCCACCAACGTGCTGCCCGTCGGCCCCACCGCCAAGGTGCACGACGCCTGGCGCCTGCACTACGGCCTCACGCGCCGCGCCCTCGCCCGCGCCTACTACCAGGGCTGGGACATGCACCCGGGCCACATCCCGACGCGCTACGCGGCCGTCTTCGCCTTCTACCGCGAAGGGTTCGAGCAGGCCGCGGCCCGCCTCTCCGCCTACGCGCGCCAGTCCTCGGGCGACATCGCCGACGAGCCCGCCACCGCCAAGGCCCTCGCCGGGTACCTGCTGCGCGGCCTGGACTGCGGCGCGCTCGACGTCGCCGAGGTGGCCCGCCTCAGTGGCCTCACGCGAGCGGACCTGGAGGGGTACGCGGGTCCGCGCCGGGGCGACCTCACGGCGAAGGCCCAGTAGAGCGGCGGAAAGGACTCAAGGGCCCGGCGCCTCGACGGCGCCAGGCTCTTCGTCACGCCGGCGGCAGCTCGCCCGACCCGCGCTTGATCAGCCGCGTCGGCAGCTCGATGCGCTCCGGCAGCAGCGTCACCCCGTCGAGCTGGCGGAACAGCCGCTCGGCCGCGGTCCTGCCCAACTGGGCCGCGTCCTGCGCCACCACGGTGACACCCGGCTGGAGCAGGTCGCCCAGCTCGATGTCGTCGAAGCCGACCAGGGCGACACCGCGGTCGAGTCCGGCGAGGACGCGGACCACCGTCACCGTCACCCGGTTGTTGCCCGCGAAGATCGCCGTGACCGGTTCCGGCCCCTTCAGCATCTCCTCGGCGGCGCGGCGCACCCGCTCGGGATCGGTGACCCCCAGCGACATCCACCGCTCGTCGACCGGTATCCCCGCGTCCTCCATCGCCGTCCGGTAGCCGCGCAGCCGCTCGGCGGCCGTGTGGATGCGCGGCTGGTCGCCGATGAAGCCGATGCGCCGGTGGCCGCCCGCGATGAGGTGCGCGACGCCGTCCCGCGCGCCGCCGAAGCTGTCGGAGAGGACCACGTCCGCCTCTATCCGTCCGGCGGGCCGGTCGACGAAGACGGTCGCGACACCGGCCGCGATCTCCGGCTCCAGGTACCGGTGGTCGTCACCGGCCGGGATCACGACGAGGCCGTCCACCCGGCGGGCGCACAGCGCGAGCACCAACTCCTGCTCTCGGTCGGGGTCCTCGGCGCTGGAGCCGTTGATGAGCAGCGCGCCGTGCGCCCGCGCGACCTCCTCCACGGCACGGCTCAGCGGACCGTAGAACGGGTCCGCCAGATCCTCCAGGACCAGACCGATACTGGCCGTACGCCCCTTGCGCAGGACCCGCGCGCTGTCGTTGCGCCGGAAGCCCAGGGCGGCGATGGCCTCCTGTACGCGGCGCTCCGTGTCCGGGGTGACGCCCGGCTCGCCGTTGACGACCCGGGACACCGTCTTCAGACCCACCCCGGCACGCGCGGCGACGTCCTTCATGGTGGGGCGATTGCCGTAGCGGTTCTCCGTGCGGCGGGCGGTGCGGTCCACTATGCGCTGTCCTGTCCTGTCGTCGCTGCCGGGAAGGCCGGCCACCCGCGGGAGGTGACGGGCCCGATGCGTCACGGCTCATCATCCTGCACGGGCGTGTGGCGTCGAGCATAGGGCCTGGACAACGTTGTCATACTCGGGAGAGACTGTCCCCGCTCCTCATCGCTTCCTAGACTTCGCTTCTCCGACCTGCCTTTTCCCAGGGGATCTGACACTGATGCACATGGACCTCGTCGCCGCGCTCGACATCGGCGGCACCAAGATCGCCGGCGCCCTGGTGGACGACCGGGGCCGCATTCTGGCGCGGGCCCAGCGGCCGACCCCCGCGCAGGAGGACGGGGAGACCGTGATGGGCGCGGTGGACGCGGTCCTCACCGAGCTGACCGGGTCCGAGTTGTGGCCCAGGGCGAGGGCCGTCGGCATCGGCAGCGCGGGCCCCGTGGACCGCACGGCGGGCACCGTCAGCCCGGTCAACGTGCCGGGATGGCGTGACTTCCCGCTGGTCGCGCGCGTCCGGACGCGCGCGGGCGGCCTGCCGGTCGAACTGGTCGGCGACGGCGTGGCGATGACGGCCGCCGAGCACTGGCAGGGCGCCGCCCGCGGGCACGACAACGCGCTCTGCATGGTGGTCTCCACGGGTGTCGGCGGGGGCCTGATCCTGAACGGCCAGCTCCACCCCGGCCCCACCGGCAACGCCGGGCACATCGGTCACATCAGCGTCGACCTCGACGGTGACGCGTGCCCGTGCGGGGCGCGCGGCTGCGTCGAGCGCATCGCCAGCGGTCCCAACATCGCCCGCCGCGCCCTCGCCGACGGCTGGCGTCCCGGCGCCGACGGCGACGCGTCCGCCGCCGCGGTGGCCCGCGCCGCGCACGCCGGTGACCGGGTGGCCCTCGCCTCCTTCGAGCGGGCGGCGCAGGCCCTCGCGGCCGGGATCGCGGCGACCGCGACGCTCGTGGAGATCGACATCGCGGTGATCGGCGGGGGAGTGGCCAAGGCCGGGGACGTCCTCTTCGCCCCGCTGCGCCGCGCGCTGCGCGACTACGCGACGCTGTCCTTCGTGCAGCGCCTCACCCTCGCCCCGGCCTCGACGGGCACCGACGCGGGCCTCGTGGGCGCCGCCGCGGCGGCCCTGCGGCCCGGCTCCGCCTTGAACGAGGCCCACCCGCAGGTCGCCTGACGGGCCGTCACCCCCTCCCGGGGGGGGGGGGGGGGGGGGGGGGGGGGGGCCCCCCCCCCCCCCCCCCCGCCCCCCCCCCCCCCACCACCCCCCCGCCCCCCCCCCCCCCCCACCCCCCCCCCCCCCCCCAACCCCCCCCCCCCCCCCCGCCCCGCCCCCCCCCCCCCCCCCCCCCCCCGGGGCGGGGGGCCCCCCCCCCCCCCCCCCCCCCCCCCGGCCGGGTTCCGACCTCAGCAGCTCACCTGCGCGTCGCCCCAGTCCGCGTGGTCGGAGTCGATGCCGTCGCCGCCGTCCGTGACGACGAGCCGGACCACCTGAGCACCCGTCACATCGGCCGAAAGGGCCTGCGGGGCATCGGAGTTGCTGAGCACACCGGTCGAGGCGACCTTGCGGCCGTCGGCCCACACCTCGAACGCGACCGTGCCCTTCGTGCCCTTCTCGTCGTCGACGCCGACCTGCGCCGTGACGCGTTCGCAACCGCGGGCCGTGTAGTAGTCGACGGAACTGCTCGCGTGGACGCCCAGGCCCTTGGCGTACACCACACCGCCGACGGTGAGCGGGTTCCCGTCGCCCGCCGCGCTCTCGCCGTTGCTGGTGTCGCGCTCCACCGGCCCGTACCCGTTGGTGCTCGCGAGCCAGGGGAGATCACCGAGAGCCGAGATGCCGCGCGGTGGTGCCGTCGCCACGGCGGCCGTCACCGGTACCGTGCTCGTCACCCTCGTGCCGTGCGGGGAGCGGTAGGTGGCGCGCAGCGTGAGATCGTAGGTGCCCGTCGCCGTGCCCGCGGGAACGCTCACCGTCCACCCGGTGCGCAACGCGCCGCCGGCCGGCACCACCGGGGCCTTCGTCGCCCCGCGCGCCACGACCTTCCAGCCCTCGCCGGCCGGCCCGCTCAGCGAGACGGAGACGTCACGGGCCGGGGTGCGGCCCAGATCGGTGAACGCGCCGGAGACCTTCGCCGTCGTGCCCGGCTCGGCGAACACCCCCTCGTCCAGGGCGACGTCGGCGGCCGGGGGATACGCGGCCCACTTCGGGTCCGCCGCCACGCGCAGCAGCACCGTGCCGTGGGCGGGGACCGTCGCGGCGAGCGTGCCCGCGGTGTTGACGTTCCTGTGCTGCCACAGGTCACGGGCCACGTACGCGGGGGCCGCGGGCAGCCCGACCGCCTTCGCCGTGGTCGCGATGTGCTGTGCGGAGCCCGTCTCGTTGAACAGGGCCACGGCGCGGCTGCCGTCCTGCATCTCCTTGGACACGACCCAGCGCCCGCCCTCGGAGGAGACCTCGAGACCCTGCTTGCCCAGCGGGTCCTGGTCGACAGCGATGACGTCACGGTTGGCGAGGATCTCGTACGTCGTGTCGGACGCCGTGCGCAGGTCCGTGCCGATCAGCAGCGGCGACGCCATGACCGACCACATGGAGAAGTGGGTGCGGTACTCGGTGTCCGTCATGCCGCCGTTGCCGACCTCCAGCATGTCGGGGTCGTTCCAGTGGCCGGGACCGGCGTAGCGGGCCAGCGGCAGGTTCTGCTTGAGCAGCGAGAGCATCGAGCCCCAGTTGTCGCTGATGTCACCGGTGGTGCGCCACAGATGGCCGACGTCGGCGGCCCACTCCCACGGCTTGTTCTGCCCCCATTCGCAGATGCTGTAGACGATGGGACGACCGGTGGCGCGCAGGGCGTCGCGCATCGTCGTGTAGCGCTGCTTCGCGTCGACCCCTTGGTTGTTGCAGTTGTCGTACTTGAGGTAGTCGACACCCCAGTCGGCGAACTGCCGCGCGTCGCTGTACTCGTGGCCGAGCGCGCCCGGGAAGCCCACGTCACTGCATGTCTTCGTCCCGGCGCTCGTGTAGATGCCGAGCTTGAGGCCCTTGGAGTGGACGTAGTCCGCGACCGCCTTGATCCCATGGGGGAACCGGGCCGGGTCGGGCACCAGCTTGCCGTCCGCGTTCCGTGCGGGCAGGGCCCAGCAGTCGTCCAGGTTCACGTACTGGTATCCGGCGTCCTTGAGGCCCTTGTCGACGAACAGGTCGGCGATGCCCCGCACCATGGTCTCGTCGAACTCCGCGCGGCAGTGCGTGGAGTTCCAGTTGTTGAAGCCCATGGGCGGGGTGAGGGCCAGGCCGTCGTCGAGGGCGGGCGGCGGATCGGCGGACGCGGGTACCGCCACGACTCCGCCTGCGCACAGCACCGCCACGGCCACCGTCGTGACGACTCTTCGCCGGACGGCACCGGTGGCGCGGGTGGGAAGACGACGCATGGTTACGTTCCTCCGAACTCCCGAACAAGCTGGACTACTGCATGTACGTGTCAATCGACGCGCGTTACGGTAGGCCTTGTTGGAGTCTGTTGGAAGAGGTGCGGTAACGGTGGATGCGCCGGACATGCCGGTGCCCCCTCGGTGACGAGGGGGCACACACAGCACTGCTCGCTAAAGGTGACCCATGTGGCGCGCTGCTACTTGTCGTCGGTCAACGAGTCGCGCATGCCTTCGGCCTTGCCGCGCGCCTTGTCGGCGGCGTTGCGCGCGTCGCTCTTCGCCTGGTCGACCTTGCCCTCCGACTTCAGGCGCTCGTTGCCGGTGGCCTTGCCGGCCATCTCCTTGGCCTTGCCCTTGGCCTTGTCCATCGCGCTCTCGCCCATGACGGCTCCTCGGTTGGTGGGTACGGACGCCTGTCACGCTATGAGCGGCGCGGGCGAACCGCATCCCGGAGAACTACGCAGTGTCACGGACGAAGGGCCTCCTCCAGGGTCGCCACCGGGGTCAGGATCGGAGTCAGCTCGGAGAGTTCGATGATGCGCAGCGTCAGGCGGTGGCGGCAGACCACGGTGACCCGGCCGCCGCGGCCGGCTGCTCTGCGGTGGGCGCGCACCAGGAGGGAGATCCCGGAGCAGTCGAAGAAGGTGGTGCCGGTCAGGTCTATCGCCACGACGCGATAGGGGCCCGCCGCCACCGTGTCGAGCAGCGGGGTCATCCGCTGGACGGCGAGGAGATCGATCTCGCCGGTGAGTTCGACGACGGCGCAGTCGCCGTCGGTGTGCACGACGGGTGCGTGCACATAGCCGTCGGACCCGTTCAGATCGACGATGCCGTCGAAGTCGCCGAAGTCACCGAAGCCGTCGTCGAGGTGGTCCTGTTTGTTGCCCTGTCGCATCGGTCCCCCCGGGCCGAGCACTTGTCCAGCTCCTGGGAGCCGCGCGCTGCCTCGTGTTGCGTGCGAACGAATCGGGAGGCCACCGGGGGCTGGGGCGCCTGGTCGGCCACGCTAGCGGGACTTTCCGCACCGCGTTGTGGCGTAACGATTCCCGACGGTCTCACATCACTTGATGGGGTGAATTAAAAGGGAAGTGCTTGACTTTTAAAGGGGTCACTGGCAAAAGCGCCGCACACCCGGTGTGAAGCGTGTGCCGCGACGGCGGCCCCGCACACGCTTCCGTCGTCCGTGCGGCTGCGCTTGACTGCGTACCGGGAAAACCGGGGGGCCGGACATGGGCCGGTGGTCCGCCGCCGGGCAGCGGTGGACGCCCCGGCCTCCCGGGCCCCAGGGGTCCGTACGACCGAAATTCCCGGCTTCGCGGGCCCGCGACGGCGTCTGCCGGTCGAGTGTCGGCGTCTGCCGGTCGAGCGTCGGGGTCAGGCGGTCGAGCGTCGGGGTCAGGCGGTCGAGCGTCGGGGTCAGGCGGCCTTCACGATGTCTCCGCGTACCGCCGCCGCCCACTCCACGACCAGGACCTCGTACTCGCGGCGCTGCGACTCGCTCAACCGGCCGCCGGAGCGCGCCATGAGGCCGCGGATCCGCTCGTTCAGCTCGTCGGCGGACCGCGCGGGGGCACGGTTCTCGGTGGGGATCATGTGAAGAGACTAGCGGGCCGCACTGACAACGCGCTGCCGAGTTATGAACCGTGAGGAACCGCGGTGTGACCTTCCGTCTCCCTCGGCCGGTGACGCGCTCCTCATCTGCGGCTGGTTTTCAGGGCGGGGTGTTGCGGGCAAGCCTCTGGGGGCCGATGGATGAGGGGGAACCGTGATCGTCTGGGTCAACGGTGCGTCCATCGGCCTTGCAGGTCAGGGGCCCGAGCAGGAAGTCAGGGGCTTGCCTGTTCGCCCGGCTTAGCTTTCGTTAGCTTTTGTTAGCCCTGGTGGGCAAGATCTTTCTCCCATCTGTTTCCCATAGGCATGCGTCGACCCCCGGCGCTTTTGCGAACCGGGGGCCTGGGACCAGGGCGGGGCTGCCACCCGGGGAGGCGGACATTGCCCCACCCTGGCCACTATTTCTAACGCATGGCCCATACATCCGTCACGGCAAAATCGTTCACTCGTTCGAGTGAGGTTCCCTTCGGTCGGCCTTCGGTTATAACCGTCCGTCCGCCGACAAGGGGGTACTCACGGCGGACGAACGGCCCCAATGGCGCGTGCGGGGTCTAGGCCCGCGCCGGGCGTGTGTGTGGGGTGGTCCCCACTGAATCGCTGGCCAGCGTCGTAGGCCAGTGCGTGCAAGGGGTAGCCGGCCGCGCTTTGAGTGCACGGGGTGCGATTCGACTGCGCACTGTTCGGCTAGGAGTAGAGGTCAGATAGCGGTCTGCTGCCCCACTTACCCAAGATCACAAGATTTACCTGGCCAGGTAAAGACTTACGGTCAAGATCATTCAACTGTGGTCCAGTGCCACTCGACCCCATGCCCGACTGGGTAGCCACCAGCCGCCGGGCTATCGGGGCACGCATCCGCACCGCCCGCCTTGACGCGCAGCTCTCCCAGGTCCAGCTTGGTGAACTCGTCGGTCGGGACCACAAAACGATCCACCGGTTCGAAACGGCGACGAGCGTTCCCAACCTCGCGGACCTCCTCCTTATCGCCCACGCGCTCAACGTTCCGCTCCGTGATCTTCTGTGAGTTGGGCGGCGACGCCCCTCGCGCATACACCGCCGCCGCCCGCCCGCACCGGAAGGCGCGGGAGTCTGCGAGGCGACCCCGCGGGACAGGGTGCGGGGCCGCCCCTTCCAGCTCGGGGCCTGCCGAGGTACCGAGCCGGGCGCGGGCCGCGGTGAAGCGCGGCCCGCTGTCCCGCCGCCTTGAAGGAGCGCAAGAAGACGGCGGGGGGCAACGGCGGTCGCCCGGCATCGCAGGTACCGAGCGACCGCCCTCCCGTCGTCAAGCTCCGTGCCGAGCCCAGCGACGGGGGTCTAGTGGTGATCGCGGGGCAGAACCCGAACGGCACCATCCGGGGCTACCGGGCAGTGCTCGTGCTGGGAGACGACCCTGCCCGGGCCGCTCATCGACACGGCGAGCGCTGCCCGGCTGGCCTCGCCCGGCCGGATCGGCTGATCGCATCGATAGCAGTACGTCACCGACGGCACTGGCGCCGCCCCTCTTTCAGCGCGCGCCGTATCCCGGCAGAGGCCGGGCACAGCGCCGCGTTGTCCACACACTGCTCGCAGGTCGCAGCGTGATTGATGAGCTGGTGGTAGGCCTTGAGCGTCGTGCACGGCGGGCAGGCCCGCGGGAAGATGCGGCGGCCGGCCCCGTCGTCGCGCTCGCCGAGGTCGACACTGCGCCCGGCGCGGAGAGCGGCACCGCACCATACGCAGTGGCGGCCGCACCTCTGTACCTCGGTCAACCCGCTCAGGGGCGGGGTCTGTACGAGCAGGGTCTCGGCGAGGCTGGTCATGACGCCACCGTCACGGGAGCCGTCGTGCGGGCATCATCAAGAGCGGCCCGGAGCCCGGCCGGATCGGTCAACCACGCCTCCTCGGCTGGGCACACCCGCCAGTGCGGGCCGGGCCCCTCCGTACGCCGGTGCGGCGGCACGCTCACCCACGAGCCCCTGCCCACCGCGCGCGTGCCAGCCACGTCCCAACTATCGGCGGTGCCCGCGGGCACGAACCAGTAGACAAAGCAGGTGGTCTCGACGACGGCGCCGGTGCGGGGGCCGAGGATACTGAGAGCGCGGAGGCCGAACTCGTGGGGCACGCGTACGGCATCCCATGCCGCGCCCGCGTGCTGGATCGAGCAGCCCCCGGCGGTACGGAGTGGATAGTCGTCCATGCGGGGCTCCTGTCTGGTGGGTGTCCAGACTGGCCCTCTCTACCGGCAGTTCCGAGGACTTGAAGAGGCCTCTTTGCGTAAGCGATCCGGGCTTTTGATCACCCGTAAGGCGTGAACCCTGTACGGCAGAGGCCTTGTTGGCGACACTGGCGGCATATCACGGAGGTGCCCGCCATGACGCGCAGCGCAGGAAACGTACGCCTGAGGTCCGCACGGATTGCGGCCGGATACACGAGCCAGAACGCACTCGCTGAGGCGCTCGGCGTCGGAGTGAGGCAGGTGCGACGGTGGGAAAGCGCAACGCCACCCACCCCGCATCCGGAGGTAGGCCAGCGTCTCGCGCAGATGCTCGGACAGACACTCGAACAGCTTGGGTTCGCACCCGACCACGTGGGTCAGCCGCGGCAGGTCATGCTCGCCGCCGCGGTGGGCAGCGCGCTCGCCGTCGTGCCGAGTGAGGCCGCAGCGTCAATGCAGCCAGCAACCGTGGCCCGGGATTATGAGGCCGTGACTCGCTCGCACCGCCGCCTTTACTGGTCGGTGGCCCCATCGATGCTGCATCCGGCCGCGATCGCCCACGCCACCCTCGGCTGCGCCCTGCTCCCGCAGACTGCCGGGGAGACCCGGCGGCGGATCGCATCAGCGCTCGCGGAGACCTATCTCCTCGCCGGGCGTGTCGAGTTCTTCGACCAGCAAGAGCCCGACGCTGCCGCAGCGACGCTCACCCACGCACTCCAGGCGGCAGGCGAGGCCGACGATGTCCTCCTCGGCGCCGCAATCCTCGCGCACTCCGCGTTCATTCCCGGGTGGGCGGGCCTGCGCGACAAGGCGGTCGAGCGGATGATCGCCGCGCGGACCTACGCGCGCCGCGGCCCGGCCCCGGCCGCACTGTGGGCGTGGCTCGACGCGGTCGAGGCGGAGTGCGAAACCCGGTGCGGCAACACAGCGACTGCGCTCCACTTGATCAGGCATGCGGAGGAGACCCTCGCGGGCGGAGCAGCGGGCGAGGTCCCGGAGTGGTTCGACTGGTTCACGCCCGGACGTCTCGCCGCGTTCAAGGGCAACACCCAGTTGACGGCCGGGCACTTGCCGCAGGCGCGCACCACGCTCCTCAACGCGCTCGACCAACTGGAGCCCACTGAAGAGAAGCAGCGGGCTGTTCTCCTTGGTGATCTTGCCGCTGTCGAGGCCGCCGCGGGCGAGCCGGAAGCCGCATGCCGGAACGCGGTGCAGGCGCTGGAGCAGCTCGAGCGCACGTGGTACGCGACGGGGATGGACCGGGTCACCGAGGTACGGCGCGCGCTCGCCCCGTACCAGAACGAACGCTGTGTCCGTGACCTCGATGACCGGTTGTACGGATGGCGGACGACAGTCAGTGCTCTTGCGCGTTGAACTCGGCAATGAGCGAAGGCAGTTCGAGGAGGCTGTCGATGCGGAAGGTCGGCAGCGACTGTGCTTCCTCGGTGTTCCACTGGATCGTTGCCCAGGGGCCCCGGTGGACGAGCGCGGTGTGCATGCCCGCCTGCGCTCCGGGGCGAAGGTCGTTGTCGACGCGGTCGCCGACGTAGAGGATCTCATCGACGGTGTGCGGTACGACCTCGGCGACCCGTTCGAAGAACAGCGCGTCTGGCTTCGAGGCGCCCCAGTCGTCCGAGGTGCCGATCAAGTCCACGTCGTCCATGAACAGCTCGCGCAGGAGCTTTCCTGCGCGGACCGTCTGGTTGCCCGCGATGCCGAGCCACAGGCCGTCGGCCCGGAGTGTGGCCATCGCCGGACGCACATCCGGGTAGAGGTCCTCCTCGCCGAAGTGCTCCGGTTGCCCGGCCTCGGCACGGCGCTCGCGCTCGGCGTATAGGTCGAAGCCGGGCCGGAACTCCTGGAAAACCTCGCGGTAGTCCCGTCCTTGTGCGATCACCGCGCCGAACATCGCCGCGAACGTATGTCGAGGCACGCCGAGCCAGTCGGCCCATGTTCCGTACTCTTTGGTCTCGTCCACCAGGCACTCACCGACGTCGAACACCACTGCGCGAATCATGGACGGCAGAGTACTTGGACATGAAGAAACGGCCCCCACCGCCCGCGAGGGCGATGAGGGCCACACTCATACGTACTGGCGTCTGGTCGGGTCCAGGGCCGCCGCGAGCGGCTGCGTATCGTCCGACGGATCCGGCTGTTCCGGCGGTGGCGCGTCCGTACGGCGGCAGACCAGGGCGTCCGGGTCACCCTCCGGGGCCTGCCATGAGTAGCCGTCGGGGCACGTCGTCTGCCCGTCCTGACCGTCTCGCCCGTCCGTGCCGTCCTGCCCTGCGGGCCCGGCCGGGCCAACCGGACCGGCGGGCCCTGCCGGGCCAGTCGGCCCGACAGGACCCGGCACCGTCGAGTCCGCACCCGGCGGACCCTGCACCGTCGAGTCACGGCCGGGCGCACCAGACGAACCCGGCGAAGGCGTGATGGTCGGCGCGGCCCTACCGGGTTTCCCCGACGGGCCAGGAGGCCCCGGAACCGGGACAGGAACCTCGGCACGCGCAGGCAAATCATCGACGGCCTTCGACGGATCCGGGGCCGCCGGCGTCTTCCCCTCGGCCTGGAGCTGCGACCGCAGCGTCCGTACGTCCCCGGCGAGGGTGGACACGGCGGCGCCGCGCAGGTCTGCCTCGCGGGACACCTCTTGCCGTGCCGACGATTCGCGGTGGATCAGGAGGAGTGACAGTGCGACGCCGCCCCCGAGCATGAGGAGCGCGGCCGTCATCCACAGCAAGTGCCGCGAGCGGTACAGAACTTGCTCGGTGCGGGTCACGATGTCCCTCCGAGTTGCTGCACGAGCAGTCGGAGCCGGGCTGTCTCCATCTTCTCTGCGGCCAGTTCGGCGCGCACGGTCGCGAGGTCGGCGCGTAGCTCCTTCCGCTCCTCCTGTAGCTGGTCCGTCAGGCTGTTGAAGCCGTTCACTGCGTTGCCCTCCCGGGCTGACCTGGTGGCGCCGCGGGTGCCGTACATGGCCGCCACCGCGGCCACGGGCCCGCCGATCAGCGCGGCGACGGCCGTGACCATGGCGGCGTCCATACCACCTCCGGGGCGTGAACATGGGGCAGGTCAGACGCCCTTGGCGAGGGATGCGCTGTTGCTGGTGCCGAACGCTCTGGCGACGAACCCCTTCAGGAGGCTGCCCGCCGCGGCGATCCCGGCCGCGCCCATGGTCTGCCAGAACGAGGCGTGGAACATGTCGCCCGGGCCTGCGGCCACGGCGATGCCGCCCGCAGCGACGACGAATGTGGCGCCGACGCGCTCGGCAAGGTCGCGGCCGTAGCTGGCCGCGGTCTTCACGACGGTGTTGGCGTGGGGGATGTGGATCTCGGACATGGTCAGTTCTCCTTCGGGGTGTCGGCCCACATGAAGCGCGTCGCTCCCTGGTGGCCGTGGACAAACTCGGCGTGTTCCAGGGAGTCCCAGAACACGGTGGACGGACGGGGCCCGCGCCAGCGGATCGAGACGGTGCCGTCGGGCCACACGACGCCGTCGGCGACCGTGCCGGTCCCGGAGACGCCAGAGACATCGCGATCGCGGTCGAGAGTGAAGAGACGAGGTGCAGTCATCGGATCAGTCCTCTCAGGCGGTGACGGTGAACCCGTGCCGGGCACCGAGCCGAGCCAGGGAGTCACGGCCGGGGACGCCATCCGCGGCCTTACCGGAGTACGAGCCGCCAGCCTTGCTGCGCTGCCACTTGCCGTAGCCCGTCACGAACGACGTGCCGAGCGAGCCGTCCACCCACTTCTTCGCGAGGAGGCCCTCCGCGTACAGGGCCTGCTCGCAGATGAGGGCCTCGGCCTTGTACGTGGTGTGACCCTGCGCGCCCTTGGTGTCGGCGGTGACCGCGGCGATGATGTGTTTGAGGGACACCTTCTTCGTCGCGGGCGCCGAGCCTCCGGCGAGCACCTGCGCACGGTCGACGATCGTGGAACGCTGGCCCTTGCGGAGATCCCCCGGGCAGGCGGCGTGCCCGCCCCACGAGGAGCCCCCGGCGCCGTGATAGGTCAGACCGTGCTTCGTGGTCGAGTTGACGACGGCGAACGGCCATCCGAACTCGCCGTGCCCCCACGCGTAGATCTTGGCGACGCCCTCGATCTGCTCAGCGGTCAGCGGCTCCGACGGGTGCCCTTCCGTTTCGACGCTCGCGTAGTACGGGTTACCGGCCGCCTGCGCCCACGCGTAGTCGGTACCGGTGTTGACGTACTGCTCGATGACTCCCTTCTTCGACACCCAGAAGTCACTGGAAGCTTGCGAGGCCGGGTTGTTGAACCAGCCGAAGGGCGAGTTGTTGCCCGCCTGCACATGCAGCGCAAGTCCTCTGCGCTCGCGTGTGCCCTTCGGGTGGACGTTGACGACAGGGCGCCAGATCGCGCCGGGCATACGGGCCATGAGGGACCTCTCTTCTACAGGCTGTTGGTGGTCGTGATCTCGGAGCGGGACAGCGACGTCGTCACGTCCTCACCCGCGAGGAGCTGCCGGATGCCGTCGAGGACCGACTCCGTCGTCATGCCGGGCAGTGGCCCGCCCGCCCCCTCCTCGATGCGGAGCGTCAACGTGAAGCCGCTCTCCGACCGTCCCTGCGCGGACAGCCGGTAGTACGGGTAGGGCATCTGGTCAGCCATGTGTGCCTCCTAGGCGAGTCGTCTGAGGTGGAGCGAGGAGCCCGCGCCGAGGCGGCTCGGGGTCGCGTTGCTGGTGACCTGCGCCCATTGGAGGGCGAGCGTCCCGGCGCCGGTGGTGGTGAAGACGGCCTCCTCGATCGCCGCACACTGGTTCGATCCGGAATCGCGGGTGCCGTAGGTCACGCTCGTCGTGAAGTTGTGGACACCCCAGCGGCCGGTGCCGCCGGTCGAGGTGCCCGACAGGACCACGCCCTGATCGGGGCCCATCGCGGAGCGGTTGCCGCTGACGCCAGAGGGGACGTTCCACATAGTTTTGAAGCGGGCCAAATCCAGGGCCGCGAAGTGGATGTAGAAGATCGCGTGGTAGGTGGCGTTGGCCTCCAGCACGCATGTCAGATCGGGGTCGTCGGCGAAGGCCGTTGTCGCGGCGCGGTCAGTGTTGACCGTCTTCCACATGATCTGCGGCAGCATCGACGACAGGAGCCCGGACGTGATGCGGCTCCCGGCTGGGATGGGCGGGTACAGGGACATGGCGCCTCCTACAGGGCGACGATCGCGGGGGTGGCGAGGCGCACGTCCGCGCCCGCGTTCTGGGCTTTCACGACGCCGTTGACGGACCGTGTGACGGTGAAGAGCTGTGGCGTGACGATCTCGAAGTTGTCGAAGGTGAGAATCGGATTCGTGTTGGTGTTGCCGGAGAAGCCGGACGCGACGACGCCGACCGCGCCGGAGGCGACGGGACTGGTGGTGACGGTCTGGTCGATGTGCCAGACCGTCGGCTCGGTAGACGCGGTCGGCCAGACACGGGCGCGAACACGGTTGCCGTCGACTCGGGCCCGCATCTCGAACGTGTCGTTCGCCGCGTACGTGTACGGGAGCGGCGCCGTGCCGAGCTGGGTGGCGCCCAGGGTGACGGAGACGCCCATGGCCCCACCCGTCCCGAGATGGATCCGGGCCCGGTAATTCGTTGCGGAGTCCACGTATCGGAGCACGACGGAGGGCAGCATCGAGTTGCCGGTCGAGACTTGCCCGGGCGAGACACGGACACGGATCTCACAGTCGTCGAGCGTCAACCCCAGGGTCTGGAACCGGGCGGTGCTGACCGAAGCGTTCGGGATGGTGACGACTCCACGAGTCCCGTCGGTGGAACGCTCCGACGCCGACCCGCCTGCCAGCACCCACGTTTGCCCGGTGTTCGCTGTACCCCAACCGGACGACACGGTGCGTGTGAACGTGTCCAGGCCTGCGCTGGCGATCGCCGAGGCCTGCATGACCTCGCCGCCCACGCGCACGGCGCAGGGCATGTCTACGGGGTTGGTGGACCACACGGGGCCGCTCGTGGTGTGTACGAGCGCGGTCGTCTGCGCGGACGTCATCGCCACAGCGAGGACAGACCCGTCGGTGTCCGTCCACGTCCCCGGTGTGGAAGGCGTGCCTGTATCGGCGACCGTCCACGGTGACGCCGGAGACCCGACGAACTGTATCGTCCACTCGTCCGATGCCACCGTCTCGGTGAAGCCCTGCACGATCACGTCGACGCCATCCGGCGGCAGCCAGGACGGGGTGTTGCTGATCGTGATGCGGTCGCCTGCGACCAGCTCCATCGCGGCGGCGGCCAACGTGTAGTTGCGTGCCAAGTTGATGGGAATGGTCGGGTACCGCGGCTCGTCGACCGTGCCGAGGTGCACCTCCCACGCCGCGATGTCGGGGAGCTGCGCATCCGTGGCCACGTTGACCGTCGCCGCCTGGTCGTACTTGCCGACACCGGCCGGGGCGTCCTGCGTGGACAGGGGGCCCGTCGACTGCACGTACCTGGCGCTGGAGCCGTTGGTCCGGGAGACGGTGAAGTCGTTGACGATGGTCTGGTCGTCGGAGACCGGTGCGAGGCCCGGCATGAGGTGCTGCCGGTAATCGAGCGCCAGCTTCGGCGGCTGGTTGTACAGGGACGCGCGGGTGCGGTAGTTGAGGCGGGCCTCGACCCGCGACTCGTAGATGATGCCGCCGTCCGCGTCGGCACACTCGTAGAGCAGATCGAGGAGACGGCCCCGGGATTGCGGGCCCATCAGGGCACCGTCCGAACCGAGCAGCACTGAGGAGATGCCTTCCTCGGTGCACAGGCGCTGGAACCGGGTGTGTGCAGCCTCGTTGACGAAGCCGCTCTCAGCATTGCTGTAGATCAGCGTGGACGCTGAGGAGAACACGCCGAGGTGGCCGAGCTTCGCGCCCGCGATGGCGGGGCTGAAGTTGCTGGTGACACCCGTGACCGTGCCGCTTGTTCCGGCGAGCAGGTAGTCGTCACCGAACCCCGAGTCGTTGGCCAGGACACGCCATCCGAAGTGGATCCGGGTGGTGCCGCCGCCGATCTCTTTGGCGGTGACCTCCAGCCGCACCCAGCCCCCGTAGAACTGGGTCGGCGAAAAGTTGAACAAGATCGTTTCTACGCCGTCCGGATCGAGCGCCGTCAGCCGGATCGTGCCCGGGAACATCTGAGCAAGGAAGCGGCGGCCCGCGGTACCCGACGTAGTGATCTCCAGCAGGGACGTTGTCACCGCAGGGGCGGATGCCACGTTGAACAGGCACGTCGCCGTCCACTCGCCTGTGGATGTCGCCGCGGGTACCGTTCCCTGCATGGACGCCGTCGCCATGAGAGAGGGCAGCGGTGCCGATCCGGCGAGCGAGTCCTCAGCGGCGAAAATGAACCCGGAGACACGCAGCGGAGGCACGCCGGGCAGAGGCGAGTACGCGCTCGTCGCGCCCGCGTCCTCCTCCATCGGCCAGTACCCGAGGACCGACGAATCGGACGTGATCCGGCGCCGGAGCGTGGACTGCAACGGGCTCTTGCGCTGGTCGATGCGGCGCAGAATCCCTGAGGCCTCGATGGATACCCACGCGTCCTTGCCGCCCTCGGTCCACTGCGGCGGCCACGTGGACACCTCGCCGACGAACCGGCCGACGCCGTTGACCATGACGCGCAACAACGTGTTGCGGCCGATCTTTCCGTACAGAGGAGAGGTGGGGTTGCCGGGCGTGTACTTCGCGTCGCGGTTGCGTAGCGTCATCCGGCAGGAGCCCGGCTCAGGCTGTCCGGACTCGGCGCGCCGCCCGCGCGTGATCGTGATCTTGTCGCTGTGGCGGACATCCGAGGTGATGTTCTGCCACGCGCCGTCGTACCAAAGCTCGACCGTGAAATTCAGCGGGGTCTGCGGGAACACCATGTCAGCTCACCCCCAGCGCACGCTGCACGTTGCCGCCGGCCACCCTGCGAACCTCGCCGCGCAGCGGGTCGATGAGCACGCGTGCGAGGGTCTGCCCGTCGAGCTGGATGACGGCCATGATGGGCGCGCCCGGCCCGGCAGCCTCACCGGCCATCCGGCGGGAGGTGTGCGCGGGATAGACCCGCGAGCCGTACGGCAGGCGGGTCAGCTCGGGGCCGTGCTCACCGACCCAGGTAAGGCCGCCGCGGGCGCCGCCGGTCGCCGCGCCGATGATGCCGCCCGTGCCCTTGCCGCCGATGGCACGCTTCACCGACCGTTCGATCGCGGCGGCCAGCCGGTCCATGGACTTCTCCAGGCTGTTCTGTTGCCGCGTCAAGGCCGTGACCAGCGATTGTGAGATCTTGATCTGCCCGCCGTACACGGCGTCGCTCGTCGTCCGGCCGGCGGCCTTCGCGCTGGTGCCGATCTGGCCTTGCAACTTGTTCAGGCTGGTGATTTCGGACTTCGAGGCGCCCATGAGAGCGCCCGCGGTCTCCAGGCCGCCGCCGTCGATCCCGGCCTCCGCGATTTGCTGGAGCAGCGCGGACGACAGGCCCTTCTTCTTCAGCCCGGCGAGGGCCCCGGCGAAGGCGCTCGCCTTGTCGCGGGACGCGGTGAGCCCCGACATGATCGTCTTGACGGTGGTCGGGCCGCGGTCGCCGCCTACGCCCTTCGTGATGTTCGCCGAATTCAGGACCCCAGACTTCACCGAGTCGGCGAGCTGCGACGCCGCGGCCTTCAGGTCGGACAGCTTCGTCTTGGCCTTGTCGAGCTGGTCGTTGACCTTGGTCAGCGCCCGCTCTTGGATGATCAGCCGCTTGCCGTAGGAGTCGAGCATCCGCAGGAGACTCCGCTCCTGGCCGCCATGCGTGCTCTTCTGGATCACGGACCGCCACTGGTTGAGTGCCGAGACGAGCGGGCCGATCGACTCCGGGCGAGCCAGCGCGCTACGGATCTCCGTGTTCCGGTAGCCCGCCATCGTCCCGAAGTGGCTGATCGTCAGGTCGCCTTGGGCGGCGTTGCGTGCCTCACGCTCGCTTTTCGCCTGCGCAGCCGCCCGCTGCTGCGCCTTCGTGGGCCCGCCCTTCGCGAATCCGGCGAGTTTGAGCCGTCCCGCATTGAGCGCTTCGAGGAGCGGTACCCCGTACTTCCGCACCGCGCTGGACTGGACGACGTACTCGGTGTTCGACACGCGGGCTGCCGCACCGGAACCGAGCAGGGCGACGATGCTGTCGCTCGTGCCGGACCCGGGCCCTTGTACGTAGCCGCCGCTGGGGATGGCCTGCACGTTGCCCCCGTCGGCGTACCCGGGGATCGGGCCGCCGAACGCGCGGGACGTCTCCGCGAAGTTCTTCGCGCCCTGGTTGTTGGCGCCCCCTGCCTGCGCCGTCTTGAAGATGGTGATCTTCGTCGTCGTGAACGTGATCGACTTGCTTTGGAGCCTGTCGCGCGCAGCCTGGAGCGCCCGCACATTGCCCAACGCTGCGCCCGTCGACGCCGAGACCTTGAAACGGCCGTCCTTCAGGTGCGTCACCTTGTAGCCCAGGTCACGCAGCGTCTGCACAGCATCCGACGTCAGCGCCTTGACCGTCACCGACTTCGCGTTCGGCGCCCGCCGGATCGCGGAGATCACGGAGTTGATGCCCGCGACCGCGTCCTCCGTCCGCATCTTGATCGACGTCGACTTCGACGCGGGGATCTTCATGATCTGCGCGGCGAGCTGCGCCGCCTCCGACTTCGACAGGCCCATCGCGCGTGCGCTCGCGATGAACGCCTCACGACCGCGCGAGTAGATCCCGTTGACGCGCTCCCACGACGCCCCCGACTCGCGCGCCGAGGTGGCGGCGTCCCGCGTCTTGCTGGCGAGGTCATTCAACGCGGTGGCCGCGGCCTGCGCCTTCGGGCTGTTGAGGTCGAGCTGCCCGCCCACCATGCTCAGCGAGCCAGCGTTATCCCGCGCCGCCTTCGCCGCAGCATCGACACTCGCCTCGAAACCGATCATCCCGCCCAACGCGGACCGGTTCACGTCGTTCAAGGCCTCGATGCTCTGCCGCAACCCGTCAGCCGACGCCTTCTGCGACGCGAGCTTCTCCGACGTCGCCTGCGCCTGCGCACCGAAGACGCCCATGCTCTCGGCCGCGAGCTGCTGCTCGAAGGCCTGGTCCGCGAGCGCCGACTTGTAGTCGTCGAGCTTGCCCCGCAGCTCGCCCGACGTCATGCCCTGCTTCTTCATCGCCGCGGCGATGTGGTCGAAGGCCGCCGCCGCGATGTCGCCCTTGCCGCCCTTGACCAGGTTGGCCAGCGCATCGTCGACGCCGTCGAGGTCCTCCTTCGCCTCCTTGACCGGCGTCGAGTCCATGCCGATCAGCGAGGTGAGGAACTGCTGCACTCCCTCCGCGTTCGACGGCCTGGCCAGCGTGCGCAGCGAGTCGGCGAGCCCGCTTAGGTCCTTGCCGAACGCACGGGCCGCCTCGCCGGACACCTTGCCGGACGTGCCGAGCTTGCCCAGCGACGTCGTCAGCCGGTCCACATCCGGCGGCGCCGACTTGCCGATCGAAGCCAGCTTCGTCAGCACCAGCACAGCAGCGGTGATACCTGCGACCACGACGGTCGCCTTCGCGGTGGCGCCGAGCGTCATAAACGCCGCCCGCAACCCGGCGACTCCGCCGCCGGCCGCGATGGACGCAGTGCGTAGGGTGCCGAGGCTGGTGGCCAGTCCGGTGACACCGCCGCCGACCACAGCTAGTCCGACACCAGCCAACTTGATCAGCTTGAAAGCCGTGTACACCTGCATCAAGTTCGACAAGAGCCCGGCGGGCACAGCCGACACGAGCTGCGCGAACGCGTTGACGACCGTCAACATCCCCGGCCCGGCCTGCGAGGCGGCGTCGAGGACATGGAGCAGGGCCTCGCCGAGCGCGGTCATCGTCTCGCGGACCGCGGGCCCGTTCTCGCGGGCGTACTGCATGACCTCTGTAAACGGGCCACTGGCGTCGCCCGACGACAGGACCCGCATGAAGTGGATCGCGCCGTCCGTACCCTCCTTCAGCGTGCGGTCCGTGAAGTCGCTGAAGGTGTTCATCATCCGGTCGAAACCGGGCGTTGCGACGGCGCCACCCGCGATGGTCGTGGCGCGAGTCAGCTCCGTCGAGAACGAACGGGCCAGAGGCGTCAGCCGCGGGAGGAGCGCGGTCGTGACCTGCAACCCCTGCTCGACCGGCTTCATCGTGAACGATGCGGTCTCGTCCGACCACGACTTGAACGCGTTGGACAGCACCATGTACGACCCGGCGGCGCGCTGCGTGGCCTTCGGCATGTCGTTCATCTGCCGCTGATATTCGGCCTGCTTCTTGATCGAAGCCTCGGACGTGGCCCCCGACTTCTTGACCTCGTCCTCATACGCGGCGTGGGCCTTCGCGGCCTCGGTGATCGTGCTGATCTGCGGGACCACCGCCGCCGTGAATGCGATCGCCGCCGCGCCCGCCGCGCCGAGCCCGGTCGCGATCGGCGCGGCCTGCGCCGCCACCGGGATCAGGGCCGGGGCGAGGCCCATGAGAGATGCCTTCAGGTCAACGGCCGCGCCCTGGAGCAAGTTCGACGCCTGCGACATCGCGCCGGCGTCCGCCGCGAACCGGCCGCGCACGTCACGCAGGTTGCCGTTGATGTCCCGGAATCCGGCGGCGGTCTGGTTGTTGACGCGCACGGTGATCGTGACGTCATCAGACATGGCTCACCTCCGGGTCCGGGTCATCAGGGGTGCCGAGGTCGACAATGCGGAGCATCCGCAGGAGTTCGGGGTCCTCGGCGTATAGCTGTGAGGGCAGGCAGTGGAACCGCTCGCACAGTGCAAGGACTGTGCGGGCGTGAGTCAGCTCGCCAGGCTCTCGGAGGGGACGTCCATCGGAATCGACGCCTCCAGGGACGGCACGCCATCGGGCGAGGCGCTGTCCAAAGGGGCAGGCACTCCGTTGATAGCGGCCGTCCACGCGCGGATGACCTTGTCGTTCAGGTCGGGGTCGAGGCCGAGGATGGAGTCAAGCGTCAGCGGCAGGGTCTCGCCGTCGTCGCCCTCGATGTTCCACTCGACGAGGCGGTCCGCGTAGGTGCGCAGCATGCCGTTCACGGCGTCCTCGCTGCCGTCTTCGCGCGCGGTCTCGATGCCGAGCGTCTGCCCGGTGTTCAGTCCGCGCAGCTTGACGACGAGGCCGTCGAGGTCCGGGTCTCCCTCGAACTTCAACTCATAGATCTTCTTCTTCGGCTTGAAGCCCACGGCCGTTGCCTCTCAGGTCCAGGTCGGGACGGTGCCGTCGGCGAGGACGCCGGGCACAGCCCAGGTGAGTTCGCCCGAGTCCGAGCGGGACAGCGGGTAGTCCGTGAGCAGCACCTCGTTGTTGAGGGTCTGGCCGGACACGGCGAGGCTCAGGGTGCGCGGCACGCTCGTCGAGGGGATCGTCTTGAAGACGTCGTGGGCCTGGTTCGCGGCGTCGTTGAAGACGCCGTTCAAGGTCACCGAGAAGTCCGCGAGGAGGAGGATCCTCTCCATCGCGCTCTTGTCGATGCCGGTGACGTCCTGCACCGCGCGCGGCGTCGCGAACTGCAAGTTGGTCACATCGTTCTTGATCGCCCGAGGAGTCCCCGCTGCGTCATCGACGCTGCACGTGGTCCACCCGAGGCCGTTCTCCTTGGCCATGATCAGCCCTCCTTCTGCTGGTCGACGAGGCGGAGTTGGTGCTCGCCGAAGTCCTCAACCCAGTCCTGCGGCCGGGTGTGTGTGCGGGTCTTGCCGGTGGGGTTGCCGCGCCAGTCACCGTCACGGACGACGTAGACCTCTGGCCGCGTCCGGTGCTCGGCGAAGCAGCGCTGTCCGGAGGCGAAGCGGAAGACCGTCAGCCCTGCCTCGGTGCGCTGCTCACGGAACGTGCGCCGCGACTGAGTCCGGATGTACTGCGCCTGCCGGGCGCCGAGCTCGGTCCGCTCGTCGACCTTCGACTCCCAGCCGTGCAGCCACGCGGCGCAGCCCACTTGCTGGCAGGCCGCGGCGACCGAGGTGTCCCGGGGGCTGGTAATGCTGTACGTCTGGTACGCCCCGGGGGCGAGGAGCTGTCGGTCGACTCGGTTCATCTGCTGCATCAGAAGGTCACCGCCACGTCGTTGCGGGCCACCGATACAGCGAAGGTGGCCGAGGTGAAGGTGCCGGTCGTGACGACGCGGAGGTACCGCTCGACGGTCTGGTTGCGGGCGGTCTCGATGCGCTGCGAGCCGATGCCGGTTGCGGCGGTGAAGGAGCCGCCGGCCACGTCTGCCCACGTGTCTGCACCGCCGTTGTCGCTGGACTCCTGGAGCTTGACTGTCACGCTCGTGCCGGTGAGGGCGAACACGTGGAGGTACGCCTGGAGGCCGAACAGGGTGGCGCCGTTGAAGAGGGGCGGGCTGCCGACGCCGAAGTCCACCGAGGGGCCGTTCGTGCCGGTGGTGTCGGTCCGCTTCCCGGCCGTCATGGAGCGGCCCCACTCCACACCGAAGCCGTTGGCCTGTGCCTCGACGGCGAACGTGAACTCGCCGCTGTCACCGCGGTTGCCGTCGTACCCGATTTGCTTCGAGACGATGTTCGCCGAGGCGCCGCCGAGCGCCGTGCCCCGGAAGTACGCGGCGATGACGTCGCTCGTGGGCAACAGCTTCATCCTGGCGTGTGCCCGGTCCGGCGCCGTGCCCGGGTTGAAGAAGCTCGTCGCCTGGAGGCGCCCGTCGCGCAGGCCGCCGATCCGCTCCGGCGCCGACTTGTCGATGCCCGTGACCTCCAGCGCAGCGGGGCCACCGCCCACGTTGCCGAGAGATTGGATGTCGCCGGACAGGTCATAGCCCGCGATGTACAGGTTGTCGCCGAGACCGCCTTGCTTGCTCACGGGGCCTCCTCCCACAGGTCGTTGACGATCAGAGGCACGGAGATCGTGAAGACGCGGAACACCGCCGTGTCCTGTTCGAGGTAGCCCGCCCGCGCGGACAGGGCGACGCCGTGCGCGCCGCGGATATCGATCTGGCGGACCAGGCCGCCGAGGGTGAAGTGACCGCAGTACGCCGCGTACAGGTCCGACATGGCGGCCATGAGGTTGCGGTCGATCGCGTCCTCGGGCTCGGACAGGGGCGAGTACAGGCGGACCATGACCAGCACGCGGGCCGTGGTCGACGCGAGCCCCGACGAGTTGACGGGGGTGACGGAGTCCACCCACGCGGCGGCCGTCAGCCCGCCGGTGGTCGGCGCGGACTTGGGCTCGTGGCCGTTGACGCGCTCGAACCAGCCGGACGCGTTAGCGTGGGACTCGACGCCGTCGAGGATGCCGAGGACGTCCATCACATCCTCCCCACGTACCGGCGGAGGAGCCTCTCGGCGATGCCGCGCTGCCGGGAGCGGAGCCGCTCGACGGCGCGCCGCCAGTGCTCGTATCCCTTGAACCGGGTGACCGGGAAGTTCCGCGAACCGAGCCCGGCCAGCCACGGCCCGTAGACGGCGCCCTGGTCCGTGACGATGTGCCCGCGCTCCACGGTGATCCGGGACTCGTAGTAGCCCGTCGGGTGGCGCAGGACCTTGTGCAGCTCCTCGCGGACGATGCCCACGCCCTCCTCGGCGAGGTCCCGCTCCAGGCGGTCCACGTAGGCGTTAGCCGCGGCGCGGGCCCGCCCGTCGAACATCGGGCCACGGCTGGAGACGTCAATGGATACGGCCACGTCACACCGCCCGCGATCGGGCCTTGCGGCCATGAGCGGTGTACGTGTCGTCGCGAATCTCGGCCAGCCCACGGCCGGCCGCCTCGCGCTGCCCCTCGCCGGAGCCGACCGTGCGTGCGTACCCGGCGGCACCCTGGAGCAGGTTCGTCATGGCCTGCGCGATGCACAGCTCGTTGACGAGGGCGGGCGGGTCCCAGCGCACGACGGCGCCACCGTTGGTGTGCGCGGTCGCCGTGGTGCCCAGCACGCCGCGGCGCAGTCGGAGGGACCGCGGGGCGTAGACGGGGGTGGCCGCCTCGTGTGCAGCGAGCGTCGAGCCGTCGGCCGCGCGGCGGACGATCAGGTTGTTGCCCGCGATCTCGTCGACCTTGCAGCGCTCGCCGTCGAGGAGGATCAGCTCCCCCTCCGCGAAAGCCGTGCCGTTCGTGACCGGGAGCGTGGTGGTCTTCATCTGCGCGTCGACCGGTGCGGTGAGTGTCTGCCCGGTGCTGGCCATGGAGCGGGCGGTCACCGTGACGCGCTCCTCGTCCAGGCGCAGGAGGCTGCCGACGCCGACGGCGGCCGACGTGACAGCGTCCACGGTGAGCGTGGTCGCGCCGCTGGTGATGCCCGTGTGGGTGCCGAGGGTGGTCTCGTCGTTCCGATAGCCGAACAGGCCCTGCACGGTGATGTCCCGCTGGGTGGTGGAGCCGCCGCCGAACGCTGCCGACGAGCCGATGTTCAGCTCGATGTGCGTGAACGGCGGCTCCTCGCGGCCATCGGACCGACGGAGGAACACGTCCTCCAGGTCGAGGGCCCGGCCACCGGAGGTGAGGGAGGTGAGCGAGATCAGCTCGTTGTCGTCGAGCCACAGCCGCCATGCGTGTGCGGTCTGCCCGTTGGGCCAGTCCCACGAGCGAGACGCCAGCTCGGGGTAGAAGCGCCGGTGGCACAGCCCCTCGACAGCCTGCGTGGCAGCACCGATCGCGCGGTCAATCTTGCTGTTGGCGCGTGCGGTCTCCTTCGCGTCGAGCGCGTCCTTCACGTCCTCACGCGTCGCGTACCAAATACTCATCCCTGCTCACCTCCTCTCATGTGTCGTTGTGTGCGGTCAGGCGAGCCGGTGCTCGCGGTGCCGGATGATGCGGTTGCCGACCTGCCACCAAGTGGCTCGGTAGGCGCCCCGGCCGGGCACGGAGTACGTGGTGCGGTGGAAGTGCGGCATGTGCGTCACGCGCCCTTACCGTCAGCCGCCGACGTAGCGGCCGCCTGGTCGCCATCCGTCGAAGGGGCAGTAGAGACCGCCGTCTGGCCCTTCCTTGAGCGGCTCCCCGTCGCGCGGGCAGGCGACGGGCTCGGCGTCCCGCTCTGCTCGCGCGAGGTCTCCGGCCTCTCGGACGATGTCTCGGAGCTGCTCCCAGGAGATGACTCCTCGCCTCCTTCCTCGATCGGTGTCAGCTCGCCGTTCTCCGGGTCCACGTCGAACCCGTCGACCGACGGGCCACCGTGAACGGTCACCTTCGGCATGTCTGTCCCTTCGTCCATGTGGTCGGTGCTGGCGCACTGCGGGCAGCGGAGTGCGCCCACGGCATAGGCGGCCGTGCAGTCACGGCAGATCCACAGCACTTGGTCACGCCCCGGTGGCGGGGAGGTTGGCCGGGGCGCGCTGCGCGGTCAGGTCGCGGGTGAGCGCGGTGACGGCGCCGGCGCCGGTGCTGGTGAGCTTCACGTACCGGTAACCGTCCGACAGCGACGTCCCCTCGACCTCGATCACCGCAGCGTTCTGCGTCGCGGAGGCCGCCGTAGTGACGGTCGCGCCCGCGGCCTGCGTGCGGCGGGTCCAAGCGTCCGAGCCGTTGCCGGTGTTCGTGTGGTACTCGCTGATCGCGGCCAGGTTCTGCGCGCCCGTGCCCGCCGAGTCCTTCGCCTCCTGGAGCGTGTAGACGTCACCGACCGCGCCCGTGAGGAAGCAGGAGAACGTGACGCCGGCGGCTGCGCCCTTGAGCGCGATCCATACGCCGTCAGCGGCCGGGGTGATGTTGACCAGTCGGCCGAGTGCCTTCTGTGACATGGGAATTGCTCCTGTCTGGTTGCCGCCGGGGCGACACTGCCGGGTCGGGTGGTAGCCGCCGCCGGGGTGTGAATGCCGACGGCGGCCGGGGAGGTCAGAGCAGCTCGACGAACGGGGAGAGCGTGGAGGCGGAGCCGTTGGCAGGGGTGATGGCGGACTGGAGCCACGGGCGGCCGTCGACGCGCTGGATGATCCGGTAGGTCGTCTGGTCGGAGCCGAACCGGTAGTCGGTGCTGCTGTCGGCGGTCATGGTCTGGCGGTCACCGACGAGGTAGTACGACAGGTCGGTGAAGGCCAGGTCGCCGCGCGTGCCGAGAGCAGAGCCCTTCTCGGTGACGATCAGCGGGCGGCCGAAGATCGTCATCGGCATGCCTGCTGCGGCGTTGACGACGAACACGCTGTTGCCGCCGGTGCCGACCGTCAGTGACATCTGGAGCAGCTCGGGCAGGGCGTCCGGCGCGCACGTCCACACCGCGTTCTTCAGCGAGGCGGGCAGCATGCGGGCGTACATCTTGACGATGTCGACGTACCCGATCTTGTTGGAGTTGGCGCGGGTCACGGTGACCGCGGCGGAGTTGCCCGCGCCGCGGAAGCCGAGGGGCTCGCCGGTGCCGGACCCCGTCATGAACGCGCTGTCCTCGGAGAACGCGAGGGCCTTCGGCCACAGCGTCTCGATCAGCGAGGAGAAGCTGATCATCGAGTCCTGGAGCAGCT
This sequence comes from Streptomyces sp. NPDC102406, assembly GCF_044765725.1. NCBI lineage: Bacteria > Bacillati > Actinomycetota > Actinomycetes > Kitasatosporales > Streptomycetaceae > Streptomyces > Streptomyces sp. NPDC102406. Next base: position 902,895 of record NZ_JBIWKP010000002.1, on the reverse strand, counting down.
CGTTCGGGACGGCGCTGAGACCCGTCAACTTCTTCGCGTCGAGGGTGACGCGACCGAACTTCGGGTTCGCGTCCTGGAGAGCTGCCGACTCCTCCCCCCAGAACGCGATCATCCCGCCGAACACCGACCCGGCGTTCGACGTCGAGTCGATGATCGGCATCGGGACGCGCGCCGAATCCATCGGCACGACGGTCGCGAGCGGGCGAACCACGGACTCTTCGAGCGCGATCTGAAGGAGCTGCGAGCGCAGCGTCTCCGGGACGAGGAACCCGCCGTCCGCCGGAGAGATCGACCCAGCAGCGTTACGGAGCTTGGCCAGCTTCTCGTTGACGTCGTCGCTCGGCGCGGTCTTGTGCCAGATGGTGCGCGCGTAGTCGAGAGAGTTCGTGAACACCCCGTCGAGCGCGGCGCCGGCGGCGTCCGGGTTGTGAGCGGTGGCCTGCCGGTGGCTGGTGAGCATGCTGCTCTGCCTGCCCTTGGCCTGCGGATCGAGGTCGAGACGCTTGACCGCGCCCTTCCCTGTGTCGGTCATGCCGTTGTCGCGCATCATCTGCGCGAAAACGCGCTGCGTCTCCTCGGCGACGAGCCGGTTGAGGTCGGTGCCCTCGCCCTGGAGCGCCTCGCCGTACGCGGTGATGAACTCGGTCAGGGAGTCTCGCGACGCCATGACCTCCTTCAGCTTGCCGCCGTCGGCGAGCATCTCCGCCAGCTCGTTCGCGTTGCGCGGGATGGTCATCGTGGGTGCCACTGGTGCCTCCTTCAGTCCGTCGCCGCGCTGGACGACGCCTCGGGCTCGGTCAGGGTGGAGACGAGCGCCGACCAGTCGTCTGCGTCGTCGGGGGTGAGGTGGGCGGTCATTGCGGCCCACGCGTCGGGTTCGTCCTCGGTTGTGGGGTCCGGCTCGTCCGGCGCCGCGGGCTGCTCCGGCTCGGTGGTCTCGGCGTCCGGTTCTGCTGCGGGCTTGCCAGCGGGTGACGCCACGGCTGCGCGGAGCCGGGCCACTGCGTCCTCGTCGAGAAGGTCGGAGACAGAGATCGTGAACACCGGCTGTGGTCCGTCCTCACGAGCAGCGGGCGGCGGGCCCGGCTTCGGCCGCTCAGGCGCGGAGGGCCCGGCGTACCCGTACGCGGCGAGATCCCAGGCGCGCGCCATGTCCGGCTCGTCGTCCTTGTCCGGCTCGACAGGCTCGCCGGTCTTCGGCTTGGCCAGGGCCTCGTCCGCGAGACCGGCCGCGACCGCGTCGTCGGGCAGGTACCAGGACTCGGCGCGCATGGCCTCACGCCACTGCTCTCGGGTGCCACCCGCCTTCGCGACGTACGCGTCGGCGATGTTGTCGCTGATCAGGGCGAGAAGCTTGCCCATCTCCTCCATGTCGGCGGCGTTGCCGAAGCACACCCCGGACGCGTCATGGATCATCAGCATGCTGTTGGGGGCCATCTCGACTCTGTCGCCGGCCATGGCGATCACCGAAGCGATCGACGCGGCGACGCTGTCCACCTGCACCACGACGTTCGCCGGGTGGGAGCGCAGCGCGTTGGCGATGGCGATGCCCTCGAACACCGAGCCGCCCGGCGAGTTGATGCGGACGCGCAGGTTCGGCGCCGTCACCCCGCGCAGGTCCGCGATGAACTCGTCCGCGGTGGCGCCGAACCAGCCGCCGATCTCGTCGTACAGCATCACCTCGGCCTCGTCCGGGTCCGCCGCGTTCGTGATGCGATACCAGGACTGCGCCTCGACGCCATGCTGCGCGCGGAGCTTCTCGGCCTGTTCCCGCTGCTTGGCGACGAAACCGGCGAAGTTCGCGGGCAGCGCCAGCCCGGTCATGCTGCTCATGACGAAGCCTCCTCGGCGGGCGGGGTCCAGCCGAGCTGGACCAGTAGCTCCCTCGTCGCGTCCGGCAGGTGCGCGCGGACTCCATCGAGTTCGGTCGGGATCTCCTTCGCGACGACGTTGAGGACAGCCGTGGGCGGGCCCCCTGCGGCGACGGTGAGCGTCAGCCCGTACAGCGCCCGGGAGACGTCGACTCCGTCTAGCTCGACGAGGTGACCCCCGCGTCCGGCCGGTGTGCTGATGCGCAGGCTGCGCGGCTGGCGCTCGGTCATTCGCCCTCACCCTTCCGGCCGCGCTTGACCACGCGGCAGCGGCACTCGTTGCCGTGCTCAGCGCCCACGCAGTGCACGTAGCCGCGCCCGCCGGGGTAGTCCGCGTATGCGTCGGCCCGGTTCTTGTAGGTCTTGCCGTTGTTCTCGCGGCACGGGCTGCACGTGTTGTCGTCGTCCTCCGCGACCACCACCCACCGCTGCGCCGCCTCAATCTCGTCCGCAGCCCACTCAGGCGGCGTCCAGCGGTTCGAGGGCTGCGCGGCAGGACCCGCGCCGGGGGGCGACACGTCGTAGCCGAGCATCGGGAGGATCATCGGCGCAGTGGAGGGTGCGCCGATGACGATGTCCACGAGGAGCTGCTCCTCGGCCGACCGTGCGCCCATCGCGGGCAGGTCGACGGCGGAGAGGACGTTCTCCGCCGAGAAGCCGAAACCTGAGCCCTTCAGCGCGGAGGCGGCCTGGGTGCGCTTCAACAGGATGTCGGCGTCAGCTTCCTTGTCCTCGGGCACGGGGCTGACGAAGTCGAACTCCAAGCCCCTGCCGGTGGCCCCGTACATGGGAAGCAGCCGAGTGTTGAGCATCTCCCGCACACGCTCCAGGCGCGGCTGGATCAGCCAGCGGGCGAACACGTACGCGGCGGCCTCAGCGTTGGCCCGGTTCACGTCGTCGGTCGCGCCGAGCATCGGCTTCGGGAACCCGAACGCCTCGCGGATGATCTCCCTGTTGACGCCACGGAGTTCGGTGAACTGCATGTCCCGCATCGAGTACTTGCGGTCGACCCACTTCAAGCCACCTTCCAGGACGGCGACCCTGTGCGCGTTGGAGACGCCGCGGTGCTGCTCCGTCCAGCGGGTACGGAACTCGGAGAACTCGTCGTCGGACAGGCGGCGCTCGACCTCGACGACACCGCCCGGTTCGGCAGAGTTCTGGAAGAAGTTCGCGTTCCACTCGGCCGACGCGCGAGTCGCATCGATGTCCATGAGGATCGTCTGTACGACGCCCATGCCCCGGTACGGATCCAAGGGGTTCGGGCGGCGCAGGCTGATGACCTCGTCCACGCCGAGCGGCACACGCTCACCGGACGGGCCTCGGTAGATGTAGCCGAGGAGGAAGTCCTCCGGGTCGGGGACTGGCTCCATGCGGTCCGGGCGGACCGGCCACAGCTCCAGGGGCAGCGTGTTGGTCTCGTGGTGGGCGATCACCCACCACTGCTCGCCGGTCAACTCCTCATGCTGCTGGCCCGACTCGCGGAACGCTGGCCCGGTCATGTGGGCGTTGGGCCGGTTCCACAGGTCGAGGGCGGCATGCCGGGTGACCTCGACGCGGTCCTCGTCACGGCCGGATGCGGCGGAGCGGTAGAGCTTCCACTCGACGCCTGCGTACGTGGTGCAGATGCGGTCGACGATCGCGTACAGGGTGGACGAGCCGCCCATCGCCCGCATCTGCGCCTCTTGTCCGGCGGGGCGCAGGAGGCCGGAGCCGAGTCCGGCGCGGCCTGTGACGGGGGCGAAGGGGATGGGGGTGCGGTTGACGATGCCGGTGGCTGCTGAGGCGAGGGAGCCGAGGAGCGTTCTGCCCACCGGTCACCTCCCTCGTCTCAGTCGCCGCCGTCAACCCACCACTGCATGACGAACATCGAGACTCCGGCAGTGATCAGACCTACGCCCGTACCGAAGATATTCCATGTTCCTGTTGTGATGAGTGTAAATCCTCCTGTCAACATGGACTCAGACCGCAAATCTTTCAGCTTCGAGGGATCGAAACGCCTCATCCCACCCACCTCATCCGGGGCCGCCCACCGAGATCCCGCTCGGCGACCATGTACCTGAGCGCGTCCGCGCCGTGGTCGTTCTCTTTCAGCGGTGCCTCCGGGGCCGTGCCGCCTGGCTTCACCGCCCACACGTAGCCGCTCAACTCCTCCTCCGTGGACGCCGGCTTCTTCACCTCGTCCATCACCGGGTCCCGCTCGACGAGCGCGCCACGCACGATGTAGAGCCGCGGGCGGCCGTCACCCGCCACCTTGAGCCGGGACTTCACCGCCTGAATGCCCGTCGACACGGCCTTCTCCGCGGGCTGCGTGCCCATCTGGAGGTACTTCTCCAGCGTGGCCCGGTCCTCGGCGTCGTGGTCGCAGATGACCGCGCGGGGCTGCGGCTCGCGCCACTGGCCGGACGGGTACACCATCAGGTCGCGGGCCTGCCGCGCCATGTCCTCGACGAGGCGCCGGGAGTGGTACAGCTCGCGGTACAGGTAGAGGCGGCCGTCACCGTCCTCGGCCCACCACTGCATGACCATCGGGTTCGTGAACCCGAAGTCCACGGCGATCCACCGCGACCAGGCGTGCGGGATCTTGAACGAGTCGACGAGGTGCACGCCGTCGTCGAACTCCTCGTAGATCAGGCCCTCGGCCGCCGCCCATACGCCGTCGCGCAGCCGGAGGCGGCGGACGCCGGTCAGGTTGTCGAGCTTGGCGAAGTAGTCGGCACCCTGCTCGGTGAGGCTGCCGTCGGCGTTGACGTACGCCGGGTTGTCGGCGTGCCGGGAGACGAGCATCTTGGCCCGACCCTGGTCACAGCGCCGTTTGATCCAGTGCGTGGGCTGCGCCGGGTTGCACGCGGCGATCTGCTGCTGCCACGACAACGCGCCGTTGCGGAGGCGGGTGGCGATGGACTCCCAGTCGGTTTCGGTGAGTTCGGTCGCCTCGTCCGCGAACACGAGGTCGTACTCCGCCGACATGATCTTCTCGGGCTTGTCCATGCCGCCGACGACGATCACGGAGCCGTTCGAGTACCGGTAGCAGGGCGCCTCGCGCGGTGACCCGCCGAACCACCTGACCACGCCGCGCGCGAGCGTGTCGGCGGCGACCTTCTTCTCGTACGTCACCAGCGTCGTCGAACCGAGGCTGACGGCGGTCTTGCGGACGATCAGCGCCCGGATCCCCGGGTTGTTGAGCGCGGCGAGGTGGACGCGGAAGAGCGCGGCGAGGCTCTTGCCGGTGCCGGCCGGGCCCGCGATGACGACCTCGGCGTCCCGGTTTTTGAACAGGGAGCGGGCGGCGCCGCGGGGTTCGTAGCGGACGACCGTGTCGTGGTCGAGCGCGGTCGTCACGTGAGATCCGCCGGGTCGACGCCGACGACCTCGTACCGCACGGCGCCGGACACGGAGACCTTCTGCTCCGCGTCCAGGCCGTGCAGCTTGCGGTACGACTCCCGCACCTTCAGCGCCGTCTGGATCGCCTGGAGCCGGGGCCCGTCGTCGAGGAGCGGCATTTCCTTGTCGTCTTCGCCAGCCATCGTGACGACCTTGCCGTGGGAGACGGTGACGTGATTCCGCTCGATGATCTCAAGGGCCATCACGTACAGGTCGTCAAGCTGCCCGGACTCGGCGGCGATCAGCTTCTCAACGGCTGGCCGGGCGACGTCGGCCCGCGCGTTCTGCACGGCCCGCCATGCGCTGCCCTTGTCGATGCCGAGCTGCTCGCCGATCTGCGCGTATGTAAGGCGCTGCGCGCGGAGTTCGGCGGCGCGGGCGTCGCGCTGCACGGTGGTCATGCTGCGCTCGAAGCTGCCGCGGGGGCTGCGCTGTCGGTCGTATTGGCTGGTGTCCGGCGCCGGGCCCTCGTCGGGGTCGGCCGGGGCCGGGTCGTCGGTATTCATGGTGGTGATGATACGGACACTGTCCATCACGGAACATGATGAGTCGAGTCATGGAGGAGGCCCGCCCCTGTTGTAGGGGCGGGCCTCGTGCGTGCCGTGAATCAGTCTTGCGTACGCAGCCAGTCAGCCAGACGCACCACTTCGATCGCCTCGACGTTCCCCGGCTGTACGAGCCCGCGCAGAGAATCGCGTGCAAGCTGGCTGGCCGTGAAGGCGTCGACCATGGGGAAGCACTGACGGACACGGGCGGTGCCGGCGTCCGTGAGCGTCACCTCCGGGTCTACCCCGGGCTGGCCAGACGTCCCGGCGCGGGCGGCTAGTTCCCCCTGAAGAGTGCGGGCGCTCTCCGTGCCGACGGCACCTCCTCGGAGGGCTTTGGTGGTCGTGAAGACGAGCCAGGTGTCCATGCGTTCATCCTGTCGTAGGTGAGGGTCAGGCTGCGAGGAGGAGGCGGGCGGCGAGCTGGTGGTAGCAGCGCGAGCCCTTCAGCCCGGCAGGGCAGGTGCAGGCGGTGGGGGCCGAGCGGTAGGTCTCGGTGCCGTCGGTGGACACGGCGAGGAAGACGGTCGAGCGGAGGGGGATGATCGCGGCGTCGGCGATCAACTCACGGGCGGAAGCGATCTGGTGGGGCTTGTAGTCGCTGGTGTCGACGGCGGCGTTGCGGATGTGGCGGGCGCAGGTGGGGCCGTAGCCGATGGCGGTGGAGCGGGCGGAGGTGAGGGTGCGGCCGCAGCGGAGGCAGTCGGTGTGCTGGTGGGTGGTGGTGTTCTGCATTGCAGCCCCCTCGGTCGTAACCTTGTGGGTACACAGTAAAGCTAAACCGTGTACCCACACAAGGGGTTGCGTCAAAGAAACCGTGTGGGAACATGAGCGGTATGGCTGAGACTCCCGCAGACCACACCTTCACCACGAAATTCCGCATCCCACGCCGCATGTGGGACGCCTACGGAACCGCCGCCGACCGCACGGGCGTTGACCGCAGCGCAGACCTCGTCGACCACGTCCGCGCCTTCATCCGCGAGCACGGCAACGAGCAGGAGCGCGCCGAGCTCGAAGCCGCCGAGCAGGAACTCGCCGAACGCCGCGCGCGCAGGGGCGGCCGGCCGAAGAAGGAGGCAAGCGCGTGAGCGACGTCGAGTGCCCGTACTGCCACGCCACCTTCGACAACCTCGACGTGCGCATCGTCGCGCCGGGGCCGGACGGCAAGCCGGTAGCGATCAAGCACACGAAGGACTGCATCGACTACCGGCCGCGCGAGGGCGAAGACGACAGCTCTCAGGCATGACGACGGCCCCGCCCGGGGACCACCAGGCGGGGCCGCTTACCGCGCACACAACGCTACTCGCGCCGCCGCCAGGGCCGGTCTTCCTCCCCGCCCCAACCCTCCCGCGCTTGATGCCGCGCCCCCGCAGTCACCAGCACCCCGAGCAGCACCGCGCCAGCCACCACGGCGAGCACGGTCCAGCCCTTCAGCACGCTCGCGACCAGCAGGACGAGTGAGGCGACGAACACGCCCGCATCAACGGCGCCGGCGCCGCTCTTCTCCGGTGGGGTGGCGATCATCCGGGGTAGTCCTCTCCGAGCACCTCACGCCGGGCCGACGCTGCCCGCCGGTTGAGCGCGCTCGTCATCCGGAACAGGGTCACCGTGAGCGCCACGAACACGACGACGACCAGCACCTGAGTGACCACACTGACCACGTCTATGTTCCTCGTGGCCCGCGCGATGAGGAACATGATCACGTTTCCTGCGGCCCACGCGCACCAGACCCGCACCTTCTCGGTCCGTACCGCGGACTGCACTTCGTTGTAGGTGGCCATGGCTCCCCGTCCCTCGCTGTGATGTTGAGGGGCATGATGCGACGCGCGCGACCGTCGTGCTGGCGTGTGTCCGTGTTGTGACCTGCGCGCGCTACATCCATGGCGCCGGGCCGGTGCGGGTGGCCCAAGCCGCGAGCGCCTGCTCGTTGAACAGTCGGATGCCGTGCTGCACGGCGTAGTTCGCGGCCGGGGCGGTGAAGACATTGGTGGTCACCACTGCGGCAACGTGCGCGCCGTGAACTGTGAAGCAGGTGCCGCCGAATCGTTGAAGGTCTGGACTGCCGACTTTCGTGGTCGGCCCGTACCTCTTGCACTGGATCACAATCCGGCGCCCGTCCGGAGCTGTCGCGATGACATCGGCGCCGAGGTCGCCGGCGCCGCCGACGACACGTGCGTCACGGCAGCCGTCGCGCTGGCACAGGTAGGCGACAGCCTCCTCGAACTGGCGTGAGGTCATCACGTGATAGCGGGTGATCTCCGTGGACTGGAGCTCCCGGATTTCGCGGGCGTCGCGCGACTGGTGCATCTGCCGCCGGGCCCAGAGCAGGCCAGGCACCCCGGCGATCAGGAAGATCACGGCGACTGGTCCGACGTTGCCGGTGAGGACCATCAGCACGCCGAAGAACGTGAGGATCCCCGGGATGACCGTCCGCCGGGTGTCGGCCAACGTGATCTGTGCTGGTGCGCGGCGTGCTGGAGTGGCCATGTTCCCCCCTGGACTGGTGGCTGGAGCGTAGCGACGAACAGGACAGAACGAGGCGGGAACGGCGAAGCCCCGCCACGACGGGGGACGCGTGGCGGGGCCTCAACTCCGTTGATCCGGCGCCTCGTAGGCTACGCCTTGCGTTGTCCGGGGGTCGGCTTTTCCGCGGGCTTGTAGAAGCCGCCCTTCGACGCCTGGTACTCGCGGGTGTGCTCGCTGTCCTTGTTCGCGGCCTTCGGGTCGCGGGTGGGCATGTCTCGGCGCAGTGCCATGATGGCGCTCCTGTCTCGGGTGATCGGGATGGGGAACCGGGGCGGTCGACTAGCTGCCAGGCGGGCGGCCGCCCCGGGGTTCAATGGCCGACGGTCTTGTGTCGGCGGTGATGGTCGGCGAGGTCGTACACGGTGAACCCGTCCGGCCTGCGCACTACCCGCACCCCCTCTTGGGGCTCGTCCTTGTCGGCGTTGTTGCTGTTGTTGTTGGTGGGCTGACCTGCGGCAACAGCGGCGGCATCGTCCGGCCCCGGGACGAGAGCGGGGTGCATCGCGGGGCCGCCCTTCACGCCGGTCGATGTGCCGCGGCCCTGCATCCGCACCGCTTCGATGGGGATCTCCCACTTCTCCAGCGCCTCCCGGACGCGTTCCGGGGTGGTGCCGATGTCGGCGGCGAGGACGGCCAGATGGGCGTGCGGCGTACCGACCCGGGCCAGGGCGATGCGGAGGTCGGGAAGGATGGGCAGGAGCGGACCGGTCGAGGCATGCTCGACGCCGGGCTTCCTGTCCTCCTCATCGGCCGGCGTCTCGTCCGCACTCGACTCGTCGGTGGACAGCGGCTTGGGTTTCCAGTCGGGGTGTCCGCACCGGTATGCGGCGATGATCCAGACGCCGGCCGAGCCCCACATCAGCCACGGGGCGCCGCCCTCTGCGGCCGTGCGGGACACGCCGATTGTGACCGCTGTGAGCACCTTGCGGACGACCCAGGCCAGCGCGACGAGGACCGCCACGCGCAGCAGCCACTCGACTCCGGACACCGCCGACACCCAGCCGTAGCAGCGGTGCCAGAGGCGGCGGGCGCGAGCGAGAGCGCGCGTCGCGATGTGGGTGGCGAGGCGACTGGAGCCGGTGGACAGGCGCTGTCCTGCGCGCCGGATCCACTGCATCGTCGTGGGCACGCCCTTCATACGAACGTCCCCTTCGCGGCGGCGTCGAGGAGCATCTGGCCGAGGCTGTTCGTGCCGCTCACGACGGACTCTGCGATCCAGGCCGCGGTGCCGGTGGTGATGCACAGCAGGCTCGACGTGAACGCGCCCTTCCACCACTTGCCGCGCACGGTCTTGGGGAACACCTTGCGGAGCAAGATCAGAACGAGGAAGAGCGCGCAGACGAGCACGGCGCCGAACTCGTCGACATCAGGTGCGCCGCCCTGCGCGAGCGTGGCGCTCTTTCGCCCGGTGAGCCAGTCCATCGCCACGCCACCGATGCCGTTTCCGGCCCACCGGAAGGTCTCGCTGACCATGCCAAGCAGTCCGCCGGGGCAGGCGACCATGAGGATTCCGCAGGTCAGACCGAACCAGTACGGGAGCATGGCTTTCGGGTCGAGGGACTTCGCTGCGGCGGGCGCTGCGCCCTTCTTCCCTTTCCCGCCGGCCGGGGCGGCGGTGCCTCCGCTGCCGCGGTACCAGCGCCAGTGTTCTGCGCCGAGGAGCGCCATGCCGAGGGCGAATCCGGCGGTGGTGACGCCGATGGCGGTGAACTGGTCGGTGCCTGCGGCCAGGGTGATGGCGGTCATGTGCGTACTCCGGTGAGGATTTGGACGACGGTGGTGACGGGCAGGGCGAGCACGGTGCCGATGGCGGCGGCCCACAGGACGAAGCGCGCGGCGGCGGCCCGCAACTTGGGAGCCCACAGATCGGGGTGCGCGCCTTCGGCCTCGATGCGCTTGGCGTTGTCGATGAACCCCAGGGCGACGAGCGGGATGAGGGCCATGACCCAGGCCCCGGCGAGCGACGCCTCGTCGCGGACGGTGGTGAGCAGCTCGGCCCACGGTCCGGCGAGGCTGAGCGACAGCACGGCGAGCCCGATGTTGTAGCCGATGCGGATCCGCTGCCACCAGCGCGGACCGGGGTCCGGATCCGGTACGGCGAGCGGTCCGGGCTGGTCAACGGTGACGTGCACGTGGACATCGACCGGTACGGGCGGCGGTGGTCCGGAGGGTCCGGACGCGATCCGCCACCAGTCCGGAGAGGCCGGTGGGGCGGCCGGCGGCGCGGGGGGCGTGGGCGGAGGTGGCGGTGGGGAGGCGGGTGCGGGCAGCGGAGTACCGGCCGGGTAGATGCGGGTCGGGGTGATCGGGCGGCGGGGCGGTGGTGTGCTCACCAGGCCACCCCCGCGCAGGCCAGGGACAGAGCCACCGTTGCAGCCCATGCGGTGCCGACCCACACCCGGCCGTCGTCGTACGCGTGCAGTGCCTCGCGGAGCGAGAGGAGCGCGACGGCCAGGCCGATGGGTGGGAACACGAGCATGGTGACGATGAGGGCGCCGGGCAGGGCCAGGGTGACGCCGAGCCCGGCGGCGACGGCGAGGGGCCAGCCGCGCCCGCGCAGGAGCCACGCGGTGGCGACACCGGGCAGGAGCCCGGCCAGGCAGACGGCGACGAGCAGCAGCATGAGCGCGGCTTTCAGGTCAGGAGGTGGGCGAGCCAGTGCAGGGCGGCGAGGAGGAAGGTGAAGCCGCCGACGGCGGCCCCGGCGGTGAGGAGCAGCGAGGCCGGGGGGCCCGGTCGCCAGGCGGCGACGGCGAGGCCGAGGCCCGCGCCGACGATCGCGAGGCAGACGAGGGCGAACACGAGGCCGCCGACGGCGGTCACGACGCCTCGGCTCGCAGGTCTCGGAGGTAGCGCTCCACGGTGTCCGGGGAGACGGGGCGGCCGATGAGCTTGGCGATCTCGCGGACTGCCTCGTCGCCCTCGCGGATTCCGCGATCCCATACGGTCCGGACCGCGTCCTTCGTGGTCAGCGACCGGTTCGACCGGACAGGGGCGGACGGGTCCGGACGGTCTGCGGATCGATCCGGATCCGTGGATCCGCCGGATTCCGCAATCCGCGCTTGGCGCTCCGCCTCGACGAGCGCCTCGCCGCGCAGGAGTTCACGCCGTACGGGGATCATGGCGAGCTGCCCGTCGACCGCCGCGCGGCGCTTCGCCACCCACTGCGCTGTGAGCGGGTCGAGGGGGCGGGCGTGCACGCGCATCGCGATCATGAATCCGCCCTTGGCGAGCAGCGACACAGCAGCCCCGGCCGTGCCCACAGACATCTGCCCGAAGAGGTGGCCGTGGGCGAACACCGCGCCCATGGAGATCGCAAGCGCCACGTGTCCAGCACGGCGCGGGACGGCTGCGCGGGCGGGGTCGTAGCGGAGCAGCCACTCGACGCCCATGCACATGATCCATGTGAGGTCGAAGGCGACACCGGCCGCGTACGCCACGGCCGAGATGGTGGCCAGGGAGAGCAGGTCTCCGACGCTCGCGGTCGTCCAGATGAGGGAGACGGTGACGAGCGCGCACGCGATGACGGTGACGCCGGTACGGACGAGACTGTCCCAGTCACGCGGTGGGAGAGGGACCTCGATGTACTCGGTGTCGAGGACGAGTTCGGTCTCGCCGTCGACCGTGTGTGGGACGAGGCGCTTGCGCTCGACGGTGCGGGTCTTCACGGTGCTGCTCCAAAGCGGAGTTCGGATGGGTGGTCGGCCCGGGTGTCAGGCGAGCGCTGATCCGAGCGGGAGCGGCTGGATGCGCCACTCCACTTCGCTGGCAGGCGGGAGTCCGGCGCCGGGCGGCTCGGCGGTCCAGCCGTCGCGCGGGGCGCCAAGCTGCTCGGCTGCCTCCTCGGCGCCGTCGTGATTGGCGTGGATGCTGTGGAGCGCGCCGTAGCGGAACAGGACGTGTACACGGTCGGTGGTACGGCTCTGTCGTCGGGCGGTGCGCAGGAGCATGCGGAGTGCGGCCCGGTCCTCGGTGTCGAGGAGGTTCTGGGCGCGCAGGGTGTCGCGTTCGCCTTCAGCGCGGGCGAGGGCGGCTCGGGTGTCGGCGAGCTGCTGGTACAGGCGGTCCACGGTGTGCTCGGCGCGGGAGACGGTGTCGCTAGCCGGGCAGGTGACCGCGGGCCGGTCGTTCTTCTCCTGGCGCAGGGCGTCGAGGTCGGCCTGTAAGGCGGCGAGGGCGCGGGCGGTGCGAAACATGAAGTCACTCCGGGAGAGAGGGGGCCGGGCCCGCGGCGGGAGCTGGGCCGCGGGCCCGGCCGGTTTGTGGCGATTTAGTGGGTGGCCATCCAGACGACGGCGAAGATGCCGGCGGCGAGGGAGAGGACGAGGCCGAGGAACTCCCAGGCGCTGCCCCTCACGTGATCGCCGCCCCGATGGCGGCGGCGATGGCGAGGATGCAGAGCAGGAACAACCAGCCGCAGCCGGTCTGCGACTGGTTGTCGAAGCTGGCGTGGTCCCGGAGCTGGCGCAGGGAGTGGCCGCGGTCGGAGTTGCTGGGGCGGCGCCAGGTGCCGCCGAAGGTGTCCGGCATCATCGCCTCGCCTTTGCGTCACGCTGCTCGCTGGAGTGGCGGTCGATGGCGCCGGCCTCGTAGTCCTTGGCGCAGGCGGCGGGGGTGGCGGGCTCGTCGATGATCCGGTTGCCGCTCGTCGGTGTACTGGGCTGCGGGGTGGGGTGATCTGTACGCTCGGGCATGCCTGCCCTTTCGTGATGGTTGGGGTGGGCGCCCCCGGCCCATATGGCGTTGCTGCGCCGGGTCGGGGGCTTACTTGTTGATCACGGCCGGAGGGGGTCCCTCGAACCGTTGTGTAGGAAGCTACACGCTGTGTAGAGTCCTACACAAGACGGTTGGGACGATCCGCCTCCCGAGCCCCGGGAAGGAACGGACATGGACGACCGGGCAGAGGAGGTGCAGCGCGTGCTGGACGCCATCGATGCGCTGACGGAGGGCGAGCCCCCGGAGGCCAGGGCGAAGAGGCTGACGGACCTGCTCAAGTCCGTCGGGGAGAAGGTGCGCCGCGAGCGCCGTGATGCCGTGCTGGAGATGCAGGCGAACGGCATGTCGTACCGGCAGATCGCCGACGCGACGGGTGTGAACTTCAGCCGGATCCGGCAGATCATCGCCGACGATCCGGATAAGCCAGCCAGGGGTGCGGAGGCGTAGCGGTGGATGAGCTGGTGCGGTGGCTCGGCGAGCAGTACGACGAGGACGCGCGGCGGCTGCACGCGGCGGCCGACGAGGCGGGCGGCGAGGTGTGGCAGTACGACGGCCGGTACGTCCGGGCACTACCCGAGGGCGACATGGTGGCCGTCGGCTCGCAGGACCTCATGGAGGCCGGAATCGGTGAGCACGTCGCGGAGTGGGATCCGGCGCGGGTGCTGCGCGAGGTCGACGCCAAGCGGCAGACCCTCGCCCTGCACTCCGTCAGTGGAGGACATGAGTGCTCGACGAGGGACGCGCGTGGCGACATCGACCACTGCACATGGATCATGGAGGCGGAGGCGTGCACCACGGTGCGCCTGCTCGCCCTGCCTTACGCGGACCGGCCCGGCTACAAGGAGACGTGGCGGCCGTAGCCGCACGCGAACGAGCCCCCAGGCTGGCGCGTCGGGGGCTCTGTTGGTGTTCTGATTAAGGGCAGTCCTCGCCAGACTTAACCGTATTGAAGGTCACGGTCACGTCCGTCGACTGCTGCCCGGGCTCAGGCGATTGCGAGCAGACCACCCAATTTCGGTCCAAGACCTGGTACCTGCCGGCGCCCGTCGCGTCGGTGGAGTCCAGGCTGTAGAAGCCGTTGGCCTGCGCCTCGTCCTGTGCATCTTGGAGGATCTTGCCGGTCATGTCTGGCAGGTCCCCCTCTTCGGAGCTGGTGCCCGTGTCCTCGGCCGGGGCTGACTCCGTTTCTGTAACCGTTGTCGCTGGGGTGGGGTTGTCCGAGGAGCCGCCACCGCATGCAGCCGCGCCGAGGAAGGGCGACAAGAGCAGCGTGCAGGCGGCGGCGCGCAACACCCGTGACCTTGTTTGCGCGCTGATGTGCCTCATACATCAATCGTGCTCCGGTGCGGAGCAGGGCGCACCTCGAACGGACCCGCCCAGCGTGCGGCACGTTGACGGCTCACCTACTATCCGCTCGTGGATCTTCCCGATGGCCTGATCGAATTGCAACGCGTCGCCGATGGCGAGGGCAAGAAGCTGGCGCACCTCGACGACGGCGAGCGAGAGAAGCAGCGCACCGTGTGGTTCGAGGCAGCGGCTGCGGCTCAGGCCGCGGTGACCGCGTACGCGCAGGAGAACAAGCTCAACCGGTTCGACGTCGAGAAGCAGCTCCGTCAGATCACCCGGCATCCGCAGGCGGAGGAGTAGGCCACTCCCGGAGCGGCCACTCCCGGCCGTTGTCCCACTCGGTGACCGTCACGCGGGCGCCGGCGTTCTCCGCATGCTCGTGGATGAGACGGTCCGCCTTCCGGTCGGCGGTGTCCGGGTTGTCCCACCAGCCGTCGAGGGCGCGCGCGCCGTCGAGGTCGAGGGTGACGTGGTATCTGCCGGGCGGGTTGGCCATGCCGGTCATGATCGCCCCGCTGCGGCGAGCAGGTGGACACGACACAGGTCGAGCCACCGGGGCTCGTCGTCGAGGGTGACGATGCGGGTCGCGATCGCGGGCGCACCGCAGGCGGAGCAGGGTGCCGGCTTGGGCGGGGCGAGGCGGGCGCGGCTCATCACGGACGGCGGTACGCGCAAGGGTGCGACGTCCAGGCGGGCGGGGTCGATGTTGAGGGCGGCGAGCGGGTCGTCCATGCCGCCTCCTGGGGCTCGTGTGCTGATGCTGCACCTCAAGCATAGAATCGAACGCGTGTCTGATCTACCGCCTGACCTGCCGCGCCTCCGCACCCTGCGGGTCTGGCACGCCATGTGGGTGGACCGGCTCGACGCCGCTATCGCCGCGGCGGAACAGCGTGAGGCTGAGCGCGCCCGCGGCGCCGCGGCCCGCCCGCCAGACCCGGACTGGCTGATCGAGCGGGGCCTCAACAAGCGCGCCGCGGTCTACGTGCACGAGGGCACGTGCTGGGCAGGGCGGAAAGCCACCCGAACGCAGGGGATCACGCGGGAGCAGGCGCTCCAGGCCATGGCCGAAGGTGTCGACGTGTGTCCGCAGCGCCGGCCGGACACCGCGCTCGGCGTGCTGGACTGACCAATGCGGCGCACCCTGGAGGTATGGCGAGCGCCCCGATAGCCGTGCACCCACCATCCCCGACGGGCGGCCGGCGGGTCACCGCACGGAACCAGATCCTCGGCCTTGCGCACTCCGACCGCGATGTCGTCGAGTTCCTGCGCCGGGCCGGGCTCCCGGACGCTGAGCAGCTCCTCGACGATCCCGCGTGGGTGACGTGGAGAGGTGGGCACGCGCACCATTACGAGGCGGCCTGACACCAAGGAGCCATCATGGGAATCGAACTCAGCGACGAGCCGATGCTCTGCCCCCTCTGCAAACGGCCGAAGGTGCTGGTGGAGCAGAGCAGCGGCGACGACGACGGCCAGCCGTGGGCTAGCCAGGATTGGAAGTGCCCGGTCCACTCGCCTTCCGAGACGCAGGGCCAAGAACCTTCAGGCGACTGAGGGCACCCGAGCGGCGAGGTTCGCGAGGAGGTAGCCCGCTGTCTCCCGGTCCGGCTCCTCCCCGTCCCGGACGGCGGCGAGGAGCGGCAGGAGTTCGTGTGCTTCGTCGAGGGTGAGCACGGGGAGCAGTACGGCCGGCGGGTCTTCGGCGGTGGTGTCGTCGTCGAGGTTCACAGCCCGGTAACGCGCCGCCGACCCGGCCGGTCACGCGTCAGATGCGCCCATGCACCGTCGGGCGTTTCAGCGCGTTGAAGCTGCGTGTTATCTCCTCGCCTGCCTTCTGCACGGCCGGAGCCATCGCGCGGGCCATCGCGACGATCACCTCGTGCACCTCGGCGCCACGCTGCGCGGCGCGGCGCGCATCCTCTGGGTTCGGCTTACCGAGCTGAACGGGCACGGTGTCCTCCTTGTGGTGGCTGGCCCCAGGATGGCACGCCATCGTCATCACCTACCAGGTTTCCAGTTGGGCCCGCGCAGCGCGGCCGGCACATCCCTCATGGTCGTGCGCTCGGGTAGTTGCCCTGTGAGCAGGTACCGGGCCCACGCGTCTGGGTTGAGCGCATGCCCGGCCGTCGGCTGTGCACGCTGCGGCGGCTCCGGCCGGTCGAGCCTGGCGAGGATCTCCGGTGTCAGTCCGTGGGCGTGCGCGACGGCGAGCAGGATCGGGCAGTCGTTGATGTTGTCAGTGACCCAGTCGTCGCAGATCCCGGCTGTACCACAGCCGTCACACGCTGCGCTGTACCCGTCGTCGCTGACGGCGTGAATGGTGAGGATCTGGCGGTCGGCTTCGCAACGGCGCAGCACGGCGGCCGGGCCTCCGCAGTCGCACAGGGTCGCGGCATGGAGGACGGCCGCATCGGCGACGCTGGTGTCGAGGGCGGCGCACTCAGCGTCGTGCCATCGGCCGGCGCGCTGCTGCGCCCGCTCAACCTGCTCTGCGAGCCAGCCGTGCAGGTCAGGCATCAGGCTGCTCCCCGTCGACAGCGCGGATCGTCCGGCACGGCCACGACACCATCGACTCGTGCGTGCACTCGGCGCACCCCCCGTACTCCTCCCGGTGCAGCAGGCGCACCCTCCTGATCCGGGCGCTCTGCGCGGCGCACATTTCGGCGAGCTGGATCTCGTCGAACGCGGTGAGCAGGGCGCGCGCCGCCTCGCTGGCCTTGTCGTAGGCGGTGGTCACGACTGCTCCTTGTGCGGGGTGGCGCCGGCGGTGTGGTCGGTCCACAGGACGCGCCCGTACTGGCGCTTCGGACCGACGTGGTTGGCGGGGTGGTGGTCGACGTCCTCGACGGTGCAGGTGAGGGTCTCGTCGTCCGGGACGGTGACGCCCTCGATGGTGGCGGTGCACGGAGTGGTGGGCATCGGGATCTCCTTGGTGTGTTCCTCGGCGACGTGCCGGTCGCGTGCGCCGGGCTGCTCGCCGAGCGCCGCGCGGAGTTCGGTCGCTGCCCCGCCGTACGCGCGCAGCACGGCCCACCGTGAGGCGAGCTGCCGGGCCCGCTCGACGGCGGCCTCGGTCAGCTCGGCGCGATGCACTGCGCGGACACGTTCGGTCTCGGACCGGTTCGACGTCTCATGGGCCACGGAGAGCAGCTCTTCGGTCTGCGTGATGCGCGTCTCGGCCTGCTCGGCTCGGTCGTACAGGGCGTCGAGTTGGTTGCTGGTCATGGCGTCCAACGGGATGCGGTCGGTCATGCGGCGTTACTCCTCGTCGTGCGGGTCGGGCAGGTGGCGTCGTGGCGGGCGCCGCGGGACACGAACGCCTCGGCGCAGCACGCCGTGTACAGCTCGGCGAGCCCGTCGGGTGGGCGGGCGCAGTCGCGGTGGGCGTAGCCGCCGGACAGGTCGTAGAGGCGGCAGCACGGGCCCGCCGTGTCCAGCTCCTCCAGGAGGGCGGCACGACGGGCCCGCTCGTGGGCGGTGAGGGTCCGGCGGTGGACGGCGTACTCGCAGCTCGCGCACCAGGCGATGACCGCGGCGACGTACAGGCAGGGCAGGACGGCCCACCAGGTGATGACGGTGCCGAGGTAGGCGGCGCTGGCGGTGAGGGCGCCGGCTGCGGCGGTGAGGTAGCGGGCGGTGCGGAGGGCGGGTGTCATGACGCTTCCTTCGGGGGCTGTTGGGTGATGCGCAGTCGGGGTCGCTGTCCGGGCGGGCGCTCCGCGGTGACGGTGTATCCGGCGGTGCGGAGCGCCGTGGCGTACTGGTCGAGGTGAGCGTCCTCGTCGGGGCCGTCGTGCCACAGCCGCACGGTGGTGGGGCTGGCCTGGGTGGCGCGGTGGCCGGGACGCCAGATGGGGCCGGTGAGGGCGTTGGTGAAGCGGCGGGCGGTGAGGGTGCGGGCGATTTCTGCGGCGGCGATGCGGTAGTGCATGGGTCTCCTGTGGTGGTGGAGGCCGCGCTCCTGCCCACCGGATGGTGAGCGGGGGCGCGGAGGCGGCCTCGACGGCGAGGTGGGTGGTCAGGGTCGTGCGCGACGGCGGCGACGGTCTTGGGCCAGGAGGGCGGGGCCGATGAGGATGAGGACGGTGAGGAGTGCCCACTGGCCGACGGGGCCACCCCAGAGCTCGGCGCGCTCGGTGGTGTGTCGGTCGATGCGGGCGGCGATGCGGTCGTAGGGCTGGATGCGGCCGAGGAGGTAGCCGGCGACGAGTGCGGTGAGAGCGAGGAGTGTGGGTGCGTGGGGCATCAGGCGGCCTCGTCGTACTCGACTGGGGTCGGTGTGCGGCGGCGGGGCCAGGCGCCGGTGATGAGGCTGGTGGCGATGGCGGTGATGCCGACGAGGAGGAGCGCGGTGGCGCCGGCGGTGGTGGCGACGGTGAGGATGGCGCGGCCGATGGCGGCGGGGAGCGCGGTGGCCAGGTCGTGGACGATCACGGGTGCGACTCCCCGGCGGGCTTGGCCTGCTGTGCCTCGTCGGCCTCGGTGTCGGGGCCGGCGAGGTCCTGGCGGAGGACAGCGGCGCGTTCTGGGTCGAGCTCCAGCCAGTACGGTTCACCGCCGGGCCCGGAGAGCATGACGGTGGTGGTGTCGTCGTCGCCGTACATGACGTCGTCGAGGCCCCACCGGAGCTGGATCGGCTCGGGCTCCTCCTTCTGCGCCTCGTCGGACATGTGGCGAAGCTCCAGCTCGCCCTTGTGCAGGCCAGTCGCGGGCAGCCACTCGCGCTCAGACATCCGCATCTCGTGCAGCCGGTCGGCAGCCTCCCGCAGCACGGCGGCTCGGTCGGCGGGCGCGGGGAGGACGGCCAAGACGGCGTCGGCGACCTCGTGCTGTCGCCGTTCGGAGAAGTAGGCGAAGTCGTAGGCGGCAAGCGCCTGGACCACGCGCTCATGGAGGCCGGTGTCGGCGGGCTCGGTGAGGGGGCTCGTGTTGGCGTACAGCCGGTCGAGGAGCCGCATCTTCTGCTGGCCGTCGGCTGGGCCCATGACGTCCCGGAGGCTGTGCTGGTCCGCAGGCGCGGCGGTGGGCAGCTCGTCACCGCGCTCCAACCGCATCTGCGTCAGGTACGTGACGAGGTCGAGAGCCTCCTCCCACGCGTCGGTGAGGGCGTCGCGTCCGTTGTGGGTCTCCAGGGGGCGGCCGTACTTGCGGATGCCGTAGGCCCGGCGTTCCTGGACGGCGCCGATGAGCGCGTCTTGGACCGGCTGTTGGCCGGGGGTGGGGAGTGGCTGGTCTCGGGTGGCGTCTCGGCTGGTGCTCATGTCGGCTCCGGGGTGTCGTGTGGAAGGCTGGCGGGGCCGGCCGCCGCAGGTTCGGGCCGCGGCGGCCGGCGTTCTCAAACGTGGCGGAACGTCAGCTCGGCTAGCTGCGCGCGGGCGTCGGCGCACGTGGTGCGGCTCATCGCGAGGTCGTAGATCAGGCCGACGGCGTGGTACTCGTCGTTGTCGGTGGCGTCTTGAAGCTTCGAGGCGATGTCGCTGATCAGGTCGAACACCTCGGCGTCCGAATCGGTCGGCTCGCCGTCGTCGTCGTCCGGCACGTCCTCCCGCTCGACCCCGGCCTCGTTGATGGCGTCACCGATGCCCTCGACCAGATCGGTGCGCATGTCCTCGGGCATGTCGGGTTCGAAGGCGAAGTGGATCCGGGCGATCGGCCGTCCGGCGTTGAGGGTGATCTCGTGCTCGGTGGATGGGACGAGGCCGTCGGCGCCGAGGCTGACGGCCCATGTGCTCGTGTCGGCCGCGCCGTTGATGAGGTCGTGGATCTTCCGCTGCGCCTCGTCATGCGCTTCGTAGCTCGCCCCCGCCCCTGCGGGACGAGGAGTTCGCTCCACGTCAACGAAGTGCCGTTGTCGTCGGTCGACTCGACGACCGCGTCCGCCATCTGCTCGCCGACGCCCATGAAGTCGGGGTCGTCGGTGAGGGCGGCGTGCTGGCGGGCGGCTTCGGCGCGGAGGTCGTCGTCGGTGTACGGGCGGTCGGTCATGGTCGTCTCCAAGCTGGGTGTGGTGGACTGGGTGGTGCGGCCGCCCCTGGTACGAACAGGGGCGG
The DNA here is from genome assembly GCF_044765725.1 of Streptomyces sp. NPDC102406. Classification (NCBI taxonomy): domain Bacteria; kingdom Bacillati; phylum Actinomycetota; class Actinomycetes; order Kitasatosporales; family Streptomycetaceae; genus Streptomyces; species Streptomyces sp. NPDC102406. The sequence goes on along the minus strand of NZ_JBIWKP010000002.1, from coordinate 882,462 downwards.
CCGCGCTGCGGGTGGTCACGCGAAGGCGGCAGCGGCGGCGCGAAGCATCGTCGCGACGTCAGCGCCGGTACGACCGGGGTGCCGCTCCCAAGAGACGGTCAGCTCCTCGCCGAGGTGTGTGACGACCGCGTCCCACAGGTCGGTCTCGTCAGGACGCCCTCCGTCTGTGGACGCGGCCATGGCGAGCAGCGAGCAGATACCGGGACCGATCGGGTCGGGGGTCCAGTGCGCTGGTGCAAGGTCGGCGGCGGCATGGAGGCTGGCGCTGATGTCAGAGGCGGGCTGCTGGTCGGGCATGGTGCTCCTTCGTGGTGTCGGGCGGGTGGTCAGGCGCAGATGACGCAGCGGTGATCGGCGATCTCGTTGTCGTGGCAGCGGTCGACGCAGCCGCGGCAGTACGGGGTGTTGTAGTGCTGCGCGGAGCCGTCGACCCGCGTGTCGCCCGGGTCGAACGGAGCCCGACACTTCCGGCACGCCGGCCGCATCGCGTCGACGAGCGCGGCGTCCGGCTTCCACAGACCGAGTGCGCCTGCCTTCGCCACGGCACGGTCGAGCGGCCGGACGTCTGTGAGCTCCCAGTGCCACTGACCGGGCATGCCCCACGGGGCGCAGCAGCCGTCTGCGGCCTCGTGGCAGTCGGCGAGCCGAGCGATGGCGATCACAGCGGACAGGGCGAGCGTGGGGCGCGGCGTGAAGAAGGCGCTGGGGACGTGGGAACGGGCGTCCCAGAAGTTCAACGAGCCACCAAGCTGGTCGAGCCGGACGGCGGCGTCCCGGCTGTGGCGGACGATCGACACCGACCGGTCGTGCGTCGCGCCGGAGTGGATCAACAGCGTGCCGCGGTAGTGGGTACGGCGGGATCGGTTCTCGATGGTCTTGAAGCCCTCGGCGATGGCGAAGGCCCACGGCTGCTTGATGGTGAGACCGCGGACGGTCTCGGTGGCCGGGGTGCCGGTCATGGTGATCTCCGTTGCTCGGGCGTTTGGTTGGGGCGGGGCTGTGCGCGCGGGCCCGGGTGTAACCGGATGCGTGCGGGTCAGGCGGCGTTGGTCTCGGTTTCGTCGCGGACGAGGTGGAGGTGTCGGCGTTCGTCGGCTCGTGCTTCTTCGTCCCAGGCCCATCCGTCGATGCCTTCGAGGAGGTCGGCGCGGTGTTGGGCTTGTTGGATGGCGGTCCAGGCGGGTTCGGGGCGTGTGTGGCTTTGTGCGGGGCGTGGGGGTTGTGCGTGGCCGAAGGTGCCGGTGGGGATCTGCTCGGCGTCGAGGCGTTCACGAGGGGTCGTCATGAGGCGCTCCGGTGGTCGGCTGCGACGGGCGGGCAGTTGGGGTGTGTGGTGCGGCCGTGGCGGGGGAGCATGGGTCTTTGGCAGCGGGCGCAGCGGATGAAGTCGCTGGGGGGTGGGTCGTCGTGGTGGTGTTCTTCGTGGTCTGGGTGATCCGCGTCTGTGGGCCCTGAGCCCCCAACCACCTGAGGTTGGAAGACGACCTCGGCCACCTCTTGGGAAAGACCTTGGGAAGTACCTGGGTTGTTCGGGTCGCGGTCACCCGAACCATTCGGGTCGCGGTCACCCGAACTCATACGGGTCGCGGTCACCCGAACTTCATCGGCCTCATTCGCCTCAAGTTCGGGTCGCGGTGGCCCGAACTGGTTCGGGTCGCGGTCACCCGAACTTTGCTCGTCCTCCTGCCACGCCGCAGGGCGCTTCCCCGGCTTCCGGGCCGTCGAGCGGATGTGGTCCTCGGCCGCTTGCCAGTCCGGAAAGGGGGCGAGGAGAAGGCAGTACACGGTGGCCGCTCCACGACGTCGAACACCGTTCACCCCGACGACACCGGCCCGGATTGCAGCGTCGAGGTAGCGCCTCGTGTCCTTCTCGTTCGCGCACGCGGCCTTGGCGATGTCCTGGATCCGGATGGCCTTGCGGTCGCCGAACCGCAACTCTCCGGCGGCGTTGGCCATGGCGCGCATTGCGTAGAGGAGCGTGGGCAGCCCGGATCGCCGTACGGCGGTGGGCATCTGCCGCGTCCACTTCCAGGCGAGCGCGTTGCCGAAGGCGTTCGGCACGCTGCCCGGAGCGGGGGTCGGCTGCTCCTCAGTGCTCAACTGGGTTCTTCTCTCGTGATGTTGCGGAACCGTTGCGGCAAGATCCGGGCCCGGGGCGGCCGGTGCGGGCTGCCCCGGGCGTGCGGGTCAGCGGACGTATTCGTTGCGGCGTTTGTCCTCAACGCGGGCCCTGTGCGCCTTCAGCTCGTCCTCGGTGGGCTTGCTGACCGTGACGTCGAGGAGCGCGGCGTCCGGGCGCTGGGGGCCCTCACCGACCTCGTCGAGGGTTCCGTCGATCTGCCGGCCCCTCCACATGGCCCGCTTGGCGTCGGCCAGGGCGGCGGCGTCCTCGTTGCTGCGGGCGACCTCGCACTCGGTGACGCGAACCTTGACCTGAGGGTCTTTGTCCTCGCCGTCGGCGTGCCCGGTGTAGCTCTTGGAGGTGAGCGCGACGATCGCGTAGACCGTCGTTCCGGGCTTCTCGAACAGGCCGCGGCGCTGATCGCGGGAGAGCGACGCCTCGATGTGCGCGGCGCCGGAGTCGAGTTTGACCTCGGGGACGTCGGCGGGGCTGAGCTTGGGCATGTGCTGTTCCTTTCGGGCGGGGGCTACTTGCGGCGGGGCCTGGTGAGGGAGTGCTGGAGGGCGGCGTAGTGGCGGCGCGCCAGTTCGCGGACCTCGGGGATCGGACAGGCGTCTCGGCGGTGGCGCTGCGCGCGGATGACGAGCTGCTCCGTCTCGGCGTAGCCGACGGCGTCCTCGGCGTGGCCGCATGGACAGGTGAAGTCGGCGGCCGCGAGGGACTTGGCCCTGGCGTTGTCGAGGCGGACGCGGAGCCCGTTTCCGGGGTGCGGGTTGCCGATCGTCGGCCCGAGCCCGTTCATGCAGCGGCCTGCCGAGAACGGAGGAGGTCGCGGCGCTGCCTCTTGGTGAGACCGCCCCAGATGCCCCACGGTTCGTCGCGGTCGAGGGCGTCTTCCAGGCACTCGGCTCGGACGGGACAGGCGACACAGACACGCATCGCTGCGTTGAGGGCTTCGCGGTCGCGCGTGGGGGCGTACCAGAGGTCGGCGTGGTCGCGGTACTGCTCGGAGCGGCAGGCGCCGCGGCCTTCCCGCCGCTCCCTCGGGTCAAGGGCCTCGGGAGCGGCGACGCGGTAGGGACTGCGGCGGATCATGAGGGCACCGCCTGTCGCTCCCCGCGCTTGCGGATGACCTTGCACTGCTCGCAGTACGCCCTGCCGTCCGCCTCGTACCGGCCGTGCTCGGCCTGGTCGTGGCCGTGGACACAGCGCGGCTTCCGGATCTGCCCGCCGGTCAGGTAGCGCAACTGCTCGCGGTTGCGGCGGCGGCCGGCTTCGTCCTCGACGTGGTCCGGGGCCACGCAGTGCTGCTTGCCGCAGTCCGCGATGGCGTATCCCTCGGCGTCGCGGCCGGTGCGGATCCGGAAGGCGATCGCGGCCGGGCTGTAGGACTGCTCCTTGTGCCGCATCACGGGGGTGCCGGACGCGGTGGCGCGCTCCCCGAGCCACTCGACGTGCCCGCCGTCAGTGGACCGGGTCAGGCTGTGCCACTTCTCCTCGGCGGTGCGGGTCTGTACGGCCGGCACGTAGTCGGGGAGGTCGAGTTCCCGGCGGATGCGGGCGACGCGGCCCTTGTCGCAGTGGAGCTCGCGGGCGATCCGCAGGTTGCTGTGGCCGTCGCGGAGCATGGCGATGATGTCGGTGCGGGTGGCGTTCTGCCTCATCGGGCCACCGCCACGGGGGTCGTCGGCCACGGCACGCCCTTGAGCGCGCGGGAGTGCGTCTTGGGGACCTCGGCGAGCGGATGGCCGAGCCAGTCCATCGCCATGGCCATCAGGACGTACGCGTCAGCCTCGTCGTAGCGGGTGGTTCCGGTGAGGGAGATGCCGTAGCGGGCCGCGGTCTCATCCCGGACCATGCCCTTGACCTGCTTGGGAGTCAGCTTCCGGCCCTGCTCGTCCTTCCACCGGGCCTTGCCGGTGGCGTAGATGGTGCGGGAGTCCGGGGTGACGACGGCGAAGGGGATGCCGCGGCTCCAGAGGTCGCAGCGGATCATCCACCGGAGGCCGGACATCTCGTCATGGCCGATCTGCTTGGCATGGGAGAAGGCCGCGCCCTCAATGACGACGAAGTCCGCGAGCCGGTAGAAGCTGGCGGCGGCGTCCGTGATGAACCGGAGGCGCTGTTCGCCGCGGAGGTTGCCGGTGCGGATGGTGTCGGTCCAGCCGGGTCCGGCGATGCCGCTGGTGCCGAGGGCCATGTCGAGGCCGATGACGAGGGGCCGGGGCCCGGCCGCCGGGGTGGCGGCCGGTGCCTCGGGCTCGAACAGGGTGGGCGCGGTCACTGGGCACCGTCCTCGTCCGGCCAGACGATGCGCGGCTCGACGCGGATCGCACGGCCGTCGCGGACGACGACGCGCCACAGGTCGGTGTTCTCCTCGCCCTCGCAGTCGAGGCGGCCGGTGAACGTATGGCCCGGGAAGGAGTCGACGGCGCGCTGGACGATGTCGAGCAGGCCGTGCGCCCGGTACTCGTCGATCTCGCTCATCACGAGAGCCGAGGCGGTGCGGCGCAGGAGAGGGCCGTCGTTGGTCTCGACGGTCTCCTCGTCGACGCGCAGGACCAGTTCGATCCGGTCGTCGCCGACGGGCGGCAACGGGCTGAACGGACTGTCTTTGAACTCGCTCCAGGCGAGTGGCGGTTCGATGGCGAACTCGCCGGTGACGCGGGTGGTGTATCCCATGGTCATTCCCCCGGGGTGGTGGTGCGGCAGGTCCAGCACGTGCGGGACCCATCGGCGTGCATGGCGTGGAAGGTGGTTCGCTCGCAGGTGGGGCACGGCGCGCACTCGATGGGCTCGATGTCGCCGACGGCGAGGAGCTGCTCGAGCGCGGTCTCCTCGAGGAGCGGCTCGCGCGGGGTGGTCTCCTCGAGGAGCGGCCCTTGCTCGAGCACCGCAGCGGGGGCACGGTGGCGTCCGGTGGGCGCGATGATCTGGCGGAGGGTGCGGAGCGGGCTCACGGCTTCACCTCGCGGGGCTTGTCCTGGCGGCTCGTCTGCCAGAGCTGGCCGCGTTCGACGCCCGGCGTGTTGAGGCCGAGGGCGTCGTCGAGGCGGGCCTGGAGCTGGTCGGCGCGGCGGGCCTCGGTGGCGAGCGCGGCGCGGTAGCGGGCACAGCCGCGGAGGGCGCGGTCGACGCGGGCGAGCGTGGCGTCGATGTCGGCGTCATGCTGCGCGTGCGCCACGGTGAGCCGCTGGTTCTGCTCGGTGAGCTGGGTGTTCCGTCCAGCGACGCGTACAGCCGTGCCGCGCAGGGCAGCAGCGTCCGCGCGAGCGGCGTCACGCTCCTCGACGAGCTGCTCGACGCGGGCCACCAGTTCGGCGATGCGCTGCTGCTTGCGACCCCACATCACGCCTCACCGCCCGTGCGCTGCGCGGGAATCAGCGGCCACTCGGTACGCACGAGCGGCGCCTGGTCCTCCTTGCCGGAGGTGCGCCGGAAGTGCGAGGCCAGTGACTCGGCCTGCTCGCGCGCCCACTCGACCTGCCACGCGTGCAGCTCGTCGAGCGACGCCGCGGCGAGCTTCGGCTCGTTGGACGCGATCCGCCACGCGACCCGGCATGCGGCGATCGCGTCGGCGTCCGCCGAGTGCGCGCCGTCGAGGCGGACCCCGTAGGTGCGGCATAGGTCCGTCAGCTTCCTGCCGCCGCGCCGGAACCGGTCGATCTTCTTGTCTAGAACGCGGGGGTCGATGACGCGCAGATCGTCGCCGACGATGTCGACGAGCGGCTGCACACCGTGCCGACGTGCCTCACGGTCGAGGAGCGTGAGGTCGTAGACGGCATTCATCGCTACGACCGGGACCCCGGAGACGACGACCGCGGCGAGCGCGGCGACGACCTGCTCGACGACCTCGGCCGCCGGGCGGCCCTCGGCGCGGGCCCGCTCGGTGGTGATGCCGTGCACGGCGACGGCCTGCTCGGGGATGTCGATGCCGGGGTCGGTGAGCCAGGTGCCGGAGGCGGTGTCGTGGCCGCCGCCGCACTGGACGACGCAGGCGGTGACGATGCGGTCCGTCTCGACGTTGATGCCAGTCGTCTCAAGATCAAATCCAGCCAGTCGGCCGGTGTGCCAGCTCATGCGCGGGCCCCCTTCAGAGAGGCGAGGAACGTGCGGAGCCGCGATGCCGCAGCGGTCGACGGGTGCAGTCCGCCGTTGGCTTCGGCGAACCGCTGCTCGACCTGCTCGGTGGTGAGCCCGAGCGGTCCGGCTGCTGCGATGATCTGGAACCACAGGGCCTCGACGTCGTCGTCCTCGACGACCTCGACGTCGTGCACCACCTCGACCGGCTCGGACGGCGGCGCTTCCTCGCGCGGCTCGTCTTCCGTCGCGGGAGATTCACCAGCGCGCAGTTCCTCGCCGCGGGCCTTCAGGACTGCGGCGAGCGCATCGTCCATGTGCTTGGCGTCGACTGCCTGCTTCCACAGTGCGGCCACGTCCCCGGCTGTCTTGGCGACGGCGGAGAGCGCCGCATAGTCCGGCCGCCCGCCAGCGATCGCCACGCGCTCCGGGCCCTTGGCCACTGCGGGAGCGCCAGTGATCTTGCCCTCCATCAAGGCGGCCGGGGTGATCTCCACATCGAGGGTTGGGACCTTGAACCGCGCCGGCTTGTCCTTCACGATGGCCGTCTTCTCCTCCATCCCGAGCCACCCGGCGACGTAGCCGCCTGCCTGCGCGAGGAGTTCCGCCGCGGGGGGCAGGGTCACGGCGGCGTGGTAGCCCTTCGAGACGAGCAGCCACTGGCCGAGCGCGGGCACGTCGCGGAGCATCACGTTCACGCGGGTGGTCATGGCGCACTCGCGGTCGTCCGGGTCGCACATGCACGGCCGGTCGGACTTCTGCTCGGTGACGCCGTCACATCGGCGCTGGCACCGCGACCCGGCGTACAGCTCGTACCACTGCGACACGGCATCTCGCGGCGGAATGAGGACGGGGAGCCTGTTGGCGGTGGAGTACACCTCGAACTCGCTCGGTCCGCCGTTCGCGGGGGTCCACGGCTTGACCTCGCCGCCGTACAGCTCGGCGACGCTGGTCAGGATCTCCCGAGAGGGGGAGGTGAAGCGGAACTTGTCGAGCTTGGCCGGTCGGGTGTACGCGTTGCCCTTGGCGGAGACTCCGGCAACGACGTGGCCGATACGGATCTCGCCGAGCTGACGCATCCGCATTTGCAGATCAAGAATGGGCATCAGGCGGCCCTCTCTTCCATGGTCGGGAGGGTGAGGGCCTCACCCACAACGGACTTGGCCAGCACGCGCTGGAACTCGGCGACTTCCTGCACGTGACGGAACGCCTCGTACACGTCGTCGCCGCACTTCAGCGGCATCGGGCGGTACCCCTCCGGGCGCAGGTGCAGGACGATCCCGACGTCATGCACGCGCGGCATGGGCACCTGCGTGCCGTCACGGAGCCACGCCACCTCGGCCCGCCGGTACGCGGACATCTGCGCCCCGGCCTCCGGGTACACGCCCTTCTCGTCGAGCTCGCCGCCGGTCTTGGTGTCGCCGATGAACAGCGTCGTCGCGGGCACCTTCAGCGCTGCGGCGATACGGCGGGAGCGGAACAGGTAGTCGAGCTTTCCGGCCCACCGGTGGGGGATGTTGCCGACGACCATCTCCGACGCCTCGAACTCGATCTCCCACTCCTCGACGAAGCGGAGGAAGTGGTCGATGAAGGGGGCGATGCTGTCGTCGTGAAGGAACGCCTCGGGGATCGGCTCGCCCAGGACCTTCGCTTCGATGACGTCGTGGACGGCGCTGCCGATGTCGCCCCGCTCGTCCTTCTTGCGGATGTGGCCCTTGCGTAGCCAGTCGTAAGCGGCCTCCCTTTCGGCCGGCCGCAGAGAGGCGGTGACGAGGGTGGGCAGCGTGGCGAACGCGTCGGCCGCGGTTAGGTTCGCGGCCCAGAACACGAGCTGCGGCTTGGGAAATCCCTGCGACAGGATTGTGGTGACGCGGCGGAGTTTGATGTCGGTGCCGGGGACGCGGTACCAGCCCTGGGAGGGTTTGGGGATCCGGTCGGCGCCGGTGGGGGCGGGGGCCCCGGCCTGCACGGTCGTCGTCATCAGGCGCCACCGCCTTTCACCGCTGCGAGCGCTTCGGCCCGTGCGTGGTCGGCAGGCCAGACAGCGCCGTACGCGGCCTCGGCGCGGGCGGCGATCTCACGGGCCGCGTCACGTCCGGCACGGACCTCACCGCGCTCGATCTGGCCAAGGACACGCTCGGTGTCGGTCGACTGGCGCATCGTCCGCCGCCCGCCGTAGCGGGCCTCGACGACCGTGCCGTCCTCCGTGGGGACGAGGCGTGCCTCGCAGGATCCGGAGGGCTGGTAGGGGCTGCCGGACGGTCCCGACGCGGTACGGATGACGGTGGCGATGGAGCGGGCGGTGAGGTTGTTGCGGTACTCGCCGATGGGCAGCCATGTGCCCGGCACGCCGCGGAGCGTGGCGGCAGCCGCGGCGTGGTCGACGCGGGTGTGACGGTTCACGGGCGGCCCTTCCAGGTGGGGTAGTGCAGGACGAGGAGGCCCTCGCCGTGGAGGGTTTGGAGGTCGCGGCGGGCGGTGGCGTGCCAGTCGCCGGGCCCGTAGGTGTGCTCGTAGAGGCGTTGCGCGCGGCGGGTCGGCCACTCGCCGCGGTTCTCGGTGACGGTGCGGCGGAGGAGGTTGAGGCGGTTGCGGGTTCCGGCGCCGAGCGGCCCAGCGGGAGTGGCCGTCGCCGACGCGGTGCCGGTGGCCTTCTCCTCGTCGCCCGCCGCTGCGGTCTCGACCCAGCCGGCATGCTCCCAGTCGTCCGGGTCCAGGGCGGTCGCCGTCGCGGGCTCACCCGGCCGGTACAGCCAACCGACCGCACTGATCTCGCCGTTGAAGGGACTCGGTGACACAGCGAGGCACTGGAACAGCCAGCGGCGACGCTGATAGGTGTTGCCCGGGTCGAAGAAGTCGAGGGTGCTCACGCGGCACCTGCCTCGCGCTGAGCCCGTACCGGCCGGACCGCCGCGATCTCACGGGCCGCCGCCAGGAGCTGGCCAACGCCCGTCGTGTACACCTCGACCGTGCCGCCGTCCGCGTACTTGTCGATCATCTGGTTCATGCGCTCGTCGAACTCGTGCCGCTCGTGGCTGTCGGCGCCGTGGCGCTGCGCGGCCTGCGACAGGGCGTGCATGTCGGCGAACTCAGCGGCGAACGACTCCTGATCGGCGTCGGCGTCCTCGAAGAGCTCCAGGAACAGGGAGCGGACGAGCCACGTGCGGAGGCCGAGCTCGGCGCCGTTGGCCGTGGCCTTGAGGGTGAGAGGGAACGGGCCCTCAATGCGGTGCGTCATCGGTGTGCCCCCGTCGGTGCGGTGAGGAGGAGGAGAGCAGCGGCCGTCAGCGCGGCACGCTCAGCGGCGGCGCGCGCGGTGGCCGGGGCCTCGCGGAGCGCGCGCGGCATCAGGTGCTCGGCGTCGACGAGGAGGAAGAACGGCACGAGGCTGGCCGCGTAGGCGGAGGCGGCGAGGCAGACCGCGGCGGGGCCGTTCACGAGGCACCGCCGGTCTCGCCAGCGCGGAGGACCCGCGTCGGGACGAGCAGCGTCGTCAACCGATCCGCCGACTCGGCGGCGTGCCGAGCGGCCACTCGACGCTCGGCCTCAGCGAACGAAAGCTGCCGGTACGAGCCGCAATCGCACGGCTCAGCACCGCGGCACTTCCCCGCGAAGCACGAGTGCGGGGCCGCCACCGTGTGGAACAGGCCGGTGTGCCCGCACTTGCAGAGCTTCGGCAGGAAGCGTGACTCCAGCTCGGCGACCCGAGCCCGCAGCCGCTCCGCCTCAGCCAGCACCCCCGCGAGCACGGGGCTAACGACCGACGCCGCACGCTCGTTCATCAGCGCCAGCAGATCCAAGCCGCGCCCGGCAGCAACCGGATCACCCTGCGGCGCCGGACCCACCGGCATCGGCAGCGCGTCCGCGGTCCCGGCGATCCCGTGCTCGGCCAGCTCCTCGTACGTCGCCATCACGACGTCGGGGCAGGTCGGCACCTCGGCCAGCGCGTACAGAGCCAGCCCTCCGCGCGTCGACATGCGGCGCGTCCAGCACGTGCCGTCGGTGGTGTTCACCACCAGCGGGGCGTTCGTTTCCTTGGCGGCCTTCGGTCCGCGGTGCCACTCGTACGCCGGGGCGACGTCTACGTGCACGGTCTCGCCGCGGTCGGTGGTACCCGTCACCCGCAGGCCGGGCTCGCCTTCGAAGTGCAGCCCGGTCTCCGGCCTCGGCTCGTGAGCGATGGTGAAGCAGACGAGGTCGAAGGGGTGCCAGACGCGATCGCCTTGGCGGAGCTCGTCGGTGCGTACGGGGGTGGTCTGCTCGCTCATGCCGACACCTCGCACGCGTCCGCCGCCGCCTCCAGCACGGACACGGCAGACTCCGTCGTACGACCCTCGACGTCACCCCACTCATCCACGTGGAACGCCAGGGCGAGCCCGTCCTCGCCGTACGGCCCCTCACTCCGCACGACCAGCCGGTGCGCCAGCACCCTGACCGCCTCACGAGACTCGGCCGACGGGGTGTGCGGGTCACCCGTCACCGCGCAGGACAGCGCAGCCACGATCGACATCGGACGCTCGGCGTGCAGGATGGTCGACTCGCGGTCGAACGTGTCACGGACGAAGTCGCCCTGATTCAGACCGTTCGTGGCGAGGATCCGCGCAGCCGCCCGGAAGATCCGGGGGAGGCTGGAGATGCTGGTGGGTGGGCGTTCCGTAAGCTGTTGAGCCATCGGTGGCCTCGTTTCTCTGTGTGTCGGGGCGCCGTAGTCGGGGGTCGCCGGGCCGGGAAAGTCGCGGCGGCCCTTCGGCGCGTTCAAGGGGTCAGGAACCGGCGAGAGCTGGCTTCCGTAGAGCTGCGCGCCGACGGGGCATCGCTCGGCCGGCGCGCGGGTCGCCAGCGCTGCGGGCCTGGTGAATCGCAACGCGCTGCTCGCGGCTGGTGGTGATACGGCCGCGCTCTCCGTTGCGGCCGTGCAGGTGCGGCTTGTCCTTGAGGAAGCGGCGCAGCCAGGAGACGCTGCACCGCAGGACGTAGGCCGTTTCCTGGACGGTCATGACGTCCTGGGTCGGGTCCTGAGGAGGGACCGGCTTTCCGTACAACTCGTAGGCCTTGGTGGCCATGGGTCATTCCCTTTCTGGGGGCGGAGTTGGGGGGCTGTCCTCGGTGGGGCGAGGTGACGTGAGGCGTTCATCGGTCGTGCCGAGGGCGTCGCGGAGGCGTGCGAACGTCGGGGGCTGCATGCGTCTGCGGGTGCCTCGTTCGAGATGGCCGACGTAGCGCTCGGTGACCTTGGCCAGTTCTGCCAGTCGTCCTCGGCTCATCCCCGCCTGCATGCGTTCCTCTCGGATCGCGTCCGCGTTGACCTCGAAGGTCAGCGGTTGGTGCATGCAGAGAAACTAGCCTTAGTTAGCTCTGGTTGTCTAGCCTTAGTTAGCCTTAAGTCGCGCGGAACCGTCCGCATGGATGGGCGCGGCTGGCCTTGGTTAGGTTTACCTGTGCAGGAACCAGCCTTTTACCTAGCTGGAACTGGTTGGAACTGGCCTGGCCTGCCAAGATGTCGACATGGCAACTCGTGATCTCGGCCGCCTCGCGAAACGCGTGAAGGCACACCGCATGGAGCTGTATCCCTCACGTCTGGCGGCAGCGGCGGCGGCAGGGATCAGCAAGGACACCTGGCGGCGCGTCGAAGAGGGCTTGGAGGTTCAGGAGGCCAAACTCGCCAAGGTGGACAAGGCGCTCGGCTGGACCGTCGGTAGCTGCGTCACCGTCGCCGAAGGCGGTGAGCCCCTCCTCGCCGATCGCCGCGACGTCGTCGCGCCGTCGACGGCACCCCTGGATGCAGACGAACTACGTCGTGCCGCGTTCGAGGCTGCGAGGGTCACGATGCCAATGGCGTCGATTGGTGACCTCGACGCGTTCAGTGATCAGCTCGTAGAGGTCCTGCGCAGGGCGGGGTCGGTGAAGGGCGGCTGAAGTTGTGGGCGTCGCCGTACAACCTTTTCGCCGTTACCTAATCGTGATGTGGGACTGTTGGGTTAAACCTCAACAACCCCTCGCGCTACTGCATTTGTCGTGTAAATCTAGCCGTCCACCCGGGGAGGTCCCGCAAGCGATATAAGGGGGACCGGTGAGTAATGTCATCCACCTTGATCTAGGGCCTGGGGTCCTCGGATACCCAACCCAGATCGCAGGGGAGATGGTGTGTGTCCTGTCCTCCAGGGCCGCTACCGACCGCGCAAACAAGGAGCGCGTGAGGCGGTTCATGAAGGCTGAAGGACGCGACTGCGGAATCTGCGGCGGCTGCCCCATCGGACAGGCATCGTAGAGAAGCAGTCAGTGGGAGTCGCCGGCGGTAGGGGTACCCGCCGGACCTCCGCACCAACCACCTCGGGGGATGGCGTATGCCCTATGTAGAAGTCCGCGGCAAATCGATCCGCGTGAAGTGGTGGAGCGGCGAGTACGTCCTCGACAGTGACGGAAACCCGACGAAGAAGAAGCGGTACGAGAGCGCCTCGGGGCCAGAGCCTGGCGTCCCCTTCCAGGACGAGCAGGCAGCGTACGAGTACGGCCTCGATCGCGAGTCGGACGTACGCAACCGCCGGAACAGGCCGAAGGCGTCCACCCGCCTGGGGATGCAGGACTACTGCGATCTCTGGTTCAGGGAAGTCGACCTACGCGTCAGGTCGAACAGGACCTACGCGTCCCGGCTGAACGCGGTCATCAAGCCGTACTGGCGGTCGTGGACCGTGGATGAGATCACGCCGATCGAGTACGACGCTTTCCAGCGGTACGTCGCGGGTAAGTATTCACACAACTACGCCAAGGGCGTCCTCGGCATGTTCAAGATGCTGATGGACGATGCGGTGCTGAAGTACAAGCTTCGCGAGGAGTCGCCCATTGTGGAGCAACGACGCCGCGGCCGGTACAAGAAGAAGCAAGTCCGCCGTGTCAAGCGCAAGTTGTCGATTCAGTCGATCCATCAGCTTGCCGTGAATGCCCACACCCTGTGGGGGTTCACCGGATGGGCGTACATCTGGACCCTGGCTTTCACCGGTATGCGTCCGCCCGGCGAGATGTACGGCCTCCAGCGCGGCTACTCGTCGCCGTACTGGCCAGCCTCCGAGCCCGACGCCGAACTGCGTGAGGAAGCCACGCAGAGGTACGAGGCAATGCATGCACTGCGGGTGCAGTACCAGACGTACAAGGACGGCCCGAGGTCAGTGCTGGCCGCGCCGAAGTACGACAGTTGGCGAACACTGGTGATCCCACCCTTCTTGCATGAGATGCATGGGGCGTTGCTGGCATCGCACGACAAGCCGTGGACCTTCTTGTCGGTGACTGGCAAGCCGCTCTTGGGCGCGGACTTCGACCGGGACTACTGGTATCCGATCCGCGACGGCGCGAAGCAGCGAGGCACTGAACCGCGCTACAAACGATGGGCCCGCCCTGCGATTCCTCCTGTGCCGGAGATGGCGGAGGAGGACATCTACCGGCTGCGGCACTGGGCGAAGGCCAAGCTGGACGAGCCGGGAGACATCCCGCGCGTGGCTGTTGAGGCGAGGCAGGGGCATGAGCTTCCAGGCATGGAGGGTGTCTACAGCGAGGTGACGGTCGCAATGGAGGAGCGCATCGTGGCGTATCTCCAGGGTGTATGGGAGAAGGAAATAGTGGGCGCGGGGTTGTGGACACCTCCGTTTCCCATGCCGCTCCCAGATGACCTTGTGTCACCCGCTCCGCCGCTGTTCAGCGGCCTACCCGTCTTGGAGTATGAATGATCGTCTGGGTCAACGGTGCGTCCCGCGCGGGGAAGACCGCCGCCGCACGGGAACTGAGCGATCTGATCCCGAACTGCACGCTTTTCGACCCCGACGTGATCGACGGCGAGCTGGAGCGGCTGCTGCCGGCCAAGCGGCTCGCCGAGGTGAGCGACCGCCAGGACCTGCCGATCTGGCGGCGGCTCGTCGTGGACACCGCCGCCGCTCTCCTCGCCGAACTGGGCGGGGTGCTGGTGGTGCCGATGGGACTGCTGCGCCAGGAGTACCGGGACGAGATCTTCGGCGCTCTCGCCGCCCGCCGGATCCCTGTGTGCCATGTGCTCCTTGCTCCAGGGGAAACGATCCTGCGCGCGCGTGACCCCGGCGGCGAACCGCCCGCCGACATCGAGCCCTACCGCGCCGCCCTCGCGGGCTGGCTGACGGGGGACGCCTACCTCGTCGACAACGGCGCGCTCTCCCCGTACGACACCGCGGTGCGGATAGCCGCCGCGCTGCGGACCGGGGACGCCCCGCTGTGCGACATCGTGCAGACCCCTGAGCCGACCGCCGAGACGGTCGCCGCGGGGGTGTTGCTCTTCGACGACGAGGAGCGCGTGCTGCTCGTCGACCCCACGTACAAGCCGGGCTGGGAGTTCCCCGGCGGTGTCGTGGAACGGGGCGAGGCGCCCGCCCGGGCCGGGGTGCGCGAGGTCGCCGAGGAGACCGGGATCCGACTCGTCGACGTACCACGGCTGCTGGTCGTCGACTGGGAGCCGCCCGTGCCGCCCCGCTACGGCGGGCTGCGGCTGCTCTTCGACGGGGGACACCTGACGCGTGACACCGCGCGCCATGTCCTGCTGCCGGGGCCGGAGCTGCGGGACTGGCGGTTCGTCAGCGAGAGCGAGGCGGCCGGGCTGCTGCCGCCGATCCGCTTCGAGCGGTTGCGCTGGGCCCTTCGCGCGCGTGAACGCGGCCGTGTGCACTATCTGGAGGCCGGGATCCCCGTCGGCTGACGGGTCAGGCGGCTTCGTAGGTCTCCGCCGCCGCCCGCAGCGCTGCCGCCGCCCCGCCCACCACGGGGTCCCCGTGCCCGAAGCACGCCACGTCGCTGTCGAGGGCGGCCAGCCGCCGGAAGGACGCGAGGGCCCGGCCCCGGTCCAGATTGAACACGCCGAGCATCACCTGCCCGTCCGCCGGATGCGCGGCCACCGCGTCACCCGTGAACAGGACGCCGTGCAGGGGGAGTTCGAGCGCGATCGAGCCGTCGGTGTGGCCCGGCGCGCCCACCACCCGGGCCCCGCCCCCGAAGTCCAGGACATCGCCGTCCGCCAACTCCCGCACCGAGGAGGGCAGTACCGGGTGCGCCGGGCGGGCTGGGAGCTGGGTCAGCGCCTGCTCGTGGATCGCGCGCTCCCAGTCCTCCAGGACCGGCACCGGCTCGGGCCCCTCGCCCCGCACGAACGGCGCGTCGAGCCGGTGCGCGTACACCTCGGCCCCGCTCAGCCGCGCGAACTCCCCCGCGCCGCCCGCGTGATCCTCGTGGAAGTGCGTGAGCACGATCCGCCGTACGTCCTCGGGGGCGTGCCCCCAGTCACGTACCGCTTCGGCGATCGGCTGTGCCGCGCCGGGAGCGCCCGCGTCGATCAGCGTCACCTCGGGGCCGTCGCGCCACAGATACGCCTGCCCCACGGGGAAGCGCAGGAGGCGAAGGCGGGGCGTGACATCGATCGTGTCCGTCGGCTCGTAGGTCGTCATACGGCGACCGTACGAAGGCGGCGGACACGACCGCGTACTCCTCGGCTCTCGGCAGAGAAGCGCCGCGTCAGTTGACGGACGCGTACTTCTGGAGGAACCGCGCCTCCGCCACCGACAGCCGCTCCAGCTCCTCGGGCGAGACGCTCTCGTTGACCGCGTGGATCTGCGCCTCCGGCTCGCTCAGGCCGATCAGCAGGATCTCCGCCTCCGGGTAGAGGGAGGCCAGCGTGGAGCAGAGCGGGATGGAACCGCCCTGACCCGCGTACTGCATCTCCTGGCCGTCGTACGCCTCCGCCATCGCCTCGGCCATCGCGGCGTACGCGGGGCTCGCGGTGTTCGCGCGGAACGGCTGGCCCTGGCCGACCTGCTCGACCCGCACCCGGGCGCCCCACGGGGTGTGCGCCTCGATGTGCGCCATCAGGAGCTTCGTCGCCTCGGCGGCGTCCGTGCCCGGCGGCACCCGCAGGCTGATCAGCGCGCGGGCACCGGCCTGCACCGACGGCGTCGCGCCGACCACCGGCGGGCAGTCGATGCCGAGCACGGTCACGGCGGGCCGCGCCCAGATGCGGTCGGCGACCGTACCGGAACCGATCAGCTCGACCCCGTCGAGCACCTTCGCGTCCTTGCGGAACGCCTCCTCCTCGTACTGGAGCCCCTCCCAGGGCGCGGACGGCTCCAGTCCGTCGACGGTCGTGGAGCCGTCCTCGGCGCGCAGCGAGTCCAGTACGCGCACCAGAGCGGCCAGCGCGTCGGGCGCCGCGCCGCCGAACTGGCCTGAGTGCAGATTGCCTTCGAGGGTGTCGATCGTGACCCGGACCAGGGTCATGCCGCGCAGCGTGGCCGTCGCGGTGGGCAGACCGACGCGGAAGTTGCCCGCGTCGCCGATGACGACGGTGTCGGCGCGCAGCAGCTCCGGGTGCTGCTCGGCGTAGCGCTCCAGGCCGCCGGTGCCCTGTTCCTCGGAGCCCTCCGCGATGACCTTGACGTTGACCGGGACCCCGCCGTTCGCCTTCAGCGCGCGGATCGCGAGGAGGTGCAGGAGCACGCCTCCCTTGCAGTCGGCGGCGCCGCGCCCGTACCAGCGACCGTCCTCGCGCTCGGTCAGCTCGAACGGGGGCGTCACCCACGCCTCCTCGTCCAGCGGCGGCTGCACGTCGTAGTGCGCGTACAGCAGCACCGTCGGCGCGCCCGCCGGTCCGGGCAGGAAGCCGTACACCGACTGGGTGCCGTCCGGGGTGTCGAGCAGCGCCACGTCCTGGAAGCCCTCGGCGCGCAGCGCGTCCGCGACCCAGTTCGCCGCGCCCTCGCTCTCGCTCTTCGGGTACTGAGCGAAGTCCGCCACCGACTTGAAGGCCACCAGCTCGGCCAGTTCGGCCTTGGCCCGCGGGAGCAGGGAGGCGACGGTCTCGGCGATCGGATGCGGCGACATGGGCACGCTCCTCGTGGGTGCGACGTTGTACAGGGTGTGCCGACGATCCTCGCATGATCCTCCCGCAGCGGGTCACGCGGCGGCCCGCCGTAGGATGCCTGGGAAACGTGCGGCAGGCGGCTGGATCGGGAGCAGTAGACCATCGTGAGCAGCGAGAACTCGACGGACGGCAACGACATGGACGACGAGCGGACCATGGAGGTGTGGGACGTCGTCGTGGTGGGTGCCGGCCCCGCGGGGGCGTCCGCCGCCTACGCGGCCGCGGTCGCCGGACGCCGTGTCCTGCTCCTGGAGAAGGCGGAGATCCCGCGCTACAAGACGTGTGGCGGCGGCATCATCGGCCCCTCCAGGGACGCCCTGCCGCCCGGCTTCGAGCTGCCGCTGAAGGACCGGATCAACGCGGTGACGTTCTCCCTGAACGGCAAGTACGCGCGCACCCGGCGCTCCAAGAACATGCTGTTCGGGCTCATCAACCGGCCCGAGTTCGACGCGCAGCTCGTCGAGCACGCGCAGAAGGCGGGCGCGGAGCTGCGGACCGGCGTGACGGTCTCGCGCGTCGAGCAGCACGGCTCCGCGGTACCCGACCGGCGTACCGTCGCCGTGGTTCTTCAGGGCGGTGAGACGGTGCTCGCGCGCGCCGTGGTCGGCGCGGACGGCAGCGCCGGCCGGATAGGGGCGCACGTCGGGGTCAAGCTCGACCAGGTCGACCTCGGCCTGGAGGCGGAGATCCCCGTCCCGCAGGCGGTCGCCGACGACTGGCGCGGCCGCGTCCTCATCGACTGGGGGCCGATGCCCGGCAGTTACGGCTGGGTCTTCCCCAAGGACGACACTCTGACCGTCGGGGTCATCTCGGCCCGCGGCGAAGGGGCCGCCACCAAGCGGTACCTGGAGGACTTCATCGGGCGGCTCGGGCTCGCCGGGTTCGAGCCCGCGATCTCCTCGGGGCACCTGACGCGCTGCCGCGCCGACGACTCGCCGCTCTCGCGCGGCCGGGTCCTCGTCTGCGGCGACGCGGCGGGGCTGCTCGAACCCTGGACCCGCGAGGGCATCTCGTTCGCGCTGCGCTCGGGACGGCTCGCCGGGGAGTGGGCGGTACGCATCTCCGAGGCGCACGACGCGGTGGACGCCCGCCGCCAGGCGCTGAACTACGCGTTCGCCGTGAAGGCCGGGCTCGGCGTCGAGATGGCCGTCGGCAAGCGGATGCTGACCGCCTTCGAGCGCAAGCCGGGCTTGCTGCACGCGGCGCTGACCGGGTTCCGCCCCGCGTGGAACGCGTTCGCGCGGATCACCCGGGGCTCGACGACCCTCGGTGAACTGGTGCGGACGCACCCGCTGGCGGGGCGGGCGCTGGCGCGGCTGGACCGCTGAGGGCGTCAGTCCTTGAGCGTGATGTGGAAGACGGGGTGGTCCGCGGCGATGCCGCGGATCTCCTCGTCGTCGGAGTCGGGCGTGACGCCCTTGAAGAAGACGCCGAGCTCGGACTTCCAGAGCGTGATGTAGGCACGCAGCACCGGCACCTTCTCGGCGTCGGAGACCTCGGTCGCGGTGAACTCCTGGACGCGCTTGCCGAGGCGCAGTTCGCCGCCGCCCGCCGCCCGCATGTTGTGCGTCCACTGCACGTGGCCGCGGGGGGCGACGAGGTACTGCTCGCCCTCGAAGGCCAGCGGGTTCACCGGGGTGGTGCGCCATTCGCCGCTCTTGCGGCCGCGTACCGCGAGGACCCGGGAGCCGCGGAAGCTGATGCCCCGGCGGGACAGCCACGCCATCGCCCGGTTCATGACGTTGACGGTGAACCAGCCGGGCTTGCGGACATGTGCGGACGTGGACATCGAGACCCCCAGTGGTGAAGCGAGCGGTGCTCTCCGGATGAGAGCACCGCTCTCGCTCGAGAGCAGTCTGCACGAGATCGGTGATCCAAGGCAAGAGCAGTGCTCTCTTTTTAGTGCGCCGCTCCACAACGTGGGCGGTGCTCCGACTCCGTGGGACACTGGCGCCATGAGCACGAGCCGTACGAGTCGCAGCACGCCCCCGCGTGCCACGCAGGGCGCCCGCGCCCGCGCACGTCAAGAAGTCACCGCCGCCATCAAGGACGAGGCGCGCAGACAACTCGCCGCCGACGGCGCCGCCGAACTGTCGCTGCGCGCCGTCGCCCGTGAACTCGGCATGGTCTCCTCGGCCCTGTACCGCTACTTCCCGAGCCGCGACGACCTGCTGACCGCCCTCATCGTCGACGCGTACGACTCCCTGGGCGCGGCGGCGGAGGCGGCGGACGCCGCCTTCCGCGAGGTGGGCGAGGAGCCGACACCGGCCCGCCGCTGGGTCACGGTGTGCCAGGCCGTACGCGGCTGGGCGCTGGAGCACCCCCAGGAGTACGCGCTCATCTACGGCTCGCCCGTACCCGGTTACCACGCCCCGATGAGCACGGTGCCGGCCGCGGCCCGGGTCGGCCTGCTGCTCATCGGCATCGTCCGCGAAGCCCACGAGGACGGGGGCGTGGCGCTGCCCCCGCTGACGCCCGGGGTGGGCGCCGAGGCGCGGCGGCTCGCCGCCGACCTCGCGCCGGACCTGCCGCCGGAGGTGGCCATCGCACTCGTGGCCGCGTGGGCCCAGATGCACGGGCTCGTCAGCTTCGAGGTGTTCGGCCAGTTCAACCGGCTCGTCGAGGACCGCGCCGCCTTCTTCGCCCACGCCGCGACGGGGCTCGCCCGGGGTGTCGGCCTGATGAGGTGACGGCCTGATCCGGTGCGGCGTCCCCCCGGGTGGACGAGCGGCGAAGGCCCGACGGCGGTCCGCCCCACGCCTGGGACGGGCCGCCGTGGCGCAGCGTGGTGGGACGGGGGCGACGCGCTCCTCCCGCCGGGCGTGATGCGGCGTCTGCTCGCCGAGTTCGCGGCCCGGTCCCAGGAGCCGCGCCCCGGCCGGCTGGGCCGGCGCGTCAGTCGCGCAGCGCCAGCCGCTCCTCCTCGGCCACCGTCTCCCGCGCTGCGGACCGCACGACGACGGAGTTCCGGGGGGCACGCGTGCGCAGTCCGGTCAACGTCACCAGCAGGCCCGCGAGGGCGACCCCGGTGACGACGAGCAGGCCGGGCCGGAAGCTGTCCAGGACCGCCTGCGGCGAGGAGCCGTCGGGGGCGTTCGCGGTGATCACGGCCGTCACCACGGCGAGGAAGATGGCGCCGCCGACCTGCACGGAGGTGTTGAGCAGGCCGGAGACCATGCCCTGTTCGTCGTCGTGCACGCCGTTGGTGGCCTGGATGTTGAGCGAGGGGAAGACCAGGGCGCAGGCCGCGCCGACCAGCAGCATCGTCGGCAGGATGACGGCCGCGTAGACCGGTTCGAGGTCGATGCGAAGGAACAGGGCGTAGCCGAGCACCATGAGCGCGAAGCCCGCCGCGATCACCCGGGGGGTGCCGAAGCGGTCCACGATCGCGCCGACCTTCGTCGACGACAGGGCCACGAGGGCGCCCGCGGGCAGGAACGCGAGGGCCATGCTCAGCGCCGACCAGCCGAGCAGCGACTGGAGGTACAGGGTCGCGAGGAACTGGAAGCTGACGTAGCTGCCGAAGAAGGTCATGGCGCCGAGCTGGGCGCGGATCTGCGCGCCGGAGCGCAGGACACCGAGGCGGACCAGCGGCCCGGGCGAGCGTCGCTCGATGCGGACGAACACGGTCAGAAGCACGGCGACGGCCAGGAAGGAGAGCAGGGTGCGGGCCGATCCCCAGCCGGCCTCCGGGGCCTGGACCACGGTGAAGACCAGCAGCAGCATGGAGAGCGTGCCGGTGACGGCGCCGGGGATGTCGTAGCCGCGGTGGTTCTCCTCCTTGGCGCTGTGCGGGATCAGCTTGAGGCCGAGCAGCAGCGCGATCACGGCGATCGGCGCGGGCAGCAGCATGGTCAGGCGCCAGCTCGCCTCGGTCAGCAGGCCGGAGAGGACGAGGCCCATGGAGAAGCCGGTGGCGGCGCAGGTGGTGTAGATGGACAGGGCGCGGTTGCGGACGGGGCCCTCGGCGAACGTCGTCGTGATGATCGAGAGACCGGCGGGTGCGGTGAACGCGGCGCTCAGCCCCTTGATGAAGCGGCTCGCGATGAGCAGCGGCCCCGAGTCGACGAGCCCGCCGAGCAGGGAGGCGACCGCGAAGACGCCGAGCGCCACGAGGAAGACGCGGCGCCGTCCGAGCAGGTCGGCCGCGCGTCCGCCGAGCAGCAACAGGCCGCCGTAGCCCAGGATGTAGCCGCTGACGACCCATTGCAGCGTCGAGGTCGACAGATCGAGTTCCGAGCCGATCGAGGGCAGGGCCACACCGACCATCGACACGTCGAGCGCGTCGAGGAACATCGCGGCGCAGAGGACGAGAAGGGTCCCCCACAGACGGGGGGACCAACGCTCCTGGGACGCCTCGGCGGAGGACGGAGCGGTGGTGAGCGGAGAAGTCATGCGGAGCAGAGTACATGCACATGCATTGAGTGCAAGTGCATTTAATGCCGATGCAACAAAGCGGCTTTTTCTGCTACGGTGCGCTCATGGCGGCACGAAAGTCGGAAGCCACGGCCCCGTCGGGCCTCGTGGAGCAATGGCGGGACATCCTCGCGGTACACGCGCGCACGATGTGCGAGCTCGACCGTGAACTGCACCGACACGGCCTCGGTGCGAGCGACTTCGAGGTTCTCGACGTGCTCGCCGAGGGCCCGGCGGAGGACGGCTCGGACGGTTTCCGGGTGCAGGAGATCGCCGCCCAGGTCCATCTGAGCCAGAGCGCCCTGTCCCGCCTCATCGGCCGGCTGGAGAAGGACGGGCTCGTGGAGCGCGGCATGTGCAGCGAGGACCGGCGCGGTGTGCGGGTCTGCCTCACCCCGAAGGGGCGCGCACTGCACGGCGAGGTGCGGCCGGTGCAGCGGGCCGTCCTGAGCCGGATGCTGGAGCCCGGCGCCTGACGTCCCGCTGCCGGGGCGGCCTCAGCCCCAGGTGATCGCGGAGCGCTCCCGCCACAGCGCGGCCACCGACGCGTCACCCGTCAGGGACGGGAACGGCAGCCGGTTCCACAGCGACAGGTACAGACGCGCCGCGGGTCCCGCCAGCTCGCAGTCCGCCTCGCCCGCCTCGCCCCGCTCGGTGGCCGGCGGATCCTGCGAGAGGCGGACCGTCCATATCGCCTCGGTGTCCGTCGCGCGGACGCGGAGCACCTTGGGCTCGTCCGACCGCACCCGGCTCTTGTCCCGGGCGTGCATCCCCAGCAGCAACTCCTCGATCCCGTCGACCGCGACGTCGACGGAGATCGGGTCGGGAGCCGTCGTCAGCGCCGACTGCGCGTCGATCCGGTGCACCGTCGTCTCGTGGGCCTGGCGCCGCGCCCAGAACGCGAGCGGCGTGGGCGCGGGCAGGAACGACCAGCACGCCACGTCGGGCGGTGCCTGCGTCAGCGTCTCCACCAGATACGTGTGCCCCTGCCGGAACCAGTCGAGCAGCGGCTCCTCGTCGAGGTCGGGCAGGCCCCCGTCGGGGTGGTACGAGCGATGCTCCTCGGCGACGAACGCCGCGGCCCAGCGGTGCACCATGCCCGTGTGCCGCAGCAGGTCGCGGATCTGCCAGCCGGGACAGGTGGGCACCTTGGCGTCGACGCCCGCCAGTTCGGCCGCCGCCGCGAGCCGGCGGCCCTCGGTGTCCAGGACGTGAAGGTGTTCGGCAATCTCCATGGGGCGAGTGTGGTCGCTGACGTGCGCCCGGCGGTACGGATTTCAGCATTCGGGCGCCCCGGAGGCGGAAGGCGTGAAGCGGCGGGCGCGGCTCAGGGCGTGGCCGCGTTCCTGGTGGTGAAGCCGATGGTCGCCGCCACCGCCGCGAGCAGCGCCACGCTCGTCAGGGCCGTGGGCAGGGAGAACCAGTCCGCCATGAAGCCGATCGCGGGCGGCCCGAGCAGCATGCCGCCGTAGCCGAGGGTCGACGCCGCGGCGACGCCGGTGGGGCCCGCGAGCGCCCCGGCCCGCTCGACCGCGACGGGGAAGATGTTGGCCAGGCCGAGCCCGGTGACCGCGAAGCCGACCAGGGTCAGCCACACCGAGGGCGCGAGCGAGCCGAGCAGCATCCCGGCCGCGCCGGTCGCCCCGCCGCACACCACCGTCCGCGTCCTGCCGAGCCGTTCGAGCAGCGTCGTTCCGGAGAGCCGGCCGACGGTCATGGCGAGCGCGAAACAGGAGTAACTGGCGGCGGCGACGCCCGGGTGGGCGTGCAGGTCCTGTTCGAGGTGGAGCGCGCTCCAGTCGGCCAGGGCCCCTTCCCCGTAGGCCGTGCACAGGGCGACGAGCCCGAAGACGACGACCAGGCCGCGGGTGCCGCGCACGAGGCGGCGCGGCGCGTCGTCCTGGGCGGGCCGGGCGGGCCGCGGCGGCGTGTGGCGCAGCAGGGCCGGCGCCGCCGCGGCGGTGACCACGAGCCCGATCACGGTGATCGCCAGCAGGTGCCGGGTGGGGGAGAGGTGCCCCGCGACCAGGCCGCCCAGGCCCGAGCCCACCATGCCGCCGAGGCTGAACGCGGCGTGGAAGCTCGGCATGACCGGCCGGCCGAGGGCGGCGACGAGATCGACGGCCGCGCTGTTCATCGCCACGTTGATCCCGCCGTACGCCGCCCCGAAGACGAGCAGGACGAGGCCGAGCGCGAGCGGTGAGTGGGTCAGCGGGGGCAGGGCGACGGTGAGGGGGAGCAGGACGCCGCAGGCCACGGTCACCGCGTGGCTGCCGAACCGGCGGCACAGCCCGCCCGTCAGCATCATCGTGACGACGGCGCCGGCCGACACCCCGAGCAGGGCGAGCCCGAGCGCGCTCGCGGACGCTCCCGTCTGCTCCTTGATCGCGGGGATGCGCACCACCCACCCCGCGAACACGAACCCGTCGAGCGCGAAGAAGACGGTGAGGGCGATACGCAGGCGTGTCAGGGAAGGGGACGGGGAGGGCGGGCCGTCGACACTGACGGTCCCTACTTTGTTCAATCGCGGCACAAAGTCAGGGTAGAGGCGGGTCTCCGTTCGGGACAAGGGGGTTCGGGGTCGCGGGACCGGTGGGAGTGGCGCGCGGGGCGGGGCGTTCAGACCGCGAGGACCTGGATCCCGGTCTCCTCGAACCGGCCGAGCATCTCCTTGTCGGCCGCCGTGTCCGTGACGAGGATGTCGACCTGTGCGAGGTCGCAGATCCGCGCGAACGCCCGGTGGCCCAGTTTGCTGGAGTCCGCCGCGACGACGACGCGCCGCGCCCGCTCGCACAGCAGCCGGTTGATGGCGGCCTCCGCCTCGTCGTGCGCGGAGGCGCCGTGCGTGACGTCGAGGCCCACGACACCGAGTACCGCCGTGTCCAGCGTGACCTGGCCCAGGACGCCGTCGGCGAGCGGGCCGATCAACTCGTAGGACTGCGGACGGGCGACGCCACCGGTCAGCACGATCTTGAACTGGGGGCGCACCGCCAGCTCGTTGGCGATGTTCAGGGCGTTCGTGACGATGGTCAGCGCCGGGGTGCCCGAGGAGAGGTCGGGCCGGACGGCGAGCGCCCGCGCGACCTCCGTCGTGGTCGTCCCGCCGGTGAGGCCCACCGCTTCGCCGGGGGCGAGGAGTTCGGCGACGGCCTTGGCGATGCGCTGCTTCTCGGCGGCGCCGAGGGCGGTCTTGTAGCGCAGGGGGAGTTCATAGCTGACGCCGTGCACGACGGCGCCGCCTCGGGTGCGCACCAGCATCTGCTGCTCGGCGAGCTGGTCGAAGTCGCGGCGGATCGTCGCCGCGGAGACGCCCAGCTCGCTCGCCGCCTCCTCCACGTCGAGGCGGCCCCGCTCGACGAGCAGCTCCAGGAGGGACTTCCAGCGGGCGTCGCGGGACATCCGCGGCCTCCAATCGTCGATCGGCTCAGACGGACCGACCTTAGCCGTTTGCGCGTGAATGCTTGATACTGATTGAAAGCTCGCTATATCTTGCAGGAACAAGCATCTGCGGCGCGTCTGCGTCGCACGGCGGCCAGGGGAGTGGATACGGCGTGAGCCATGTCGAGAACGAGCTGAACAGCCAGCCCGAGTGCTGGACGCGCGCCGCCGCACTGGCGCCCGCGCACGAGGCGGCGCTTCCGGTGAAGGGGGAGCGCGTCGCGATCGTCGGCTGCGGCACCTCGTGGTTCATGGCGCAGGCCGCGGCCGCCCTGCGGGAGCGGGCGGGACTGGGCGAGACCGACGCGTTCGCCGCGTCCGAGTTCCCCGCCGGGCGAACCTACGACCGGGTGGTGGCGCTGACCCGGTCCGGCACCACCACCGAGGTCCTCGACCTGCTGGCCGCCCTCAAGGGCACGGTCCGCACGACCGCGATCATCGGTGACCCCGACACACCCGTCAGGACGGCCGCCGACGACCTGGTCGTCCTCGACTTCGCCGACGAGCGGTCCGTGGTGCAGACCCGCTTCGCCACCACCGCGCTCACCCTGCTCCGCGCCCACCTAGGACTCCATACCGAGCAGGCCGTCGCCGACGCGCGCACCGCGCTCACGCAGCCGCTGCCCGAAGGGCTCGTGGAATGCGGCCAGTTCACCTTCCTCGGCCGCGGCTGGACCGTCGGCCTGGCCAACGAGGCCGCGCTGAAGATGCGCGAGGCGTCCCTGTCGTGGACCGAGGCGTACCCGGCGATGGAGTACCGCCACGGCCCCATCAGCGTCACCACCGCGGGCACCGCCACCTGGATGTTCGGCGAGGCCCCCGAGGGGCTGGCCGCACAAGTCGCCGCGACCGGCGCCCACTGGGTCGAGGGCCGCCTCGACCCCCTGGCCGAACTCGTCCGCGCCCAGCGCCTGGCCGTCGCGGTCGCCGCGCGCCAGAACCTCGACCCGGACCGGCCCCGCCACCTCACACGCTCGGTGATCCTCTCCGCCGACTGACGACCGCCCCGCCCTCGCCGGCCTACCGCCGGCCACCGGAAAGGAGGGGGCAGTGCCCCTCGCAGCAACAGGGACGCTCGTCGGCGCCGCGGCGGACCGGCGCGGTGCCGTCGCCGCCTTCAACGTCATCACGCTCGAACACGTCGAGGCCGTCGTCGCGGGCGCCGAGGCCGTCGACGCGCCCGTCATCCTCCAGATCTCCGAGAACGCGGTCCGCTACCGCTACGGACGCCTCCTGCCACTGGCCCGGGCCGCGGCGGCCGTCGCCGAACAGGCCCGGGTCGACGTCGCCCTCCACCTCGACCACGTACAGAGCGACGAGCTGCTGCGGCAGGCCGTGGACGCCGGATTCAGCTCGGTGATGTACGACGCCGCACGCCTCTCCTACGACGAGAACCTCGCCGCGACCCGCGCCGCGGCCGACTGGGGCCACGCCAACGGCCTCTGGGTCGAGGCCGAACTCGGCGAGGTCGGCGGCAAGAACGGGGCCGCGCCGCTCGACGCGCACGCGCCCGGCGCCCGTACCGACCCGGGGGAGGCCCGCGCGTTCGTGACCGACGCCGGGGTCGACGCCCTCGCCGTCGCCATCGGCTCCTCGCACGCCATGACCACCCGCACCGCCACCCTCGACCACGACCTCCTCAAGCGGCTCGCCGAGGCGCTCGGTGCGTTCGGCGTGCCGCTCGTGCTGCACGGCTCCTCCGGGGTGCCCGACGACGAACTGGCGACGGCCGTGCGCGGCGGCATCGCCAAGGTCAACATCGGTACGGCGCTGAACATCGCGATGACCGCCGCCATCAGGGAGTTCCTGGCGGCGCACCCGGACGCGGTCGACTCCCGCACGTATCTGACGGTCGGGCGCGAGGCCATGTCCCGTACCGTCGGCGAACTGATCACGGTCCTGCGGGGCTGACGGCGGCCCTCCGCGGCTCCCGCTCCGTGGCCCGGGCGGAGCCGCGGGGTTCGCCGACCGGGCGGCCCGTGTTCACCGGCTACCATTCCTGACCGTGATCAGGGCGAGGAGTTGCTGATGGGCGGCAGGGCGGCCTCCGGGGACGGGGACCACACGTCAGGCGGCGGGCCCGCGCGGCCACCGCGCCTGGAACGGGGCCGCGGCGCGCTCGGTCCCGCGCTCGAACTCGTCCACACCGGGCGGGCGCCGACCCGCGCCGTCCTCACCGCCGAACTCGGCGTGACCCGCGCCACCGCGGGCGCCGTGGCCGCCGAACTCGAAGCGCTCGGCCTCATCCGGATCGACGCCAGGCCGAGCGCCGCCGCCGGTTCGCAGGGCCGTCCCTCGCACCGCCTGTCGGTCGCCGAGGACGGCCCTGTGGCCCTCGCCGCGCAGGTGCACGCCGACGGGTACCGCGCGGCGCTCGTCGGACTCGGGGGCCGCATCGTCGCCACGACCCCCGGCTGCGAGATCATCGACCCCGACCCGGCGGACGTGCTGCGCTCGGCCGTGGAGGCGGGCGTGCGGCTCCTGGAGTCCACCGGCCGGCGCTGCGTCGGCGCGGGGCTCGCCGTGCCGTCCGCCGTCGCCGAGCCCGAGGGCACCGCCCTCAACCCGCTGCACCTGGCCTGGCCCGCCGGGTCCCCGGTGCGGCAGATCTTCGCCGACTGCGTGCGCGAGGCCGACCTCGGCATCCCCGCCTTCGCCGCGAACGACGTCAACCTCGCCGCGCTCGCCGAGCACCGGCACGGCGCCGGGCGCGGCGCCCGCGACCTGCTGTGCGTCGCCACCGGGCACCGCGGCGTCGGCGGCGCCCTGGTCATCGACGGCCGTCTGCACACGGGCAGTGCGGGCCTCGCCCTGGAGGTCGGGCACCTCACCGTCAACCCCGAGGGCCGCCCCTGCCACTGCGGCAGCCGCGGCTGTCTGGACGTCGAGGCCGACCCGTTGGCCTTCCTCGTCGCCGCGGGCCGCACCCCGGACTCCGACGCCTCGCTCCTGGAACAGGCCTACGGCTTGCTGCGCGAGATCCCGGACGACCTCGGGGTGCGCGGGGCCGTCGAGACCCTCGTCGACCGGCTCGGCCTCGGCCTGGCCGGTCTGGTCAACATCCTCAACCCGGACCGCATCATCCTCGGTGGGCTGCACCGCAGCCTGCTGGAGGCGGCCCCCGAGCGGCTGCGCGCCGTCGTGGCCGACCGCAGCCTGTGGGGGCGCAGCGGCGGCGTCCCCATCCTGGCGTGCACGCTCGACCACAACAGCCTGGTCGGCGCCGCCGAACTGGCCTGGCAGCCCGTGCTCGACGACCCCCTGGGCGCCCTCACGGGCACCTGAGGCGGCAGAGGCTCAGACCGGCGCGCGGGCCCGCCGCGGCTCCGTGGTCACCGCGACCGTCTTCTTCCGACGCTCCGTCAGATCCGGTACCAAAGTGGCCGTTCCGAGGACGGCGAGCCCCAGTCCGAGCCAGAGCGGGGCCCGCAGCCCGTACGCGTCGATGGCGACGCCGCCCACCGAGGTCGCCACGACGATGCCGAACGTGATGAACGAGGTGTGCACGGAGTTCACGAGCGCGCCCGCGTTCGCCCTGCGCTGCACCCGCACCGCCATCGCCGGGTTCATGGTGACGCCGACGAGGCCGATGCCCAGCATGCACAGCACGGCCGCCGCGCCGACCTGCGCGAGGAGCGCGAAGCCCAGCAGGAAGAGGGAGTTGAGGGCCAGGCCGACGAGCAGCACCGTGAGCGTGTGCCGGTCGGCGAGCCGTCCGACGACGATGTTGCCGACGACGGTCGCCGCTCCGTACGCCACGAGCAGCAGCGGCACGGTGCCCGCGCCGAAGCCGGAGATCCGGGTGAGGATCGGGTTGAGGTAGCTGAACGCGGCGAACGTCGCGCCGATCACCAGCGTGCTGGTGGACAGTGTCAGCCACAGCCGGGCCGACCTGAACACCCCGAACTCGGCGCGCAACCGTCCGGCGCTCCCGTTCATCGGCAGGTCCGGTACGCCGAGGGCCGTCGCCGCCGCGGCGAGCACCGCGAGCGCCGAGACGACCCAGAACGCGGCCCGCCAACCGAGCCGTTCGCCGACGTACGTGGCCAGGGGCAGCCCGAGCAGGGTGCCGAGCATCAGCCCGTTGAGCGCCACCGACACGGCGCGGCCCCGCACCTCGGGCCGGGTGAGCTGCGCGCACAGGGCGAGCGCGACACCGAAGAAGGCTTGCGAGGCGACACCGGTCACCAGGCGCGCGGCGAACATCACGGCGTACGTCGTCGCTGTCGCGGCGAGCACGTTCCCGGCGAGGAAGACGGCGAACAGGAGCAACAGGGCGCGTCGTGGCGGGACCTTGAGAAGGGCCACGGTGAGGAAGGGCCCCCCGAACGCCATCGCCGTGGCGAACGCGGTGATGAGATAGCCGATCTGCGCGATCGTCGCGCCCAGGCCGTGCGCCATCTGCGGCATCAGGCCCGCGACGACGAACTCACCGGTCACCATGGCGAAGATGCCGAAGGCCAGAACGTAGACGGCACGGGGCATGAGGCGGTCCTCCGGGGGACGCGGTTTTGGATAGACCAGTACAAAATTGGGGCATGAGCGGGCGGGGCGTGCGCCGGTTCTCGGGTCGCCGCTGGTCGGGAAGGGGGCTCGGGTGGGGTCAGTGCGAGAGAGCGTCGAGGGCGATCCGCGCGGTGGACTCCAGGGCGGTGCGGTCGGCGCCGCCCTGGCCCTGGACGCGCATCCCGCCGATCACGGTGTTGAGGTAGCGCGCGAGTTCGGCGGGGGAGCGGCGGGAGGCGATCGTGCCGTCCCGCTGTCCCGCGGAGACGGTGGCCGCCAGGGCGGCGAGTCGCACCTCGAGGTCGCGCTGGATCGTCCGGGCCGTCTCCGGGTCGCGCCCCGCGAGCTCCACGGTGGTGTTCACCGTGAGGCAGCCGCGGCTGCGGCCGTCCCTGCGCGTGCCGATCTCGGTGTCGACGATCAGCGCGAACAGGGCGCGGAGACGGTCGAGCGGGGCCCGCTCCGCGTCCTCCAGGACGGCCATCTGGTCCGCCGTCGTGCTCTCGATGTAGCGGGTCAGTGAGCGGAGGAACAACTCGTGCTTGCTGGCGAACGTGTTGTAGATGCTGCTGCGGCCCAGGCCGGTGGCGGTGCACAGGTCCTGCGTGGAAGTGGCCTCGTAGCCGTTCTCCCAGAAGGCGTGCATCGCCGCGTCCAGGGCCCGCTCCTCGTCGAACGTCCTCGGCCGGGCCATGGGAGGACCGTACCGGTTTTGGAACGCTCGGTGCAATACCGGCGGCTCCGCTCGCGGCCGGTGCCGTCTGCCGGGGAGATCGAGCCGGCGTGTCACCGCCCGGTCAGCCTGCGACGGCCGACCGGGCGGGAGCGCGTTCCGACAGGGGCCGCTCGGGCGTGCCGGCGCACAGGGTGGCCGTCGCTCCGTAGACCGGTGGCGGCGGTGGGGTCGCCGCCGGGGAGGGGGCGGGCAGGGTGAACCAGACGACCTTGCCGTCCGCACCGTGCGGGCGCACCCCCCAGCTCTCGCTGACCGCGGCGACCATCGCGAGACCGCGACCGCAGGTCGCGAACGAGTCCGTGGCGCGGACCACGGGGAGCCGTGGGTCGTGGTCGTACACCGAGAGCGTCAGCCGCTCCTTGAGCAGCTCCATCTCGACGGTGCACATCTTGTCGGGCTCGGCGTGTCGGTGAACGTTCGTCAGGAGCTCGGTGATGCCGAGTTCCGCGAGGTCCACCAACGGATCGAGATGCCAGTAGCGCAACTGCGCCGATACGATTCTGCGGACCTGTCCGATCCGCGACGGCAGGGCTTGGAGCTCCACCGTGCAATGCCTGCTCGGCTGGCTGATCACGGCTGCGACTCCCCGAATGAGGTCGGAAGAGGACGAGAACGGATCGAGCGGAGCGATCACGCGTGTGGCAGGACCGCCCGCGGTTTGTCCCGGCGGGCTGGTTCGCAGCGTGATCGCCGGTGCACCCTGAGTAGTGATGTGTGACCAGCGTGGCCCAGGGGGTGCGGGCGTGCAACCGCGGCGGTCACCGTCCGTGCGGGAGACGTCAGGACGTGCGCGCCGCGGCGCTGCGGACGGCCTCGATGAACGTACGGGCCGTCGGCGGCCCCGTGTCCGTGCTGCGGCCGCCGAGCCGCAGCAGGTACCGCCTGCCCTCCACGTCCGCCGTCGCACGGTCCTCGGAGCCGAACCAGGGCTTGCTCGCGCGGACTTCACGCAAGGGCGCGCTGTCGATCTCGCTGCCGTAACTCGTGAGCAGTTCGAGCCTGCCGCCCGCGATCCGGACCTGCCCGGCCCGGGTCAGCGAACGCAGCCGCCGCCCGATCCGCACGCCCGTCGCCGTGAACTCCGGCTCCGCCATGCCTTCTCGCCCCCTCGTATGCGTTCGTGCGGTGCAGTCTGCATGCACCTGGCCAGGAGCACCAGTACGCATGTGGACGCGGTGTGAAGCAGTGGGCGCATCCGGAATGTGCGCCCCCTCGCACTGGCGTTCCTCGCTGTGCCAGGCGTGCCTTTGAGTCGCCCAAAGGCATGTTTATGCAGGTGAGAAGCGTGCGGAAGGTGTCTATGATCGAGTCGTCCGGTCATCTCCGACCGGGTTCGCACCGGTTCGGTCGGCACCCCCTTGCCGTGGAGTCCCGCCCGGCCCGAGGTGCGCAGCGACCAGAAGGAGCCGCGCGGTGAGCATGATGCAGCAGGGCCGTCCCCAGGGCGCGACCACGCCCGGCGAGCCGATGCCGACGCTCGACGTCGACCGCACGGACGCCGCGTACCGGACCTGGCTCAAAGAGGCCGTGCGCAAGGTCCAGGCCGACAGCAACCGGTCGGCCGACACCCATCTGCTGCGCTTCCCGCTCCCCGAGCACTGGGGCATCGACCTCTATCTGAAGGACGAGTCGACGCACCCCACCGGCAGCCTCAAGCACCGCCTCGCGCGCTCCCTCTTCCTCTACGGGCTGTGCAACGGCTGGATCCGGCCGGACCGTCCCGTCATCGAGGCGTCGAGCGGCTCGACAGCCGTCTCGGAGGCGTACTTCGCGAAGCTGATCGGCGTGCCCTTCATCGCGGTGATGCCGCGTACGACGAGCGCCGAGAAGTGCCGACTGATCGAGTTCCACGGCGGCCGCTGCCACTTCGTGGACGACTCACGGCGGATGTACGAGGAGGCGGCGGCCCTCGCCTCCCGGACCGGCGGACACTACATGGACCAGTTCACGTACGCGGAGCGGGCAACGGACTGGCGCGGCAACAACAACATCGCGGAGTCGATCTACCGGCAGATGGAGCTGGAGCGCTACCCCTGCCCCACCTGGATCGTCGCGACGGCCGGCACCGGCGGCACCTCCGCGACCCTCGCCCGCTACGTGCACTACATGCAGCACGACACCCGCGTCTGCGTCGCCGACCCCGAGAACTCCTGCTTCTTCGAGGGCTGGACGACCGACGACCCCGAGGCGACCAGCGACTGCGGCTCCCGTATCGAGGGCATCGGCCGCCCCCGCATGGAGCCGAGCTTCGTACCCGGCGCCATCGACCGCATGATGAAGGTCCCCGACGCGGCGAGCGTCGCGGCCGTCCGCGCCCTGGAGCGGTCCATCGGCCGCAAGGCGGGCGGTTCGACGGGCACCGGCCTGTGGAGCGCGCTCAGGATCGTCGCGGAGATGGTGGCGGCGGGGAAGAAGGGCAGTGTGGTCACGCTGCTGTGCGACCCGGGCGACCGCTACCTCGACAAGTACTACTCGGACGACTGGCTGGAGCGACAGGGTCTGGACATCCGCCCCTACGCGGAGACCATCGACCTGCTGCTGGCGACGGGGAAGTGGCCCGGCTGAGGGCCCGGCCACCGCGACCCGGGGATTAGTAAGGGCAGTTGAGCGTGCGCCTCACACGGAGATGAGGCGCCGCTCCAGCGCCCCCACCGCGCCCCCGAACGCCCGCCCGAACCCGCCACCCCCCGTCCTGAGCACCGCCCGCACCGGAGCGGCACCGTCCGCCGCCAAGGTCCACCGCACCCGCACCCCACTGTCCAGCGGCCGGGCCGGTGTCACCGCCGAGAACCACCGCGGCCACCCCGCGACGTCCTCGGCGACGGCACGGTACAGGTCCGTTCGTGTCCGACCAGCTTGTTCCGCTTGCCCGTCAGGTTCCCTGTTCCGAAGGAGGGGCCCTCACCACGCGGCGCCCACCCTGACGGGCGGCCCGTCAGATGTCCGTACCGGAATCCGGCTCACCGGCGACGACGAGCCGCACATGCTCACTGACCTCGGCGCGCGCCTCCACCGGCAGCCCCGCGTCGGTCACCAGCGTGTCCACCTGATCGAGGGAGGCGAACGAACTCAGGCCCACCGTCCCCCACTTGGTGTGGTCGGCCACGACCACCACACGCCGCGCGGACTGCACGAGCCGCCGATTGGTCTCCGCCTCCGCCAGGTTCGGCGTGGACAACCCGGCCTCCGCGCTTATCCCGTGGACCCCGAGGAAGAGCACGTCGAAGTGGAGCGCCGCGATGGCCTGGTCGGCGACAGGCCCCACCAGCGAGTCGGACGGCGTACGCACCCCGCCCGTCAGGACCACGGTCGCCGCGCCCTGCCGCGTGCCCGCACTGCGCTGCGCCGCGTGGAACACATCGGCCACCCGCACCGAGTTGGTGACCACCGTCAGATCCGGCACGTCGAGCAACTGCTGCGCCAGCGCGAACGTCGTCGTCCCCCCGGACAGGGCGAGGGCGGTGCCGGGCGCGGCCAGCGTCGCCGCGGCCCGCGCGATGTCCTCCTTGGCGGTCAGCTCCAGACCCGACTTCGCCTCGAAGCCCGGCTCGTGCGTACTCGCCTCGACGACCGGCACGGCGCCGCCGTGCACCTTCTCCAGGACGCCCTGGCGGGCCAGCGCGTCGAGATCGCGGCGCACCGTCATGTCGGACACGCCGAGCTTCCTGGTCAGCTCGTTGACCCGGACCCCGCCGCGGCGGCGGACCTCGTCGAGGATGAGGGCGCGGCGCTGCTCCGCGAGGAGGTTCTGATTCTCGCTCACGTCCCGTCGGATCCCTTCGCCGATCCCGCCTGCCACACGCTGTGCTCTGCTGCGTCATCCTCGCACGGGCGCCCGGCGGCCGGAGCACCGCCCGCGCGTACCACCAGCGCATCGGTGCCACAACGATCGGGGAGATTACGTGACGGAGGATGCGCACGAGCGTCCTGAGCCGGGATCCTGGGGACCGTCGGGAACGGGGGACACACATCATGGCGGCTGAGCACCACGCGACGACGGCGGCGGACGAGACCGCCCTGGAACTGCTCGTCCACGGGGTCGGGGGCACCACACCGCAGGAGATGCTCGACGACCCGCGCACGGTCCGGGTGTCGGGCGACGAGACGGCCGCGGTCTTCCGCCGTGTCGAGGACGCCGACGCGGAGAGCAGGGCGCAGGACTACCGCGGCAAGCCCGTGCCCGAGGCCTATGTGTGGTGCAACCTCACCTCGGGCAACGGATCACGGGCCCTGTGGCTCCTGCTGCTGCCCTTCATGGTCGTCAACCTCGCGCACTGGATGCGCCCCGACGCCCTCCGCAGATCCCGCGCCGTCCGCTTCTACGGCCTGCTCGTCCGGCTGACCGGACTCACCCTCACCGTGCTCTTCGTCGCCGCGGCGTGCGAGGTCGCGCTCGATCTGACGGCGTGGCAGTGCGCGGGCACCGCGGCCTGCGGCGAACGGCGGGCGTGGCTCGGCTTCCTGTCCGTGGACGCGCACGGCACCGGCGGGTGGTGGAGCCAGCCCGGCCGCCGCCTCGCACTCGCCGCGCTCGCGCCCACCGCCCTGACCGCCCTGCTCTGGTACCTCTCCCACCGCACCTGGAGCGCGTACGAGTCCCAGCTCCCGCCGGGTCACGAACCCGAGCCCGACGACGGGGAGACGAGCACCGCCCTCGGCAAGCCCGGCTTCTGGTACGGGCGCCGCCTCGTCGCCCGGCTGCGCGCCGCGCACACCGCGGCGGGCCTGCTCACCGTCGCGGCGGCCGTCGGCACGTCCGCGGCCCGCCACGACCGCGCCCCCGGCGGCCCCCCGCTCCTCGACGTCCTCGGATGGGCGCTCGTCGCCGCCCTGCTCGCGGGGGCGCTGCTCGTCGTCGGCGTCGTCGTCCACCGCGGCCGCAGCGAGAACACGCTGGACGTCACCCTGGACCGGGTGCTCGTCCGCGCCCTCCCGTACGGTGCGCTCGCCCTGCTCGCCCTGAGCATGCTGTACGCGGGCTGGTCCCGACCCGGCTGGCGCTCCTTCGGACGGCTGCCGGGCGACGCGACCTTCGGGGCCATCGCCCTCGCCGAGGGCGCCCTGGTGGTGGCCCTGGCCGTCGTCGCGAAGGCGATCTACCGCACGGCCCCCGACCGCCGAACCGCCCTGCGCGGCCTCGGCGGCCCGGCCACCGCGATGCTCGCCTGCGCGCTCGGCGGCGTGATGTCCGGCGGTACGGCGCAGCGCGTCGCCGACTGGCTCGACGGCACCAGCGGCCTCATCAAGGGGCCGCCCGTCCTGCTCTCCTGGCAGGCGTCGATGATCCCGCCGCTCCTGGTCGTCCTCGCCGTCCTGTGCGCCGCACTGGCCGTGCGCACCGCACGCCTCAAGAAGCGCGAGAAGGCGAGGGTCCCGCTCGACTACCACCTCGACGGCCGGCCCGCCGAACACACCGAACCCTCGGACGCCGCCCGCACGGACCGCATCGCGGGCACGCGCGCGCGTGCCGCCCTCACCGACCGGGCCCCCCTCATCATCGGCGTCGTCTCCGCGGTCACCCTGCTCCTCGGCGCCCTCGCGGTGGTCGGCGCCTGGACGACCCACGAGGTACCGGGGACGG
The DNA here is from genome assembly GCF_044765725.1 of Streptomyces sp. NPDC102406. NCBI lineage: Bacteria > Bacillati > Actinomycetota > Actinomycetes > Kitasatosporales > Streptomycetaceae > Streptomyces > Streptomyces sp. NPDC102406. The sequence goes on along the minus strand of NZ_JBIWKP010000002.1, from coordinate 846,662 downwards.
CGGCCGAGGGCACGTACTCCGTCGTCCAGGGCGCGGCGGACACCGCTCAGGCGCTCGGGTCCTGGCTGATCGGCGTCGGCTTCCTGCTCTTCGTCACCTGGGGGCGACGCGCCTACAAGGACCCCTCCGCCCGCCGGACCATCGGCATCCTCTGGGACGTGGGCACCTTCTGGCCGCGTGCCGCGCACCCCTTCGCGCCGCCCTGCTACGCCGAGCGCGCCGTCCCCGACCTGACCTGGCGCATGGCCGCCTGGACCCGTGCCACCGGCGGCCGGCTCATCCTGTCCGGCCACTCACAAGGCAGCGTGCTCGCCGCCGCTGCCGCCTGGCAACTGCACCCGTCCGTACGCAAGCGGGTCGGCCTGCTCACCTACGGGTCACCGCTGGAGCGTCTGTACGGGCGCTGGTTCCCGGCGCACTTCGGGCCCGCCGCTCTCGCGTCCCTGCACCGCCAGGTCGACTGCTGGCGCAATCTGCACCGCAGGACCGACCCCATCGGCGGCCCGATCGGCCTGCCGGGGGAGTGCGGTCCCCAGGTCGACCACCCGGCGCTGCTCGACCCGCTCGCCTACGGCCGCACCGAGCGACACCCGCTGCCCGCACCGATCCTGGGCCACGGCGACTACCGGGCCGACCCGGTCTTCGCCGAGGAGCGGGCGCGGCTGCTGGCCCGTCTCACCCCGGGCGTCCCGCGACCGCGGCCCGAGGACGCGCCTCAGACCAGGGGAGGCAGGTCGTCCGGGTAGAGGAGCGTCAGCTCGTCCGTGCTGGGCTCCGCGACCTGGGCGACCCGTCCCGCGTGCCGCTCCACCATCGACTCGAACGTCTGCCGGGCGGTGCGGCCGTTGCCGAACGCCGGGCCCTTCGGGAGCGCCGTGAAGTACGTGAGCAGGGCTTCCGGCGTCCCGGCGGCGAGCCGGTACTCGTGCTCCTCGGCCTGCTGCTCCACGATGCGCAGCAACTCCTCGGGCACGTAGTCGGAGAAGGTGATGGTGCGTGAGAAACGGGACGCCACGCCGGGGTTGACCGACAGGAACCGCTCCATCTCCGCGGTGTAGCCCGCGACGATGACGACGACGGAGTCCCGCTGGTCCTCCATCAGCTTCACCAGCGTGTCGATCGCCTCACGGCCGAAGTCGCGCCCCGAGTCCTCGGGGGACAGGGCGTACGCCTCGTCGATGAACAGCACGCCGCCGTGGGCGCGCTGAAAGGCCTCCTGGGTGCGGATCGCGGTCGAACCGATGTGCTCGCCGACCAGGTCGACGCGGGACACCTCGACGAGATGCCCCTTCTCCAGGACGCCGAGCCCCGCCAGGATCTCGCCGTACAGCCGCGCCACGGTGGTCTTGCCGGTGCCGGGGGAGCCGGTGAAGACCAGATGCCGTCGTACGGACGCCGCCTTGAGACCGGCCTCCTGGCGTCTGCGGCCCACCTCGATCATGTCGGTGAGCGCCCGCACCTCCCGTTTGACGCTCTCCAGCCCCACCAGGGCGTCGAGTTCACCCAGCACGTCCTTCGAGCTCCGCGACGGCTCCGCGACCGCGGCCGGGGGCGTGGTGGGGCGCTGGTCGGGCACGGCGGTGAGCAGCCCGACCGTCTGGGTGGCGGTCTGCACGGCCGGTTCCGGGGCGGAGGCCGCCGCGCCGGGGCGCGGGCCGCCGCTCTCGTCGCTGGTGCACTCCTCCACGAGGGGGCCGTCCTCGGCGAACTCGAACCCGGCGCGCGCGCACCGTTCCGTACGGCACTTCTTCAGGGTCGTGCGGCAGCCGTCGATGACATGGAACCCGTAGCCGCCGCTGCCCGTGACACGGCAGCCGGTGAAGCTGCCCCGGCCGCCCGCGGACACGTAGAACCCGGCTTCGGCGGGCGAGGTGACCGTGCAGCGCTCGATCGTGGGGTCGGCGCCCTTGGTGACGATGACGCCGGTCCGGGTCGCGTCCACCGTGCAGTTGGCGAGGGTGCCGCCGCTGCCGTGGTCGCGGAACCAGGCCCCGGTCGCGGCCTCCCGGATCCGGCAGTCGTCGAGCTGCGCGGTCGCCCCGTCGCTCACCGACACGGCGGTGTTGCGCACCTGGCTGAGGTCGCTGTCGACGACGTCGACGCGGGAGCCGCGGTCGAGGACGAACAGCGCGTCCGGCACGTCGTGCACCCGGCACGCGTCGAGGACGGCGGTCGCGCCGTCGCTCACCCACACCGCCGGGTAGTCGCCCGTACTGTCGAAGATCTCGCACTGGTTGGCGTCCACGCGCGTGCCGGGGTCCCACACCGACAGGCCGTTGCGCCCGAACTGGCGCACCGTGGACCGGGTGAGCGTGAGCACCGAGCGGGAGCGCAGGTCGATCGCGTTCTCCGGGATGTCGTGGATGCGGCAGTCCGCGAGGGTGAGCACCGCGTCCGTGTCGAGCGTGACGCCGTCCGCCGTCGTGCGGTGCACGTCGCAGTCGGTGAGGTGGGCCGCGGCCCGCCCGGTGATCTGCACGCCCGAACCCTTGACCTCGTACACCTCGCACCCCACGGCCTCCAGGCCGCTGTGCTCACCGGTCGCCGACAGGCCGGAGCCGGAGGTGTGGTGCACCCGGCAGCGCTCCAGGCGGGGGTGCGCGCCGCCGCGCACCGCGACCCCGGCCTGCCCGGCGGCGACGACCTCGCACTCCTCGAACACGCCGCCCCCGCCGTCCAGTACGGCGATGCCGATGCCCGCGGGGTTGTCCACGGTGCAGCGCCGCACGGTCGGCCGGGCGCCGCCGCGCACCTCGATCCCCGACGCGGACCGGGTGACGATCCGGATGTCGACGAGTTCGGGGGCGCCCTCCTCGACGAGCAGTGCGGGCGCCGCCGCGTCCTGCCCCTCGACGTGCAGGTCCTGCACGGTCGCGGAGGCCCGCACGGTCAGCGGCACCCCGTCGACGGGCGCGATGCGCACCGACCCGGAGGAGCCCTCGGGGCCGCGCAGGGTGACCGCTCGCTGCACGACCAGGTTCTCCCGGTACGTCCCCGGGGCGACGGTCAGGACGTCTCCGTCACCGGCGGCTTCCAGGGCGGCGGCCAGCGACGCGTACTCTCCCGTGCGGCGCCGCCACCGTGATGTGCCGGTGTGTGTCACCTGGACCGTGCCCTGTGCCATGGCGCTGATCTGCCCCCACCTCGTCGTACGCGGGTCGTCTTCACGCCCTGCCCGGCGCTTGTCCTGCGAAAGGTGGGTCCACCGTAGCGTGCGCGGAGCACGGGGGTTGACCGCAGCCGCAACCCTCTCAACTGCCGGTGCCCGTGCGGCCCCAGTCGGGGCCCGTGATGTCCCAGGCGCGGTCCAGGCGCGCGTAGCGGCGACGGACCATGCGCCAGACGACGAGGCGGCGGGTGCCTTCCACGAACCCGGCCAGGGCGGCGGCGGCGCCGGCCCCGGCGAGCACCGCGTGCGTGGTGGCGGTCGCCCGGTCGAGGGGGCGGCCCACGACATGGCCCTGCCGGTCGGTCCACAGCGCGAACGTGTCGCCCGCGCGCGGGGACGTGAGCCTGGCGACGACCCGGTCCCGGTGCGCCGAACCGTCCGGCGCCGTCCAGGTCGCCACGACCCGGCTGTGCGCGTCGCGCGCGGTGGAGGTCTCCGGATCGGGGTCGAGGGGCGGCTGCGACACCTTCTTGACGACCGTCGCCGTGATCTCGTGCCGCCGCTCGTGCTGCTCCCGCACGGAGCGGTACAGGGCGTCGCGGGACAGGGACCCCGCGACGACACCGACCGCCGGTGCGGCGACGACGACGAGGACCAGCGCGACCAGTGCGACCCAGGCCTCCGCCAGGTCCGTCGCGCGGCGCAGTGGATTGTGGCGCCAGCGCCAGAGGCCGGTGACAGCCCGCACGGACCGCACCCCCTTCCGCTCCCGTGTCGACCCGTAGGGATGACTTCGACGCTGCCATTGTCCTTCAACGGGCAGGCCGTGCGGCCGGGTTCCCCTACCGGGTGACGGTTATTCGAGCAGGGTGACCGGATCTCCCACGCGCAGGGTGCCGGGCGCCTCCGGTACGAGGTTCGTACCGAAACAGAGCTGGTCACCGAAGCGGCGATGGCGGGCGAGCGTGCGCAGCGGCTCCTTGCCGCGCTCGGCGGTGACCTGGTCCGTGGTGGTGACCACGCAGCGGCCGCACTTCTTGGTGACGCGGAAGGAGACCTCGCCGATGGCGATGCGCGACCAGTCGTCCTCGGCCCACGGGGCGGTCCCGGAGACGACCACGTTCGGCCGGAAACGGTTCATCGGCAGCGGGCCCTCGTCGGCGTGGTCGCCTTGCGCGATCAGGGAGTTGAGGGCGTCGAGCGAGGAGAGGGTGGTCACGAGGAGCGGGAACGCGTCGGCGAAGCTGACCGTCTCGCCGGGCACGGCGTACTCGGCGGCGAGCGGGCGCGCGGTGGCCGGGGCGTCCAGGTGCAGCATCCGTATGTCGGTGTCCAGGAAGGCGCTCCACCAGGCGTGGGCCGCGGGGGCGGCGAGCACCGCCTCGACCTTGTCCTTCCAGACCTCGATCGTGCTCGTGGCCGCGGTGGCGGGGTCGGGCACCTCGACCGTGAGGGGCTCCCTGCCGGGCGCGGACAGCCGGACGCCGCCGCCGGGCAACGGCTCGGCGGCGGCCTGCGCCAGACGCGGCCGCGTGCGCTGTGTGACGGCCTTGTGCGCGGCGTCGACCAGTACCCAGCGGCGGTCTCCGGAGATCCCCCACGGTTCCACGCTCACCTCACCTGGCGCGTGTCCCCCGACCGCCTTCAGTGGGTATACGTGGATCGAGCTGAGTACGGGTCGCGACATGGGGCCATCCTGCCAGCAGGCACCGACAGCCCCCTGTGCGGGCTCTCAGTAGCCGCGGTACTGCTGGCGGTTGTACGGATCCTCGTACGGAGCCGGGGCGGGCCGGGGCGCGGCCGGGCGCATCGCCTCGTAGCCGGTGCCGGGAGCCGGGCGCTGCGGCTGGGCCTGCGGGGCCGGGTAACCGCGCGGTGCGGCGGCCTGCTGCGGGATGTACGCGGTCTGGGCAGGCTGCATCGGGGCGTGCTGCTGGGCCCCGTAGCCGTACTGCTGCGACGGCGCGGAGGGCAGTGCGGGAAGGGCGGCCGGCAGGGCGGGCAGTTGGCTGCCGGTGTCGTACGCGGGAGAGACCCGGATCGGGGCGATCTGGGGAGTGCCCCGTTCCGCGACGAGGGAGTCGTAGATCGGAGTGTCCGGGAAGGACGGCGCGGAGTAGTAACCGCCGCCATAGGTGGAGCGGGGGGAGGTCATGGCACATAAGTTAAGCCCACGATGTGGTCGTTGGGGAGACCGATAAGAGGGTTCTTTTGCGTGTCGGCAGTGACGGCACGTCCCCAATGTGAGCGAACTTGGCAAAAACGGTCGTCCTGGGGCGTCGAGATCGTGTAAATGCCGTGATCCTCACGGGTTACCGAGGGTCGCCCGACGATCCTCGAACGCGCCTCTGGGGCCCTTCGCCGGCCGGGGAATAGGTTGACGGGGAATCCGGAGATGAACTTTGGGGGCAGACATGACAATGGCTAAGGGTGCGAATGTCGCGGTGCCGGCTCCCGCGGTACGCGTCGAACTGGGGTGGCGTCCAGGGCCCGGTGTCCCCGACGCCGACGCCTCGGCGCTCCTCCTGGTCTCCGGAAAGGTGCGCTCCGACGCGGACTTCGTGTTCTACAACCAGCCCGCGCACGCGTCGGGCGCGGTCCGGCACGAAGGCAAGACCACCACCGGCGGCACCGTCACGGACACCCTCTTCGTCGACCTCGCGCGCGTGGAGGCCGACATCGAGCGGGTGGTCCTCGCCGCGTCCGCGGACGGTGGCACGTTCGGCCGGGTGCCCGGCCTGTACATCCGGGTCGTCGACGCCGCCGCGGGCACCGAACTCGCCCGTTTCGACAGCGCCGACGCGACCGTGGAGACCGCCTTCGTACTGGGTGAGCTCTACCGGCGCCAGGGCGCCTGGAAGTTCCGCGCGGTCGGCCAGGGCTACGACACCGGCCTCGAAGGGCTCGCCACGGACTACGGGATCAGCGTCGACGAACCGCGGCGCACGCCGCCGACCGAGCCCGCCCCGGTGGCAGCGCCGCCCGTGCGCGCCCCCGAACCCGTCCGGCTGACCAAGGTCACGCTCACCAAGTCGGCGCCCACCGTCTCCCTGGCCAAGCAGGGCGGCACGGCAGGCGTGATGCGCGTGAACCTCAACTGGGAGACGCGCAAGCAGTTCAGCGGCTGGGGAAGCAAACGCGGCCGGGCGAGCGCGAACCACCGCGACCTCGACCTCGACCTGTGCGCCCTCTACGAACTCGCCGACGGCCGCAAAGGAGTCGTACAGGCCCTGGGCAACGCCTTCGGGGCGCTGCACCAGCCGCCGTACATCCACCTCGACGGCGACGACCGCAGCGGGACCGTCGCCACCGGCGAGAACATCGGCATCAACCTCGACCACAAGGACGCCTTCCGCCGCATCCTGCTCTTCGTGACGATCTACGAAGGCGCCCGCAGCTTCGCCGACCTGCACGCGACCGTGACCCTGCAACCGCTGAACGGGGCGCCCATCGACTTCTCCCTGGACGAGTGCACGGTCCCCTCCACGGTCTGCGCGCTCGCCCTGCTCACCCACGACGGCGGCGACCTGACCGTCCAGCGCGAGGCCCGCTACCTCGTCCCCGCGCGAGGCGTGAGCCCGCAGCGCACCGTGGACCAGGTCTACGGCTGGGGCATGGACTGGACCCCGGGCCGCAAATAGCCCCGCGCGCCTGCCGGTCCGCTACTGCTCGGGCGCGGCGTCGGGACGGGCGTACGTCCGCCCCTTCCACGCGGCGCCCCGGCCCCTGTAGTGCTGCACCGCCGAGTCCACCGTCATGAGGAGATACAGGAAGGCGGTGAACGGCAGCAGCGGGGCCTGCCACAGAGGCTGCCGGTAGTAGCGCAGCATCGGACCGTACGTCGCCGCCATCACGGCCCAGGCGAGCGCGCCGAGCAGCACGGTCGACGCGCTGCTCGCGGCCAGTCCGACACCGACGGCCAGGGGCGGCACCAGGTAGACCAGCGCGAGACCGAGCACCGTGGCGAGCAGGACCAGCGGGTTGTGCCGCAACTGCGCGTACGCGCTGCGCGACACCATCCGCCACAGGTCGGCGAGGTGCGGATACGGCCGCACGCTGTCGACGTGCTCGGCGAGACCCAGCCAGATGTGGCCGCCCGAGCGCTTCACGGCCCGCGCGAGCGACACGTCGTCGATCACCGCGTGCCGGATGGCGTCCGGGATCCGTGCCCGCTCCGCCGCCTCTGTCCGCAGCAGGACGCAGCCGCCCGCGGCGGCGGCCGTGCGCGACCCCTTCGCGGCGATGCGCCGGAACGGGTAGAGCTGCCCGAAGAAGTAGACGAACGCGGGCACGACCAGCCGCTCCCACAGGCTCGCCACCCGCAGCCGCGCCATCTGCGACACCAGGTCGAAGCCGCCCGCCCGCGCCGCCGCCACCAACTCCCGCAGGCTGTCCGGCGCGTGGGCGATGTCCGCGTCGGTCAGCAGCAGGAACTCCGGGCCACGCGCGCGTGCCAGGCCGATGCCGTGCCGCACCGCCCACAGTTTGCCCGTCCAGCCCGCGGGCGGTTCGCCGGGCGAGGAGACCGTCAGCGCCAGCCCGCCGTGTTGCCGCGCCAGCGCACGGGCCACCTCGCCCGTACCGTCCGTGCTGCCGTCGTCCACGAGGAAGATCTCCGCCCGGCCGGGATAGTCCTGCGCGAGCAGCGACGGCAGGCTGTCCGGCAGTACCGCCGCCTCGTCCCGGGCCGGGACGACGACGCACACGTCGGGCCAGTCCCCGGGCTCCACCGCGCCGCGCGGCGGGAGCCGCAGGTCCGTGCGCCAGAAGAACCCCTGGCAGAACAGCAGCCACAGCCACGCGCCCAGTGAGGCCGCGGTGATCCACACAACGACGTCCATCCGCCGCAGTCTGCCCCACGGACGCGGCCCTGTCGGTGCGATCGTCTATGGTTTCCGGGTGAAGATCGCGCTCATGGACTCGGGAATCGGACTGCTCGCGGCTGCCGTCTCGGTACGGAACCTGCGGCCGGACGCCGATCTCGTGCTCTCCTCCGACCCCGACAGCATGCCCTGGGGTCCGCGCACCCCCGAGGACGTCAGGCAGCGTGCGCTCGCCGCCTGCGAGGCCGCCGCCGCCCACCGGCCGGACGCCCTGATCATCGCCTGCAACACGGCCTCGGTGCACGCCCTGCCTGCCGTGCGCGCCCGGCTCGAACCGGCGATCCCCGTCATCGGCACCGTCCCCGCGATCAAGCCGGCCGCGGCGGGCGGCGGCCCCATCGCGATCTGGGCCACCCCCGCCACCACGGGCAGCCCGTACCAGCGCGGGCTGATCCGCGATTTCGCCGGGGGCGTCGAGGTCACCGAGGTGCCCTGCCCGGGCCTCGCCGACGCGGTGCAGTGGGCCGACGAGGACGGCATCGACCGGGCCGTCGCGGCCGCCGCCGCCCTCACGCCGCGCGACGTCAGGGCGGTCGTCCTGGGCTGCACCCATTACGAACTGGTCGCGGAGCGCATCCGCGCCGCGGTGCAGCGGCCCGGCGCCGCCCCGCTCGTGCTGCACAGCAGCGCCGGGGCCGTCGCCGCGCAGGCGCTGCGCAGGATCGGCGAGCGGCCCCCGGCCGAACCGGGCGCCCAGGGCACCCTCACCGTCATCCTCAGTGGCCGCACCGAACCCCTCCCGCCCGCGGCTCTCACGTACGCGGAAGGCCGCTCGCTCCAGGCCCTCAGCCACGCCGGCTGAGCGGGGCCTCCGTCCGAGGTGGTTACGCTCCGCGATGCGGTGCCTTCGCGGCGGAACCTGAGTACGCTCGTGTGCATGAGGGAACACGCCGCCGAAGAGCACCCCGGGCGACGCACTTCCGCCCACGCGAGCGACATCTGGACCGGTCGCGCACGCAACCGCGTGCAGTGGCTCCTGGCCCTGGGCGGCTTCGCCTGCCTGGCCCTCGGCATCGAACTGGCCGTCGTGAGCTCCTGGGCGACGAGCATCGCCGCCCTGGCCATGTCCGTGGTCGGGCTCATCGCCGCCGGGCTGCTGATCCTGTTCGGAACCCTCGCGTTCCTGCACGTCGCCGTGAAGGTCGACAAGGACCACCTGGAGGTGCGCTGCGGCCATGTCGGCCTGCCGCGCCGCCGCATCCCCCTGGCCCATGTCGTCGACGCGGACTTCGCCCCGAGCGTCACCCCGCGCCAGTGGGGTGGCTGGGGCTACCGCTGGCGCCCCGAGATCGGCACGGCCGTCGTCGTGCGCCGCGGCGAGGGCCTGGTGCTGCGCCTGGGCGACGGCCGCAAGTTCACGGTGACCGTGGACGACGCGGAGAGCGCCGTGCGGCACATCCGGGACCGCATCAAGAAGGCCGCGGGCCCTCTTCTGTGACCGTGCCGGGCATGCTCACCCGTGGCCGCCCCGGACGTCCGCCGGGGCGGCCACGTCGTGCGGCGGGGCGTCGGTGAGCGGTTCGGCCGTGGCGATGCCCGCGAGCAGGCCCACGCCCGCGGTCACGGTCGTGAAACTGAGCGCGTTGCCGACCGACGCCATCGCGGCCACCGCCGTCAGCGCCGCCCCCGCGGCCAGGACCACCGGGGTCGGCCGCGCCGAGCACCACAGCGCGTACAGCACCCACCCGTAGGCCGCCGCCAGCAACACCGCCCCGACGATGCCCTGCTCGGCGGCCACCTGAAGGAGCGCCGCGTGCGGTTTGCCGTCGGGCGGCGTTGACGGGGGCAGCGCCCGGCTCAGCTCCTCGAACCGGCCGGGACCGACACCGAGCAGGGGCTCGGACTCCGCCAGGCGCAGCGCGTCGCGCCACAGCAGGACGCGGTGCGGGGTGAGCCGGTCCGCCAGCGTCGTCGCCGGTCCGGACGGCAGGAGGCCCTTCGCCAGGGCCGCGCCGAGCGCGGCCACCAGAGCCGTCACCAGGCCGAAACCCACGAGCCCGGCCGGTCTGCGCCGCGCCCCGGCCGCCGCCAGCGAGCACAGGACGATGCCGCCGCAGGCCACCGTCCCGGCCCCCGAGCCGACGACCGCGGCCGGTACCGCCGTCCCGGCCGCCGCCACGTGCCAGGCGATCCGCGGCGCCCGGTGCCGCGCCGACCACGCCGCGCAGCACAGCGCTCCCGCCGACAGGGCGAACAGCGCGGCCGTGGCACCGGCGTGCCCGAGCGGGGCCGTCGTCTCCGGCGCGGGGACGCCGTGCGGGTCCACCGCGACCAGGCACAGCCCGCCTATCCCGGCGGCGGCCGACGCGGCCACGGGGACGAGCGCCCCGCCGATCCGGCCGCACGCGTACCCCGCGGCGACGGCGAGGACCGCGAGCAGGGTGCCCTCGGGCCGGCCCCCTCGCGCGGTCGCCGTCACCAGGGACCACACCGCGCAGCCGCCGAGGACCGTGAGGCCCGCCGCGTCACCGAATCCGTGCCGCCGGGCCATGCCGCGACCGGCGCCCGCGGACCACCCCGTAGCTTCCACCCGTCGCCCCCCGACCATGACGGGCCCCGCACGTACGGGCCGGATCCGGCCGGTACGTCGGGGACTCGGGCACACGGTAACGGCTGGTGCGGGTCCGCGCGCTGGAGTTGCGCAGGAACGTTTCTCGGGCGCCCCGGCGGTGACCGCCCGCCCACCGGGGCCGAGTGGGCGACGCCGGCCCCGCCGACCGGCATGTCCCCTGGACAGCGACCCGCCGTACACTCCCCGGGTGACCGCCACCGCACCTCCCGTCGCCCCCTCGGACGAGCCCGCCGCGCAGCCCGCTCTCCCCTCCCACCTGCGACGGCTCGTGCCCGTCGGTCTCGCGGCGCTCGCCGGGCTGCTGCTCTACGCGAGCTTCCCGCCGCGCGAACTGCCCTGGCTGGCGCCCCTGTCGTTCGCGCTCCTCGGGGTCGCCGTGCACGGACGACGGCTGCGGGCGGGTTTCGGCCTCGGGCTCGTCTTCGGCCTGGCCTACCTGGTGCCGCTGCTCTCGTGGACGGGCGTCGACGTCGGCCCGCTGCCGTGGCTGGCGCTCGCCGTCGCCGAGGCGCTGATCCTGTCCCTGGCCGGCCTGGGCATCTCGTACGTGTCGCGGCTTCCGCTGTGGCCGCTGTGGGCGAGCGGCGTCTGGATCGCCGACGAAGCGCTGCGCGCCCGCTTCCCGTTCGGCGGCTTCCCCTGGGGCAAGGTCGCCTTCGGGCAGCCCAGCGGTGTGTTCCTGCCGCTCGCCTCGCTGGGCGGCACCCCACTGCTCGGCTTCGCCGTGGTGCTGTGCGGCTTCGGACTCGCCGCGCTCGTCCTGCGCGTCGCCACCCTTCGCCGCTCCGGCGCCGACGGCGTCCGCACAGCGCGTGACCGCACCGTCGTCGCCGCTGCCGCCCTCACCGTCGCGCCCGTGCTCGCCGGAGCCGCGGTCATGCCCTTCGTGTCGAACGCGGCGCAGGACGGCACCGCGCGCGTGGCACTCATCCAGGGCAACGTGCCGCGCATGGGCCTCGACTTCAACGCGCAGCGCCGCGCCGTGCTCGACCACCACGTGCGCGAGACGCTGAAGCTGGCGGCGAGGATCCGATCCGGCGAGGTGAAGCGACCCGACCTCGTCCTGTGGCCGGAGAACTCCTCCGACATCGACCCGTACGTCAACCAGGACGCCTACGACGAGATCACCCGGGCCGCCCGGGCGGTCGGGGCGCCGATCTCGGTGGGCGCCGTCGTCACCGCGAAGGACGGCTCGGTGCGCAACCGGCTGATCCTGTGGGACCCGAGGACGGGCCCGGGCGCGACGTACGACAAGCGGCATCTGCAACCGTTCGGCGAGTACATGCCCTACCGCGGCTTCTTCCGGATCTTCAGCAAGGAGGTGGACCGCGCCGGGGACTTCGTGCCCGGCGACAAGGCCGTCGCCTTCGACATGGCGGGGACGAAGATCGGCAACGTCACCTGTTACGAGGCCGCGTTCGACGACGTGGTCCGCGACCAGGTCCGCGAAGGCGCGCAGATCCTCTCCGTGCCCAGCAACAACGCCACGTTCGAGCGCAGCCAGATGACCCACCAGCAGCTCGCCATGGACCGGGTACGCGCCGTCGAGCACGGCCGGGCCGTGATGGTCCCGGTCACCAGCGGCATCAGCGCGGTGATCCGGCCCGACGGGTCCGTGGCGCAGCACACCGGCATGTTCGAGGCCGACACCCTGCTCGCCGACGTCCCGAGGCGCACCTCCCGGACCGTCGCCACACGCGCGGGAATCTGGCCCGAGGCGCTCCTCGTCGCCATCGGCGTCGGCGGCCTCGCCTGGGCCGTCGCGCGCTCCCGGCGGCGCACGAGCGACTAGGTCGCCGGGCGGAGAGAAGGCCCGGTTAGGGTCGTGGGTATGGCGACTCCAGAGTTCATCCGCACGATCCGCGCCCGCGCCGGCCACCAACTGCTCTACCTGCCGGGCGTCACCGCCGTCGTCCTCGACGGCGAGGGGCAGGTGCTCCTCGGCCGCCGCAGCGACACAGGCAAATGGGAACTGCCCGCCGGGATCGCCGAGCCCGGCGAACAGCCCGCGGACGTCGCGACGCGCGAGGTGCTGGAGGAGACGGGCGTCGAGTGCGTCGCCGAGCGCGTCGTGCTCGTGGAGGCGCTGGAGCCCCTGACCTATCCCAACGGCGACGAGTGCGCCTTCATGGACACGACCTTCCGCTGCCGGGCCACCGGCGGCGAGGCCCGCGTCAACGACGACGAGTCCCTGGAGGTCGCCTGGTTCCCGCTGGACGCCCTGCCGCCGCTCGGCGAGCACGCGCTGCTGCGCATCAAGCAGGCGCAGTCCGAGGGACCGACGTGGTTCCGGACCACGACCGAGCACTGAAGTATGGGTGCCGCCCACATCGGGCGGCGTCGGCGGGGTGCCTAGGGTGCGGAGCATGACCCCGCGCACCCCTCACGCCGTACTCCCCACCGCACCGCTCGACCTCGGCGGACGCACCGCGCTCGTCACCGGCGCCGCCGGCGGCATCGGCCGGGCCTGCGCCCTGCGGCTCGCCGCCGCGGGCGCCAAGGTCAGAGCGGTGGACCGGGACCGGGACGGCCTCGACGCGCTGGCCGAGCGGACCGACGGCATCGAGCCCTACGTCCTCGACCTCACCGATCTCGACGCCGCCGAGGCCGCCGCCGCGGGCGCCGACGTCCTCGTCAACAACGCGGGGCTGCAACTGGTGCGCCCCATCGAACAGTTCCCGCCCGACGTCTTCCACACGGTCCTCACCGTGATGCTGGAGGCACCGTTCCGGCTGATCCGCGGCGCGCTGCCGCACATGTACGAACAGGGCTGGGGCCGCATCGTGAACGTGTCGTCGGTGCACGGCCTGCGCGCCTCCCCGTTCAAGTCCGCGTACGTCGCGGCCAAGCACGGCCTCGAAGGACTGTCGAAGACCGCGGCGCTGGAAGGCGCCCCGCACGGAGTCACCTCGAACTGCGTCAACCCGGCCTATGTGCGCACACCGCTCGTCGAGCGGCAGATCGCCGACCAGGCCGCCGCGCACGGGGTCCCCGAGGAGCACGTGGTGCGCGAGGTGCTGCTGCGGGACAGCGCCCTCAAGCGGCTCATCGAACCGGACGAGGTCGCCGAGGCGGTGGCGTACCTGTGCACGCCGCAGGCCTCGTTCATGACCGGTACGTCGCTGTCGCTCGACGGCGGCTGGACCGCTCACTGACCGCGGGTGATCCTGTTGGGCATGGAGCAGCACCCACCGCACCCGGCCACCGACGGAGCGCAGGCCCCCTTCCTGGAACTGCTCGCCAGGGGCGCCTCCGCCGACGCCTACGAACAGCCGGTGCTGCTCGCGCGCGCCGAGGGAGCGACGCCCGCGCGCGTCGCGGCGCTGGAGGACGCCAAACGCCTCGCGCTCGCGGTGCGCGAGGAGATGGAGGGCCGACGGCGGCGCGAGGCCGAACTGTCGGCCCTCTTCGAGACGGCCCACGACCTCGCGGGGCTGCGCGACCTCGACGCGGTCCTCCAGGCCATCGTCCAGCGCGCCCGATCACTGCTCGGCACCGACGTGGCCTACCTGACGCTGAACGACCCGGTCCGCGGCGACACGTACATGCGGGTCACCGAGGGCTCCGTCGCGGCCCGCTTCCAGCAACTGCGCCTCGGCATGGGGGAGGGGCTCGGCGGCCTCGTCGCCCAGACCGCCCGGCCGTACGTCACCGCCAACTACGGGCAGGACGTGCGCTTCCAGCACACCCGCACCATCGACGCGGGAGTCCAGGACGAGGGCCTCGTCGCCATCCTCGGGGTGCCGCTCAGCCTGGGGCCGCACGTGATCGGGGTGCTGTTCGCCGCCGACCGGCGCGACCGCGTCTTCGAGCGCGAACAGATCGCGCTGCTCGGCTCGTTCGCTGCGCTCGCCGCCGCGGCCATCGACACCGCGAACCTGCTCACGGAGACCCGGGAGGCGCTGGCCGGGCTCGAGCGGGCCAACGAGATCATCCGCGACCGCAGCGGTGTCATCGAGCGGGCCTCCGACGTCCACGACCGGCTCGCCGAGCTGGTCCTGCGCGGGGGCGGCGTGCACGATGTCGCCGCCGCCGTCTCCCAGGTGCTCGACAGCACCGTCCACTTCGCCGACACGGACACCGCCCCGGCCGAGGCCGTCGAGGTCTCCCGCACCGAGGGGCACGCGGTGCGCCGCGGGGAGGACTGGGTCGCCGCGGTCGCCGCGGGCGGGGAACTCCTGGGAGCCCTGGTGCTGCGCGGCCACCCGGGCCTCGACCCCGTCGACCAGCGCACCCTGGAACGCGCCGCCATGGTCACCTCGCTGCTGCTGCTGGCCAGACGCTCCGCCTCCGAGGCCGAACAGCGGGTCAGGGGCGAGCTGTTGGACGACCTGCTCGACGCCCGCGACCGCGACCCGCGGCTGCTGCGGGAACGCGCCGCACGCCTCCACGCCGACCTGGACGCCACCCACGTCGTGCTCGCGGCCCGGCTGGAGACGGCCGGGGCCGACGCCGAACAGGTGGCCGCCGCGCGCCGCCGCCTGTGGTCGGCCGCCGACCACCTCGCGGCGACCCGGCACGGACTGGCCGCGGCCCGCGACGGCGGTACGGTCCTGCTCCTGCCGCTGCGCGCCGACGCCACCGCCTCCGGGGTCGCCGCGCACGTGGCCAAGCGGCTCTCCGCGGCGACCCACGAGAGGGTCACCGTGGGCGCCTCCGCCCCCGTCGCGGACCTGGCCACCCGGGCCGGCGCCGCCGCCGTCGCCTACGCCGAGGCCCAGCGCTGCCTGGACGCCCTGCGCCTGCTCGGCAGAGCCGGTGAGGGCGCCGCGGCCGAGGACTTCGGGTTCCTCGGGCTCTTGCTCGCCGACAGCCGCGACATCGGCGGGTTCGTCACCCGGACCATCGGCGAGGTCGTCACGTACGACGAGCGCAGAGGGACCGACCTCGTACGGACCCTCGACGCCTACTTCGCGTGCGGCATGAGCCCGGCCCGCACGAAGGACGCGCTGCACGTGCACGTGAACACTGTCGCCCAGCGCCTGGAACGGATAGGGCGGCTGCTCGGCCCCGACTGGCAGGAACCCGCGCGCACCCTGGAGATCCAACTGGCCCTCAGGCTGCACCGGTTGGCGGGTCCGGCGCTGCGCTGACCGGCCCCGTGCACGGTGGATGTACGGGGCCGGAGTGCATCCGGGCGGGGCGCGTCAGAGGCTGTGGGCGTCGGCACGGAGGCCGGCGGGCGCCTCGCCCGTACGGTCCTGCGGCTCGACGGCGTCGAGGTCGCGGTGGCGGGTCTCCTTCGCGAGGCCGACGGCGAGCAGGGTCACCAGCGCGGCGGCGATCACGTACAGCGCGATCGGCGTGGAACTGTCGTAGTCCGCGAGCAGGGCCGTCGCGATGAGCGGGGCCGGCGCGCCCGCCGCGACCGAGGCGAACTGCGCACCGATCGAGGCGCCCGAGTACCGCATCCGCGTCGTGAACATCTCGGAGAAGAAGGCGGCCTGCGGGGCGTACATGGCGCCGTGCAGCACCAGTCCGACGGTGACCGCGAGGATCAGGCCGCCGAAGTTCCCGGTGTCGACGAGGGAGAAGAACGGGAACATCCACAGGCCGACGCCCGCCGCGCCCAGCAGGTACACCGGGCGCCTGCCGACCCGGTCGGACAGGGCGCCCCAGAGCGGGATGACCGCGAAGTGCACGGCGGACGCGATGAGCACGGCGTTCAGCGCGGTCTGTTTGGAGACACCGGCCGACGTGGTGGCGTACACGAGGATGAAGGCGGTGATGACGTAGTAGCTGATGTTCTCGGCCATACGGGCGCCGATGGCGACGAGGACGTCACGCCAGTGGTGCCGCAGGACCGCGACCAGCGGCATCTTCTCGACCGCCCCGCCCGCCTGTGCCTTGCGCGCCTCGGCCCGGGCCAACGCCTGCTTGAAGACCGGCGATTCATCGACAGAGAGACGAATCCACAGACCGACCATCACCAGGACACCGGAGAGGAGGAACGGCACGCGCCAGCCCCACGAGGTGAACTGCGCGTCCGAGAGCAGCGCCGTCAGGGCCGACAGCACACCGGTCGCGAGGAGCTGGCCCGCGGGCGCGCCGGTCTGCGGCCACGAAGCCCAAAAACCCCGGCGCTCGGCGTCCCCGTGCTCGGAGACCAACAGCACGGCCCCACCCCACTCGCCGCCGAGGGCGAAACCCTGGACGAGACGCAGCACGGTCAGCAGCACCGGCGCGGCGGCGCCGACGGTGGCGTAGGTGGGCAGCAGACCGATCGCGAACGTGGCGCCACCCATCATGAGCAGGCTCAGCACCAGCAGCTTCTTGCGTCCGAGGCGGTCGCCGTAGTGCCCGAAGACGAGCGCGCCGAGCGGCCGGGCGGCGAAACCGACGGCGTAGGTCAGGAAGGACAGCAGGGTGCCGACGAGCGGATCGGACCCGGGGAAGAACAGCTTGTTGAACACCAGCGCGGCGGCGGAACCGTACAGGAAGAAGTCGTACCACTCGATGGTGGTGCCGATGAGACTCGCCGCGACGATGCGCTTGAGGCTGGCGGCGGTCGGCGGAGCGCTTGCTGCGGAGGCCATGTGCACCACTTCCAGGCGGGGACGGGGACGTCTAGTTGCTGGCACAAGGTAGGAACACGCAGGTCAGCGGCGTATGTGGTGGGACACCATACTTTTGGGGCGGGGTGTGGCGGTCAGGTGGTCCAGGCCGCAGCCCGAGCGTGTGCGGCCCCGCGGCGCGGCCTGCGGACCGCTGTGCGGCCTGCCCCAATTGCGATGAATGGGCGTGAGGGTGCTGACTACGGAGCGTTGCCCCGGCCGAGTCGAGCGGCTTGCCCGCAGGCTTGACGTGCTGAGCTGGTCCGTGCGGCCGGAAGGGTCGCGGCCGTTCTTGTCCAGTGGGTTGTTGCCGAAGGCGGAGTGGAACTGCGTCGCGCGGTCACCTGACGGGTTCGTACCGGCGCGTCGAGCTCCGCCAGGGTTTCCGCTTGGTACACGCTGCGGCATACGTGTGTGAGGGGGGCTTGACAGGACTCTGCGTGGCACCGCTGCACGGCCAGGCCGCGGCAGGTTGCAGACCTCCGCCGACGGGCTGACCGCCTTGTCCGGCATGGAGAACCCCGGGCTCCCCGCCCGGGCCGTGTCGGCGAGTCGGGATCGCGCCTGAGGTGTGGCCGCCTGTGGACGGCTGCAAATTCATGGGCCGCCCCGGCCCGTTCATACACCTTTCCGGATACCTCCGGCCGTACGAGTCAGGGAGAGACGCCCCGTTCGGCCAGCAGGGCATCCGCGATGTGTGCCGCCCACTTCTCGATCGCGGGGAAGTCCCGGAAGTCGCCGCCTTTGCCGGATCGAAGGATCATTCGGGCTCCCCGGCTATGCGCGTCCTCGTGCAGGCACCCTCCGAAGGTGACGTGCTCGCGTGCGCCGAGCTCGTCGGCCAGACGCTGCACCGAGGGTGTGGCAGGGATGTCCCGCTGGGACGCCGAGACGTCGAGCGGACCGCTGCTGAACAGCCACAGAGGGCGCGCGGCCAGAGCGCGGTGGTGACGGCGCACGAATTTGCGGGCGTCCTTCTGCCAGCGGCCGGCGTACAGTCCGCTGCCGAGCACCACCGCCTCGTAAGGCGACACGTCGGCCACGAAGCGGACCAGCCGCGGCTCGGCCTGGAGCCCCGCTTTGCGGAGCACATCGGCGATGGCGCCCGCTATCTGCGCCGTCGCTCCGTTGGCGGTGCCGTAGGCGACCAGCACTCGTACGGGTGTCGCGGGTGTCGCGGACATAAGATCAGCCTCCCTTGTCGAAGGGCGCTCGCGCGGGTGGCCGGTCAGCCGTCGGCGACGAGTGCGGTGAGGTCGAGGAGGCGTTGGGTGTAGCCCCACTCGTTGTCGTACCAGCCGAAGACCTTGGCCAGCGTGCCGTGGGCCTGTGTGAGGGCCGGATCGAAGACGCAGGAGGCCGGGTTGCCGATGACGTCGCGGGAGACGATGGGCGCGTCGGCCACCGTGAGGATGCCCTTGAGGGCGCCGTCGGCCGCTGTCATGAACGCCGCGTTGATCTCCTCGGCGGAGACGTCGCGGCCGAGGAGCACCGCGAGGTCGGTCAGCGAGCCGTCCGCTACCGGTACGCGCACGGCGATCCCGTCGAGCGCGCCGTCCAGTTCCGGCAGTACCAGCCCGACGGCGCGGGCGGCACCCGTGCTGGTGGGGATGATGCTGAGCGCGGCGGAGCGGCCCCGGCGCAGATCCTTGTGCGGGCCGTCGAGCAGGGCCTGGTCGTTGGTGTAGCCGTGGATGGTGGTCATCACGCCGCGGTCGATGCCGAAGTTCTCGTGGAGCACCTTGACCATGGGGGCGACGCAGTTGGTGGTGCAGCTCGCCGCCGAGATGACGCGGTCGTGCCCGGGGTCGTAGGTGTCGTCGTTGACGCCCACGACGAGGGTGGCGTCCACGTCCTTGCCGGGCGCCGAAAGGAGGACGGTGCCCGCACCGGCTTTCAGATGCAGAGCGGCGGCGTCACGGCTGCGGAATCGGCCGGTCGACTCGATGACCACGTCCACGGCCAGGTCGGACCAGCGCAGCGCCGCGGGGTCGTGCTCGGCGCTGACCGTCATGGACCGGCCGTCCACGGTGATCGACGCGTCGTCGTGGTGGACGGCGCGGCCCAGGGGGCCGAACGTCGAGTCGTACCTGAGCAGATGGGCCAGTGTGGCGGGTGCGGCGATGTCGTTGACGGCGACCACCTCGACGTCGAGCGAGCCCGTCTCCAGACGTTCCATGGCCGCGCGCAGGTAGGTGCGGCCGATACGGCCGAAACCGTTGATGCCGACACGGACGGTCATGAGGGTGTACTCCTCGGTCGTCGTCGATCGATCGGTTCAGGAGGCCGCGGCCCGGTCCGCGGCCAGGGGCAGGTGGGTTCCGTCCGCGCGGACCGCGGGTGCGGGTGCGGGTGCGTGTGCTTTCACGGGGGAGCCCTCGTCGTGGGGCGCGTTGTGCGCGATGACGGACAGGCTCACGGAGCCGACGGCGTAGCCCGTCACGCGTCCCGGTCCACGGATGCCCGAAACCAGCATGTCGCAGCCGTGCCCCGCGGCCACCAGCGTGCGCGCTTCCCTCCCGGCCGATGGCGCGGGACCCGGCGCGGTCCGCCCCGCATGGACGAGTCGAAGAGGCAGACCGCGCAACGACGCCTCTCGTGCGGCCCATCCGGCCGTCGCACGGCTCTCGGCCGATCCGTCGAACCCCACGGTGCTGGTGCGGGACATGGTCGTCGCCCTTCCGAAGAGGTAGCCCTTCCGAAGAGGTAGCGCTTCGAAGAGGTAGCGCTTCCAGCATGGGGCGGTTCAGCCGTGCCGAGCATGGGCTGCTGGTCCCTGTCGGCAGGCCCGGTCGGCCCAGCCGTCGCGGCGCGGTCCCGGTGTGCGCGGCGTCAGGCCGGGCGGGCCCCGGGGTGGTGGGCCCGGCACGCGCCGACTGCCGTGCCGAGCCCACCGCTCAGCGCAGCCACGTGTGGTCGCGTACGAAGGGCAGTGCGGCCCATTGGCGGCCAAGGCCCCACACGGTGCCCGCGGCAGCGGCGGCCAGCGTGCAGGGCCGTGAGCGCGTACCCCGGTGCGTTGGGTGTGGCGGTGCGTGCCGACACCGCTGTGTCGGGGGCGGAGGTGGCCCGCCGGTGGAAGACCGGGAGGTGGCGGCCTCTGCTCCGCTGGGGGTGCTCATGCACGGCCATGACGGTGGTCCCGGGCCCCTCCGTTCGGGCCCTGCGGCCCATGGCGCCTGTCACCGCGCCGCCACAACCTGGAAGGAGCACAAGCGCCACCCGCCCATGGAGGTGCTTCATGAACACCGCGTCCGATCTCGGCACACTCCGCGCCCTTCCCGTCGAACATCGCGCCAAAATCATGGAGTTGGCGCGGGAGATGGCCGTACCCGAAGGCGTCCGCCTCTTCGAGGAAGGAGCCCGCGCCGACCACTTCTGGCTGATCCGCACCGGCACGATCGAGCTCGACATGCGGGTGCCGGGCCGCCGGGCAGCCGTGATCGAGAGGCTGGGCCACAATGAACTCGTCGGCTGGTCCTGGCTGTTCGGTCCGCACGTCTGGCATCTGGGCGCCCAGGCGGTCACGCCGGTCAGGGCGTACGAGTTCGACGCCGTCGCCGTGCGCTCCCTGTGCCACGACGATCCGGCCTTCGCCGAAGCGATGTCCCAGTGGATCGGCACGATCGTCGCCCGTCGGCTGCGCGCCACGCGCACCAGACTCCTTGATCTCTACGGGCCCCACGGCTCCGGCGTCGCGCCGTAGGACGAGCAGCGGCGAGGCTCCGCACGCCGGCGCCGCACGACCGCCGGACGGCCGAACACCGGCAAGGAACCGACGCTCGGGGCCGGTCGGCCCTGGTGTCCGGCGCGCCACGGCCCGATGATCGGGGCAGGGCCGACCTCGGCCGGAATCGAGGCACAGCGATGAACGAGACACCTTCCTTCAGCGCCGACCACCCGATCAGGGTGTTCCTGCTCGACGATCACGAGGTCGTCCGCCGCGGTCTGTGCGACCTCCTCGACGCGCAACCCGACATCAGTGTGGTCGGCACGGCGGACACGGCCGACCGCGCGCTCACCCGCGGCCCGGCACTACGCCCCGATGTCGCCGTGCTCGACGTACGGCTGCCCGACGGGGACGGCATCACCGTGTGCAGGGAACTGCGCAGCCGCATGCCGGGCCTCGCCTGCCTGATGCTCACCTCGTTCGACGACGAGGAGGCGCTCCTCGACGCGATCATGGCCGGTGCGTCGGGATACGTGCTCAAGCAGATCAAGGGCTCGGACCTCACCTCGGCCGTCCGTACCGTGGCCTGCGGCGCGTCGATGCTCGATCCGGCCACGACGAGCCGGCTGATGCGCTCCTTGCGCGCGGAGCCCGCCGAGACACCCGCCGTGCCGCCCGAGGTGGCCGCTCTGTCGCCGCGCGAACGGGAGATCCTCGGCCTCATCGGCGAGGGGCTCACCAATCGTGAGATCGGCAAGAAGCTCTACCTCTCCGAGAAGACGGTCAAGAACCACATCTCCCGGCTGCTGGCCAAGCTGGGTGTCCAGCGCAGGATCCAGGCCGCGATCATGGTCGCGCACCTGCCCTCGAGTGAGGTGAGCGGCCGTCAGGCCTGAGTGTCAGGGGGCCGCGTCCGGGTCGTCGCGGCCGGTCGGGACCCGCCATACCACTCGCGTGCCGACGCCGCGCGGCCCGGATCCGACCGTCAGGACGCCGTCCAGCGCCCGTGCCCGCTCCTCCATTCAGCGCGGACGCGCTCGCCGAGAACCACGAGGTCCTCAAGGTCTTCGCCGACCTCGGGCTGCGCGTCACCCGCCACTTCGACGGCCCCGAGGTTTTCTGCGGCGACATCCGCTTGTAGAAGCGGCGCACGGTGTCGCGGTCGTCCGGTCCCGCACGGCGTATGCGGACGGTGGTGCCGTCCGCGAGGAGCGCGTGCACCGGTGCTTCGTGAGTCGTGGCCATCGCGCGATCACGGTCCTTCCGTCTGGGGTCGTTCCCCAGCGTCCGGCGGTGTCGGTGGCGCCCCCAGCGGCTGGCCGGGCAGACGAGGGGGCCGACCGGCCCTCAAGCGGTGCCGGCCGGCCCCGGCAGCGGTTCCCCCAGCTCGTCCGTCACCTGGTCGGCCATGGCCCGCAGGACGTCCAGGGTGCGCTCGGCCTCCGCCTCGTCGACCTGGGTGATGGCGAAGCCGACGTGCACGATGACGTACGCGCCGACGCCCGCGCGCGGGGTGTAGGCGAGGCAGACCTCGCGCCGTACGCCGCTGAAGTCGACGCTGCCCATGCGCAGTCCGCCGCTGTCGCGGATGTCCAGGATCCGGCCGGGGATGCCGAGGCACATCGCGCTCATCCTTCCTGGTGGAGGCGGGCAGCCGCCACGGCGGCCTGCCCGTAGCTGATGCCGCCGTCGTTGACGGGGACCGCGTGTCCGGTCAGCACCCGCAGCCCCTGGGCGCGCAGGCGCCGCCGTACCTCGGCCAGCAACCGGCGGTTCTGGAAGCAGCCGCCGCCCAGACACACGGTGCGCGGCGCGCCGTCGGCCACCACGTGCGCGACGAGCGCGGCGGTCACCTCGGCGACCGTCGTGTGGAAGGCGGCTGCCAGACGGGGAACGGGTGTGCCTGACGCGCGCTGTTCGAGCAGTGCGGTCAGCGTCGGCGTCGGGTCGTACACCCACAGCCCCTCCGCGCGCACCAGCTCCCACGGCGGGGCGGGCGCGCGCACGGTCGCCGCCGCGCTCTCCAGGGCGAAGGCGGCCTGCCCCTCGTACGAGACCACGTCACCGAGGCCGAGCAGAGCGGCCACGGCGTCGAAGAGACGGCCGCAACTGGAGGCGGGCGGACTGCCCAGGCCACGCTCGGCCAGGGCGCGCACGGTGCCCACCTCACGTGCTCCCAGGCGGGAGGCGAAAGTGCGTACGAGCCGGGGCGAGGGCCTGGGTGCGCCCAGCGGTTCTCCCGCGTACAGGTAACTCAGCGCCATCCGGGCCGGGTTGCGCACCGCGGCCTCCCCGCCGGGCAGGGGAGCGCGGGCGAAGCGGGCCACCCGGCGGTATTCGCTCAGACCGGCGACGAGGATCTCGCCGCCCCACAGGGTGCCGTCGTCGCCGAGACCGAGCCCGTCGTAGGCGACGCCGATGAACGCGGAGCGCAGCCCGTGCTCGGCGGCCACCGCGGCGACATGCGCGTGATGGTGCTGGACGGGGACGCGGCGCTTGGATCGCCGTCGCACGCGTCGATGACGGTGCCTGGTGGCCACGGGCGCTTCCGTGCCCGCTCCCTGAGCTCGGCCACCACCGCCCACCCCACCCCGTCATCGTGCCGGAACTCGTTCCCCACCCCGATGACCGCGATCCGTGCCGAGCCGGCCACCATGCGCTCCCTCCGTCCACGGCGTCCGCTCATCCTGGGCCGCGTGCCACGGCGGGACATGGGGCCGAAGGTCCCCTGCCGGGGCCGAACGGGCACTCGCGGACGCGAGGCCGACCGTGGGAGAAGGGAGGAAGAGGCACCCGCGTGCCCGCGGCCCGCGGCGGCGGACGGCGACAGACCGGGCCGTCTTCACCAGTCCGCCGATCCGCCGATCCGCCGATCCGCCGGCCGAGCACGGACAGCGCGGTAACCGATTCCGGACGCGAGACATGAGGGAAGGCGGTGGGGACGGTGGAACTTCCCCTGGTCGTGGGCGTGGACGGATCGGACCCGAGCCTGGAGGCGGTCGACTGGGCCGTGGACGAGGCCGCGCGGCACGGGCTCGGGCTGCGGGTCGTGTACGCGTTCTTGTGGTCGCGGTACGAAGGCACCGCGTACGCGGCCCCCCTGGACACCTCCTCCGAGCAGGCGCTCGCCGAGAACATAGTGAGCGAGGCCGCCGAACGCGCCCGCCGGCGCAACCCGGAGGTCAAGCTCTCCACCACGATGGCACCGCAGGAACCGGTGAACGCACTCCTCGACGAGGGCCGCGACGCGTGGGCCGTCGTGACCGGCTCGCGCGGGCGCGGCGAACTGAAAGGGCTGCTGCTGGGCTCGGTCGGCCTGTCCGTCGCCGCGCGCTCCCACGACCCGGTGATCGTCGTACGGGGTGACGAGGCCGGCGTCACCGGCGCGCACGAGCGGATCCTTTTCGCGGCCGGGGACGCGGCGGCCGACTCGGCGGCGCTGCGGTTCGCCTTCCGCGAGGCGCGGGCCCGCCACTGCCTCCTCGACGTCGTACGCACCTGGCGCTGCCCCACGCACGAGAGCCCCGGTGCGCGCGGCGCCGAGCACCAGCACGAGGAGCAGGCGCAGCACTTCCTCGCCGCCGTCCTGGAGGACGCCGTCGTGGCCCACCCGGACGTGCGGATCAACCCGGTCACCGTGGAGGGCCCCGCCCACAAGGTGCTCGCCCACCGCTCGGCCGCCGCCGACCTGCTGGTCATCGGGGCCCGGCGCCGCCACGGTCACTTCGGCCTCCAGCTCGGCCGGGTCGGCCACGCCCTGCTGCATCAGGCCCGCTGCCCGGTGGCGATCGTGCCCGACACCGCGTGAGCGCGGCCGGCGCCCCGCCCTGGTCAGCCGAGGCCCGCCGCGTGATCCGGGACGTAGCTCTGGAGATCGCGGGGAGGCCGCCGGTATCCCGTGGCCGATGGCCGGGCCGGAAAGTCCAGCGCGGGCGGCGGCACGTCCTCGTAGTCCACCGTGGACAGCAGGTGGGCGATCATGTTGAGCCGGGCGCCCCGCTTGTCGTCGCTCTCGACGAGATACCACGGCGCCTCCGGGATGTCGGTGTGCACGAGCATCTCGTCCTTCGCCCGCGAGTACGCCTCCCAGCGCGTGATCGACTCGACGTCCAGCGGCGACAACTTCCAGCGCCGGGTGGGGTCTTCGAGGCGGCGCCGCAGCCGCTTCTCCTGCACCGCGTCGCTCACCGAGAACCAGTACTTGCGCAGCAGCACACCGTCCTCGACCAGGAGCCGCTCGAAGAGGGGGCACTGGTGGAGGAAGCGCCGGTGCTCGACGGGCGTACAGAAACCCATCACGTGCTCCACGCCCGCCCGGTTGTACCAGCTCCGGTCGAACAGGACGATCTCCCCGGCGGCCGGGAGTTGTTCCACGTACCGCTGGAAGTACCACTGCGTCCGCTCCCGCTCCGTGGGCGCGGACAGAGCGACGATCCGCGCGACCCGGGGGTTGAGGTGCTCGGCGACCCGCTTGATCGTGCCGCCCTTGCCCGCCGCGTCCCGGCCCTCGAAGATCACGACGAGACGCACCTCCTCGGCCCGCACCCACTCCTGGAGCTTCACCAGCTCCGTCTGCAACCGGTACAACTCCCGCTCGTACAGCGACCTCTTCACGGCCCACCCCACATCGCGTAGCCCACTCCCCGATACGTACAGCGACGTTACGGAGAAGCCCATGAGCAGGGCCAGGCATCCGCACAACCCCGTGCGCGGGCGGCGCCGATGACGACCACCGATTCCGACCCCGACATCGGCCTGCCGCGGGACATCCGGGCTGTCGTCCTTGACAGCGACGGAGTGATCACCGACTCGGCACGGGTGCACGCGGCGACATGGAAGGCGGCCTTCGACGCCTTCCCGCACACGCACCCGCCCGAGGACCCCGGCCGCCGAAGCCCGTTCGACGCCCGCCGCTTCGACCGGACCCTGGAGGCGGAAGGCGACACCGTCAACCGCTACCAGGCGTCCGAACAGGCCGACGTGCCGATGCTCGGCTACCTCTTCCCGCCCGCCGAACTCGCCGCCCTCTCCCGACCGCTCGGGCACAGACTCGACAGCGACGGCCAGACCTGGCGGGGCCGGTCGACCACTACCTCCGCCGCACCAGCCACGGCTCCACCCTCAGCGGACCGGTCCACGGCTGGGTCCTCGCGCGCGTGCGCCGCGCCGACGCGTGGACCTACGTCCAGGAAGCGCTGCGCGGTGACATCGCGGACCTGCAAGGCGGCACCACCGGCGAGGGCATCCACCTGGGCGCCATGGCGGGCGCCCTCGATCTCGTCCAGCGCGGGCTGACCGGCCTGGAGGCCCGAGGCGACGCGCTGTGCCTGGACCCGGTGCCGTTGCCGGAGGTCTCCGAGTACGGGTGCGCGCTGCGCTACCAGGGCACTGGGGCGTGCGGCTCGACATGCGCGCGGGACAGCTCGACGTCGCCGTGCCGCGCTCGGACCGCTCGCCTATCGACATCCGGCTGCCGGACCGTACGGTGCAGATCGCTCGTCGAAGATGCCCTGACCCGGCGCCACGCGAGCGAGAAGAGACTCCGTCACTTCGCCGCCGACGCCAGCCACGAACTGCGCACCCCCGTCGCCAACATCCGCGGCCACGCCGAACTCGCCCTGCGCCACCACGGCCCCGTCCCCGCCGAAGTCCGCCACGCACTGGAACGCATCGGCAGCGAGTCACAGCGCATGACCCGCCTCGTCGACGACCTGCTCCTCCTCGCACGCCTGGACGACGGCCCCTCGAACACCGACCGGTCGATCTGACCCTGCTGATCCTGAACGCGACGGACGACGCCCGCGCCGCAGGGCCCGGCCACCACTGGCTCCTCGACCTCCCCGAAGAACCGGTCACCGTCACCGGCGACGCCCACCGCCTCCAACAGGCGATCGGCAACCTCCTCGCCAACGCCCGGACCCACACCCCGCCGGGCACCGACGTGACCATCTCCCTCACCACGGAACAGAGCACCGTCTGTGTGGACGTGAGTGACAACGGCCCCGGCGTCCCCGACGAACTCCAACCCGAAGTCTTCGGCCGTTTCGTCCGCGCCGACCACGCCCGCTCCCGCGGCACGGGAAGCACCGGGCTCGGCCTCGCCATCGTCCACGCCGTCATCGCCGCCCACGGCGGAACCGCCACCGTCACCAGCCGCCCGGGACACACCACCTTCCGCCTCGCACTCCCCGGCTGAACCGGTCACCCTCGCCCGCACCGGAGGGGCGGACAGGCCCAATAGGACTCCGTCAGGTCTGTCGAGGAGTCGGCGGTGGATCGCAGGTACAGCGGTGATACGCCTCACCGATGGGGCCCGCCGAACCGACTGTGTTTCGTCACCTGGGGCGGCCCATTTCGTCGGTGACTCCAGGGCGCGAGCCTCCCACAATCCTCTGTGTCACACCTCAGTGGCAGACTGCGGCACAACGAGGTTTCGGAGGGGAGTTGCGCGGCTGTGATCTTCGACAGTCTTGATGTGTCGTACGGCGAGATGTGGGGTCCCTATCGTGGAATGACCCATCCGGAGCCGATGTCACGCGCCCTCGCGGCACGCAAGCATGCTGCCGGGATGGATTACGCGGTTCTGCTGTCCGCGCGGGAGCGACCGCTGGCACTGGTCGAACGCTGGCCGCGCGGGAAGTGGCGTGTGTATCTGTTCGACGACAGGTCCTGGCGCACGCAGATGATCGACCTCGCGCCGCACCACACGGGGATGTTGCTGGTTCGCCGGAACACGCGGTGGCAGTTTTCCGACGAGCAGGAGTACGCGTCCAATAAGTGGACTGTCCAGGAGACCACGACCGTCTCGGCCGACGGGCAGGTCGAGGTGACATCCGAGTTCGCCGGGGAGCGGGGAGCGTCGACAGAGCCACTGCACGCTCGAACATCCGGCTCGTCGAGCGACCCCGTGCGGCGGTTCGCGGCGCCCGTCGACAACTTCCTGTGCCCCGCACCGGAATTCGGCGACTGGCAGGTGTTCGCGCCGTTCCTCGCCCAGCAGAACCACGAGCCCGCCACGACCGTGATCCTGCGCGATATGTCGGTGGACGAAGGATCGGGACCGCTGCGCGCCACCGGGATCGAGCAACTGTTCAGTCCGGGCGCGTGCGACACTCCGGAGGGGCCGGCCGTGGTCGAGCGCGTCGACGCCGGCCTGCTGCGGATCACGTCAGGGCAGCTTGCGGTCTCGGACCCCGGCTATGTCCGAGACCCGCGGACCGTCGCTGTGCCCCTGGGCGAGTTCCCGGTCACGTTGTCGCTTCTGCGCACGACGCGCGGGGCCGATGTCGCCGCGGCCAGGGTGACGTTCCTGAACATCCCGACCCGCGAGTGGGAAATGGCCCTCCAGCCCGACGAGGACCTGGGGCTGCTCGGCGAGGGCCAGTTCTACGGCGTCGGCGTGGATACCGGCACAGCGGCTTTCATGGATGCGACGCGGACGGTGATCGAAGACCAGCTGGACGAGGACCTTTTCATACCCCTCGACAGCGACAGCCGTTTCAGTGTCGAACTGCCCGGCACAGAGCCCGAGCCGAACCTCATCGCCTTCCGTGCCGGCCAGGGCGACGGGGCCTACCCCGTCTGGATCGGCCGCACCGATGACGGACAGGTCGGTTGCGTCGTCGTCGACTTCCAGCTCCATTCCGCCGACGGGGGAGAGTAAGGACCGCCGACCATCGGCGCGAGGCCACACTGCCCGAGACTGAGACCACGACGAACCTGCAGCGTGCGGAAGGCGATTGAGAAGCTCGACAACTCGATCACCGAGTTCGTGATCGTCTTGGTGGACAGCACGTGGACAGCACCGGCGCCAGGTGCGGCCACGTCTCGTCCTGCCCGGCCGCCGGCCGGTACGGCTTCGCGGAGCCGATGTTCTTCAGCCGTGGCATCAGCCTGAAGTCGAGCATGTGGGCGAAGGCGAACCCGACGATGGAGGCGCCGTAGGTGTCGGTGTACTGCCGGTCCACTTCCATGTCGGTGCAGTGCCGCAGCACGCCCTCGATCATCGAGGCGACCTCGGAGGCCGAACAGCTCTTGAGTTGGCTGTAGATGCAGACCGACTTCCGCTCGACGTGCCAATAGATCATCACGCCGGGGCCGGAAGCGCGCGGGTTCGCGGATTCCTGGACGTGAACGGGGCGGAACCCGCGCGTGGTTGAGAGCCTAGCGGTGCGTAGGGGGTGGGTCCGCAGCCGCGGCAAGAGAGGAGAGTCCTGTCAAGGGCGCGTGTCTGCATGGGCTTGGGATGACACAGAGGGTTTGGCCACCTCCCTGGGTATGTCCGGTGGAAACGTTTGTCGTAGGGGGAGCAACAGTGCTGGCACTCTTAGTTTCGATCTTGGCTGTTCTTGTCTCGCTTGGATCGTTGGGCGTTACATACGCATCCAGCCGCCGGTCTCACATGCCTGTCCTTCAGTTCATGTGGGAGAGCGGCCAAGGCGGTACTGGGGAGCCGAAGTGGTGGCTGGTCAATGTCGGGGCCGGTCCCGCTACCAACATCGTTGTTGCCCAGGCTGAACGAACCTCGCTTACACGCGGCTTGAACGGGGAACAGTGGTTCAACCCTGTGCTGGTCCCATCGATCCCAGTTGGCGGCAAGCTAGCTCTGACGTGGCTCGGTGGAACTATGGGCCTGGAGTGTGGGCTGGGCGCCAGCTACACAGATACCGAGAAGTACTTCTACACGACAAAGTGCGGCGATGACGTATCGATGTTCTTTGTCGGACTGCATCTGCCGCGTTGGCCGCTGTTGAAGTTGAATGGCAGCAAAGCAGTGAAGACCTGGTGGGGGGTGGAAGACCTCTCAGGTCCCCGATGGTCAGCGGTGAGCGAGCGACACGTCCAAAGGCGTCGGTGGCTTCCTGAGCGCTTCGGGATCAGCCGACGGCTCGGCGGGTGGGCTGATCCCGTCCTTTCCTACCGACCGAGATGACCGAGCCTGCTTCAGGGTGCCATCGTGGCGTGCAGCGTCGACCGCACCGGTATCGAGCGGACTACTACAGACGCCCCATTTGCCGTGGTGGTGTCGCGGAGTGCTTGATCACGACCATCAACGCGGGACGGGTCCGTCCGGCTCTGGCCGAGTTGTCGGTGGTGGACGAGGCTCGCGCGTGACCGATGCCTGTGGGTGTCCCTAGCGCCAGAGGGTGGACCGGCGTTCGGGGTGGGCGCCGTAGATGTACTTCATCGCGGTCTCGGCGGCGATGCCGAAGACGCGCATGAGGTGAACGGGGACGGCGGTCTGGCGGGCTTCGTCGAGAATGCGGTCCTGGCGAAGCTTGGACAGGGTCAGGCCGAGCGGCCGGAAGATGTCGTTCGTGACCATGGTGGAGACGGGCGGCAGCCGGTCGTCGGCCACGGTCTGCTGGCTGACCAGCAGGTAGGGGTTGGTGGTCAGGGGTCAGCGCCGGTGGCGGTCCCGGAGCCAGTCGGCGGCGAGGGCGTGGGTGAGTTCGTCGAGGTAGACGGTGTGTTTCAGGTCCCGTCGGACCGTCAGGCGCCCGAGGTCGAGGTCGAGGTCGAGGTCGGTGAGGCGGAGGCAGCGGGTCTCGCGCCGGCCGAGGCCGTGAATGGCGATGAGCGCGACGACGCACTTCGCCATCGGGGTGTCGGCCGGGTCGATCAGCCCGTGGAGCCGGTCGGTGGGAATGGGGACGGGCAGGCGCTCAGCGGTGGAGGCACTCACGGCAGCACAGACGGAAGTTAACGGGCCTCCCGGGCTGGGCACGCTGGGCTCCTATCTCACTGAGGCGCCGTTGCCGACGACCGGTACCTGTGTCACGCCACGCAGGAGCAGTGCCCTGGCCGACATCGTCGTGACCGCGCCGGCTCCGGGGTGCCGCTGCCGTTCGTGGAAGTCGACAACATCGGCGCGGGCACGTCCCGTGGTGATTACCGGGTCGTGTCTTGGTAGCGGGTGGCGCTCTGCAGCCAGTTGAGCCAGCCGCCGGCGAGGATTTCGAGGTCGTCGAGATAGCGGGTCAGCATGGCGTCGGCCCTTTTGCGTAGATCGGTCAGCAGGGACAGCGCGTGGTCGATCTGCCGGTCGTACATGACGACGGCCTCGGCCATGCCCTCCTGCAGCTCGCAGTGGCGTTGGTGGGCCAGCACACTGGGCAGGTTGGGGCTCTTGGCCCACTGCCCTACTTCGCGCTCGCACGAGACGATGTCGTTGGCCCAGGCGACCGCATGCGTCAGGGCGCTGGTCATACGATCCAGCTCGGGGTCGTGCCGGAGTGCGGCGGACAGTTCGTATCCGCCGGCGATCTCCACCCATGGCAGCACCCAGTGCTTGGCGATCGTGTCGTAGCGGAGGGCCAGATAGGCGTCCAGCGGTGGCATCCGCTCTTGTGCCAGCAGGGCCGCCTCGCATGCTGCGCCCGCGATGTACTGGAGGAATCCCCGGTTGAGCTGGGCGACTTGCGCAGGCGAAGCATGTTGTCGCACTTGCATCGACAGGTCGTACAGGCCGCCGCGCGGTCCACCGGCCGCGGGGGCCGGGATGAAGCGGGCGTGTTCCACGATGCGACCCCAGGAGAGCAGTTCGATCGCGGCGGCAGAGACGGTGCCTTCACGCGCAGGCACCTCGACGAAACGCTCGTCCGCATCGAAGAAGAAGGCGTTGAACCGCCCGAAAAGGCCGACCACCACCGCGTTTCCGCGTGGCAGGGTGCATCCGGCGAGCCTGGCGTACTCTGCGGCCTTGGCCCGCCTGACCCCCTCGCTGTCGTCGAACATGCGTTTGTCGGCAAGCCAGTCGTCGATGGACTCCGCGATACGGCTCACCTCGGGGTGCACACCCAGGACGGGGAACGGATTGACCAGGAGGTGCCCGGGTGTCGGCTGCCGGCCGCCGACCTCTGCCCGGGGGGTGCCGGCTCCCGCCCGGTACGTTGCAGCGTCCGATGCGGTTGGCTGCTGCGCATCGGCGCCGGGCGCGGCGGTGTCGGCGGTGCCGGCGGTGTCGGAACACGCTTGGACGCGTTCCTGCTGCTCCGTCATCATGCTCCTCATCTGGTGTCGAAGGCGTCCGGGCCGCCTCACCGGCAGCGGTCAGCCAGGCCGTAAGTGAGGGACTCCAGTTCCCTGCGCGCGGGTTCGGACAAGCGGGCGCTGTCAAGGTGGCGCAACGCGTTGTGGACTTGTGCCGCCGCTTCCCGCTCGGCCGCCGCCCGGCCGCCCGCGTCCTTGATCGCCTCCAGTAGTTCCTCGACTCGCTTGGTGGAGCAGCCACCGGAGCAGGCGTACAGGTGCCGCACGCGGTCGCCGGCCGGTCCTTCGGCAGCCAGTGCGGCCAACAGCGGGTAGGTCTTCTTTCCGCAGGTCAGGTCCCTGCCGACCGGCTTGCCCGTGAGCCGCGGATCTCCCCACAGCCCGAGGATGTCGTCGGCGCACTGGAAGGCGATTCCTGCATGCTGGCCGAAACGCCGCAAAGCGGATACCACCGGCTCCTGCGCTCCGCCGAGGACGGCTCCCAGGGCGCAGGCGGCGCCGAGCAGGGCTCCGGTCTTCCCCTCGGCCATCGACCGGTACTCCACGAGCGTCACGTCGGCTCGCTGCTCGAAGGCCATGTCCATGCTCTGCCCGCGCATCAGGCCGTCCAGCGCGTCCACGAGCACGGACACGGCGCGGTGCGAACCGGACTCTCCCAGCACCCGCAGTGCTTGCGCCAGCAGCGCGTCACCTGTCAGCAGCGCCGCCGGAACTCCGAACTCCACCCAGGCGGACGGCTGGTGCCTTCGCAGCCGGTCGCGGTCCATGATGTCGTCGTGCAGCAGCGAGAAGCCGTGCACCAACTCCACCGCCACAGCCCCGGGCACGGCCGCGTTCTCCTCCGCGCCGACCGAGCGCGCACAGGTGAGGACCAGCGTCGCCCGGGTGCCCTTGCCACTACCAGCAGCCTGTTGCTCCCACGGTTTTCCCACCGCCAGGTGGTACTCGGCCACCGGGCGGACACCGTCCGGGAGTGCGGCCACCAGTTGGCCCAGTGCCCGCCTGACCGTGGCCCGCGCTCCGACTGGCCCCGGGATACCCGGGTCTCCGGGCGGCACAGCCCTCCCTTCTGCTGCCGCGGCCAATTCGCTGTTGTGCATCCTCACCCCCGCTGTGATGAACTCTGCCGTCCTGCACCATGCTGCTTCCCCGCCGATGCCGCCGCTTGCGGGCGCACTCGATGCACCGGCGGCCCTCGGACGAAGCCGGGGGTGCAGATGTACGTACGGGCGCAAAAAGAGCAGCTTTCGAGCACCGGCGCACATGAGCAGGTCGTACAGAGGCGACGATCATCGATGCGGAAGTGTTCACCTGCCGACGCCTTGCAGACGACGGCGGCGTCCGCGCCCACGCCATCGACCCAAAGGAGGCGGCCCGGCTCTGGGACCTGTTTCTCGCCGCGACCGGTGCCGCGCCGATCACCCGCTGAACCCGCCCCTCGGAGCCTGGCGCACCGGACCGGACCTCTCTACCCGCAGGCCCACCGTCAGGGCCCCACCGGCGCGATCTTGCAGGGGCGGGGCCCCTTCGGTGCCGGGGCGGGCACGAGATATCTTGATGTCGAGCAATATGCGCAAGACTGAACAAGACTGAAGACGACGACGGAAAGACGTGGAGCGGAGCCCCCGGTGACTGACTCGACCATTATTTACACGCACACTGACGAGGCCCCGGCCCTCGCGACGTACTCCTTCCTGCCGGTCATCGAGGCCTACGCGTCGACCGCCGGTGTGCGCGTGGAGACCCGTGACATCTCCCTGGCGGGCCGCATCCTCGCGCTGTTCCCGGAGTACCTGGAGGAGGGCCAGCGCATCCCCGACGCCCTCGCGGAACTCGGTGAGCTGGCGAAGACGCCGCAGGCCAACATCATCAAGCTGCCGAACATCTCGGCCTCCATCCCCCAGCTCAAGGCGGCCGTCGCCGAGCTCCAGGAGCAGGGCTACGCGCTGCCCGCGTACCCCGACGAGCCGAAGACCGACGAGGAGCGCGAGATCCGCGCCCGCTACGACAAGGTCAAGGGTTCCGCCGTGAACCCGGTCCTGCGCGAGGGCAACTCCGACCGCCGCGCCCCCGCCTCGGTCAAGAACTACGCCAAGGCCCACCCGCACCGCATGGGCGCCTGGACCGCCGAGTCGAAGACGAACGTCGCGACGATGGGCGCCAATGACTTCCGGTCCACCGAGAAGTCCGCCGTCATCGCCGCCGACGACGCCCTGCGCATCGAGCTGGTCGCCGACAACGGCACCACCACCGTGCTGCGCGAGTCCGTCCCGGTCATCGCCGGCGAGGTCGTCGACGCCTCCGTGCTGCGCGTCGGCGCGCTGCGCGAGTTCCTGACCGCGCAGGTCGCCCGCGCCAAGGAAGAGGGTGTGCTGTTCTCCGCGCACCTGAAGGCCACCATGATGAAGGTCTCCGACCCGATCATCTTCGGCCACGTCGTACGCGCCTTCTTCCCCGAGACCTTCGCCCGCTTCGGCGCCGACCTCGCCGCCGCCGGGCTCACTCCGAACGACGGCCTCGGCGGCATCTACAAGGGCCTGGAGTCGCTGGCGAACGGCGCCGAGATCAAGGCGTCCTTCGAGGCCGAGCTGGCCGCGGGCCCCGACCTCGCCATGGTCGACTCCGACCGCGGCATCACCAACCTGCACGTCCCCTCCGACGTCATCATCGACGCCTCCATGCCGGCGATGATCCGCACCTCGGGCCACATGTGGGACAAGGACGGCAACGAGGCCGACACCCTCGCCGTCATCCCGGACTCCTCCTACGCGGGCGTCTACCAGGTCGTCATCGACGACTGCCGCGCCCACGGCGCCTTCGACCCGGCGACCATGGGCTCCGTGCCGAACGTCGGCCTCATGGCGCAGAAGGCCGAGGAGTACGGCTCGCACGACAAGACCTTCGAGATCCCCACCACGGGCACGGTCCGCCTGGTGAACAAGGCCGGCGACGTCGTCCTGGAGCAGGCGGTCTCCGAGGGCGACATCTTCCGCGCCTGCCAGACCAAGGACGCCCCGATCAAGGACTGGGTCAAGCTCGCCGTGACGCGGGCCCGCGCCACCGGTGACCCGGCCGTGTTCTGGCTGGACGAGGGCCGCGCCCACGACGCCCAGTTGATCAAGAAGGTCGAGCAGTACCTGCCGGAGTTCGACGCCGAGGGCCTGGACATCCGCATCCTCTCCCCGGAGGACGCCACCAAGCTGTCGGTCGAGCGCATCCGCCAGGGCCTGAACACCATCTCGGTCACCGGCAACGTGCTGCGTGACTACCTCACCGACCTCTTCCCCATCCTGGAGCTGGGCACCAGCGCCAAGATGCTCTCCGTCGTCCCGCTGATGAACGGCGGCGGCCTCTTCGAGACGGGCGCCGGCGGCTCCGCCCCCAAGCACGTCCAGCAGCTCGTCAAGGAGAACTACCTGCGCTGGGACTCCCTCGGTGAGTTCCTCGCCCTGGCCGTCTCCTTCGAGCACCTCGCCACCACCACCGGCAACGCACACGCGAAGGTCCTCGGCGAGACCCTCGACCGCGCCACCGGCACCTTCCTCAACGAGGACAAGTCGCCGACCCGTCGCGTCGGCGGCATCGACAACCGCGGCAGCCACTTCTACCTGGCCCTCTACTGGGCCCAGGAGCTGGCCGGGCAGACCGACGACGCCGACCTCGCCAAGGCCTTCGCCGCGTTCGCCGAGACGCTCGCCGCGAACGAGCAGAAGATCGTCGACGAGCTGCTCGCCGTCCAGGGCAACCCCGCCGACATCGGTGGCTACTTCCGCCCCGACCCGGCGAAGGCCGCCGCCGTCATGCGCCCGTCGCAGACGCTGAACGAGGCCCTGGCCACGCTCACCCGATAAGTCGCCGATCCTCCCGATCGTCGCCCCCGCCCCGCCCGGCTCCCCGCCGGCCGGGGCGGTGTCCTATCCGGGACGCTTTTCGCCCTCTGACCTGGGTAGGCTGCGGCGATGAGCACTCTGGATGACGCAACGCCGGGCATGGACCCGACGATCCGACCGCAGGACGACCTCTTCGGTCACGTGAACGGCCGGTGGCTCGAGACCGAGCCGATCCCCGAGGACCGCTCCAGTTGGGGCCCCTTCGTGCAGCTCGTGGACGTCGCCGAGCAGCAGGTCAAGGAGATCATTCAGGAGATCGCGGCGGGCGGCCCGACCGGCCTCGACCCGGACGAGGCCCGCAAGATCGCCGACCTGTACGCGTCGTTCATGGACGAGGACGCCGTCGAGGCACGCGGCCTGGACCCGCTGCGACCGCTGCTCGACGAAGTCGCCCGCATCGACGACGTGCGCGGGCTCGCCGCCTTCCTCGGCCGCTTCGAGCGCATCGGCGGCTCCGGCCTCTTCGGCTCGTACATCGACACCGACGACCGCAACTCCGACCGCTACCTCTACAACATCCTCCAGGGCGGCCTCGGCCTGCCCGACGAGTCGTACTACCGCGACGAGAAGTTCGCCGAGACCCGTGAGAAGTACCAGGCGTACCTCACCGAGCTGCTTACGCTCGCCGAGCACGCCGACCCGGCCGCCGCCGCGCGCACCGTCCTCGCCCTGGAGACCCGGCTCGCCGAGGGGCACTGGGAGCGGGCCGAGACGCGGGACGTACAGAAGACGTACAACCTGACGACCTTCGACGAACTCACCGCACTGGCCCCGGCGTTCGACTGGCGTGGCTACGTCACCGGGCTCGGCGGCAGCGACGACACGCTCGCCCGGTCCTGCGTACGGCAGCCGTCCTATCTCGCGCACCTGTCCACGGTCCTGACCGAGACGCCCGTCGAGCAGTGGCGCGACTGGCTGCTGGTGCGCGTCGTCCGCAGCAGCGCCCCGTACCTGTCGTCGGCGTTCGTGCGCAACAACTTCGAGTTCTACGGCCGCACCCTCAACGGCACCCCCGAGCTGCGGGCCCGCTGGAAGCGCGCCGTCGCGTTCGTCGAGGGCGCCATGGGCGAGGCCGTCGGCAAGGAGTACGTGTCCCGGCACTTCCCGCCCAGGTCCAAGGCGCTCATGGACGAGCTGGTCGCGAACCTCCTGGAGGCCTACCGGCAGTCCATCGCGGCCCTGGACTGGATGACGGAGGAGACGAAGCAGCGGGCGTACGAGAAGCTCGCCACGTTCCGTCCCAAGATCGGCTACCCGGACACCTTCCGCGACTACTCGGCGCTGACCGTGGTCGCCGACGACCTGCTGGCCAACGCGCACGCCGCCGACGCCTTCGAGCACGACCGGCAGATGGCCAAGATCGGCGCGCCGGTCGACCGCGACGAGTGGTTCATGCTGCCGCAGACGGTGAACGCGTACTACAACCCGGGCACGAACGA
This sequence comes from Streptomyces sp. NPDC102406, assembly GCF_044765725.1. Taxonomy (NCBI): domain Bacteria; kingdom Bacillati; phylum Actinomycetota; class Actinomycetes; order Kitasatosporales; family Streptomycetaceae; genus Streptomyces; species Streptomyces sp. NPDC102406. Next base: position 809,553 of record NZ_JBIWKP010000002.1, on the reverse strand, counting down.
GATCTGCTTCCCGGCGGGCATCCTCCAGAAGCCGTTCTTCTCGCCGGACGCGGACGCCGCCGAGAACTACGGCGGCATCGGTGCCGTCATCGGCCACGAGATCGGGCACGGCTTCGACGACCAGGGCGCCCAGTACGACGGCCGGGGCAACCTCAACGACTGGTGGACCGCCGACGACAAGGCCGCCTTCGAGGCCAAGTCCAAGGCGCTCATCAAGCAGTACGACGGGTTCTCACCGCGCAACCTGCCCGGCGAGTTCGTCAACGGCTCGCTGACGGTCGGCGAGAACATCGGCGACCTCGGCGGCCTGACCATCGGCCACACCGCGTACCTGATCTCGCTCGACGGCGCGGACGTGCCCGTCACCGAGGACGGCATCAGCGGCTCGCAGCGCCTCTTCCTGAACTGGGCGTACTGCTGGCGCACGAAGCGGCGCAAGGAGCAGGAGCAGCAGTACCTGACGATCGACCCGCACTCGCCGCCGGAGTTCCGCGCGAACATCGTGCGGAACCTCGACGAGTTCCACGCGGCGTTCGGCACGAAGGCGGGGGACGGGCTGTGGCTCGACCCGGCGGATCGCGTCCGGATCTGGTGAGCCGAGCGCGGCGGGGCCGGGGGCGAGTGCCCTCCCGGCCCCGCCGCCCCGGGAGTCAGCGGACGGTGGTGTGCAGGAAGTCCAGCGTCGCCGACCACGCCTTGGCCGAGGACTCCGCGTCGTACACCTCGGGGCGGCCGTCGTTGAAGAAGGCGTGGTCCGCCGGGTAGACGCGCAGGTCCGCCTCGATGCCGGACTGCTCCTCGATGGTCCGGCGCAGGCCGTCGAGCGTCGCCACCGGGATGGCCTCGTCCCGCTCGCCGTAGTGGCCGAGGATCTGGGCCTTGAGCCGCGAGAAGTCGGGCACGTCGCCCTGGATGACGCCGTAGAACGGGACGGCCGCGCTGACCCGCGCGTCCTTGGCCGCCAGGTAGAGGACGAACCCGCCGCCCATGCAGAAGCCGACCGCGCCGACGGAGTCCGAGGTGACCTCGGGCAGCGCCAGCAGGTGGTCGACCGCGCCGGACAACAGCTCGACGCCGCGCTCCACCGGCAGCTCCTGCATCATGCGGAAGGCCTCGCCGGAGTCGTGCGCCACGTTGCCGCCGTACAGGTCGGGGGCGAGCGCCACGAAGCCCTCGGCGGCGAGACGGTCGGTCACGTCGGCGATGTGGTCGGTCAGACCCCACCACTCCTGGATGACGATGACACCGGGGCCGCTGCCCGAGGGCGGCAGCGCGAGGTAGCCGTGGGCGGGCGTGCCGTTGCTGTCGAACGTCACGTTCTGATGGGCCGGGCGGCCGGTCGAGCGGGGGGTGTCGGGGGTGTCCGTCACGAAATGCCTCCTGAGCCGAGCTCGATGATCGTGTCCCACGATGCCACTGTCCGCGCCCGGACCGGCGCAGGGGTCGTCAGTCCTTCCGCTGGACCGTCTGGAGGGCCGTGATGCAGGCCGAGAGGGCCTGCTGGAGTTCTTCGAGGCGACGGACCATGTCGTCCTCGTAGATCGCGTCGATCTCCTGGACGTCGTCGAACGTCAGCTCCTCGAACGCCTTGGTGGCCTTCTGGAGGCTGCTGTAGAACTTGGCGCGCCGCTCCTGCACCCGCAGCTCCGGGTCGGCCTCGACGGCCTCCGCGACGAGCGTGCGCACGGTGTCGTACGCCTCGCGGGCCCACTCGCCGGCCTCCTCGTCCTCGTCGAGCTCGTCGATCAGGGACAGGTGGCGCTCGGCCTCCTCGCGCAACTGGCGCGGGGCCTCGATCTTCTGCCCGGCAGGCGTCTTGACCTGCCCCTCCTCGGCGATCCTGCGGACGTACTCCAGTCGGTCGCCGGTCTTGGACTCCTCGGCGACGGCCTTCTTCAGGTCGTCGGCGCGCACGATGTCGCGGGCAAGGCCCGAACGCAGCGCCGCGTCCTCGCCGAGGCGGTCCATCAGCGCTTTGCGGGCGGCCTCCGCGGTGCCCGGGTCGGCGAGGATGGCCGCCCGAAGCGCCGTCGGGTTCTCGGCGACCTCCAGGGCCTTGGTGGGGCGGATGCCCTCGGCCTCGGCGGCCTCGGTGATCGCCTGACCGCGCACCGAGGCGGCGCTCGACCGGGAGACGTAGTACGACAGCCAGACGTCGGCGTCGGGGAGGTCGATGTCGGCGCCCGGCGCCAGCGCCTCGAACTGGGGGACCACCCCGTCGTCCGCCGCCTTGTCCCACGCCTTGTAGAAGCGCATGACGCGTTCGGCCGAGCACCCCGCCAGCTCGGCGAACCTGCGCGCCGACACCTTGGGCGTCTCACCGGCGGGCTGGCCGCCCGGGCGCACACTGCGGGCCACCTTCAGGGCGAAGGACCAGCCGCCGGTGCGGGCGTAGACACCGAACTCGCGGGCGTCGCGGGCGATGGCCTCCGGCACCTCACGGGAAGCGTCGTCCTCGGTGTCCTCGGCGTCCTCGGCGTCCGGCCCGGCCTCGGCTCCGTCCCCGTCACCGGGGCCGCTCCCGCTCTCCGCCGCCGGGGGCTGCCAGAAATTCTCCGGCGCGTTCCCGGCGCCGGTGTCCTCCCCGGAGGGGACGGCTGCCTCGGACGGGTCGATGGCTACGGACACGTACGTACTCCTGAGCGATCGGGCGCGACAAGGGTGACGCGAGAAGGGTGACGCGACAAAGGTGACGCGACACCTTATCGCTCCCGATCCGGCCGGGTGCGGCCCCGGGCCGGGCCCGCCGTTCGCAGCTCCCCCTCCTGCGGGCGGCGGGCCCAGGTGCCTCGACCATGCGCCGCGGCGGGAGAGCGAGGGCACGGGAGGCTCTGGCATCAGTGTCTCAGTGAGGCCCTTCGCCCGGTGCGGGCCGAGTGACCCTTGTGGTGGGCCGAACGGCCCCCACGCGCGCCCCGCCCATCCTCAGAGCGCCCCCTGTGTCCGCAGCTCCCCGATCGTCGTCGCGTCGTAGCCGAACTCCTTCAGCACGGCCTCCGTGTGTTCGCCCACCGCAGGGACCGGGTCCATCCGGGGGCGGACGCCGTGCAGAGTCACCGGGGGGACGAGCGCCCGGACGGGGCCGCCCGGGGTGGTGACGTCGCGCCAGCGGTCGCGGCCGCTCAGGACCGGGTGGTCCAGGAAGTCGGTGACCGTGTTGAGCCGGGCGTTCGCGACCTTGGCGTGCTCCAGGAGGGCGACCGCCTCGCGCGCGTCGAGTTCGGCGAAGCGCGCCGTGACGATCGCGTCGAGTTCGGCGCGGTGCGCGACCCGGGCCGAGTTGCGGTGGAAGCGCCGGTCGTCGGCGAGCGCGGCGTCGTCCAGGAACTCCGCGCAGAAGGAGGCCCACTCCCGTTCGTTCTGCACGGCCAGCAGGACCGTCTTGCCGTCCGCCGCCTCGTAGGGGCCGTAGGGCGCGATCGTCGCGTGCGCGGCACCGACCCGCTCCGGCTGCCCGCCCGAGTACGCCGTGTAGTACGCGGGATAGCCCATCCACTCCGCGAGCGCCTCGAACAGCGACACCTCCACCGCGCGGGCGGTGCCGGTGGCCCGCCGCTCGTACAGGGCGGTGAGGATGCCCGAGAAGGCGTACATCCCGGCCGCGATGTCGGCGATCGCGATGCCGACCTTGGCCGGGGCGTCGGGCGCGCCCGTCACCGACACGACGCCCGTCTCGCACTGCACCAGCAGGTCGTACGCCTTGCGGTGGGCCCAGGGCCCGTCGCTGCCGTAGCCGGAGACGTCGCAGACGATCAGCGACGGGTGACGCTCCGCCAACTCCCGCGCGGACAGGCCGAGTCGGGCCGCAGCTCCAGGGGCCAGGTTCTGCACGAAGACGTCCGCCCCGGCGAGCAACCGGTCGAGGACCGCGCGCCCGCCGTCCGTCTTGACGTCGAGCGTCACCGACTCCTTCGAGCGGTTCAGCCACACGAAGTGGCTGGACTGCCCGTGCACCGTCTCGTCGTAGCGGCGGGCGAAGTCACCGGCGCCGGGCCGCTCGACCTTGATCACGCGCGCCCCCAGGTCGGCGAGCTGGCGCGTGGCGAACGGCGCGGCCACCGCCTGTTCCAGGCTGACGACGGTGACGCCTTCAAGGGGCGGGCGGGCAACGCTCATCCGGGTCTCCTCCGTGCTTCGTGCTCTCGCGATGTCGTCGCCGCGCGTCGGGCGGCAGGCCGTCACCCGCCGTCGGCGACCCGCGCCGACCAGCGCTGCTCGACCTTGGCGAGCCGCCAGTAGGCGATGGCCGCCGCCCACACGACCACGAACAGGCCGACGATGACATAGCCGACGTTGTCCAGGTCGAGCCCGGCTATCCAGCCGGTCACCGCGTCGCTCAGGGACAGCTTCTCGTGCAGGACACCGACGAGTTCGATCGTGCCGATGAAGAAGGCGACCGCGATCGACAGACCGGTGATGGTGAGGTTGTAGAACACCTTGCGCACCGGGTTGGAGAACGCCCACTGGTACGCGAAGTTCATGAACGTCCCGTCGAGCGTGTCGAACAGGCTCATGCCCGCGGCGAACAGCAGCGGCAGACACAGGATCGCGTACCAGGGAAGACCCGCCGCCGCGCCGCTGCCGGCCATCACCATCAACGTCACCTCGGTCGCCGTGTCGAAGCCGAGCCCGAAGAGGAAACCGAGCGGGAACATCTGCCCCGGGCGGGTGATCGACCGGGTGAACCGGCCGAGGACGCGGTTCATGAACCCCCGCGAGTCCAGGTGCTGTTCGAGCTGCCGCTCGTCGTACGTGCCCTCGCGCATCGCCCGGAAGACCTTCAGGATGCCCAGCAGGGCAACGAGGTTGAGCGCGGCGATGAGGTACAGGAACGTACCCGAGACGGTGGTGCCGACGACGCCGAGCACCTGGTGGGTGCGGGAGTCGTCGTTCAGCAGGATGCCCGCGAGGGCGGCGCCGCCCGCGACCAGGGCGGCCATCGCGACGACCACGCTGGAGTGGCCGAGCGCGAACCAGAAGCCCACGGAGACGGGGCGCTTGCCGTCCGCCATCAGCTTGCGGGTCGTGTTGTCGATCGCGGCGATGTGGTCGGCGTCGAAGGCGTGCCGCATGCCGAGCGTGTACGCGGTCACGCCCAGGCCGATGCCGAAGGCCTTGTCGCCGACCTCGTAGTGGCGGGGGACGACGAGGAGGAACAGCACACCGAACGCGACGACGTGCAGCGCCGCGATCACCGCGACGAGACCCGCCGTGCGCACGGTGTCCTCGCGGCGCCAGCGGAAGGGGGCAGGGGGGTGCGCACCTGTCGGCCGCGCGGGGGAGTTCACGGGCAGGGTCATGCCTTGATCACGCTCCAGCACCTCGTGGAAACACTTCGTGAGATGCCGTGGCCGGTCTCCTGGCTTACGGGCGTGCCCCGCCGCTCCTGCCTTCCCAGTTGCCTCGCGGCAGCCAGTGGCTCGGTGGAGCGGCGCGGTTCCCACCGGCCCCGGGGGCCGGCGGAAAACCCGATCACAGTGGCGAGGGCCGCTCCGGACTTGGCCCTCACGGGCCGTCACCGGTCTTCCCGAGCACCACGGCCCGCCCACCATAGACGACGCGCTCCCCGGCGCCGCGAGCGGCTACCGCTCCCGGCGCTCCCGCGCCCGCGCGATCTCCTCGTACGCCTTGTCCCGGCCTTCCCAGTGCGAGCCCTCCACCGACTTGCCGGGCTCCAGGTCCTTGTAGACCTCGAAGAAGTGGGTGATCTCCAGGCGGTCGAACTCGGGGATGTCCTCGATGTCCCGGGTCGAGGCGTGGCGCGGGTCGTGGGCGGGGACGCAGAGGATCTTCTCGTCCGGGCCCTTCTCGTCGCTCATCACGAACATGCCGATGGCCCGGCATTCGATGGTGCAGCCGGGGAAGGTTGCGTCGCCGGTCAGGACGAGCGCGTCCAGCGGGTCGCCGTCACCGCCGAGCGTGCCGTCGACGTAGCCGTAGTCCGCGGGGTACTGGGTCGAGGTGAACAGCATCCGGTCGAGCCGGATCCGCCCGAGTTCGTGGTCCATCTCGTACTTGTTCCGGGAGCCCTGCGGGATCTCCACGATCACGTCGAACGCGTCGCCGCGCGTCTCGCTGCCGCCCAATGTGGCCTCCTTGCCGCATTGCCGCCCGCTCGAATGCCACCGAGTGTGCGCTGTGCGCGGCGCGGGCGGAACCCCTGCGACCGTGGCGGAGGCCCGGGCCCGGGGGAAGGGGCCGCGCTCAGCCCGTGGGGGTGATGGGGAAGACGAGTTCGGGGCGGTCCCAGGCGACGGCCGGCGGGTGGGCGAGGTCGGTGCCGGTGCGCAGGGCGCCCATGCTGCGGTAGAAGCCCTCGGCGGGCGGATGCGAGACGACGCGGACCTGGTCGAGCCCCGCGGAACCGGCTTCCTCACGCATGTGCGCGACGAGCAGGCGCCCGATGCCCAGGCCCTGCGCGTCGTCGGCGACGAACATCAGGTCCAGCTCGGGCGGGGCGAGCACCAGGGAGTAGAACCCGAGGACCCGGTCGTCCGCGCGGCCGACGGCGACGAAGACCCGGTGCGCCTCGATGTAGTCGGGGCCCACCCGGTAGTCCGCGACCATCGAGGCGTACGGGCCTTCGTAGGCGCGGGAGCCGCGCACGAGCCGGGTCAGGCGTCTCGCGTCGCGCGTCGTGGCCCGCCGCACGGTGACGGCCGGGTCGCCACCGGGGCGCGTAATACTCGGGCTCATACAGTGAGTATTACGCATCGGAGATCGTGTCAGCGCGCGGGGACCGTCGAGTGGACCTGGCGCAGGAACGCCGCGTTGTCGGGGGTGCGGCGCAGGGTGTCGAGCAGCGTCTCGTAGGAGGACTGGCCCTCCCTGCCCTGGAGGGCCCGGCGCAGACCGCGCAGGGCCGACAACTCCGGGGCGGACAGCAGCAGTTCCTCGCGTCGGGTGCCGGACGGGGTGACGTCGACGGCCGGGTGGACGCGGCGGTCGGCGAGGACGCGGTCCAGGCGCAGTTCCATGTTGCCGGTGCCCTTGAGCTCCTCGAAGAAGTAGTCGTCGGCGCGGGAGCCCGTGTCCACGAGGGCGGTGGCGAGGATCGTCAACGAGCCCGCCTCCTCGGTGTTGCGGGCCGCGCCGAACAGGCGTTTGGGGCCGGTGAGCGCGGCGGCGTCGACGCCGCCCGACAGGGTCCGGCCGCCCGAGGACGCCGCGTTGTTGTGGGCGCGGCACAGCCGGGTGAGCGAGTCGAGCAGGATCACCACGTCGCGGCCCTGCTCGACGAGGCGCTTGGCGCGTTCGACGGCGAGCTCGGCGAGTGCGACGTGCGCCTTGGCGGGCTGGTCGAACGTGGAGGCGTACACCTCGCCGCGCACGGAGCGCCGCATGTCGGTGACTTCCTCGGGGCGTTCGTCGACGAGCACCACCATCAGATGGGCCTCGGGGTGGTTCTCGGCGACGGCGGCGGCGATCTGTTGCAGCAGAACGGTCTTGCCGGTCTTCGGCGGGGCGACGATCAGGCCGCGCTGGCCCTTGCCGACAGGGGCGAACAGGTCGACGACGCGGCCCCCGAGGCCGCTCGCCCGGCTTTCCAGGCGCAGCCGCGCGGTGGGGTGGAGCGGGGTGAGGTCGGCGAACCGGGGGCGGTTGCGCACCGTGCCGACGGGCGCCCCGCCGACGCTCTCGACGAGGGTGAGGGTGTGCGGCCCGGTACACGTCCCCGTCACCACGTCGCCCTTGCGCAGGCCGTTCTGGCGGATGAGCGCGGCGGGGACCTGGACGTCTCGGGAGGTCGGCGACAGGTCGCCCGTGCGCAGGGAGCCCGCCCCGTTCGCGCCGATGTCGAGGATGCCGGCGGCCCGGACGGGAGGCCTGGGCGCGGCGGAGGCGCGGGGCCTTTGTGCGGTGGTGCCGGGCTTTTCCAGAGTGGTGCTGGTCATGTCGATCACGGTCCTTTCACGGACGCTGTGGGTACGCGGAGAAGAAGCGGGGTGGGATCCGGCGGGAGAAGGGGCGGAACATCACGCCCCGTGGAGACGGGCAGGACAGCCCGTGGCCGGGAGGGAACCTGGCGGAGCGGGGGCGGGGGAGAACCCGCCGGGAACCTGCTCACCAGGGAAGACGCACACTGCGGAGCGGACCGGACGACCGGTGCGCGCAGGTGCTGGAGGAAGGGAATCGGCACCGGCGCCTCGGAAGGGGCGTACACAAGTGCCACCCAGACACTACCACCCGACCCCGGGGGTGCGGCAAGAGCGATGTCCGGCGGCCCACCGCCCTATGCTGATCCGCCATGTTCACCCCCCAGGGCCCCACCCTCCGCGAGCTGGCCGTCCAGGCGCTGTCGTCGGTCGAGCGCGGCTACGACCTGCTCGCGCCGAAGTTCGACCACACGCCGTTCCGCACGCCCGATCTGCTGCTCGGACCGGTCACGCGGGCCCTGCGCGACCTGGGCCCCTACGGCACCGGGCTCGACCTGTGCTGCGGGACCGGGGCGGGGCTCGGCGTGCTGCGGGAGGTGTGCGCGGGGCGGACCGTGGGCGTCGACTTCAGCGCGGGCATGCTCGACGTCGCCCGCCGCGGCGAACCCGCGGCCTCCTACGTGCGCGGGGACGCCCTCGCGCTGCCCTTCGGCCCCGTCTTCGACCTGGTGGTGAGCTTCGGCGCGTTCGGCCACTTCCTGCCGGGGCAGTACCCGGACCTGTTCGGCCAGGTCCGCCGCGTGCTGCGGCCGGGCGGGCAGTTCGTGTTCCCGCTGCCCGCGCCCCCGTCGCCCGGATCGCGCGGGTACTGGGCGATGCTCGGCTTCGACGGGGTGATGCGGGTGCGCAACGCCGTGTGGCGGCCCCCGTTCGTCATGTACTACCGGCCGTTCCGACTCGGCGACGTGCGCGGGGAGTTGGGGCGGGCCGGGTTCGAGGTCACGCTGCGGGCGCTGCCCGAACTGGGCGAGCGGCCCGACGGGAGTCCGCGCTGCCGGCTCGTCGTGGCCACCCGGCCCGGATAGGGCCCGCCCCGCCCCGCCCCGCCGCGTTCAGCGCACCGGATCGGGGAGCGGGAAGCGCACCCGGGTCAGCTCCTCCGACACCTCCCACAGGCGCCGCGCCACCTCGGTGTCCAGGGCGCCCGGCGCCGGCCGGACCCGGGTCGGGGCGCCGCGCAGCTCGCCCTTGCCGTCCGGGCCGATGAACTCCCCGCCCCGCACGCCGGGTTCGGTCGCCGCGTACACCTGCGGCAGCGCGCCGCGGTCCGCGGACTGCGCCAGCGGCCTCGCGAGACAGCCGAAGACCAGCCGCGGCACCCAGGCCGTACCGTTCGTCTGGAGGCCGGTCGCGCTGTAGCCGGGATGCGCGAGCACGCTGCGCAGCGGGGAACCGGCCGCGCTCAGCCGCCGGTGCAGTTCGAGACCGAACAGGGTGTTGGCCAGCTTCGACCGCCGGTAGAACTCCATCGGGACATAGCGGCGTTCACCGCTCAGGTCGTCGAAGTCGATGCGCCCCTTGCGGTGTTCGAGCGAGCTCACCGTCACCACCCGCGGATCGGGCGCCTGCGCCAGCAGGTCGAGCAGCAGCCCGGTGAGCGCGAAGTGCCCGAGATGGTTCGTCGCGAACTGCGACTCGTGGCCCTGCGCGCTGAGGGTGCGGGGCGGCGCCATCACCCCGGCGTTGTTGACCAGGACGTCGAGGTGCGGGTGGTCGGCGCGCAGCCCGTCGGTGAAGGCGCCGACCGAGGCGAGGTCGGTGAGGTCCAGCCGGCGCACCTCGACCCGCGCGTCCGGCCGCGCGGCGGTGATCGACGCGGCGGCCGTACGCCCCTTGTCCGGGTCCCGCACGGCCAGGACCACGTGTGCGCCCCGGTGGGCGAGGGCGCGGGCGGTCGCCAGGCCGAGACCGCTGCCCGCCCCCGTGACGACGACCACGCGCCCCGCCTGGTCCGGGATCCGGTCAGCCGTCCACGGTTCCCGGGGCGTCACCGGACGGTTCCGCTGCTCTGGTGTCTTCTCGTCCATGCGGCACAGCCTGACTTCGATGGCACTTGGTGTCAAGATGCGTCTGAGTGTCAAACAAGGCATGGGATGCATGTAGGCTGGGGGTGTGAGTACCCGACCTCCTCTGAGCCTGGCCCAGCGCAAGCGGCAGCTCGTCTCGGACGAACTGACCGAGGCGGCGCTCCAGTTGCTCGCGCTCAAGGGCTTCGACACCGTCACCGTCGACGAGATCGTCGCGGCCGCCGGTGTCTCCAAGCGGACCTTCTTCCGGTACTTCGCGTCCAAGGAGGACGTCGTCGTCCAGTTCCTGGCCGACATGGGCGCGGACATGCGGGCCGCTCTCGCGGAGCGCCCGGCGGACGAGTCGCCGGCCGAGGCCCTGCTGCACGCGGTGCGGGTGCCCGTCACCACCTGCGCCGCCGACTCCGAACGCGCGCTGCGCGTCGTCCAGTTGATCCTCCGCACCCCGGCGCTGCACGCCCGGTTCCTGGAGCGCCAGGTCCAGTGGCGCGACGACCTCGCGGAGGAACTGGCGGCCCGCGTCGGCCTCGACCCGCGGACCGACCTCTACCCGCGGCTCGCCACGGGCACGGCGCTCAACGCCTTCCACGTCGTCCTGCAACGCTGGAGCGCGAGCGACGCGGCCCAGGACCCGGTCGCCCTCCTCGACCGGGCGTTCGCGTCGATCTCCCGCTCCCTGGACGCGCCCGGGTGAGGGCGCACACGCCCGGGATACGTACCTCGCAGGCCCCTGCGCGCCCGGCCCGACCTGCCCGGACGGTGCGCGGGCCGCGTACTAGGCTGCCCCGGTGACGAAGCCCGCGGGGTCCCAGGAACCACAGTCGGCCGTCCCGCGCGCGGGCGCCGCGGGGGGCGGTCGCCCGGCCAACCAGGGGCCGCGGGTCGCTGCCCGCAACAGGGCCGCCCTCGTCGCCGCCGCCCGCGAGGTCTTCGCCGAGCAGGGCCTGAACGCCCCGCTGTCCGCCGTCGCGCGCCGCGCGGGAGTGGGGCAGGGCAGTCTCTACCGGCACTTCGCGGACCGGGTAGCGCTGGCCTCCGCCGTCCTGGACGAGAACGTGCGGGACATCGAACGGGCCGCCGCCGAACCCGGCGCGGGCCTCCCGAGCGTCCTGGGCGTGGTGACCTGGCACATGACGCGTTCGACGGCCTTCGTCGACCTGCTGCGGATCCGCGGTGACAGCGCGGAGGGCCGGGCGCTGGCCGCGCGTGTCCACAGCGTCCTCGCCCGGTGCCGGCCCGCGAGCCACGGGCTCGGCGCCGACGACCTGATGCTCGCCGTCGCGATGGTCTCCGGGGCCGTGCACGGCCCCACCCCGGCGGAGCGTGAGCGGGTCGCCCTGCGCGCGTGGCGGTTGCTCGGCGTCGAGGTGGGGCCGTTGCGGCCCCCGGCGGCGGCCGTCGAGGGGTGAGGGGTCAGCCGCCGTTGGACTGGCGGATGCCCTTGCCCGGGGCGGTGAACCCGTAGACGTATCCGCCGGCGGGACCGCTGACGGTCATGTAGGCCGCGGTGCCGCCCGGCGTGATCGCCACATTGGTGGCCGACCGCAGGCCCCCGGCGTCCTCGGCGGGGACCTCGACGGTGGCCAGGCGCGCCCCGTACTTGTTGTAGACGGCGAGCGCGGGGCGGCCGTGCAGCGCCTGGTAGAGGTTGCCGCCGGCGTCCACGGCGAGGGAGTCGGTCTGGGCGAGCCCGCCGTCGACGTGGATCGCCTCGTGCCGGGAGGTCACCGTCGTCCGTTCGGCGTCCAGCAGGAGGTAGGAGACGGTGTCCTCGGCGAGCTCGCTGATCCACAGCCCGCGCAGCTCCGGGTCGAACATGATGCCGTTGGGCTGGGCCAGCCCGTCGGCCAGGACGGTGGCCTTCCTCCCGTCGCGGTCGACGCGCACGACACGGCCGTCGGTCTCGTCCGGCTCCGTACCGTGCGCGTCGCTGATGTACAGGTTGCCGTCGTCGTCGAAGGCGATGTCGTCCGGCGTCATCCGCGCCCCGTCGACCGCGCCGGAGAAGAACGTGCGCGGGTCCGTGCCGTCCCGCGCGATGCTGACGACGGCGCCCGTGGCGAAGTCGGACAGGTACATACGGCCGTCGTACGGGCTGACCTGCGCGGAGGTGTACGCCCCCGTCTTGTCCGTGTAGAGGCCCCGGTGCCTGCCGGTGGCCAGGTCGACGGAGATGACCTTGGGCTCGCCCGCGGGCGCGGTGACGTCCACGAGCCAGAGGTGGCCGTGCCCGTCGAGGACGGGGCCCTCCAGGAGCGTCATGCCGGTCGCCTCGTGGACGTCGCTCACGTGGGCGACCCGGGCGGCCCGGATGCCTCTGCCCTCGCCGGACGGGACGGGCTTCCCGGCCGAGGCGGCGACGGGCCGGGGGTCGGCGGGCCCGCTCCCGGCGGACTGCGTGCCACAGGCCGTCAGCGTCAGGGCGCCGACGGCGATCAGACCCGCCAGGGTGCGGGACGCGCGATGCATGGTCATACGCGATGTGCTCCTTCCTGTCGTCCGGGAGAGCCGGACGTCGGGGCGGCGTGCGGGGGACGTGCTTGCTGTCCGGGAGCGGGCGCCGGGGCTCAGGCGACCGACCATCCGCCGTCGGACGGCAGGATCGCGCCATTGATGTTGACGGAGTCCTCGCTGAGCAGGAACGTGATCGACGCCGCCAGCTCCTCGGCCATGGCCAGGCCGGGGATCGCGACGCGCATCCTCGCGGTACGGGCCGAACCGTACGGCGCGGGGGCGGGCACCGGTATGCCGGTGGCGACCGCGCCCGGGGCGACGGCGTTGACGCGTACCCCGGTGCCCGCGTACTGGTAGGCCGACGACCTGGTCAGGCCCACGAGGGCGTGCTTGGAGGTCGTGTAGGCGGCGCCGGCCGCCGAACCGCGCAGGGCGGCCTCCGAGACGACGTTGACGATCCGGCCGCCGCCCGCGGCGAGCATGCCGGGCAGGACGGCGCGCATCAGCCGCATGGGACCGTCGACGTTGACCCGCATGACCCGGTCCCAGATCTCGTCGTCGACCTCGTGGACGGCGGCGTCGTCGTCCATCACGCCCGCGACGTTGGCCAGGCCGTCCACCCGGCCGCCCGCCGCGCTCAGGACGGCCTGCGCCGACGCGGGCGCGGTGATGTCCGCGGTGACCGGGACGACGGAGCCGCCCAGGTCGGCGGCGAGGTCCGCGACGCGCTCGGACACGTCGACGGCGACCACCCGGCCCCCTTCCCGCACGATGCGGGCGGCGACCGCCCTGCCGATGCCGGAGGCGGCACCGGTGACGACGACGGTCCGGCCGTCGAAGCGGCCGGGCGTGACCTGCTCGGTCCACGGTTCAGGGGTGCCGATCTCGACGCTCGCCGCGGGCTCCGCCGCGGGCGCGGTGGCCGCCGGGGGAGCGATCGGCAGTTCCTCGGGGACCACACCGGTCTCGGCGGCGGTCACCAGGACCTCCATGAGTCCGGGCGGAAACGTCTCACCGGCCAACCGCACGAGCTGTTCCAGCGGCAGGCCGAGAGCGGGGGAGAGGGCGTCCTCGCTCTGGCCCTGGGCGGCGAGCATGCCGCGCAGGACCTGTCCGGCGGCGGGATCCGCCAGCCAGTCGCGCAGCGGGGAGGCGGGGGTGACGTCCGACATCGCGGGCCTTTCGGGTCCGGGGCCGACCCGGTCCGGTCAGGTGCGGGTCGACGCGGGGGTGCGCGGGGCCGCGACGCAGCGATCCCGCCACAACCGGACAACAGTGTCCGGTTGTGGGGTTACGGTACCCGGAGCCGTGCGGGACGCTCGACCGGGCACCGCCCCCCACCCACGCGGCCTCTGCGTCCACCCCCACGGAAGGAACCGCCCGATGGCCCTGCCGCACTGCGACAACCCGCCCACCCCGCAGGAGACGGCCGCGCTGCGCGAGCGCTACCGCGCGGAGCGGGACCGCCGCGTGCGACCCGAGGGACCCCGCCAATACCGGTCCACCAACGCGGAGTTCGGCTACTTCGCCGCGGACCCCTACGTCGGCGAGATCGCTGAGCGCGCACCGCTGCGCGACACGGTGGACGTCGCGATCGTCGGCGGCGGCTTCGGCGGGATCCTGGCGGGTGCACGGCTGCGCGCACAGGGCGTGGCCAGGGTCCGCGTCGTCGAGCAGGGCGGCGACTTCGGCGGCACCTGGTACTGGAACCGGTACCCGGGCGTGCACTGCGACATCGAGTCGCACGTCTACCTGCCGATGCTGGACGAGACCGGGTACGTACCCGAGTGGAAGTACGCCCCCGGCGAGGAGATCCGCCGGCACGCGGTGCGCGTCGCCGCGCACGCGGACCTGTACGAGCACGCCCTGTTCTCCACCGCCGTCACCTCCCTGGACTGGGACGACGCGGCCGAGCAGTGGGTGGTCGGCACCGACCGCGGCGACGCGTTCCGCGCCACCTACGTCGTCACCGCCACCGGCACGCTCACCGAGCCCAAGCTGCCCGGCATCCCCGGCATCGAGGAGTACGCGGGCCACACCTTCCACACCTCCCGCTGGGACTACGGGTACACCGGCGGCGGCCCCGAGGGCGGCCTGACGGGGCTCGCGGGCAAGCGGGTCGGTGTCGTCGGCACCGGCGCGACCGGCGTGCAGGTCATCCCCGTGCTGGCCGAGTCCGCCCGGCAGTTGTACGTCTTCCAGCGCACCCCCTCCGCCGTCGACGTGCGCGGCCAGCGGCGCACGACACCGGACGAGGTCGGGGCGGACCGTCCCGGCTGGGCGGCCGAGCGCCGCGAGAACTTCCTGCGGATCGTCTCCGGGGAGGGCGCCGGCCAGGACCTGGTCGACGACGGCTGGACGGAGTCGGCCGCCCTCCTGGAGAAGCTGCTGCCCAGCTTCCGCCGCGACGGCGAACCCGGCTTCGAGGAGGCGTACGAGGCCGCCGACCACGCCACCATGAACCGGATACGGCAGCGGGTCGCCACCGAGGTCACCGACCCGGACACGGCCGCGGCCCTCCAGCCCTGGTACCGGTACGCGTGCAAGCGGCCCACCTTCTCCGACCTGTACCTGCCCGCGTTCAACCGCGACAACGTCACCCTCGTCGACACCGCCGCCACCCACGGCATCGAACGCATGACGAAGCGCGGCGTCGTCGTGGGCGCGGCGGAGTACGAGGTCGACTGCCTGATCTTCGCCACCGGGTTCTCCGTGGGCGTCTCCGGCATCACCTCGGGGAAGCTCCCCGTGACCGGCCGCGGCGGTGTTCGGCTCCTGGACGAGTGGGCGCGGCGGGGCCCGCGCTCCCTGCACGGCTTCACCGGCCACGGCTTCCCGAACCTGATCCGGATGGGTCCCCTCCAGAACGCCAGCAGCGTCAACTTCACCCACATCCTCGACGAACAGGCCGTGCACGCCGCCGCCCTGATCGTCGCCGCGGAGGAGAGGGGCGCCGTCGTCGAACCGGCGCCCGAGGCCGAGGACGCCTGGGTCGGCCTCTGCGCGCAGGGCGCCCCGGACCACGCCTGGTTCCACGCCGAGTGCACCCCCGGCTACTACAACGCCGAGGGCCGCGGCCGACCGAACGGTCCCACCGCCTACCCGCACGGCGCCGTCGCCTTCCACGAGCTGCTGCGCCGCTGGCGCGCGGAGAACATCGACGAGGCTCTCCGGGCCAGGTCCTCCGCGGCGCCCCGGTAGCCGCGTGCCCCAGCGGGGTGCGTGAGCGAGGCGGTACGTTCCGTCATGGCTGCCCGACAACAGCCCTGCCGCGCAAGGAAAGAGAGCCGTCATGCTCCTCACCGCCGCTCACGTCCTGGCCGGGCCCGACCGGCACCCTCTCCCCGACGGGGCCGTGCTCGTCCGCGACGGCGCCATCGCCTGCGTCGGGCCGCGCGAGGAGGTCCAGCGCCACGCCCGGCCCGGCGAACCCCGGCTCGCCTTCCCCGCGGGAACGCTGCTGCCCGGCCTCATCGACGCGCACGTGCACCTGTGCTTCGACGGTGGCACCGAACCGGTCGCCACCCTGCGGCAGCAGGACGACGAGGCACTGTTCACCGCCATGAAGGAGCGCGCCCGGCAACTCGTCGGCGCCGGTGTCACCACCGTCCGCGACCTCGGCGACCGGGGCGGCCTCGCGGTGCGCCTCGCCGCGTCCGTCGCCGCGGGCGAGACACCCGGCCCGCGGATCGTCTCCGCCACGGCACCGCTCACCCCGCCCGGCGGGCACTGCTGGTTCCTCGGCGGCGAGGCCGCGGGCACCGACGAGGTACGCCGTCTCGTGCGCCGCAACATCGAGGCCGGAGCCCAGGTCATCAAGGTCATGGCCACCGGGGGCCGCCTCACCGAGGGCGGCGCCGAGAGCTGGCAGACCCAGTTCGGCGCGGGGGAGTTGGCGGCGGTCGTCGACGAGGCGCACCGCGCCGGGCTGCCGGTCGCCGCCCACGCCCACGGCACCGACGGCATCGCCGCCGCGGTCGAGGCCGGTGTCGACACGATCGAGCACTGCACCTGGATGACGGCCACCGGCACCGACCTCCGCGAGGACGTGCTCGCCCGGATCGTCGAGCGGGGCATCCACGTGTGCCCGACGGTCAGCCCGCACTGGCGGACGCTGCCGCGGATCTTCGGCGCCGAGCGCGCCGAGGCCCTGTTCGGCGCCGTACGACGGATGGCGGAGGCGGGCGCGCGGCTCGTCGCGGGCACCGACGCGGGGGTGCAGCGCGCGGGCTTCGACGGTCTCGCGTCGAGTCTCGCCTTCTACACGCACCTGGGTGTGCCGACCGACCGCGTCCTCGGCATGGCCACGACGGAGGCCGCGGACGCGCTGGGGCTCGGCGCCGAGACGGGTCAGCTCACCGCCGGCTACCGCGCCGACCTGCTCGTGGTCGACGGGGACCCGCTCGCCGACCTCGGCGCGCTCGGCTCCGTGGAGGCCGTGGTGGCGGCGGGCAGGCACCTGTCGCCCTCGTGACCGTGCGTGAGAGCCGGCCACTGGTCGTGCATCCACATACGTGCTGATCGTGTGCATCTTTGCAGGCCGCTCCATGGAACCCGGACGAGGCGTCCCATCTCGCTACCGGGCGCAGGGCGTCCGCGTGATAGCACGGAGTGATCAGACTCGAAGGAGACGACGACATCATGGGTATCTTCAGCCGTCGCCCGACCGCGACCCTCGAACCGACGCCCGTCGCCGGTCCCGGCACGCCGTTCCCGGCCGCCGAGGCCGCCGGTGTCGCGCTCGACCCGGCGCTGCGCGCGCTGACCGGCGAGTGGACCATCGACCGTCCGCACAGCCGCGTCGGATTCTCCGTACGGCACGCGATGGTCACGACGGTGCGCGGCGCCTTCGCCGACTACGACAGCACGCTGTACTTCGACGGCGCCCGGCCCGAACGCTCGCGGGCCGAAATCGTCATCAGGGTCGCCAGCGTCGACACGGGTGTGGAGCAGCGCGACGCACACCTCGTCGGCAAGGACTTCTTCGACGCGCGGCGCCACCCGGAGATGGTGTTCCGCAGCACCGCCACGGTCCACGAGGGCGGCGAGACGTTCCGGATGACGGGCGACCTGACCATCAAGGGCGTCACCCGCCCCGTCGAGCTGCACCTCGACTACCTGGGCTCGGTCCTGGACCCGTTCGGCTTCGAGCGAGCCGGTTTCGACGGCACCACCACCATCGACCGCACCGACTGGGGCCTCGTCTACAACCAGCGGCTGGAGGCCGGCGGCACCATGGTGAGCGAGAAGGTCCGGCTCCAGTTCGACATCTCCGCGATCCGGGCCACGCCCCTGTCGTAGCACCTGACGTCCCCCGGCGCCCTCCCCGACCCCGGTCGGCGGAGGGCGCCGGCATGTGGAGTGTCCTCCGCGAAATTTCATGCGTCTGCAACGATTTATCGTTCATCTCCCTGCTAGACATGGTCCTTGGCCCGGTACGACGGACGGAGGTGGGGCATGCGACGCGAACACTGCCCGCGCACGCTGAACCCCCGCCGCCGCGTCCGCCTCCACTCGCGGCCGTACATCGACCTGCGGCGCGTCGCCACCGCGCTCTGTCGTCCCTGAGCGACCTCAGCTCTCTCGCCGGACGCCCGCTTCCACCGCCGCGTCCGCGCCCGTCCCGCGCTGCACACGCGCCGGGCGGCGTTCCGTCATGAACTCTCAGGAAGGCACACCCGTGTCCTCAGCATCGATCCCCGCGCTGCACCTGGCCGTCGCCCTCGACGGCACCGGCTGGCACCCGGCCTCCTGGCGTGAGCCGGTGGCCCGGCCGCGCGACCTGTTCACCGCCGGGTACTGGGCGGACCTGGTCGCCGAGGCCGAGCGCGGGCTGCTCGACTTCGTCACCTTCGAGGACGGGCTCGGCCTCCAGTCCTCCCACCCCTTCGAACCCGACGGCCGCGGCGACCAGGTCCGCGGCCGTCTCGACGCCGTCCTGCTCGCCGCCCGCATCGCACCGCTCACCCGCCACATCGGCCTGGTGCCGACCGCGGTGGTCACCCACACGGAGCCCTTCCACCTCTCCAAGGCCATCGCGACCCTCGACTACGTGAGCACCGGGCGCGCCGGGCTGCGCGTGCAGATCTCCGCCCGTCCGAACGAGGCCGCCCACTTCGGCCGCCGCACCATCCCCCGCATCGACCCGGAGCGGCTGCCCGAGCAGTGGGCGCTGGCGTCCGGACTCTTCGACGAGGCCGCCGACTACGTGGAGGTCGTCCGCCGCCTCTGGGACAGTTGGGAGGACGACGCCGAGATCAGGGACGAGGCGACCGGCCGCTTCGTCGACCGCGGCAAACTGCACTACATCGACTTCGAAGGGCCCCACTTCAGCGTGAAGGGCCCCTCGATCACACCCCGGCCTCCCCAGGGCCAGCCCGTCGTCACCGCTCTCGCCCACCAGACCATCCCGTTCCGGCTGGTCGCCCGGCAGGCCGACATCGGCTACGTCACCCCGCACGACGCCGACGAGGCCCGCGCGATCGTCGACGAGATCCGTGCCGAACAGCGGGAGGCGGGCCGTGCGCAGGAGCCCCTGCACGTCTTCGGTGACCTCGTCGTCCTGCTCGACGAGGACCCGGCCGCCGCGCGCGCCCGCCTCGCCCGCCTCGACGACCTGGCCGGCACCCCGTACACCAGCGACGCGCGCGTCTTCGCCGGCACGCCCGCGCAACTCGCCGACTTGCTGCAGGAGTTGCGGGCAGGGGGGTTGACCGGGTTCCGGCTGCGGCCCGCCGTCCTCGGCCACGACCTGCCGGCGATCACCCGCGGCCTCATCCCCGAACTCCAGCGCCGGGGCGCCTTCCGCCGCGCCTACGAGGCCGACACCCTGCGCGGCCTCCTCGGCCTCGCGCGCCCCGCCAACCGCTACGCAGCCACCGCGACCGCCTGAGCCGGACGGAGAACGCAGACATGAGCAAGCCCCTGAAGCAGATCCATCTGGCCGCCCACTTCCCCGGCGTCAACAACACCACCGTGTGGAGCGACCCGAACGCCGGAAGTCACATCGAGTTCAGCTCGTTCGCGCACTTCGCGCGGACCGCCGAACGCGCCAAGTTCGACTTCCTCTTCCTCGCCGAAGGGCTGAGGCTGCGCGAACAGGGCGGAAAGATATACGACCTGGACGTCGTCGGCCGCCCCGACACCTTCACCGTCCTCGCCGCGCTCGCCGCCGTCACCGACCGCCTCGGACTGACCGGCACCATCAACTCCACCTTCAACGAGCCCTACGAGGTGGCCCGCCAGTTCGCCAGCCTCGACCACCTCTCCGACGGCCGCGCCGCCTGGAACGTCGTCACCTCCTGGGACGCCTTCACCGGCGAGAACTTCCGCCGCGGCGGCTTCCTCCCGCAGGAGGAGCGCTATTCGCGGGCGCAGGAGTTCCTGGCCACGGCCGGTGAACTCTTCGACTCCTGGCGCGGCGACGAGATCGTCGCCGACCCGGCCACCGGCACCTTCCTGAGCGACGCGAAAGCGGGCTCCTTCGTCCACACCGGCCGACACTTCGACATCCACGGCCAGTTCAACGTCCCGAGGTCCCCCCAGGGCCGCCCGGTGATCTTCCAGGCCGGGGACTCCGAGGAAGGCCGCGAGTTCGCCGCGTCCAGCGCCGACGCGATCTTCAGCCGGTACGCCACCCTCAAGGAGGGCCAGGCCTTCTACGCGGACGTCAAGCGCCGCCTCGCCGCCTACGGCCGCACCCCCGACCAGCTCAAGATCCTGCCCGCCGCCACCTTCGTGCTCGGCGACACCGACGCCGAGGCCGAGGAACTCGCCCGCGACGTGCGCCGCCGGCAGGTCAGCGGGGCCACCGCGATCAAACACCTCGAATTCGTCTGGAACCGCGACCTGAGCGGGTACGACCCGGAGGGGCCGCTCCCCGACATCGACCCGGACGTCAGCGACCGCCACATCGCCGAGGGCCGCGCCCAGGTCCGCATGTACCGCGACCCGCTGGCCACCGCCCGCGAATGGCGCGAACTCGCCGCCGCCAACGGCTGGTCCATCCGCGACCTGGTCATCAACACGGGCAACCGGCAGTCCTTCGTCGGCTCCCCGGCCACCGTCGCGAGCGCCATCGACGAACTCGTCCAGGCCGACGCCAGCGACGGCTTCATCCTCGTCCCGCACATCACCCCCGGCGGCCTCGACACCTTCGCCGACCGGGTCGTCCCGCTCCTCCAGGAACGCGGCGTCTTCCGCACCGAGTACGAGGGCCCCACCCTGCGCCACCACCTCGGCCTCGCCCACCCCGACGACGCCCCAAAGGAGCAGGCCGCCTCGTGACGTTCTCACCCCATCCGCCTACACGACATTGCAACAGGGCGGCAACACAGGGCTGTTGACGGTGGGTGCCCCTGGCCCCGATCATCGTTGGCAGCATCACGTACACGAAACCGGCGGAGTCGTCCGCCACGCAGCGAGGGGAGTCACGATGCGGATCCGCCGACCGGCCGCCGCGTCCGTCACCGCCCCCGTCGCGCCCCGCGACGCACACCTGGCCGCGCGCATCCACATCGACCTGCGCCGCGTCGCCACCGCCATCTGTCGCCGCGTCTGACGCCTCCGGCCGGCTCCTTCCGGGCCGGCCGGACCGTCCGCTCCTGAGCGCCAGTCCTCGCTCTCACCCGCGCCGAGACGGGCCCGCACCGCTCGCCGCCGCGCGTCCCACGTGCGCCCGGCCCGCCTCAAGCCCTCCTCCCGGCAGCACACGTGTGCACACCCCGATGGGCGCCTCACGATGTGCCCGCCGCCAGGGCCGCACGCCCAGCCCCGGCTCATGACACCGGCCCCCTGAACAGGGCTCGTGCTCCCTCACACCTGACACCCGGAGATCACCCATGTCCGCATCCGTCACCAGCGCTCTCACCGTCCGGCCCGTCGCCGGGCACATCGGCGCCGACATCATCGGCGCCGACCTCTCCCGCCCGCAGTCGCCCGAGGAGGTCGGCGTCATCCGCGACGCCCTGCTCCGCTGGAAGGTGGTCTTCTTCCGGGAACAACGCCTCGACCACGCCGCGCAGATCGCCTTCGCCCGCCAGTTCGGCGACCTGACGTACGCCCACCCGCACGACGAGGCTCCGCCCGAGGGGTATCCGGAGATCTACACGATCGACCCCAAGCGCTTCGAGCAGCGCTACAAGGACGGCCTCCAACGCCAACGGCGCAGGCGCAAGTACAGCTACTTCGGCGGCTGGCACACGGATGTCACCCCGGCCGTCAACCCGCCGGCCGCCTCGATCCTGCGGGCCGAGACGGTCCCCGAGTACGGCGGCGACACCACGTGGACCAACACCGTCGCCGCGTACGAAGGACTGTCGGCGCCGGTGCGTGCCTTCGTCGACGGGCTGCGGGCCGAACACCGCTACGGCGGCGACGAGGCACCGACGGGCGACAGCGACTACGCCCGCCGCGTCAACGACAACCTGCTCGTCGCCCACCACCCGGTGGTACGCGTCCACCCGGAGACCGGCGAGCGCGCGCTGTTCGTGTCCCCCGGCTTCGTCAGCCACATCCTCGACGTGACCCCGCGCGAGAGCCGCGCCCTGCTCCACCTGCTCTACGAGGAGCTGACCCGGCCCGCGTACACGGTGCGGTTCCGCTGGGAGCCGGGCAGCGTGGCGTTCTGGGACAACCGCGCCACCGCCCACCTCGCCCCCGACGACCTCGACCACCTCGACGTGGAGCGCACGCTGCACCGCGTCACGCTGATCGGTGAGGTCCCGGTCGGACCGGACGGACGCGCCTCCGAGCGGATCTCCGGCAAGCCCTTCACGGCCGACCACCGGGTCGTGGTCGCCGCCTGACACACCCCTCGGCCCACACACCCACGTCACCCACTCACACCCCACCTTCCGTGAAGGCCCGAATGATGCCTCGTACCGCCCGTCCCCCTCTCCCGCGCGTCGGCGCCCTGGCCGCTGTCGCCGCGTCCCTGCTGCTCACCTCGTGCGTGAGCAACGCGCAGTCCACGGCGACCAGCGCCGACATCGCCGCGAAGAAGATCCCGGCGAAGGTCTCCGCGGACACCACCCTCACCGTCGGAGCGCCCGACCTCAAGGTCGCTCTGGAGCTCTCGGGGCAGATCGGCAAACTCCCGTTCAGGGTGAAGTGGGCCAACATCAGCGGCGGTCCGCAATGCTCCGAGGCGTTCCGCGCCCACGCGCTGGACGTCTGCTCGGCCGCCGACATCCCGTCGATCAACGCCCACTGGACCGGCCTGGACACCAAACTCGTCGCGGCCAGGTACCGCGAGGACCCGATCGCCGACCCCATCTACGAGCTGGGGATCGCGCCGGGCGCCCGGATACGGTCCCTCGCGGACCTGCGGGGCAAGAAGATCGCCTACAGCCCGGGCCAGGCCCAGGGCGCGCTCGTCCTGCGCATCCTGAAGAAGGCCCACCTCACGCAGAAGGACGTCCACCTCGTCGAACTGGCCAGCACCGGCGACGTCTACCCCACCGCCCTGGGAAACCGCCAGGTGGACGCCGCGCCCATCGCCGACGTCAACGTCAAGCGCTATCTGACGAAGTACGGGGGCGACGGCGGCACGACCATCCGGCACGGACTCCGCGACGACCCCGCGCACCTGTGGGCCCTCACCGATTCCGTCGCCGACGCGCAGAAGTCCGCGGCCGTCCGCGAGCTCATCGCCTTCTGGGCCCGCGCCCAGATCTGGGTCGACACCCACCCGCGGCAGTGGATCGACGGCTACTACGTCAAGGACCAGGGGCTGAGCCACGAGGACGGCGCGTACCTGGTGAAACGGTCCGGCCACCCCGTGTTCCCGGCCGACTGGACCGACGCCATCGAACGCCAGCAGCAGACCGTCGACCTCCTGGCGAAGGAGCAGAAACACAAGACGTTCGACGCGGGGACACTCTTCGACCGGCGCTACGAGCGCGTCGCCGCCGACGCCACGGCCGGTGAAAGGAAGACACCATGAGCAGCACGGCCCTCTCCCGACGGACGGCGAGCGCGGCGGCGACCGGCGAGAGCGCGCGCCCCACCCCCCGCCCGCGACCGCGCAGGAAACTGGGCCCCGGCCGCCCCGTCCCCTACGGCTGGGCGCTCGGCCCGCTCCTGCTGCTCGCGGTCTGGGCGGCCGGCTCGGCCGCCGGACTCATCGACGCCCGCAGCCTGCCCGCCCCCTGGACCATCGCCGCCACCGCGGGCGACCTCGTCGCCGACGGCAGGCTCCAGTCCCACTTCGCGACCTCCGCCCAACGCGCCCTGCTCGGCCTGGTGTTCGGCACCGCGGCCGGACTGCTGCTCGCCCTCGTCGCCGGTCTGAGCCGCCTGGGCGAGGGGATCGTCGACGGACCGGTGCAGATCAAGAGGGCGATCCCCTCGCTCGCGCTGATCCCCCTCCTCGTCCTGTGGTTCGGCATCGGCGAGACGATGAAGGTCATCACGATCGCCCTCGGTGTCTTCGTCCCGATCTACATCCACACCCACAACGGGCTGCGCACCATCGACAACCGCTACGCCGAACTCGCCGAGACGGTGCGTCTGAGCAGGCTCCAGTTCGTCCGCCACGTCGTCCTGCCGGGAGCCCTGCCCGGCTTCCTGCTGGGGCTGCGCTTCGGTGTGACCGCCGCCTGGCTGGCGCTGGTCGTCGTCGAACAGGTCAACGCCACCAGCGGCATCGGCTACATGATGGAACTGGCCCGGACCTACGGACAGACGGACGTCATCATCGTCGGCCTCGTCGTCTACGGCCTCCTCGGCCTCGTCTCCGACGCCCTCGTACGACTCGTGGAGAGGAGGACCCTGTCATGGCGACGCACACTGGCGGGCTGACCGCGCCCGCCCACCCGGCCGCCGACACCGCGACGGTCCGCATCGAGAATTTGGTACGCGTCCTCGGGGGCCGCCGGGTCCTCGACGGGCTCGAACTGGACATCGCACCGGGCGAGTTCGTGGCGCTCCTGGGGCGCAGCGGCTCCGGCAAGAGCACCCTGCTGCGGGCGCTCGCCCGCCTCGACCACGACGTCACCGGCAGCGGTGAACTGGTCGCCCCCGACGACGTGTCGGTGGTCTTCCAGGACGCGCGGCTGCTGCCGTGGAAACGCGTCCTCGACAACGTGATCCTCGGCCTGAGCGGACCGGACGCCGTGGAACGGGGCCGCACCGCGCTCGCCGAGGTCGGGCTCGAAGGCCGCGAGCGGGCCTGGCCCGTCGAACTGTCCGGCGGTGAGCAGCAGCGCGTCTCCCTCGCCCGCTCCCTCGTCCGCGAGCCCCGGCTCCTGCTCGCTGACGAGCCGTTCGGCGCGCTCGACGCGCTCACCCGCATCCGTATGCACACCCTGCTGCGGCACCTGTGCGAGCGCCACCGCCCCGCCGTCCTGCTCGTCACCCACGACGTCGACGAGGCCATCGCCCTGGCGGACCGGGTGGCCGTCCTCGAAGAGGGCCGCATCACGTTCTCCCTCCCGGTGGACCTGCCCGCGCCGCGCCGCCCCGCCAGTCCCGCGTACGCGGCTCTGCGCGACCGTCTGCTCACCCGCCTCGGCGTGGCACCCACCCAGGAGGAGAACCGATGAGCCAGGAATTCCTCTGGTACATCCCCAACACCGTCGAACCGGGGCACCGCGGTGACGACACGACCGACGGGTGGGGCTCGATCGAGTACTCCACCGAACTCGCCCTGGCGGCGGAGGCCCACGGCTGGGGCGGTGCCCTCCTCGGCACCGGCTGGGGCCGCCCCGACACCTTCACCGTCGCCACGGCGCTGGCCGCGCGCACCACCACGTTCAAGCCCCTGGTCGCGGTGCGCCCCGGGTACTGGCAGCCCGCCCACTTCGCCGGCGCCGCCGCCACGCTCGACCAGCTCAGCCGCGGCCGTGTCCTGGTCAACATCGTCAGCGGCCTGGACAATCCGGCCGCGTACGGCGACACCACCGTCGACCCCGCCCGGCGCTACGCCCGTACCCAGGAGTTCCTGCACCTGGTGCGGCGGCTGTGGACCGAGGAGCGGGTGACGTTCGAGGGCGAGCACTTCCAGGTCACCGACTCGACGGTGGCGCCGCGCCCGCTCGTCACCGGGGAGCGGACCCATCCCACGCTCTACTTCGGCGGCGCCTCCCCGGCCGCGGAACGGGTGGCGGCGGCCGAGGCGGACGTACAGCTTTTCTGGGGCGAGCCGCTGGACGGGATCGCCGAACGCGTCGAGCGGCTGCGGAAGTTGAGCGCCGAGGTGGACCGGCGCCACAAGCCGCTGGAGTTCGGGCTGCGGATCACCACGGTGGTACGCGACAGCACGGAGGAGGCGTGGCGTGCGGCGGAGGAGAAGGTCGCCGGGATGGCGGCGAAGGACACCGAGCCGACCTGGTCGCAGCGGCAGCGGACGGCGGTCGGGCAGCGCCGCCTCCTCGACCTCGTCGAGCGCGGCGAAGTGCTCGACACGTGCCTGTACACCACCCCGGGCAGGTTCGGCGGCGGGGGAGCGGCGACGACCTGGCTCGTCGGGTCGCCGGACGAGGTGGCCGCGGCGCTGCGCGCCTACCGCGAGCTCGGTGTCACGCACTTCGTGCTGTCCGACACCCCGTACCGGGAGGAGACGGGGCGCGTGGGTGACCAACTGCTGCCGCGGCTGCGGGAGTTCGCGGCCGGGGCGGCGGCCTGACCCACGACGCGCGAAGCGGCCCGGACCGAAGAGGCCCGGGCCGCCGCACGGATACGACTGCGGTGCGGATCAGGCGGCGACGGTCTCGCCCGCGTGGCCGTGGAGCCGGGAGACGACCTCGGTGAGCTGGGCCGCGACCTCGGTGTCGTCGGCGGGGTGCGTCTCGGCGAAGCGGGTCAGGGAGCCGGGGATGGAGAGCTTCACGTCCTCCAGCACCTTGCCGCCGGCGATGCCCACGGACTTGCGGACCTCGTCCTGCGCCCACACGCCGCCGTACTGGCCGAAGGCGGTACCGGCCACGGCGACGGGCTTGCCGGCGAAGGAACCGGCGCCGTACGGGCGGGACAGCCAGTCGATGGCGTTCTTCAGGACGGCCGGGATCGTGCCGTTGTACTCGGGGGTGAAGAACAGGAACGCGTCGGCGCTCTGCGCGGCGGCGCGGAGCTTGGCCGCGGCGGCCGGGACGCTGCCTTCGACGTCGACGTCCTCGTTGTAGAAGGGGATGTCGGCCAGCCCCTCGAACAGCTCGACCTCGGCGCCCTCGGGGGCCAGCTTGACGGCCGCCTCGGCGAGCTGACGGTTGTGCGAACCGGCGCGCAGGCTGCCGACGAGGGCGAGAATACGGACAGACATGGGGGCTCCAGGGTGCTGAGTCATCGCTCTTCCACTATCCGGACCGAGGTCCGTTTAACTGTCTACCACCCTAAGCGGACCGCGGTCCAGTTTTCTCGGAGATGCTTTACGCTGAGTTCATGTCCAGCAGCCCGCCGCAGCTCCCGCGGTTGCACACGATCGGTACCGTCGCGGACGACGGGCCCGGGAGCGGTCTGCGGGCGGACGCCGCGCGCAACCGCGCCCGGCTCCTGGAGGCCGCCGGACGGCTGGTCGCCGAGCACGGCCCGGGCGGCGTCACCATGGAGGCCGTGGCCGCCGCGGCCCGCGTCGGAAAAGGCACCGTCTTCCGCCGCTTCGGCGACCGCGCGGGACTGCTGACCGCGTTGCTGGACCACACCACGAAACAGTTGCAGGCCGACCTGATCGGCGGGCCGCCCCCGCTCGGGCCCGGCGCCCCGCCCGCCGACCGGCTGCGCGCCTTCGGCGTCGAGATCCTGCGCCGCTCGACCGAGCAGCTCGAACTGCACCTGGCCGCGCAGCCGGAACCCGAGCGCCGCCTCGCCCACCCCACGCACCGGCTGCTCGTCACCCACGTCACGATCCTCCTGCGGGAACTCGTGCCCGAGGCGGACTGCGCGCTCCAGGCCCAGGCCCTGATGGGCTACCTCGACCCCGCCCTGCTCCACTACCTGACCCGGCAGTGCTCCATGCCGCTTGAGCGGCTGGAAGCGGGCTGGATCGACCTGGTCTCCCGGGTCACCCGCACCGAGCGGCCCGACTGAGCGGCCAGGTCGGCAGCCGCCCGCAAAACCGTTCGGAGACCCGCTGTGACGTGCGTAAAGTCCCTCGCATGGATCACATGGAGCTACGCAGGGCAGTCGACGAGGCCTTCCTCGTCACCGGCGCGGACACGCCGCCCTGGCCCGACCCGCACGCCGATCGCGAGGTGTCCGACGAGGAGTACTCGCGCTGCCTGAGGCCGGAGAAGTACCGCATCATCGCCGCCCGCGCCGAGGCGTGGACGCGGACGCTGTGCGAGCTGGGATGGGCCGGGACCGAGACGGCCGACGAACCCGCCGCGCTGTGGCGGCGGCCCCCGGAGATCTCCCTCGGCAGCGCGGTGCGGCTGCGGCCGGTGCGCGCGGGCGCCGTGCCGCTGGTGTTCGGGTTCGGCGCGGTGGAGGAGGTGGAGCGCACCATCGTCCTGGTCGGGGCGGGGGAGCCCGCCGGCATGCTCGGGGTGCTGCCGGACTGCGGCTGCGACGCCTGTGACGACGGATCGGCCTCCCTGCTCGAAGCGGTCGACGACCTCGTGATCGCCGTGGTCACCGGCGAGTTCGTGCACGTCGACGCCGGGCGGGGCCGCGCGATCGTCGCCACGGGGGACGGCTGGTCGGCGAGCGACTGGGACGAGGCGCGGGAGCCGGTCGAGGACACGATCGCCACGGCGCGGGCGGGCGGGTCACCGCACGAGGTCGTGAGCGGACTGGCCTGGGGGTGACCCGGCGGGCACAGCACTCAGGAAGCAACAGAATCTGACGTCGATATTGTCTCGGTTGTGTTCTCTTCTTAGGGTGGTCGCGGCTCAACAGGTGTTCCCCGCCTCACCAGTTGCACGTCACCGCACGGACGAAGGGCACAGCCATGCCGCACCCGCACCGCGTGTACGTAAGCCGTCGTCGTCTCCTGGAAGCGGGTGCGGCCGTGCTCGGCGCACTCGCGCTGCCCGGCGTACTCCCCGGCGCCCGGGCCTTCGCCGCCCCTGAGGACGTCACCCGCGACGGCGCTGAGTGGAACGGGCACATCGACCTGTTCCGCCTCGGCACCGAGCCCGCCCACACCACCCTGATGCCGTACGAGAGCGTGCGGCAGGCCCTCGCCGCCGACCGCACCAGATCCCCGTACCGGCAGAGCCTCGACGGCGACTGGAAGTTCGCGTACGTGGAGCGGCCCGCCGACAAGCTCGACGACTTCTACCGCACCGACCTCGACGACTCCGGCTGGGAGACCGTCCCGGTCCCGTCGGCGTGGCAACTGCACGGCCACGACGTGCCGATCTACGTCAACATCACCTACCCGTGGTGGGGGCCCAACGGGCACGGCGAGGAGGCCCAGCCGCCCGCCGCGCCGACCCGGTACAACCCCGTCGGCCAGTACCGGCGGACGTTCACCGTGCCGGGAAACTGGTCGGGCAGGCGGACCTTCCTGCACTTCGAGGGCGTCAAGGCGGCCCATTACGTCTGGGTCAACGGGCAGTTGGCCGGTTACCACGAGGACTCGTACACCCCCGCCGAGTACGACATCACGCCCTACCTGAAGAAGGGCACCAACCAGGTCGCCGTCGAGGTCTACCGCTACTCGGACGGCGACTGGATGCAGGACCAGGACATGATCCGGCTGAGCGGCATCTTCCGCTCCGTCTACCTGTTCTCCACGCCCACGGTCCATCTGCGCGACTTCAAGATCGAGACACCGCTCGGCGACGGGTACACCTCGGCCGAGCTGTCGCTCACGGCGAGCGTGCGGGACTACGCGGGCGACGCCGGCGGGGCGGCCTACACCGTCGAGACGCAGCTCTACGACGCCGACGGCCACGCCGTCTGGGCCCGGCCGCTGACGCGCCCGGCCGCCCTCACCGCGTCCGAGGTGAGCGTACGGGCCGCCAGGTCCATACCCGCGCCGCGGCTCTGGTCCGCCGAGGACCCCTACCTCTACACCGCGGTCCTGCGCCTGCGCGATCCCGCGGGCAAGGTCGTCGAGACGCTGTCGCACCGCGTCGGCCTGCGCGAGTTCGCCCTGAAGGACGGGCTGATGCGGATCAACGGGCAGCCCGTCTCCCTGCGCGGCACCAACCGCCACGAGATGCACCCGGACCGCGGTTCGGCGCTCAGCCGCGCCGACCTGGTCCAGGACATCACGCTCATCAAGCGGCTCAACATCAACTCCGTCCGCACCTCGCACTACCCCAACAACCCGCTGTGGCTCGAACTCGCCGACGAGTACGGGCTGTACCTCGTCGACGAGACCAACCTGGAGACCCACGGCATCCGCGACTCCTACCCCGGCGACCGCGCCGACTGGACCACCGCCTGCGTGGCCCGCGCCCAGAACATGGTCCACCGCGACAAGAACCACGCGAGCGTCGTGATCTGGTCGCTCGGCAACGAGGCGGGCAGCGGCTCCTCCTTCCGCGCCATGTACGACTGGATCCACGGCTACGACCCGACCCGCGTCATCCAGTACGAGGGCGACGACCGGCCGGGCATCAGCGACATCCGCTCCAAGATGTACGAGTCGCCGAGCAGGGTGGAGGCCCGCGCCCGGGACACCACCGACACCCGCCCCTACGTGATGGTGGAGTACGCCCACTCGATGGGGAACTCCACCGGCAACTTCAAGGAGTACTGGGACGTCGTCCGCCGCCATGACGTCCTCCAGGGCGGCTGGATCTGGGACTTCGTCGACCAGGCGCTGAACTGGCCGACCCCGGAACGGCAGGTGCTCACCGAGTCGGGCCCCGCGCGCCTCAAGGGCGAGGTCATCAACCCGTCGGGCACGTTCAGCCGCGACAAGGGCGTCGGCGGGGCGACCGTCTTCACCCGCGACGACCGCCTCGACCTGCGGGGCTCCCTCACCCTGGAGGCCTGGATCACCCCGCGTCACCGCGGCTACGACCAGCCGATCCTGGCGAAGGGCGACACCCAGTACGCCCTGAAGCAGTCGGGCAGGACTCTGGAGTTCTTCCTCTACTCCGAGGGCCAGTGGATCACGGCGTCCTGGACCACACCGGACGACGGCTGGACAGGGAAGGAGCACCATGTCGCGGGCGTCTTCGACGCGGACGCCGGGACGCTGACCCTGTACGTGGACGGCGCGGTGAAAGCGACGAAGACGACTACCCGCAAGCCCTCCGGCAACACCGCGTCCCTGTCCCTCGGCGGCGAGATCGACAACCCGACAAGGGAGTTCAGCGGCACGATCCGGCAGGCCCGGGTCTACGCCCGCGCACTGACCGCCGGTGAACTCGCCGACGCCGGCCGCGGCCCGGACGGCGACGGCGTCCGCTTCTGGTTCGACGCGCGCACGGCCGGACACGAGGCGAAGAAGGCCCGCGCCAGGACGTTTGCCGCGTACGGCGGCGACTGGGGCGACAACCCCAACGACGGCGCCTTCAGCGGCGACGGCATCGTCCTGCCCGACCGCGGCCACACCGGCAAGGCCGCCGAGGTCAAGCGGATCTACCAGACGATCGGCGCGGCCCACAAGAAGGGCGGCGCCCCCGGCGAGATCACCCTCACCAACGAGAACCTGTTCACCGACCTCCGCGCCTGGAACGCCACCTGGGAGCTGGCCGTCGACGGGCAGGTGACACGGCGCGGCCGTCTCAGCCGCGCCCAGCTCGACGTCGCCCCGCGAAGCAGCAAGGACATCACCCTGCCGGTGACGCTGCCCCGCGACCCCGCCCCCGGCGCCGAGTACTTCCTCCAGCTCTCCTTCACGACCAGGGAGCGCACCCCCTGGGCGGACGCGGGCTTCGAGGTGGCGCGCGTACAACTGCCCCTCGACGCGGGCAGCCCCGCCGTCGTCCCCGTCCCGCTCGCGCAGGTCCCGACGCTCTCCTACGAGGACGGCGACGCGGCCGTGACCGTCACCGGAAAGGGGCTGAAGGTCGTCGTCGACAAGTCGACCGGGCTCATCACGACGTACGAGGCGGGTGGCGCACGGCTCCTTCTCGCGGGCGCCGTCCCCAACTTCTGGCGCGCCCCGACCGACAACGACCGCGGCAACGGCCAGCACACCCGCAACCAGACCTGGCGGGACGCGGGCGCGCGGCGCGAGGTGACGGGCGTGACCGTGCGCGCCCGGGGCGGCCGGGCCGTCGAGATCGCGGTCGAGGGCACCCTGCCCACCACCACCGCGTCGGCGTACAGCACGACCTACACCGTCTTCGGCAACGGTGAGATCAAGGTCGACAACACCCTCCACCCGGGCGCCCCCGGCCTGCCCTACCTCCCCGAGGTCGGCACGATCCTGCACCTGCCCGCCGCCCTGGAGCGGCTGCACTACTACGGCCGCGGTCCCGAGGAGAACCACTGGGACCGCAACGACGGGACGGACGTGGGCCGTTACGCCTCCACCGTGCGCGACCAGTGGACCCCGTACATCCGGCCGCAGGAGAACGGCAACAAGACCGATGTGCGCTGGGCGGCGCTCACCGACCGGCACGGGCGCGGCCTGCTCGTGTGGGGCGAGGAACTCCTGGAGGTCAACGCCTCGCACTTCACCCCGGAGGACCTCTCCGTCGGCGCCCGCCACGACTACCAGCTCACCCCGCGCGACGAGGTGGTCCTGCGCGTCAACCACCGGCAGATGGGCGTCGGCGGCGACAACAGTTGGGGCGCGCACACGCACGACGCGTACAAACTGCTCGCCGACCGGGACTACGCCTACACCTACCGGCTGCGGCCTATCACGGACGTGGCGGACGCGGTGCGGCTGACCCGGCGGCCGACAGCGGTGGAGTGACCGGCTCCGCTCGGCAGGTTGGCACCGACGTACGCCGACTCGGGCCCTGAGCCTCCGTCACCGTCCGTATCCCGCACCGCGACGCACGGCTCGGCCCGGGTGCCGGGCACGGCCCGGCCCGCGTACGCAGGCCGGGCCGAACCCCTTGGTGGGGCCGCCGTCCTCGGCCCGGCGGCCGGCGGCGGCCCCGCGCCCGGCCCGAAGCCCTGCTGACACGCAGGCGGCTTACGCCCCATCATGGTGGGGACATGGGGGGATCGACACGTGCGTCCCGTTTGCGCCGCCGCGGCAGTGTGCCGCGGCCGGTGCCGGTCGCCGCTGCCCGCGCCGGACTCTTCGCCGTCCTCGGGACCTCCGTGTCCGTCACCGTCCACCACCTCGCGTTCGGCTCCGGCCCGCCATGGGCGGCCCATGTGCTCGCCGCGCTCCTGCTGTTCGCGGCCGCGCTGCCGGGGGCGGGACACGACAAACCGCTGAGACGCCAGGTGCTGCTGGCCCTCGGCTCCCAGGCGGCGATCGGGCTCTGGCTCGTGGCCACCGACGACCAGGTGTCCGTCCCCGTGCACACGCGGGCGCCCGCGGCGATGCACGCCGTGTGGCCCGTCGTGGCCGCCCATGTCGTGCTGACCGTGCTGTGCGCGGTGATGCTGCACGGGGCCGACGCCGGCCGCCGGGGGATCCTCGTCGCCGCCGGACGACAGTGGCAGGCACTGCGGGCGCTGCTGCGGTGCCTGTCCGGACCCGTCCGCACCCCGCTGGACCTGACCGCGCTCGGCGCGGTGTGGCGCACGAGCCCGGGGCCGGGACGCGCGCCGCCCACGAGAACCGTCCTGGTCGGCACGGTGGTGCGCCGCGGGCCGCCACTCGTCCCGCCACCGCTCGTCGGCTGAGCCGACTCCGGGCGAGGCCCGGCACCGCACGCCCTACGTCCATACCGGGGTGCGGGCTCCGCGAGAGCACCGCCCCAGGGGGGAAATCCGCATGTCCTGTACGTCCCGCACGGCGCGCGCCGCCGCGCCCGCCGTCGAGTCCGGGGCGGGCCCATGCGGCCTGCCCGCCGCCCAGCACACCGTCCGGGGGGAGGGGCGGAGCCGATGAGGACACCGGGCAGGAAAACGTCCGTATGGAAGTCGGGCCTCAAGCGGCTGGTGGGCCGTACCGGGTTCGACATCGTGCGCAGCACCGACCAGCGCGGCGGAGTGGACGACTTCATCCCGTTCGAGGCCACGATGCGAGCCGCGCGGGCGGCCGGTCTGCCGGTCGGCGACTACATCGACGAGGTCATGAACGGCACGCCGGGCGCCACCCGGGCCACCATCGGCGAACTGAGCGCCCTCGGCGTCTTCGCCCTCGGCCCGAGCAGCGTGCTGGAGATCGGCCCCGGTTCCGGGCGCTACCTGGAGAAGACGCTGAAGGAGTGCGCACCGGAGCGCTACGAGATCTACGAGACGGCGGCGCCCTGGGCCACCTATCTGGTGGACACCTTCGGTGTGCTCGCCCGGCCGACCGCCGGATCCAGCCTGGCCCCGACACCGGACAACAGCGTCGACCTCGTCCAGGCCCACAAGGTCTTCAACACCCTGACGTTCCTCGGCACCACCCGCTACTTCTTCGAGATGGCACGCGTCACGCGGCCCGGCGGCCGGATCGTCTTCGACGTGATGACCGAGACCTGCCTGGACCCGGCCACGATGCGCGCCTGGGCGACGCGGGGCGGCGCGGGCCACGACTCCTACCCGGCCGCCATGCCCCGCGCCACCTGCGTGGACCTCTTCACCGCGCTCGGCTGCCGCCTGGAGGCGAGTTTCCTCGCGCCGATGGGCGTCGCCTCCACGGAGGTGCTGGTCTTCGAGAAGACGGCCGCGGTCCGCCCCGGCTGACCCGCCGCCCACCGCGTCAGCGGCCGGGCACCGCCCCGCCGATCGCCTCGCGCCCGGCACGGCGCCAGGCCCGGTCGGTCAGCAGTCGCAGGCCGTTGAGGCCCACGATCACCGTGGACCCCTCGTGTCCGGCGACACCCAGCGGCAGCGGCAGCGTGCCGCACAGGTCCCAGGCGACGAGTACGGCGATGAAGCCTCCCGCGACCGCCAGGTTCTGCACCACGAGGCGGCGGCCGCGGCGGGACAGGGCGACGGCCGTCGGGATGGCGGCGAGTTCGTCGCGGACCACCACCGCGTCGGCGGCGTCCAGCGCCAGATCGGACCCGGCCCGGCCCATCGCGACGCCGGTGTGCGCGGCGGCGAGCGCCGGGGCGTCGTTGACACCGTCGCCCACGACGAGCACCTTGCGCCCGGCCCGCTCCAGGTCCCGTACGGCGGCCACCTTGTCCTCGGGCAACAGCTCCGCCCGTACGTCCGTGATGCCGAGCCCCGCGGCCAACTGCCGTGCCGCGCGCGGATTGTCGCCGGTCAGCAGCACGGGCGCAGAACCGGTGAGGGCGGTGAGGGCGCGGGTCGCCTCGGCGGCGTCGGGGCGGGGCCGGTCGGCGATGCCGAGCAGACCGATGGGCACCCCGTCGAGGGTGACCAGGACGGCGGTGCGCCCCTCCTCCTCCAGGCGGGCGGCCTCGGCCGCCGCGGGGTGCCCGGCGGGGACGAGCCGGTGGGGAGCGCCCACGGCCACGCGGGCGCCGTCGACCGTGGCCTCGACGCCGATGCCCGGCCGGGCGACGAAGTCGACGGCGGCGGGCAGGGGCGCCGGTCCCCGCGTCCGCGCGGCGTCGACGACGGCGCGGGCCAGCGGATGCTCGCTGGGGTGCTCGGCGGCCCCGGCCCAGCGCAGCAACGCGTCCTCGTCCACCCCGGATCCGTCCGTCGGGCACACGTCGACGACGCGCGGCGCGCCCTCGGTGAGCGTCCCCGTCTTGTCCGACGCGACCGCGTCGATCTGCCCCAACCGCTCCATGACGACAGCGGACTTGATGAGGACGCCGTGCCGTCCCGCGTTCGCCATGGCGGACAGCAGCGGCGGCATCGTCGCCAGGACCACGGCGCAGGGCGAGGCGACGATCATGAAGGTCATCGCCCGCAGCAGGGCGTCCCGCACCCCCGAACCGGCCAGCAGCGGCACCACGAAGATCAGCAGGGTGGCGGCGACCATCCCCAGGCTGTAGCGCTGCTCGACCTTCTCGATGAAGAGTTGTGTCGGCGCCTTCGTCCGGGCCGCTTCCTCGACCATGCGCACGATCCGGGCGAGCACGGAGTCGGCCGGGTCGCGTGCGATCCGCACCCGCAGCGCGCCCGTGCCGTTCAGCGTCCCGGCGAACACCTCGTCCCCGGCGTGCTTGGTCACGGGCAGCGGTTCACCCGTGATGGTTGCCTGGTCGACGTCGCTCGCCCCGGCCACGACCCGTCCGTCCCCGCCGATGCGCTCGCCCGGCCGCACGAGCACGACATCGCCCACACCGAGCCGCTCCACGGGCACGGTCTCCTCACCGCCGTCGGCCCCGATCCGGGTGGCGGTGCGGGGAGCGAGGTCGAGCAGCCCGCGCACCGAGTCGGCGGTACGCGCGGTGGCGACGGCCTCCAGCGCCCCCGAGGTGGCGAAGATGACGATGAGCAGCGCGCCGTCGAGGAACTGCCCGATGGCGGCGGCCCCCAGCGCCGCGACGACCATCAACAGGTCGACGTCGAGCGTCTTGTCGCGCAGGGCCTTCAGCCCCTCCCAGCCGGGCTCCCACCCGCCGGTCACATAGGCGACGCCGTACAGCGGGCCCCACGACCAGCCCGGGGTGCCCGACAGATCGAGCGCGAGCGCGACGAGGAACGACACCAGCGCCGCCAGCGCCCAGCGCGCCTCGGGCAGCGCCAGCAGCCGCGTACGGCCGGGCGCGGTGGCGGGTGGGGTCGCGCCGCCGTCCCGTACCGGCGGCTGCTGGGCAAGGACGGTCGGCATGACGGAACAACCCTTCGGGAGGGGACGAGGCGATCGTCCTCACCATACAGGTTCATATGAACAGGTCTTCAAGTGTCGAGAGTATGATGCCCGTATGGGTCACGGAGCCGTCACGACCAGCAGCGCGTCCACGCGAGAGCGCCTCGACGCCGTCGGCATCGCCGACGTCGCCGCCACCCTCCAGGCCCTCGCCGCCCCCTCGCGCCTGCGCATCCTCGCCCGCCTCCAGGAGGGCCCGTGCTCGGTGGGCGACCTCGCGACGGCCGTCGACATGGAGGCGTCCGCCTGCTCCCACCAACTGCGCCTGCTGCGCAACCTGGGCCTGGTCACCGGAGACCGCCAGGGCCGCTCGATCATCTACGCGCTCTACGACAACCACGTCGCCGAACTGCTCGACCAGGCGCTGTACCACGTGGAGCACCTGCGGCTCGGGGTGAGCGACCAGCGGGCGGACGGGTCGGACGCCTGAGTGGTGGGCCCGGCCTGCTCCCGTTTTCCCGCGCCGGTCCCCATTTCTGCGTAACTCTCGTGCGGGACATACCGCCCACGGCGCTGCCCTGCTAGAGCGGAGGAGCAGAAAGACCGCGAGCGCCGGCACATCCGGTGCGCACCGAGGCGAGTTCCGGGGGAGAACCATGGCCGATTCCGGATCGCGTGACGAGATCCTTCGCCGGGTCGGTCTCTTCCTGTCCGAGCGCGACCCGGACACTCTGCTCGAACCAGCCGCGGAGCGTGCGGCGACAGCTCTCCGGGGGCGGACCGACAACCCCTACGAGGGCATCACCCGGATGGACATCCAGGACGGCTACGCCCTCGGCCTCTTCTACTGGCTCCGGTCCGGTCTCCAGCCCCCGGCCGCCGCCGCGCGCGACAGGGAGGAGTGCACCGTCTACTTCCGGGCGCTGATGGCCACCGCGCCGAGCTGCGTGCCCGAGGAGATCCGCGACGAGATCCTCGCCGATCCCACGGAGCACAAGGGTTTGCGCGTGCTGGAGGAGTTGTCGCTGGCCACGCGGGCCGAGGAGGTCTACGAGCGGTCCCGAGCCGATCGGGATCTCACGCTGCTGGACGAATCGATCGCTCTGGCGACGAGGCTGCTGACCCTCGACCCGAAGAGCGCGCGCATGCCGCACTATTACGCCGCGTTGAGCCACCGGTGCCGGGACCGCCACGAGTGGACCGGCGCTCCGGAAAACCTCGAAGCAGCCATCGCGTGGGCCCGAGCGGCCGTGGAGGTGGCGGAACCCGGTTCCGCGACGGCGGCCGACTACTGGGCCCTGCTCGACTCGTTGTTCGCCGGGCAGCTCGAGCGCACCGGCGACCCGGTGATCCTGGACGATCTGGTGGAGACGCGGCGCTCGCGCGTCGCGGCGTGGAGAGGAAGTCAGGTGGTGGCGGCCGAGATACGGCTGCTGCTGGCCAAGGCCCTGCTGCGCCGGTTCGACGAGCGGCACGACGCCGCCGATCGCCGGGAGGCTGTACGGCAGTTGCCACCCGGTGCCGCCGGGGACCTGCACGAAAAGCCCCAAACTCTCGTCGACCGCTTCGTCCTCCTTCAGGCGTGCTTCTCCCCTGACGACTCGCTCGTCGACAAGTCGGACCTCATCGAGGCCGGGCGGGCCGCGCTCGGCGGACTGCCGGCGGAGGACGGCAGGGTGCAGGACCTCCAGGTCAACACCGCGTTCGTCACTCTCCACCGGTACAAGCAGGACGGGGACTCGATGGACCTGCTGTCCGCCCTGGACCTGGCCCGCGCAGCGGTGGAGGCCCTGTCCGACGAGGACGAGCGCCAGGTGCCCGCCCTGCGTGTGCTCGCCGACGCCCTCATGGAACGCCACGAACAGGAGACCCGCACGGCGCACGCTCTCGGCATCGGTGTGCCACGACCGACTGACCTGGACCATGCGCTGCGTCATCTGCGGCGGTGCGTCGATCTGACACCTCCCGGGCACCCCCAGCAGCATCTCGCCCTCCGCGGCCTCGGCGACGCCCTCGTCGGCGGTGCGGACACCGACGACCGTCCCGAGCTGCTCTCCGAGGCGATCGACGCGTACGGCTCGGCCTTCGCGGCGGCCACGGGACCGTCCGAGCGCGCCGAATCGCTGCGCAAGCGCGCCATCGCCTTTCATCACCGCTACCGGGCGTCCGGCCAGGAAGCAGACCTCGACGAGGCCGTCGAGCTGTGTCGCCGGGCCGTGGCCACAGCGCTCTCGGGGTCCCCCGAGGAGACGGTGGCGCGACTCGGGCTCGCCGAGAAGCTGGCCGAACGGCTGGAGCGTCATCCGGAGCGGGAGGACGACCGTCGTTGGGCGATGGAGATCTACCGGGCGATCTCCGCCGACACCGGCGAGGGTCCCGTCGCCCGGATGACCGCGGCACGCAGT
The DNA here is from genome assembly GCF_044765725.1 of Streptomyces sp. NPDC102406. NCBI lineage: Bacteria > Bacillati > Actinomycetota > Actinomycetes > Kitasatosporales > Streptomycetaceae > Streptomyces > Streptomyces sp. NPDC102406. Next base: position 771,089 of record NZ_JBIWKP010000002.1, on the reverse strand, counting down.
TGGGGCCGCGTCATGCACCGGGCACAGCGCTACGACGAGGCGCTGGAGGGCTACGACGCGATGCTCGCCCTGTTGCCGGAGGTCGCGCCCGTCGAGCTGGCCGAGGGCGACCGGATGCGGCGGGCGGAGGAGTGGAGCCGTACCCCCACCATGGCCGCCACGTGCGCCGTCGCCGCCGGCCGGCCGGAAAGAGCGCTGGAACTGGTCGAAGGGGTCCGTCTGTTGACGGCGCCGGGCGCGGGTACGGCCATCGGCGATGTCGACGCACTCCGGCAGCGCCGACCCGACCTGGCCGCACAAGTGGACGCCGCGCAACGGGGGCTGGCCGAGAGCGAGCACGGCCCTGACGTCGCCTGCCTGCCGCTCGGGATCACCGTGGTCCGAAAGGGCTCCCAGGAACGGCGCCTCGGGCGGGAGGCCGCGGCCCGTACGTGGCAGCGAACCGTGGCCCAGGTCCGCGAAGCACCCGGCTTCGAATGGTTCCTCGCCCCTGCCCGCTTCGACAGGCTTCGCCGGGCGGCCGACGCGGGCCCGGCGGCAGTGCCCCTCGCGAGCCCCGACCGGTGCGACGTGCTCCTGCTGACCGACGAAGGCATCAGGTCGCTTCCCCTCCAGGTGACGCAGGACGAGGTCCTGGAGCACGTCAACCGCTACCGGGAGGTCCTTCACGCCTTGCGGCCGGGCTCGACACTGCGGCGGCGGCAGGAGGCGGAGGAGGGGCTCGCCCGCATGCTCACCTGGCTCTGGCACGGAACGGTGCGGCCCACGCTCGACGCACTCGGACTGCTCGCCCCGCGGCGCCATGACGACCCGCACCACCGGCCGCACCTCTGGTGGAGCCCCAGCGGTCTCTTCTCGCACTTCCCGCTCCACGCCGCCGCGGAAGGCGCCGGGCACGGCGCCATGGACCATGTGGTGTCCTCGTACGCACCTTCGCTGCGGCTCTTGGCAGGGCACAACGCCGACATCGACCGTCACAAGGCCCGCGAGCGTTCCCCGCGGCTCCTCGCCGTCGGCGTCTCCGACCCCTCAGGACTGCCCAACCAGCCGCTGAAACACGTGCCCGTGGAGATGGCGACCGTCAGCCGCGCGTTCCCCGAACACGAACGCACGTTGCTGACCGAGGAGGCGGCCACGGTGTCCGCGGTCAGAGCCGCCCTCCCGCACCATCACTGGCTGCACTTCGCCTGTCACGCCGGCCAGGTGCCGAGCCACCCGGCCTCCTCACGTCTGTACCTGTACGACGGGGCCCTGGACGTGAGCGGGATCCGTCACCTGGACCTCCGCGGCAGCCGCCTCGCCGTGCTGTCCGCCTGCGAAACCGCCACCAGCGGCATCACGCTCATGGACGAGGGGCTCTATCTCGGAGGGGCGATGCACGTCGCGGGATGCCCCGACGTCGTGGCCACTCTCTGGAGGGTCGGCGACAGGTCGGCGGCGCAGGTCGTCGAAGCCCTCTACGCACACCTGCTGCGAAGCGGCGAGCCGGATTCCCGCCACGTGGCGACCGCCCTGCATCTGGCCGCGCTGGAGTTACGCGCCCGGGCTCCCGACCTGTACAGCTCGTGGGCATCCTTCGTCCACATCGGGGTGGGCCGATGAATCCGGACCGGCCCGTGGACGCCTACGTCTTCCTCCTGAGGGGAACCGAGCAGCCCAGGACCCCGGTGTCCCTGGTGCTGCCCGCCGACATCGATCCCGCCACCGACCTGGACGCGGACGCCCTGGCATTCCTGCTGCGCTCGCTGTTTCTCGATCGTCGAACCCCGGACGTCGTGTCGCTCAAGGTCGGCGGGGCCACGATCGGCGCGGTGGGGCGCCGACGCCTGCTGGACCTCACCGACGAATGGCGGGCTGTCGCGGAGGGCGACGGGGCACAACTGCCTGGCGCGTCGACGCAGTACACCCTTCTCACGTACACCTGCTCCACACCGGAATGCCCCACCGTCGAATGGCATGTCATCGTTCCCGACCGCAGCCCCATGTGTCCGAACGGGCATGGTCCCCTCGCCTACGGCCCATGACCACCACAGCGCTGCTGGGCGCCTTGCGACTTTCCGGCCGACTGGCTTCACTTCTTCCCGTCGTCGCTTGCGCGACCTTCGTGATGCTCATCATCGTTTCCGGGGCTCCGGGCGCTCCGCCCGACGCGGGACGACTCCGGCGCGCCCTCGCAGGCGTGGGCGCCGGCGAAACCGCTCTGCTCGTCCTGGGCCTGATCGTGGCGGCTCTGCTGCTCGATCCGCTGCAACTCAGACTCGTGCGCCTGCTGGAGGGGGAGTGGCCGAGGAGCCTCGCCCGGCTGTCCAGATGGTCCGCCGGCCGGCAACGCGCACGCCGTGACGTACTCGCGGGCGCGAGGCGCCTGATGACCGGTTCGACTCCGTCGGGCGTCCAGGTGCAACGGGCCGGAGAAGCGGGGGAGTTGCTGCGCCGCCGATTCGCCAGGGACTCGGAGCCGCCCCGCCCGACAGCGCTCGGCAACACGCTGGCGGCCATGGAGGACCGTGCGGGCCTGCCGTACGGATGGGACGCCGTTGTGGCATGGCCGCGCCTCTACCCGTTGCTCTCGTCCGAGGTGCGCTTTGTGGTGGACGGCCAACGGGAACGGCTGGACACGCTGGCCCGCCTTTCGGTCTGCTCGGCCGTCACCGCGATCCTGACAACGTTGCTGCTGTACGCGTCGGGTTGGTGGATGCTGCTGGCCGTCGGCCCCGCCGGCATCGCCCGGGCGGCGTACGTCGGCGCCGTGCAGACGGCAATGGCCTACGGAAGGGCCGTCGAGGTCGCATTCGACCTGCACCGCTTCGACCTGCTGCGCCAGCTCCACCTGCCGCTGCCGCCCGGCGCGGGAGCGGAACGCGCGCTGAGCGCGGAGGTGTGCCTGATGTGGCGGCAGGAAGGCGATCTCTCCCTGCGGTACGACCACGACGGCCACTCCGATCCCCCCGGCTGACCGACGCTCGGAGGAATGTGCGCTTTCTCACGCGCTATGTCCACTTCGTCATCACTTCTCAGTGACTTACATCATGTTACCTAGGGTATCTGAAACACTGTGTCGCAGGTAAGTTGCGATAACACGCAGATGTGGAACCACGTATCTGGACAACCGTGGGCGCCTCCGAGCGGCGGCGGGCCCCCCGCCCCTGTCTCCCCGGGGGGCCGGCGAGCGAGAGTGAGGACCCTCCGCGATGGAGCAGCAGCACATCGACGTCCTGGTCGTCGGCGCCGGCATATCCGGCATCAGCGCCGCGCGCCACGTCCTGCGCGGCAACCCGGGCGCTTCGCTCGTCGTGATCGAGCGGCGCGCCCGTGTCGGCGGCACCTGGGACCTGTTCCAGTACCCCGGGATCCGCTCCGACTCCGACATGACCACCTTCGGATTCGGCTTCCGTCCCTGGCGCGACGCCCGCATCCTCGCCGGTGGCGCGGAGATCCGGCGGTACGTCGAGGACGCCGCGGCCGACGAGGGCGTACTGGAACGCACCCGCTTCGGTCGTCGGGCGATCAGCGCCGACTTCTCGCACGCCACCGGCCGTTGGACCGTCGAGGTCGAGGACGAGGCCACCGGGGAGCGCGAGTCCTACAGCGCCGGCTACCTCGTCGGGGCGACCGGCTACTACGACTACGACGCCCCCTACCGGCCACGGTTCCCCGGCGAGGAGGACTACCGGGGGACCCTCGTGCATCCGCAGCACTGGCCGAAGGAGCTCGACTGCACCGGCAAGCGCGTGGTCGTCATCGGGTCCGGCGCCACCGCCATCACCTTGCTGCCCGCGATGGCCGACCACGTCGCGCACATCACCATGCTCCAGCGCTCGCCCACCTACCTCCTCTCGCTGCCCGTGACCGATCCGCTCACCTCGGCCCTGCACAAGCTGCGCGCCCCCGCCCGTCTGACGCACACAATCGTCCGGGCCCGCAACATCGCGTTGCAGCGCGGGAGTTACGCCTTCTGCCGCAAGTACCCCCGCCTCGCCCGCAAGGTGCTCCTCGGCCTGGTGCGGGCCCGGGCCGGCAAGGGCATCGACATGCGCCACTTCAGCCCGCGCTACAAGCCCTGGGACCAGCGCCTGTGCGTCGTCCCCGGTGGCGACCTGTTCAAGGTGCTCAAGAGCGGCAAGGCGTCGATCGCCACCGACCACATCGACACCTTCACCGCCGACGGCATCCGCCTGAAGTCCGGCGACGAGCTGAAGGCCGACGTCGTCATCACCGCCACGGGCCTCAACGTCCGCCTCCTGGGCGGCATGGCGCTCTCCGTCGACGGCCGCCCGGTCGACATCACCGACCGCGTGCTCTACAAGGCCGTCCTGCTGGAGGGCGTGCCCAACCTCTCCCTCGTCATCGGCTACACCAACGCCTCCTGGACGCTGAAGGCGGACCTCGCGGCCGACTACACGGCCCGGCTGCTCGCGCACATGAGGCGCCACGGGCACGACATCGCCACCCCGGTGGCGGCGGACGGCGACCGCTCGGAGTTCTCCGTCATGGGCGAGGCGCTGACCTCCGGCTACATCGCCCGGGCCGACGAGGTCATGCCGCGCCAGGGCACCCGCGACCCCTGGCGGCTGTGGAACAACTACTACCGCGACCGCGCCATGCTCCAGGACGCCCCCATCGAGGACGGCCCCCTGCGCTTCGACACGGCGGGCGCGCCGGGCTCCGTACGCCCTGCCGGTACGGACGTCGTCGCCGACGCCCAGGAACCGCCCCGCGCCGCCTGACCGTCAGCCGACCAGCCTTCCCGATCGACCGGCAGGACCAGCCCGTCCCGTACGCCACCCCAACCGAGGACGAAGATGACCGCGAACCTGACCAGGAAGCTCTACGACGAGCGCCTGCGGACTCTGTCCGAGGGCTCCGTCAACGTCAACTTCAACGCCTTCACCGACATCAAGTGGGACGACCCCGCGTTCGCCGTGGACGAGAACGACCCCCGCTGGGTCCTCACCACCGCGGACGCCCTCGGCGCCCACCCCTGGTACCGGGAGCAGCCGCTGGAGACGCAGATCCGCATCGGGATCTGGCGGTGGGCGGTGATCGCCAAGGTGGGCATGCAGTTCGAGAACATCCTCATGCGCGGCGCGCTGGACTACCTCTACGAACTGGACAACCGCAACCCGGAGTTCAGGTATCTCACGCACGAGATCACCGAGGAGACCCACCACACCCAGATGTTCCAGGAGCTGGTGAACCGCACCGGCGTGAACACCGCCGGCGGGAAGCGCTGGTTCCGCAAGGTCAGCCGTTTCCTGCCGCTGGCGGGCTCCCTCTACCCCGAGGCGTTCTTCACCGGCATCCTGGCGGGCGAGGAGCCCATCGACCACCTGCAGAAGGCGGCCCTGCGCAGCGGGGAGCCGGTCCATCCCCTCCCGCAGCGCATCATGCAGATCCACATCGCCGAGGAGGCCCGGCACATCTCCTTCGCCCACGAGTTCCTGCGCCTGCGCGTCCCGCGCTTCGGCAAGACCCGCCGCGCCGCCCTCTCCGTCCTCTTCCCGCTGATCATGCGGGTCCTGTGCGACGTCATCATGATCCCCGACCGGAAGTCCGCCGCCGAGGTCGGCATCCCCGCCTGGGTCGTCAAGGACGTGTTCTGGAAGTCCGACGCCGGCCGCAAGATGCTCCACGACCTCTTCTCCGACGTACGGATGCTCGCCGAGGACATCGGCCTGATGAACAAGGCGTCCCGCACGGTGTGGAGGGCCCTGCGCATCGACGGCCGCCCGGCGCGCTTCCGCGGCGAGCCCGCCGCGCTCACCGACTGAGCACGCGCCCCCGCACCGCCTTCTCACCGAACGCCCGAACGGAGACCAGCCCGCCGTGCCGTACGTCGTCACCCGATCCTGCTGCGCCGACGCCTCCTGCGTGCTGGCCTGCCCGGTCAACTGCATCCACCCCGCCCCTGGCGAGCCCGGCTTCGGGACGGCCGAGATGCTGTACGTCGATCCGCGTACCTGCGTGGACTGCGGCGCCTGCACGACGGCCTGCCCGGTCGACGCGCTCAAGCCCCACACGGCCCTCGGCGAGGCGGAGTTGCCGTTCATCGAACTCAACGCCTCCTACTACAAGGAGAACCCGCACTCCGACCGCACGCCCATGTACGTCGTGCCCCGGCAACGCGCGATCCCGGCGGGCCAGTTGTCGGTGGCGATCGTCGGAGCCGGTCCCGCCGGACTCTTCGCCGCCGACGCACTGCTGCGCCACCCGGGCGTGCGCGTCACCGTTCTCGACCGGCTCCCGACGCCGTACGGTCTCGCGCGGGCCGGCGTCGCCCCCGACCACCAGGACACCAAGCAGGTCGCCGAGCTGTTCCGGACCATCGAGTCCCAGCCCGGCTTCAACTACCGGCTCGGCGTCGAGGTCGGCACCCACGTCACCCACGCCGACCTCCTGCGCGAGCACCACGCGGTGCTCTACGCCGTCGGCGCCGCGACCGACAAACGCCTCGGCATCGAGGGCGAGGACCTGCGCGGCAGCGCCTCCGCGACGGACTTCGTCGCCTGGTACAACGGCCACCCCGACCATGCGGACGACGCGCCCGCCCTGGACACCGCACGCGCCGTCGTCATCGGCAACGGCAACGTCGCCCTCGACGTCGCCCGCATCCTCACCGCCGACCCGGACGCCCTGGCCCGCACCGACATCTCCGACCGCGCCCTCGCCGCGCTCCGCGGCAGCAAGGTCCGCGAGGTCGTCCTCCTGGGGCGGCGCGGACCCGCACAGGCGGCGTTCACCGTGCCCGAACTCCTCGCCCTGTCCGCCCTGAAGGACGTGGACGTGAGCGTGGAGGGCTGGCCCGATGACCTGGCAGCCGACGCCACGGAGAAGACCCGGCTCCTGTCACGGCTGGCCGCCCGCACACCGGTCGAGGGGCGGCGCCGTATCGTTCTGCGCTTCCTGACCAGCCCGGTGCGGCTCATCGGCGACGGCACCGTACGAGCTCTGGAGATCACCGACACCGCCCTCCACACCGACGAGGACGGCACCGTCCGCGCCGTGCCCACCGGCGACCCGCGAACCCTGGAGACCGGCCTCGTCCTGCGCTCCGTCGGCTACCGCGCCCGGCCCGTTCCCGGCCTGCCCTTCGACGAGGTCACCGCGACCGTGCCCCACGAGCGCGGCCGGGTCGAACCCGGCGTCTACGTCGCGGGCTGGATCAAGCGCGGACCGACCGGCTTCATCGGGACGAACAAGACCTGCGCGCACGAGACGGTCGAGTCCCTCCTGGACGACTTCGCCGCGGGCCGTCTCACACCCCCGGCGCGCGACGTCCGCAGACGCACCGACGGCTCGGACGATCTCGGCCTGGACGCCTGGCGCGCGATCGACCGCGCGGAACGAGCCGCGGGCGACGCCCAGGGCCGCCCCCGCGTCAAGTTCACCGACACCGAGTCCCTGCACCGGGCGGCCAGGACCGCGTCCTCAGGCCCGCTCCAGGTCCGTCACCCGCTGCCGCGGTGACAGCTCCACGCCCAGATCCCGCAGGGTCGCGTCCAGCACCGCCCACACCGAACGGCACAGCATCGCGCGCAACTCCTCCTCGGACAGCTCACGTCGGGGATCGCGCACCCACTGGTTGACCGCCGTGTCGACGAACCCCACGATCCCGACCGCGACCGAACGGATCGGCGCCCCCCGCACCCCGAGCGCCGTGAGCACGTCGCCGAACCGCTCGCCGAGCATCAGCGCGATGGCCGTCTTGGTGTCCGCCACCAGCGACCCGTCACCCATCGCGTGCTCCCCGACGCCCATGTAGGCGTACAGGCGCGGATGCTGCGCCACCCAGCCCAGATGCGCGCCGACCACACGCTCGACGGCTTCCTCGATCGTCCCCTCGAAGGTGAGTGTGGGCTCCATCCGGCGCATGAACGACTCCACCACCCGGCGCCGGACCAACTCGTCCAGATGGGCGCGGTCCTTGAAGTGCCGGTACAGCACCGACCGCGGCAGCCCCACCCGCTCCGCCAGACTCTGCACCCGAAAGCGCGCGCCCTCCTCCTCGATGAGCGCGACCGCGGCGTCCACCAACTGGACCTGACGCTGCGCCTTGTGCTCGTCCCAGCGGGTGGAGCGCCTGTCGATCTGCGGCTCGCCGCCGGTTCTGTCCGCCATTCCGCCAGGATATCGGGACACGTGTACGAGACGACGGCCCGCGCCGCTCCGTCACGGACCCCCGGTGATCAGCGCACCCGGCCCCGCGGCTTCAGCGGCACCGACGGAAGTTCGGGCGCGGGCAACGGCTCCCCGTCGTAGCCCTTCACCTCACCGAACCGCGTCCCCGTCATCCAGTCCTCCCGCGCCCGGGCGATCTCCTCCTGCGACCGCCCGACGAAGTTCCACCACATGACCAGCTCCTCCCCGAACGGCTCGCCGCCCAGCAGCATCAGGCCCGCGTCCGACTCCGCCCGCAGGGGCAGTTCGGTCCGGCCGCAGCCGAGGTAGAGCATCGAGCCGGGCAGGAGCGGGACACCGTCGACATGGGCCTCGCCGGACATCGACAGGACCGCGTACTCGAAGTCGGGGTCCAGGGGGACACGGGCGTCGGCGCCGCGCGTCAGGGCGAGGTCCGCGCCGACGATCGGGGTGTAGGCCGTACCGGGGGACGTCGCTCCGTCGAGGGTGCCGAGGAGCACCGTCGCGCTCAGGCCGGGGGCCGTCACCCGGGGCAGCTCCGTGTGGTGCTCGAAACGCGGGTCCGTGTGGCGGTGGGTGTCCGGAAGGGCCACCCAGAGCTGGGCGCCGTGCAGGAACCGGGCGTGGGAGCTCGGGCTCTGTTCGGAGTGGGAGATCGCGCGGCCCGACGTCATCAGGCCGAGTTCGCCGGGCCGGATCGTCCGGAGGCTGCCCGTCGAATCGCGGTGCAGCACCTCCCCGTCGTGCAGCCAGCTCACCGTCTGGAGACCCATGTGCGGGTGCGGCGGCACCTGCATGCCCGGCTCGTCCGCGATGTCGTCCGGACCGTAGTGGTCGACGAACGCCCAGGCGCCGACCATCCTGCGGCCCAGATTCGGCAGCAGCCTGCGCACCTCCGTGGACGCGCCGAGCCGGACCCGGCGTGGGCTGAGGAGCTCGCGGACGGGCTCCGCGACGACGAAGCCACGGCCACCGCACACGGACGGGACGGGCGCCCGGTCAAGATTGCTCATGCCGGACAACCTAGTCGCGCCGCCGCGGCCCGTCAGGCCCGTGGCGGGAAGTCCCCCCGACGGGCGGCGCGGGGGCCCGGGCGTCCGCCGCCCGTACGGGTCAGCCCAGCGCGCCGCACGGCGCCGCGGCCACTGCAATGGACGGGTGCCCCTCATGACCGCCGCGCCCGCCGTCCCACCGCCGGACGACTGCCTCGCCCGCAACGACTGGATCTGCGGCGCCTATCTGAGCACGCGCCGGCACATCCTCCTCGACGCTGTCGCGCAGCATCTGCGGATCACCCTCGTCGCCGTGGCGATCGCCCTGGTCATCGCCGTACCGCTGGCCGTCGTCGCCCGCCGCTGGGGGTGGGCCGCGGGGCCCGTGCTCGCCCTGACCACCGTGCTCTACACGATCCCGTCCCTGGCCATGTTCTCGCTGCTGCTGCCCGCCTACGGCCTCTCCGCCACACTCGTCGTCGCCGGTCTGGTGCTGTACTCCCTGACCCTGCTCGTGCGGAACATCCTCGCCGGGCTGCGCGCCGTGCCCGAGGAGACCCGGCAGGCCGCCCGCGGCATGGGTTACGGTCCTGTCCGGCTGCTGCTCACCGTCGAACTGCCCCTCGCGCTGCCCGCCGCCCTGGCCGGTCTGCGCATCGCGACCGTGTCGGCCGTGTCCCTGGTGACCGTCGGCGCCATCGTCGGCCACGGCGGCCTCGGCAACCTGATCTACGCCGGGATGAACACCTACTTCAAGGCGCAGGTGCTGACCGCCTCCGTGCTGTGCGTCGTCATCGCCGTCGCCGCGGACGTGGTGCTGCTCGGCGTGGGCCGGCTCCTCACCCCCTGGACGAGAGCGAGCCGCGCGTGAAGACCCTCTCCGACGCCTGGGACTGGCTCGCCGACCCCGCGCACTGGGCGGGCGACGACGGCATCTGGCACCGGCTCGGCCAGCATCTCGTCCTCACCGTCGTCTGCCTCGTCGTCAGTTGCCTGATCGCCCTGCCCCTCGCCCTCGTCCTCGGCCACCTGGGCAAGGGCGGGGCGCTCGCCGTCAACATCTCCAACGTGGGGCGGGCCGTGCCCACCTTCGCCGTCCTCGTGCTCCTGCTCCTCACCCCGCTCGGGCGGTACGGCGAAGGGCCCACCGTCGTCGCCCTGGTCCTGTTCGCCGTGCCGCCGCTGCTCACCAACGCGTACGTGGGCATGCGCGGCGTCGACCGCGAGGTCGTCCGGGCCGCGCGCGGCATGGGCATGACCGGGCGGCAGATGCTGCTGCGGGTGGAGGCGCCGCTCGCCCTGCCGATGATCGTCAACGGGGTGCGGCTCGCCGCCGTGCAGCTCGTGGCCACCGCCACCATCGCCGCCCTCGCGGGCGGCGGCGGACTCGGGCGCATCATCACCGCCGGGTTCAACCTCGCCAGCACCCCCCAGGTCGTCGCGGGCGCTGTCCTCGTCGCCGTGTTCGCGCTCCTGGTGGAGGGGCTGTTCGAGATCGCCGAACGGCTCACGCCCGCCTGGGCCAGGGGGCGGACCGGATGAGCGCCCGGGCGCGCACCCGGCTCGTGGCCGCCCTGGGGCTCGTGCTGCTCGCCGCCGGGTGCGCCACCGGGCCCGCCCTGGAGAACCGGGGCGAGGTCACCGCGCCGCCCGGCGACAGCAAGCACCTCGTCGTCGGCTCCGCCGGGTTCACCGAGAGCGACCTGCTCGCGACCATGTACGCGCTGCTGCTGAAGGACGCCGGACACGGGACCGAGATTCTGACCGTCGCCAACCGCGAACTGTACGAACCCGCCCTGGAATCCGGCCAGATCGACGTCGTCCCCGAGTACGCGGCCACGTTCGCCGACTGGTTGGGCGCCAAGACCCACGGCGCCGACGCGGAGCCCGTCGGCTCGCCCGATCTCGACGCCACCATGAAAGCCCTGCGCGCGCTCGCCCGGCCGCGCGGCCTCGATGTCCTCGACCCCGGCAAGGCCGTCGACCAGAACGCCTTCGCCGTCGCCGGTCCGTACGCGGAGAAACACCGGCTGAAGACCCTCAGCGATCTCGGCGCCGCCGGTCTGGCGGTACGGCTCGCGGCGGGCGACGAATGCGTGCGACGACCGTACTGCGCACCGGGATTGAAGAAGGTGTACGGGATCGACGTGACCGGCGTCGACCCGAAGGGCGTCGGCACCACCCAGTCCAAGAAGGCCGTGCAGAACGGGCAGGCCCAGATGGTGCTGACGACGAGCACCGACGCGACCCTGTCCGACTTCGGGCTCGCGCTGCTCGCCGACGACAAGCATCTCCAGAACGCCGACTACATCGTGCCCGTCGTCAACCGGTCGCGGGCGGGCAGCGCCTCGGTCGCCAAGGCGCTCGGCGCCCTCAACTCCGTGCTCACCACCGGGGACCTGGCCGCCATGAACCAGCAGGTCGACAGTTGGCGCCGACTGCCCGAGGACGTCGCGCGGAGTTACCTGGAGGACAAGGGGCTCCTGAAGTAGACCGGTACGCGAGGGTGTGCGGGGGCGGGAACGAGGGAACCCGGAACGCCCCGCCGCTCCCAGCCCCCCGGTACAGGACCGCCCATGGATTCAGCCGTCGTCGTCGGCGCGGGCGTGCTCGGCGCCTGCGTCAGCCATCACCTCGCCCGCGCGGGCGTCCGGGTCGTCGTCGTGGAGGAAGGGGTACGGCCCGCCGGCGGTACGTCGGGCGCCACGTTCTCCACGGACGTGACCCACCTGAAGACGCCGTACACCTATTACCGCCTGAACCGGCAGGGCGCCGAGGAGCACCGCCTGCTGTCCGAGACCCTCGACGGACCGGCCTGGCGGCACCCCGCACCGCTCGTGCAGTGGGCCGACGGCGACGCGGCACACCGGGCGCTGCGCGAACGGGCCCTGCGCGCCATGGGCTGGGGCCACGACTGCCGCTTCGCCGCACCCTCCGTCCTGCGTGAACTGGCGCCCGCCGTGGACCCCGCCGCCTGCGCCGCGGACGAGGTCGTCGTGTACGACAGCGCCGCCTGGTTCGACGCGCCGCGCTTCGTGCGCACCCTGCTCGACGCCGCCGGGCGGCACGGGGCCGAGGCCCACTACGGCGTCGCCGTCACCGGTCTGACGCGGGCGGGCGGCAGGGTCACCGGTGTCGTGGCGGTAGCCCGTTCCTGGAGCGCCGACGTGGTCGTGAACTGCGCGGGGCCCGGGGCCGACCGGATCGCCTCCTTCGCGGGGGTGCGGCTGCCCCTGCGGCGGGTCCCTGGCCTCGTCACCGAGACCGATCCGCTGCCGGGGACCCCGCTCACCGCGATCGTCGCCGCCCCGGACATCGACCTGCGGCCCACCCCGGGCGGCGGGGTCCTCGCCCTGTCCTGGGACGTGGACGCCCGGCTCGACGGCGCCGACGCCACCGACGGGGCCCCACGGGAGCTGCACCGGCGCGCCGGAGCGGTCCTGCCGGGGCTGGCCCGGACCCGCATCGAGGACGCCAGGATCGGTGTGCGGCCCGTGCCCCGCGACGGACTGCCCCTGGTGGGCGCGATGCCCAGGGCGCCCGGTCTGTACCACCTCGTCTCGCACAGCGCGGTCACCCTGGCCCCGGTCCTCGGCCGACTCGCCGCGCGGGAGATCACCACCGGACGGCCCGCCACAGAGCTCGCCCCCTACCGCCCGGACCGGGCCGTCCCCGGCGGCGTGCAGGACGAGAACCTGCGCGCGATGGACCGACGGCGGCCCGCTGCCTCACCCTGAACCTCAGGGTGAGAGTCAGGGGAAGGGAAGGGAAGGAAGGGCAAGGAAGGGAAGGGGAGGAGCGGGGCCGCTCAGGCGTCGGCGACCGAGTCGAACCGCACCTCGTCGCGGCCGATGCCCCGCGCGTCCGCGTCGACCGAGCGGCGCAGCGCCTCGTGCAGCTTGGCCGGGGTGAGGACACCGAGGAAGCGGGAGCCGTCGAGGACCGCCACCCAGCCCGCGTCGTGCTGGAGCATCACGCCGAACGCCTGCTTGAGCGGGGCGCCGACCGGCACCCAGGCGTCCATCCGGTGCGCCAGATCCGCGACCCGGCCGCCCGGACCGGCCAGGGTGGCCTCGTCGACGCCGACCCAGCCGTGCAGATCACCGCTGCCGTCCAGGACCACGGCCCAGCGCGCCGCCTCCTCCCGCATCCGGGCCGCGGCCCGCGCGGGCGCCTCGTCCAGGCGGACCACCGCGGGCTGCTCCAGATCGTCCGCCTCGATCGCGGTGACCGACAGCCGCTTCAGGCCGCGGTCCGCGCCGACGAACTCGGCGACGTACGGCGTCGCGGGTGTGCCGAGGACCGCCCCCGGCGTGTCGTACTGCTCGATGCGGCCCTGCCCGTACACCGCGATCCGGTCACCGAGCCGGACGGCCTCCTCGATGTCGTGCGTGACGAGCAGCACGGTCTTGCGGACCGCCGCCTGCATCCGCAGGAACTCGTCCTGCAACTGCTCGCGCACCACCGGGTCGACGGCGCCGAACGGCTCGTCCATCAGCAGCACCGGCGGGTCCGCGGCCAGCGCCCTGGCCACCCCGACGCGCTGGCGCTGACCGCCCGAGAGCTGCTGCGGATAGCGGTCGCCGTACGTCTTCGGGTCCAGGCCCACCAGATCGAGCAGCTCGGCGGCGCGGGCCCGCGCCTTCGCCTTCTTCCAGCCGATCAGCGCGGGCACGGTCGCCGTGTTGTCGAGGATCGTGCGGTGCGGGAAGAGGCCGACCTGCTGGATGACGTAGCCGATGCGGCGGCGCAGCCTGACCGGGTCGAGCGTGGCGATGTCCTCGCCGTCGACGTGGATGCGGCCGGACGTCGGTTCGATGAGCCGGTTGACCATCATCATCGTCGTGGTCTTGCCGCAGCCGGACGGCCCGACGAGCGTGACCAGTTCGCCCTCGTTCACCTCGAACGAGAGGCCGTCCACCGCCGTCGTGCCGTCCGCGTAGCGCTTGGTGACCTGATCGAAGCGGATCATGGCCTCACGCTAACCGCGCCCGTCACTCCTCGCTCACCGGGCTCACCAGAACCACCTCCAGGGTGCGCGGACCGTGCACCCCCTCGACCCGGTCGAGTTCGATGTCGCTGGTCGCGGAGGGACCCGAGATCCAGGTGAGCGGACGCGCCGGATCGAGCCGTTCGAGGGCCTGCGGCACGGAGGAGACGACCTGGTCGGGGACGCGTACGACGCAGATGTGGTGGTCGGGGACGAGCGTGATGCGGCGGCGGCCCTGGTCGGGCGAACCGTCGAGGACGAGCGTGCCGGTCTCGGCGATCGCGACGGCGCAGGCCGTGACGACGCTGTCGACTCCGTCGAGTTCGGCGGGGGTGTTCGCGGCCCGGTCGTGGACGCGGGTCGCGTCGGCCCCGGCCAGCCACTCCGGCGGCAGCCCCGGCGGCACCACGACCGTCCGCGAGCCGCGCTCGGCCAGCAGACGCGCGATCTTCCCGCTCAGCTCCGCGGACGTCGTGCGGTGCACGAGCGCCCGGTAGTCCGCCAGGTTCTCGGCGAGCAGTGCGACCGTCTCCTCGACGCCCCGGTCCCCGTGCTCGCGCAGATAGCCGCGGTCGACGGCCGTGGCGTACGCCGCCGGGGCCCCGGCCGGGCCGCCGAGCGCGCGTCGCACCCGGCCCAGGATCACGTCCCTGCTGCTCACTTGTTCCCGTCCTTTCCGCCGCCGGTCCGCTGCCACCAGTCGCGGAACGGTTCCGCCGGTACCCGCGGCAGGTCCCGTGTCGCCGTCCACGCGCGGCCGGGGCCCGGCACCGTACGCGGGTGGAGGCGGCGGGTGCGGGAGGCGAGACGCTGGCCGGTGCCGAGCACGCCGGGGCGGGTGAACGCCCAGCGGGCGGCGCGCATCGCGGCCCGCTCCGCCGCGTGCCCCTTCGCCGGGCGCAGCGTCACCTTCGCGCCGCGCCGCGTCACCTCGCCGCCCTGGACGACCCGCTCCCGCAGGTGCACCAGCACCTCGGGGATGTCGATGGCGACCGGGCAGACCTCGTAGCAGGCGCCGCAGAGCGAGGAGGCGTAGGGCAGCGAGGCATCGATCTCGCTCTGTGTGCCCCGCAGTTGGGGGCTGAGGATGGCGCCGATCGGGCCGGGGTAGACCGAGCCGTAGGCGTGGCCGCCGGCCCGTTCGTAGACCGGGCAGACGTTCAAACACGCCGAGCAGCGGATGCAGCGCAGCGCCTGGCGGCCCACCTCGTCGGCGAGGGCGTCGGTGCGGCCGTTGTCGAGCAGGACGAGGTGGAAGGCGCGCGGGCCGTCGGAGTCGCTCGTGCCGGTCCAGGTGGAGGTGTACGGGTTCATGCGCTCCGCCGTCGAGGAGCGCGGCAGGGTCTGGAGGAAGACCTCCAGGTCGCGCCAGGTCGGCACGATCTTCTCGATGCCGACGACGGAGATCAGCGTCTCGGGCAGGGTCAGGCACATCCGGCCGTTGCCCTCGGACTCGACGACGACGAGGGTGCCGGTCTCGGCGACCATGAAGTTCGCGCCGGAGACGCCGACCTTGGCGCGCAGGAACTTCTCGCGCAGGTGGAGGCGAGCGGCCTCCGCCAGTTCGGCGGGGGTGTCGGTGAGCCCGTCCGGGGCCGGGCGGCCCAGGCGGCCCATCTCCTTCTCGAAGATGGCGCGGATCTCACCCCGGTTGCGGTGGATCGCCGGGACCAGGATGTGCGAGGGGCGGTCCTTGCCGAGCTGCACGATGAGTTCGGCGAGATCGGTCTCGTACGCGGCGATCCCGGCCTCCTCCAGTGCTTCGTTGAGACCGATCTCCTGCGTGGCCATCGACTTGACCTTGACGACCTCCGACTCGCCCGTCTCCTTGACGAGCCGGGTCACGATCCGGTTGGCCTCGTCGGCGTCGGCCGCCCAGTGCACGGTGCCGCCGGCCGCCGTCACCGACTCCTCCAACTGGACGAGGTAGTGGTCGAGATGGCGGAGCGTGTGGTCCTTGATCTGTTTGCCCGCCTCGCGCAGGCCCGCCCAGTCGTCGAGCTCGGCGACCGCGCGGGCCCGCTTGTCGCGGATGGTGTGGGTGGCGTGCCGCAGGTTGGCGCGCAGGGTGGTGTCGCGTACGGCGTCGTGCGCGGCCTTGGGGAAGGCGGGCATGCCGAGATACGTGCCGCTCATGACAGGGGCTCCTCTTCGGTGCTCGCCAGGATCTCCGCGATGTGGACCGGCCGCAGCGCCGTGCGCAGCCGGCTCATCGTGCCGCCGATGTGCATGAGGCACGAGTTGTCGGCGGCGCACAGGACGTCCGCGCCCGTCGACTCGGCGTTGCGGACCTTGTCGGCGCCCATCGCCGCCGAGACGTCGGAGTTCTTCACGGCGAACGTGCCGCCGAAGCCGCAGCACTCCTGCGCTCCCGGCAGCTCCATCAGTTCGAGTCCCCGGACGGCGCGCAGGAGCCGGGTGGGCCGGTCGCCGAGTCCGAGGGCGCGCAGGCCGTGGCAGGTGGGGTGGTAGGTCACCTTGTGCGGGTAGTACGCGCCGACATCGGTCACCTTCAGGACGTCGACCAGGAACTCGGTCAGTTCGTACGTCTTCGGGACCACCGGCGCGAGTGTCCTCGCGAGACCGGTGCCGCGGCCCTCCGCGCGGGCCCGTTCACCCATGCGCGGGTACAGCTCGCGCACCATCGCCGCGCACGAGCCGGACGGCGTGATGATCGCGTCGTACTCGCCCGAGCCGAGGCCGGGGCCGAAGACATCGGAGAAATGACGGGCGAGGGGTTCGGCCTCGTGCCGGTAGCCGGTGTTGTAGTGGGCCTGGCCGCAGCAGGTCTGGGCGGCGGGGAAGTCGACCTCGACGCCCAGTCTGGTCAGGAGTTTCACCACGGCCCTGCCGGTGTCCGGGTAGAGCGTGTCGTTGACACAGGTGAGGAAGAGCGCGACACGCATCGTGGCCCCTTCGGTCGGGAGGTTCGGGTCGGACGTCGGACGGGTGCAGGGTACGTCGCCGGGGAGGGCGGGTCACGGGGTGGCGACACGGGCCCCGGCCGCCGCCCAGGCGGCACCGTCGCCGCGCGGCTCGTAACGCGTCAGCGGCTGGGTGCCGGCGACGAGCCGGCGCGCCGCCGCCCGGTCGCCGAGGACGCCGTCGGCGCGGGCCTGCACGAGGACGTTGCCGAGCGCGGCTGCCTCCGCGGGGCCCGCCACCACCGGAAGCCCGCAGGCGTCCGCGGTCAACTGGCACAGCAGGGCGTTGCGCGCGCCGCCGCCGACGATGTGCACGACGTCGACCGGGCGGTCCGCGAGCCGCGCCGCCTCCATGACGGCCTCGCGGTGGGCGAGGGCGAGCGAGTCGAGGATGCAGCGGGTGGTCTCGGCGCGGGTGCGGGGTTCGGGCTGTCCTGTGGCGCGGCAGGCGGCGGCGATGCGCTCCGGCATGGCGCCGGGGGGCAGGAAGGTGGCGTCGCCCGCGTCGACGACCGAGCGCAGCCCCGCCGCCCGTCCGGCCGCGTCGAGAAGGCCCGTCAGATCTGTTTCGCCCCAGGCGCGTTGGCACTCCTGGAGCAGCCACAGGCCCATGATGTTGCGGAGGTAGCGGACGGTGCCGTCGACGCCGAGCTCGTTGGTGAAGTTGGCGGCGCGGCTCTCCTCGGTGAGGACGGGCGCGTCGAGTTCGAGTCCGGCGAGGGACCAGGTGCCGGTGCAGATGTACGCGAAGTTCTCGCCGCCGGCGGCCGGTACGGCGGCGACGGCCGACGCGGTGTCGTGCGAGGCCACCGTCGTCACCGGCACGGGTCCGGTGAGGCCGGTCTCGTCGAGGACGTGGGGGAGCAGGTCGCCGGCCGGGTCGCCGGGGCGGCGCAGCGGGGGGAAGAGGTTCAGGTCGGTGCCGGTGCGGGCCGCGACGTCGTGGGCCCAGTCGCGCGTGCGCGGGTCGATGAGCTGGGTGGTGGAGGCGTTCGTCAGCTCGGTGCCCCGCACCCCCGTGAGCCAGTACGTGAGCAGGTCCGGGATCAGCAACACCTGCCGGGCCGACCGCAGTTGAGCGGTGTCGCGGGCCGCGGCGAGCTGGTACAGGGTGTTGAACGGGGCGTACTGGAGGCCGGTCGCGGCGTACAGCTCGGCCGGGGGGACGCTCGCCCAGACCTGCTCGGCGATCCGGTCCGTGCGGCTGTCCCGGTAGTGGAACGGGTTGCCGAGGAGGGCGCCGTCCGCGTCCAGGAGGCCGTGGTCCACGGCCCAACTGTCGATGCCCACGGAACGGACCTGGCCCGCCTTGCGCAGGCCGTCCAGGAGGCCCGCGTAGAGGTGGAGGATGTCCCAGTGGAGGTGGCCCCCGGCGCGGACGGGCCGGTTCGGGAAGCGGTGCGCCTCGCTGAGGCGCAGGGTGGTCGGGGTGACCTGGGCCGTGATGACCCGGCCGCTTGACGCGCCCAGGTCGATCGCGGCGTAGGGGGTGGTGGGCATGGGGGTCGCCTTCGCGCCGTTCGGGTGGTGGATCGGGTGCGGGTGCGTCGTGGCTGGTCGCGCGGTCTCCCCGCGCCCCCGGTGGGGCACCGGTCGCCCGGCGCCCCGGCCTCACGTCACCGCAGGAACGCCGCCGCGACCCCCGCGTCCACCGGCACGTGCAGGCCCGTCGTGTGGGTCAGTTCGCCGCCGGTCAGGGCGAACACCGCGTTGGCCACGTGCTCGGGCAGCACCTCGCGCTTGAGCAGGGTCCGCTGGGCGTAGAACTCGCCGAGCTTCTCCTCCTCGATGCCGTACGTCGCCGCGCGCTGCGCGCCCCAGCCTCCCGCGAAGATGCCGGAGCCGCGCACGACGCCGTCCGGGTTGACACCGTTGACGCGGATGCCGTCACCGCCCAACTCGGCGGCGAGCAGCCGCACTTGATGGGCCTGGTCGGCCTTGGTGGCCGAGTAGGCGACGTTGTTGGGCCCGGCGAAGACCGCGTTCTTGGAGGCGATGTAGACGATGTCGCCGCCCATGCCCTGCTGCCGCATGACGCGGGCCGCCTCGCGGGAGACGAGGAAGGAGCCGCGGGCCATGATGGCGTGCTGGAGGTCCCAGTCCTTGGCCGTCGTCTCCAGGAGGGGCTTGGAGATGGAGATGCCCGCGTTGTTGACGACCAGGTCGACGCCGCCGAAGGCGAGCGCCGCGGCGCGGAACGCCTCCGCGATCTGCTCCTCCGACGTGACGTCCACGGTGACGGCGACGGCCTTGTCCGGGCCGCCCAGCTCCTCGGCGACGGCCGCCGCCCCCTCGGCGTCGAGGTCGGCGACGACGACACAGGCGCCCTCGGCGGCGAGGCGGTGCGCGATGGCCTTGCCGATACCGCTGCCCGCCCCGGTCACCAGCGCGACCCGCGTAGCCAGCGCCTTGGGCCTCGGCATCCGCCGGAGCTTGGCCTCCTCCAGGGACCAGTACTCGATGCGGAACTTCTCGGACTCCTCGATGGGCGCGTACGAGGAGACCGCCTCGGCGCCCCGCATCACGTTGATCGCGTTGAGGTAGAACTCGCCCGCCACGCGCGCCGTCTGCTTGTCCTTGCCGAAGCTGAACATGCCGACGCCGGGGACGAGCACGATCGCCGGGTCCGCGCCGCGCATCGCGGGGGAGTCCTCCACCGCGTGCCGCCGGTAGTACGCGGCGTACTCCTCGCGGTACTCGGCGTGCAGCTCCGTCAACCGGGCCGCGACGGTGTCGAGTTCGGCGGAGGGCGGGAGGTCGAGGACGAGCGGGCGCACCTTGGTGCGCAGGAAGTGGTCGGGGCAGGAGGTGCCGAGCGCGGCGAGGCGCGGGTGCTCGGCGCTCGCCAGGAAGTCGAGGACGGTGTCCGAGTCGTCGAAGTGCCCGACCTGGGGGCGGTCGGTGGACGCCAGGCCGCGGACGAGGGGGGCGAGTTCGGCGGCCCGCGCCCGGCGCTCGGCCGCGCCGAGGGCCGCGTAGCCCTCGATGGCGGGACCGAACGGGTCCGGCTTGCCGCGTTCGGCGAGGAACGTCTCCGCGGTGCGGATGATGAACAGCGAGTTGGCCTCGCACTCCTCGGCGGTGTCGCCCCACGCGGTGATGCCGTGGCCGCCCAGGATGCAGCCGATCGCCTCGGGGTGGGCCTCCTTGATCGCGGCGATGTCCAGGCCGAGCTGGAATCCGGGGCGTCGCCACGGCACCCACACGACCTTTTCGCCGAAGCACTCCGCGGTCAGCTTCTCGCCGTCGGCGGCGCAGGCGAGCGCGATACCGGAGTCGGGGTGCAGGTGGTCGACGTGGGCGGCGTCGACCAGGCCGTGCATGGCGGTGTCGATGGACGGCGCCGCGCCGCCCTTGCCGTGCAGGCAGTAGTCGAACGCGGCGACCATCTCGTCCTCGCGCTCCACCCCCGGGTACACGCCGGTGAGCGCGCGCAGGCGGTCAAGGCGCAGCGCGGCGAGCCCGGCGGCGGTGAGGGTGCCCAGGTCGCCGCCGGAGCCCTTGACCCACATCAGCTCGATGTCCGTACCGGTCACCGGGTCGGTGGCGGTGCCCTTGGCGGAGGTGTTGCCGCCTGCGTAGTTGGTGTTGCGGGGGTCGGCGCCCAGGCGGTTCGAGCGCTCCAGGAGCGCGGCGACTTCGGGAGGGGTGGCGGAGGCCATGACGAGTTCCTTTACCGGTTCGGTGAGCGGGGTGGGCGGGGAGGGTGGACGGTCATGCCCCCCAGCCGGCCTGCTCGCCGCCCACGCGCTCGGCCACGATCCGCTCCTGCCACCCCGAGGCGTGGTAGGCGGCGACCGGGTCGGGGTGCAGGCCCTGCTCCTCGCGCAGGTCGCGCAGCAGCGGTCGTACGTCGGTGTTGTAGGCGTCCATGAGGACGGCGTTGGCGGCGAGGACGTCGCCCGCGCGCTGGGCCGCGGTCAGGGCGTCCAGGTCGACGAGGAGCGCCTTGGCCGTGGCCTCCTGCACGTTCATCACGGATCGGATGACGGCCGGGATCTTCGCCTCGATGTTGTGGCACTGGTCGAGCATGAAGGCGACGTTCGTCCCGGCCTCGAAGCCCTTGTTCTTGGCGACCTCGTGCAGGATGCGGAAGAGCTGGAAGGGGTCGGCGGAGCCCACCATCAGGTCGTCGTCCGCGTAGAAGCGGGAGTTGAAGTCGAAGCCGCCGAGCTTCCCCTCGCGCAGCAGCAGCGCCACGATGAACTCGATGTTGGTGCCCGGTGCGTGGTGCCCGGTGTCCACGACGACCTGGGCGCGCTCGCCCAGCTTCAGGCACTGGAGGTAGGAGGTGCCCCAGTCCGGGACGTCCGTCGTGTAGAAGGCCGGCTCGAACAGCTTGTACTCCAGGAGGAGGCGCTGGTCGTCGCCGAGCCGCTCGTACACCGCGGCCAGGGACTCCGCGAGGCGGTCCTGGCGGGCCACGATGTCGTCCTGGCCGGGGTAGTTGGTGCCGTCGGCGAGCCACAGCTTCAGGTCCTTCGACCCGGTGGCGTCCATGATGTCGACGCACGCGAGGAGATGGCCGACGGCCTTGCGGCGCACCTTCGGGTCCGGGTGACAGACGCTGCCGAGCTTGTAGTCGTCGTCCTGGAAGGTGTTGGAGTTGACGGTGCCGAGTTCGACGCCGCGCTCCTTGGCGTAGGCGGCGAGCGCCGCGTAGTCGTCGACGGTGTCCCACGGGATGTGCAGCGCCACCTTGGGGGCGATGCCGGTGAACTCGTGCACCTTCGCCGCGTCGTCGAGCTTCTCCTGGGGCGTGCGCGGCACGCCGGCCTGGGCGAACACCTTGAACCGGGTGCCGGAGTTGCCATAGCCCCAGGACGGCGTCTCGATCCGCTGGCTGGCGAGTGCGGCCTTCACGGCAGCGATGTCAGGCATGTCCACCTCTGAGTGCGTGAATCGATTCACTTCGCTGGGGAAGTTAACCCCGGGCGATCGGGGCGTCAAGGGGTCCGGCACCGGATCGGGCGCGGTCAAGTGCGTTACGCAATCGTGCTGTTACCGGCCCGCCCTTGGTCTCCTCCGCTTTTTCCTCGCAGTTCACGGGGATGGCGGGCGGGCGAAGGGGGCGAACGACCGCAGCCCGGTGGAACGGGTCCGCTCCGGCCTCTTGACCTCTCCTCAAGGACGGAGCTAGCTTCCGGGCAACTTCACTGAAACATTTCACCGCCGGTGATCCACCCGGCGCTCCCAGCCACTCCCGTGCGCCCGGCACGGCCCACTCATGCACACTCACGGAGACATGCAATGACGCATCCTGAACCGGGGACCACCCCGGTGCTCGCGCTGGAGGGGGTGAGCAAGTCCTTCGGCGCCGTGCGCGCCCTGCGCGGCGTCAGCCTGCGCCTGTACCCGGGAGAGGCGCACGCCCTGGCCGGTGAGAACGGCGCGGGCAAGTCGACGCTGATCAAGACCCTCACCGGGGTGCACAGGCCCGACAGCGGCACCGTCCTGCTCGACGGCGCGCCGGTGGAGTTCCACGGCCCGGCCGACGCCCGCGACGCCGGTGTCGCCGTCATCTACCAGGAACCCACGCTCTTCCCCGACCTGTCGATCGCCGAGAACATCTTCATGGGCCGCCAGCCGCGCCGCTCACTCGGCCGCGTCGACCACCGCGCGGTCAAGGAGGCCACCGCCGGGCTGTTCGAGCGGCTCGGCGTCGCGCTCGACCCGGACCAGCCCGCGCGCGGCCTGTCCATCGCCGACCAGCAGCTCGTGGAGATCGCCAAGGCCCTCTCCTTCGACGCCCGCGTCCTCATCATGGACGAGCCGACCGCCGCGCTCACCGGCAGCGAGGTGGCCCGCCTCTTCGGCGTCGTGCGGACCCTGCGCGAACAGGGCGCCGCCGTCCTGTTCATCTCCCACCGCCTGGAGGAGATCTTCGGCCTGTGCCAGCGCGTGACGACGCTGCGCGACGGCGCCTGGGTGGCGAGCGAACCCCTCGAAGGACTCACCGAGGACGACCTGGTGCGCCGCATGGTCGGCCGCGACCTCGACGAGCTCTACCCCAAGCAGGACACCGACATCGGCGACGTGGCCCTGAAGGTGCGCCGGCTCACCCGCGAAGGCGTCTTCACCGACGTCTCCTTCGAGGTGCGGCGCGGCGAGATCGTCGGCCTCGCCGGACTCGTCGGCGCCGGCCGCAGCGAAGTGGCCCGGGCCGTCTTCGGCGTCGACCGGTTCGACGGCGGCGACGTCGAGGTGCTCGGCCACAAGCTCAAGCCCGGCGCCCCGAGCCTCGCCATGCACGCCGGGCTCGCCCTCGTCCCCGAGGACCGCCGCGCCCAGGGCCTGGTGATGGACATGTCCATCGAGCGCAACATCGGCCTCACCGGCTTCGCCGACACCAGCCGCGCCGGACTCATGAACCGCAAGGCCGAGCGCAGCCGCTCCCTCGACTGGTCGGTCAAGCTCCAGGTCAAGTACGCGCGCCTCGCCGACGTCGTCGGCACCCTGTCCGGCGGCAACCAGCAGAAGGTCGTCCTCGCCAAGTGGCTCGCCACCGGGCCGCAGGTCCTCATCGTCGACGAGCCGACCCGCGGCATCGACGTCGGCACCAAGGCCGAGGTGCACCGGCTGCTCTCCTCGCTCGCCGCCGAGGGCGTCGCCGTCCTGATGATCTCCTCCGACCTGCCGGAGATCCTCGGCATGGCCGACCGCGTCCTCGTCATGCACGAGGGACGGCTCACGGCGGAACTGACGCGCGCCGAGGCGACCGAGGAATCCGTCATGGCCGCGGCCACGGGGAGGACAGCATGACCGTCACCGCTCCGCCCGTGCGGGAACACCCCGCGCCCGAGCCCACCGCGGGCCGCCGCCTGATCGACAAGGTCTTCAAGGCCCGCGAACTGGCCGTGGCCGGTGTCCTCCTCGTGATGCTGCTCGCCACCCAGGTCTCCAACAGCGAGTTCCTGTCCGAGCAGGGCGTCAAGGACCTCCTCCTCAACGCCACCATCCTCGTCCTCGTCGCCACCGGCCAGGCCGTCGTCGTCATCACCCGCAACGTCGACCTGTCCGTCGGCTCCGTCCTCGGCATCTCCGCCTTCGCCGCGGGCGACTACCTCCAGGGCGGCGGGAACTCCCTGGTCGCCGTGGTCTACGCGGTCGCCGTCGGCGCCCTCTTCGGCGTCCTGAACGGCGCACTCGTCAGCCTCGGCAAGGTCCCCGCGCTCGTCGTCACCCTCGGCACCCTGTACGTGGTGCGCGGCATCGACTCCATCTGGGTCGGCTCGCAGCAGATCGTCGCCGCCGACCTCCCCGACTCCTTCGTCGACTTCGGCCACGACGGCCTGTGGATCGTGCCCTACCTGGCGCTCCTCGCCGTCGCCGTCCTCCTCTGCGTCGGCTACTACCTGCGCAGCTACCGCAGCGGCCGCGACATGTACGCCCTCGGCTCCAGCCCCGAGGCCGCCAACCTCGCCGGTGTCCCGGTCCGCAAGCGCGTCATGACCGCCTACGTCCTGTGCGGCGCCCTCGCCGGACTCGCGGGCGCCCTGTACCTGGCCCGTTTCGGCAACGTCGACTCCGGCACCGGCACCGGTTACGAACTCACCGTCGTCAGCGCCGTCGTGGTCGGTGGCGTCGCCTTCACCGGCGGTTCCGGCACCGTCTACGGCGCGGCCCTCGGCGCGCTGCTGCTGACCTCCATCAACAGCGTCCTGCCCGCCATCGGCGTCAGCTCCGTCTGGGTCACCGCCATCAACGGCGTCCTGCTGCTGCTCGCCATCGCCGTCGACCGGATCGTGGCCCTGCGGGTCGCCGCAGTGCTGCGCAAGCAGGCCGCACAGATGAGGAGCGCCCGCCATGCCTGAGAGCCTCAAGGCCGAATCTCTGAAGAGCGCCGTGCGCTGGGACACCGCCGTCGGCGCCCTGCTCATCGTGCTGCTGCTCTGCTCGTTCTCGTTCGTCGACAACTTCGGCAACGCGCTCAACCTGTCGTTCCTGATCGGCAACACCCTGCCCATCGCCCTGATCGCGTTGCCGATGACGATGCTGGTCGTCTCCGGAGAGGTCGACCTGTCGGTCGGGTCCACGGCCGGTCTGTCCGGGGCCGTGATGGGCGCCCTGTGGAACCAGGGCATGGCCATCGAGACGATCATCCCGCTCTGCCTGCTGCTCGGGCTCGTCTGCGGCCTGGTCAACGGGCTGCTCGTGACCCGCCTCGGACTGCCCTCCCTGGCCGTCACCATCGGCACCATGGCCGCCTACCGGGGCATCGCCCAGATCGTCCTCGGCTCCGACTCCGTCACCGACTTCCCCACGCAGTACCTGGACTTCGGCGCGGGCCGCTTCGGCGACACCTTCCTGCCCTACGCGGCGCTGCCCTTCCTCGTGCTCCTTGCCGTCGCCGTCGTCGTCCTGCACGCCACCCGCGTCGGACGCTCCCTCTTCGCGATCGGCGCAGGCGAGGAAGCGGCCCGCTTCTCCGGCGTCCGCGTCAAGCGGCTCAAGCTGTCCATGTTCGTGACGACCGGCCTGCTCTCGGCCCTCACCGGCGTCTATTGGGCCCTGCACTACGCCAGCGCCCGCTACGACAACGCCACCGGCCTCGAACTGTCCGTCATCGCGGCCGTCCTGCTCGGCGGCATCGACTTCGACGGCGGCAAGGGCACCCTGGGCGGCGCCATCGCCGGTGTCTTCCTGCTCGGCACGCTCCAGAACGTGATGAGCCTGCTGAACGTCTCCGCGCAGTCCCAGATCGTCGTCACCGGCGTCCTCCTGGTGATCTCCGTGCTCGCCCCGCGCGTCGGCCGCCAGATCGCGCAGGCAAGGGCGCGCCGCAGGACAGCCGCCGCCCCGCCGCCGACACCGGTCACCTCCTGATCCGGCCGCGCCCTCGACTCCGTACAGCCCACCACCCGTAAGGAACCGCCATGTCCCAGGCCGTCACCGCCAGAACCCGCCGCCTCACCGCCGCGCTCGCCGTCACCACCGCCCTCGTCCTCGGCGCCGGTGCCTGCGGCGGCACCACCAAGGACGACGCGAACAAGGAGGCGGCCAAGTCCAACGCCGCCGGCAAGGCCGACCCGGACGCGGCCACCAAGAAGGGCCTCACGGTCGCCTTCCTGCCCAAGCAGGTCAACAACCCGTACTTCACCACCTCCGACAACGGCGGCAAGAAGGCGGTCGAGGAGCTCGGATCCACGTACAAGGAGGTCGGCACGAGCAGCGGTACCGACACCTCCGGGCAGGTCTCCTACGTCAACACCCTCACCCAGCAGCAGGCCGACGCCATCGCCGTGTCCGCGCAGGACCCGGGCGCCCTGTGCACCGCCCTGAAGCAGGCGATGAGGAACGGCGTCAGCGTCGTCACGTACGACTCCGACACCAAGGCCGACTGCCGCAACGTGTTCGTCTCGCAGGCCAGCGCCGAGGACCTGGGCCGTACCCAGGTGCAGCAGATGGCGCGGCAGATCGGCAACAAGGGCGAGATCGCGATTCTCTCGGCGGCCCAGACGGCCACCAACCAGAACACGTGGATCGACTACATGAAGGACGAGCTGAAGAAGCCCGAGTACAAGGACATCAAGCTCGTCACGACGGCGTACGGCGACGACGACGCCCAGAAGTCGTTCCAGCAGACACAAGGGCTCCTCCAGGAGCACCCGAAGCTGAAGGGGATCATCTCCCCGACCACCGTCGGCATCAAGGCCGCCGCCCAGTACCTGTCGGGCTCGAAGTACAAGGGCAAGGTCAAGCTCACCGGCCTCGGCACCCCCAACGACATGCGCGCCTACGTCAAGAACGGCACCGTCGAGGCGTTCGAGCTGTGGGACCCGGCCAAGCTCGGCGCCCTCGCCGCGCACACCGCCGTCGCCCTGGAGTCCGGGCAGATCACCGGCAAGGAGGGCGAGACCTACAAGGCCGGTGACCTGGGCGAGTTCACCATCGGCAAGGACGGCGTCGTCTCCCTCGGCAAGCCGACCGTCTTCGACAAGAAGAACATCGACCAGTACAAGTTCTGAGGGAGCACCCCGAGTGTCCACGCAGCGCGTCTGCTTTCTGCTCAAGGTCAGGGCCGACCGGATCGAGGAGTACCGCGCCCGCCACGCCGACGTGTGGCAGGAGATGCGCGAGGCCCTGACCGCCACCGGCTGGCACAACTACTCGCTCTTCCTGCGCGAGGACGGCCTGCTCGTCGGCTACCTGGAGACGGAGGACTTCGACGCGGCGCGCGCCGCGATGGACGCCACCGACGTCAACGCCCGCTGGCAGGCCGAGATGGCCGGCTTCTTCGAGGAACTGGACGGACAGGCCCCGGACGCCGCGATGCGGCCCCTCACCGAGGTCTTCCACCTTGCCTGAGCGCGGATCGGTCGGCATCAAGGACGTGGCACGGGTCGCCGGGGTCTCCGTCGGCACCGTCTCCAACGTCCTCAACCAGCCCCACCGGGTCTCCGAACCGACCCGGCGCCACGTCCAGCAGGTCATCGCCCGGCTCGGCTACGTCCGCAGCGAGTACGCCCGCCAGTTGCGGTCCGGGCACAGCCGCATCATGGCGCTGCTCGTCCTGGACATGGGCAACCCGTTCTTCGTGGACGTCGCGCGCGGCGCCGAGCGTGCCGCGCGCGAGGCGGGGCTCGGCGTCATGGTCTGCAACAGCGCGCAGAGCACCGAGGAGGAGGCCGAATATCTCTCCCTCTTCGCCGAACAGCGGGTACGGGGCGCCCTGATCACCCCCGCCGACCCGAGCGGCGCGACCCTGCGCGACTTCCGCCGCCACTCCATCCCGTACGTGGTGGTGGACCGGGTCGCCGGGGCCGACGAGGACGGCGCGGGGTGCTCGGTCTCCGTCGACGACGTGTCGGGGGGCGCCCTCGCCGTCCGCCACCTGGTCAGCGGGGGACACCGCTCCCTCGCCTTCGTCAGCGGCCCCCCGCACCTCAAACAGGTGCAGGACCGACGGGAGGGCGCCCTCAAGGCACTCGCCGAGGCGGGTCTGCCCGGGGAGCTGCTGCGGGAACTGCCCACCGACCGGCTCGACGTGGCGGCGGGGCGCGACGCGGGCGCGCGCCTCCTCGGCCTCGCCGAGCGCCCCACGGCCGTCTTCTGCGCCAACGACCTGCTCGCCCTCGGCGTCCTGCAAGCCCTGTACGCGGCCGGGGTCAAGGTCCCCGACGACATGTCCATCGTCGGCTACGACGACATCGAGTTCGCGGCAGCCGCCACGGTCCCGCTCACCTCGGTGCGCCAGCCCGCGCTCACCCTCGGCACCATCGCGGCGGAGCTGCTGCTCCAGGAGACGGGTCAACGCGCCGCCGAGCACCGGCATCAACACGTCGTCCTGCGGCCTGAGTTGGTGGTCCGGGGCTCCAGCAGGGCACGGGTGTGACGAGCAGGGGGCCGGGCGCCAGATGCCCGGCCCCCTGCCCGGTGTCAGCGCACCGTGCTGGTCACCCGGTACCGTCCGGCCGGCAGGCGGTAGGTGGCCGTGCCGTTCTCGAAGGAGACGAAGCGCACCCCCTCCACCGACGCCAGCGGCGTACGACCCTCCCGCACCGCGGACGCCGACACGGCCGGCAGGCTCAGCGTCGCCTCGCTGTTGGCGGGGACGACCGCCTCGTACGTCAGCCGCCCGTCCTTGGCCAGCGACCACGCGCTCGTGATCTCCCCGTACGGGGAGAGGTGACGGCCCGTCACCCGCGTGACCGCGCCGGTCGGGTCCAGGTGCGGCTGGAGCCGGAACCGCCGGAAGCCGGGGTGCTCGGGGTCACCCGCGATGCCCGCCATGTACGCGTACATCCACTCGGCGATCGCGCCGTAGGAGTAGTGGTTGAAGGAGTTCATCTCGACAGGTCCGAAACCGTCCTCCTTCGAGTACGAGTTCCAGCGCTCCCACACCGTCGTCGCACCGTTCTCCACCGAGTACAGCCACGACGGCATGGCGTTCTGGTGGAGCAGCTTGTACGCGAGGTCGGCGCGGCCCTCGTCGGTCAGGACGGGCGCGAGGACGTTGACACCGAGGAAGCCGACGGACAGCGTGTTCTCCGCGTACCGCACACGCGCGCTGCCGGGGTGGGCCGCCTTGTACGCGGCGTCGTTGCCGATGTTGTCCGCCAACAGCCCCACCAGGGCCCGGCGTTGGGCCTGCGTGTCGTAGAAGCCGAGCTTGAGGACCCACAGCAGCGCCGACTGGCTGTTGTCCTCCGGGTCGCCGCCCATGGGCGGCTTGCCGCCGATGCTCGATCTGACGGTGATCCTGTCACCGTCGACCTCCACGTACCTGGCCATGAACGCGCGCCGGATCTTGCCGAACAGGTCGTCGTAGGCCGTGGCCTCCGCGGTGCGCCCGGTGGCCCGGGCCATCTGTGCCATCAGCCGCACGCTGTAGGCGTAGTAGACGTCGCTCATCAACTGGGTGCCGGTGTTCTGGAACGCCAGCCAGTCGGCGAAGATCGCCCCCTGCCCCGCGTAGGTGTCGCCGCCCTTGTCGCGGATCCAGTCGATGTAGCGGACCATCGCCTCCCAGCTCCGGTCGACGATGGTGCGGTCGCCGCTCATCTGCCACACCGTCCAGGGCACGATCACCCCGCAGTCCGCCCAACCGCTGCACGGCGCCGCCGCGTTGTACCGGTTGCCGGGCGCCACCGCGGTGAACTGGGCGCCGTCCACACCGTAGATCCTCTGCGACTCGATGAGGATGTCCTCGAAGTGGCTGAGGAAGGCGACGGCGTCCGTGTTGTAGAGCCCGGTGTGGGAGAAGACCTGGGTGTCACCGGTCCAGCCGAGCCGTTCGTCGCGCTGCGGGCAGTCCGTCGGCACCCACAGGTAGTTGCCCCGCTGGCCCCACCGCACGTTGCTGATGAGCTGGTTGAGGGCGTCGTCGTCCGTGGTGACGCTGCCGATGTCCCGGATCGCCGAGGTGGCGACCTTGCCGGTGAGGCCGTCCACGGTGACCTCGGCGCCGGGCGTCGTCACCTCCACCGAGACATAGCGGAAGCCGTAGAAGGTGAGCGAGTCCTGATGCGTCTCGCCGTCCTTCGCGCCCTTGAGGACGTACGTGCTCGTGGCCTTGGCGCCGCGCAGGTTGGCCCGGTACAGCGAGCCCACCGGGCCGTCGGCGCCCGCGCTGTCGTCGTTCAGCATCTCGGCGAACTTCACGACGACCTCGGCGCCCGCCGGGCCGCGCACCGTGTAGCGGGGGACACCGACCATGTTCTGGCCGAGGTCGAAGACGGCCGTGTCGCCGGGGCGCAGCGCGACGGGTCCCGGCGCGCCGTCGGTCGAGCGGGCCGGGTCCGGCACGATGCGGCCCTTGCCGTTGGCGCTCGACGAGGCGCCCGTGACCTCCCGGTAGACCGTGACGGATCGCGGGCGCCGGTCCCACTTCTCCATCAGACGGGCCGATTCGCCCGGGTAGGCGGTCAGCTTCGCGTCGGGGAACCTCGCGGCGTAGCCGAGCTGTTCGACCTCCGCCCAGCCCGAGGTGTCGAAGCCGTTCGCCGTCCAGCCGTCGAGTTCCTTGCGGGCGTCGTACGTCTGGCCGTCGTAGATGTCGTCGGCGCGGTAGGGCCCGGTGTCGGTGGCCCGCCAGCCCCCGCCGGGTTTTGTGACGACGCTCTGCGCGGTGCCGTCGGCGTAGCGGATCAGGAGCTTGGCCTTGAGCGCGAGGGGGTTGCCGTCCTTGGAGTAGTACGTGCTGCCCTCGGAGACCCGCGCGTTGTACCAGCCGTTGCCGAGGACCGCGGCGAGCGTCACGGACCGGGCGCCCTCGACGCTCTCCGTCACGTCGTACGTCAGGTAGTTCACGGTCATGTCGTAGTTGGTCCAGCCCGGCGTCAGCAGCTCGACCGTGCGGCCACCGTCCTGCGGGACGGTGACGCGCTCGCCGTTCACGTACGCCTCGTAGACGCCGAGCGCGGTCACGTACAGGCGCGCCTCGCTGACCCGGCCCTTGCGCAGCGGCGTCTCGCAGCGGACCAGCGGAGCGCCTGCCGAGTTCGGCGCCTTGCCCTTCATGCCGACCCACTGCGCGCCGTCCCAGCCGGTGGTCCCGTCCGAGCCGAGCAGCCCCGTCTCGAACCAGGTCGCGGGCGCGGTGCCGAGCGACCGGCCCTTCCCGTCCCACACGGTGACGGTCCAGGAGTACCGGGTGGAGGGTTTCAGCCGGGGCCCGTCGTACAGCACGGCGACGGAGTCGGACGAGGCCACCCGTCCGCTGTCCCACACGTCGGCGCGGCCCGCGGCGAGCCGAGCGGGGGAGGACGCCACCCGGATCCGGTAGGCGCCCTGCGTGAGCCCGCGCCGCCCGGAGCCGAGGCGCCAGCCGAAGCGGGGGCGGGCGGCGTCCGTCCCGAGCGGTCGCACGCGGTGTTCGACGGTCAGGCCGGTGACGGCGCCGTCGTCCGCGGGCGCGGTGGGGGCCGCGTGGGCGGAGGAGGCGCCGGGATACACACCGGCGGCCACGACGGGCACGGCGCCCGCGGTCGCGGCGAGCACGGTCCTGCGGCGTATGTCGCTGCTCATCTGTCAGGTGTCCCTTCGACGGTGAAGGTGCTCTGTGATGGTGGGGGGTGCTGCGGTCGGTGGGGCGGGGGACGGTCGGGGCAGGGGGGAGGGTCACGCGCGCACGGTCGCGCTTGCGTACGGGAGGAGGCGGACGGGTCCCGTCAGCCCGTAGTCCTGCCGCTTGGCGGCGCCGAACACGGTGGGGCGGGTCACCCGGAGCCGGTTCAGGAGGGTCGTCGCCACCTCGACCTCGATCGTGTTGGCGCCGGGCCGCAGGCGCGTACCGAGGTCGGCGACGCGGGTGAGCTGGTCGACGGGCGGCAGGGCGTGCCCGTTGACGCGGACGGTGAACGTGTCGAAGACGCCGCCCAGTTCGAGCAGCGCGCCATGCGCCGCGCCCCAGTCCCGGCCCAGACGCACGGTGGTGCGGTAGGTGCCGATGCCGGAGACGTCCGCCAGGCCCGGCAGCCGGGTCCACGGCGCGAGCGCGTCGAGTTCCAGGACGTGCCGCTCGTGGACGGTCGCGGTCGCGCTCGCCCCAGGCCGCCAGTCGTCGACCGTCAGCGTCCACGACGTCAGCTCCAGAGGCGCCGGGACCGCGCCGACCTTCGTGGTGACGGTGCGCCCGTCGTCGAGAGTGGTGGTGTACGTGCCCGCCGCCGACGCCCGCAGTGTGAGGCGCCCGTCCTCGCCCACGCGGATGTCGTCGGCCTGCGTCGCCGTGGCGTGCCGCTTCGGCGCGGCCTTGGACCGGGCCAGGACGACGACGGTGACGGCGCCCGGTCCGAGGTCCACGGTGAGGCGCACACGGCCGTCATCGGTGCGCGTGTACAGGGCGAGCGGGGTGACGGTGCCCGTCCACGGGTCGAGGACGTGGGGGATCGCGCCCGGCACCCGGGAGGTGAGCGTGACGTCGTGCGTGATGCGGGTCCCGGTCGAGCCCTTCTTGCTGACGGCATCGTTGGCGAAGAAGAAGTAGTCGGCGTCCTCGTCCGCGCGGTGGGCGTGCAGCAGCATCGACGGTTCGGCGTACTCGACGTCGCGGGTCAGGCCGAGCGCGGCGATGGCCTGCGGCACGTCGGGCCGGTCCGCGACCGTGTGCACCGTCCTCGACGCCTGGAGTTCGGTGAGGAGGTGACGCAGCCGCTCGTTGTCACCGGGCCGGGCGAGGCCCGGGACGTGGGCGTCGGACCAGTCGCCGACGAGGATGATCGGCAGACCCTCCCGGGCGTACCGCACCAGCTTCTCGGCGACGTCCGGTTGGAGGGTGTGCTCCCGGTTGATCATGATGTCGCCGTCGACGAGCAGCGCCTTGAACGCGGGCCCGTCGGGGGCGAGCCGGCCGCCCCTGACCACCGCCGAGTCCAGGTCGAGCAGGCGCGGGCTGAGAAACGTGTGCGTCCAGCCGACCGGCACACCGTCGCTGGTGAACCAGGGCGCCCCGAGCCCCGAACCCGCGTAGCCCTTCTGCCGCAGCACCCCGATGTCGACCTTGTTGACCCCGCTGCGGAGCACGGCCTGGACGCGGGTGAGGAAGTCCGCGACCTGCGGGGTGTGCCGCCACAGCGGCTGGCGCGGACCCCACGCCTCGCCGTATCCGGCGGCTCCCTTGTAGGGCGAGAACGCGGCGAACCCCGGCCACTGGGCGCCCGGGGCGTCCGCGTAGGCGAAGCCGTGGAAGACGGCCTGGTTGACGCCGGCCGCGTACTGCGTGACCAGCTTCTTCAACGTGTCGGACCAGGTCGTGGAGTAGGCGCCGCCGGCGGTGCCGCCCGCCTCGTTCGACACGAGTGGCCGGCCGCCCATGTCCCGGCCGCCGGCCAGGCAGCGGAAGTCGTCGAGGTTCTTGAACCCGAGGGACTCGCCCTCGGTGACGTCGAGCAGCGCCGACTTGTAGATCGCGTCGGTCTCCAGGCCGTACGGCTGGATCCGCAGCCCGAGGCCCAGCGTGTGCGCCCACGTCTGCAAGGGCCGCAGATGGTGCTCCACGTACAGCTCGGTGACGACCTCCATCACGTCGCGCCGGACCGCCTTGTCGAGGGACGCCTCGAAGCTGAAGACGTACTTCTCCTTCTTCTCGACGAACGTCGCGAGGTAGGGGAGGAGTGAGTAGCCCATGCGCCGCTCGAACTCGGCGGGCAGCGCGGGTGTCCACAGCGTCGCGTCGGTCTCGATCTCGATGGAGTCCTCGAAGAGGGTGCCGCCGGTCGCCCTGAGCAGTCCGCGGATCGACGGGGTGAGGATGTGCTCCTCCCAGAAGTCGGTGACCGCGCGCGTGCCCGCTTCGCTGAAGTGGTCGACGACGTAGGCGAGCGGCGTGGTGTGGTCGCGGCCCTCCGGGCGCTGCCCCGAGCCGCGCTCCCAGTAGGCGACGAGCAGCCAGGTGGCGCCGTCGTCCGGCGCGGTCCAGGAGACGCGGCCCGCGGTGACGCGCGCGGTGACGTCGGTGACCGTGTCCTGGTCGAGGCGGACCGGCACGGCGGTCGGCGAACTGCCCGCCGTCACCCGCACCGCCTGCGCGAGCAGCAATCGCCGGTCGGTGACGCCCGCCCCGGCCTCGGTGACCGGCGCGGGCACCGGACCCTCGTACGTCGTCCCGGGCGCCAGCACGGCGATCCCGTGGGCGAGTTCCTTCGCGGCGGCCCGGCTGTCCGGCGTGATGGACGGCACCGCGGCGGGCCAGGCGGGGCCGATCGTCAGGTCCACCACCACGTCCCGCTTCCTCGCCTCACGCAGCGCCGCCTCGATCGCGGCCCGCCACGCCTCGGTGCCCCAGCCGTGGCGCACGGTGTCGAGTTGTTCGTCCATGCTGTGCGTGACCGCCGCGATCTCCACCCCACCGAACCCGGCCGCGGCGATCGCCCGGATCTCGCGGGCGATCTCACCGGTGTCGACCAGCGCGTCCGGCCACCACCAGCGGAACTTGGGGCGCACGGCGGCGGCCGGGGCGCGCAGATGCCTGAACGCCGCCTCCGCCGCGGAGCCCTGTGCGAGGGCCCCGGCGGGAGCCGCGAGGGGCAGCGCCGTCGCGGCTCCGGCCAGGGCGCCCATTCTCAGCACGGTCCGACGGCGCAGGCTCATGGCTCTCCTCGTCCCTGGTCACCAGGGCAGTCACTCGGTTGAACAGTTTCAAACGATTCAATGTGGGGTGGAGGAACCTACGGGCAGCCGTGACCAGTGGCAAGAGGCGTGCAACAAAAGCACCTGAGCAAGCGGATTGACAGGCGCCACCCCCTCGCGCAGAGTTGCGGACGGTGAGAAAGCGAAACGATTCAAGCGGTCCGCGCCCTCACTCCGGCAGCCGCGTCCACGGTGTTCCCGCCGCGCCCCTGCACCGCCACCCCCGCCCGTCCGTGTGGCCGACTCCGCGTTGTCCGACGGACCGAACACCGGCCGCGCCGCCCCACGTACACTCCCCCTGCCGCACCCGCTCACCTGGAGGTCCACGCCCGATGGCACAGTCCGTGGGGATCAAGGACGTCGCACGCGTCGCCGGGGTGTCCGTGGGCACGGTCTCGAACGTGATCAACCGGCCCGAGACCGTCGCCCACGAGACCCGGGCCCGCGTCCTCGCGGCCATCGACCGCCTCGGCTACGTCCGCAGCGAGTCCGCCCGGCAACTGCGAGCGGGCCGCAGCCGCATCATGGGCCTGCTCGTCCTGGACATGGGCAACCCGTTCTTCGTGGACGTCGCGCGCGGCGCCGAGCGTGCCGCGCGCGCCTCCGGACTCGGTGTCATGGTGTGCAACAGCGCGCAGAGCGCCACCGAGGAGGCCGAGTACCTCTCCCTCTTCGCCGAGCAGCGGGTACGCGGCGTCCTGCTCACCCCGGCCGAGGCGACCGGCCGCACCGTGGCGGCCTTCCGGCGCCACGACATCCCGTTCGTCCTCGTCGACCGCGTCGCCGAGGGCGCCACCGAATGCTCGGTCTCCGTCGACGACGTCAACGGTGGCGCCCTCGCCGTGCGCCACCTCCTGGACGCCGGACACCGCCGCATCGCCTACGTCAGCGGCCCGCCCGCCCTCAACCAGGTCGAGGACCGCCGCCACGGCGCCCTGCGCGCCCTCGCGGAGGCCGGGCTGCCCGCCACCGCCCTGCACGAACTGCCCACCGAACGGCTCGACGTCGCCGCCGGACGCGACGCCGGTGCCCGCCTGCTCGGCCTCGCCGACCGCCCCACCGCCGTCTTCTGCGCGAACGACCTGCTCGCCCTCGGCGTCCTGCAGTCCATGTACGCGGCCGGGGTGCGGGTCCCCGAGGAGTGCGCCATCGTCGGCTACGACGACATCGAGTTCGCCGCCGCCGCGGCGGTCCCGCTCACCTCGGTGCGCCAGCCCGCCGTCACCATGGGCGCCCTCGCCGCCGACCTCCTCCTGGAGGAGATCGACGCCGCCGACCACCCGGGGACGGCCCACGAGCACCGCCGCGTCGTGCTCCAGCCCGAACTCGTCGTCCGCGGCTCCAGCCTGGGCCCCCGCTGACCCGCCGACGGCCGTGTGCTGAACTGGGCGACGGCCCGGACGTCCGGAATCCGGGCAGCCCGCACCGCATGCAGAACGCCCGCACAGGAGCCGATTTGAGCGCCGTCAGCTACCGCCAGCCCGGGGTCGTCCTCACCGACCGCCGCTTCTCCGTCCCCCTGGACCACGATGCCCCGGACGGCGAGCGGATCGAGGTGTACGCCCGCGAAGCCGTCGCCCCGGGCCGTGAGCACGAGAACCTGCCCTGGCTGCTCTACCTCCAGGGCGGCCCCGGCTTCGGCGCCAACCGGTTCTCCGGTCCGCAGGCCTGGCTCGGCCGCGCCCTCCAGGACCACCGCGTCCTCCTCCTCGACCAGCGCGGCACCGGCGCCTCCACCCCCGCCAACCGCCAGACCCTCCCGCTGCGTGGCGACGCCCGCGCCCAGGCCGACTACCTCGCCCACTTCAGGGCCGACGCCATCGTCCGCGACTGCGAGCTGATCCGCCGCGAGGTCACCGGCGGCGCCCCCTGGACGATCCTCGGCCAGAGCTTCGGCGGCTTCTGCGCCACCCACTACCTGTCGACCGCGCCCGAGGGCCTGACCGCGGCGCTCATCACCGGCGGCCTGCCGACCCTGGACGGCGACGCCGACGACGTCTACCGCGCCGCCTACCCGCGCATCGAACGCAAGGTCCGGGCGCACTACGCCCGCTACCCCATGGACGTCGGACGCGCCCGGGAGATCGCCGCCCACGTCCTCGCCCACGAACCGGTCCTCCCGAACGGCTACCGCCTCACCCTCCCCGCCTTCCAGTCCCTCGGCATCTGGCTCGGCGCCGGCGACGGCAGCGACCGGCTGCACTACCTGCTGGAGGACGCCTTCGTTCCCACCCCGGGCGGGCGCGCCCTGTCGGACACCTTCCAGGAGCAGGTGGCGTCGGCCCTGTCGTACGCGGGCCACCCCCTCTACGCGCTGCTGCACGAGGTGATCTACGCACAGCACGACCGCCCCACCAACTGGTCGGCGGAGCGCGTACGCGCCGAGTTCCCCCAGTTCGACGGCGAGAAGGCGCTCGCCTCCGGCGCGGCCCTGATGTTCACCGGCGAGTCCATCCACCCGTGGCAGTTCGACTGCGACCCGGCGCTGCGCCCGCTGCGGGACGTCGCGGAGGACCTGGCCACGCGCACCGGCTGGGCGCCCCTGTACGACCCGGCCCGGCTCGCCGCGAACGAGGTGCCGGTGGCCGCCGCCGTCTACCACGACGACATGTACGTCGACACGGCCCACGCCCTGCGGACCGCCACCGCCATCCGCGGCCTGCGCCCCTGGGTCACGAACGAGTTCGAGCACGACGGCGTGCGCGCGGGCGGCCCCCGCGTCCTCGACCGCCTCCTGGGGATGGTGCGCGGGGAGGTCTGACCCGTTGAGCACCGCCGCGGGGCGGGGTCCGGGCGGCGTCCCCGCCCGGACCGGGATCGTGGCAGACTCGTACGCGTGGACACCGCAAAGCTCGAACTCGCAGCCCAGCGCTACCGGGAGGCCGAGGAGGCGCTCGAAGGCGCACGCCTCGACCTCCAGACCGAAGCACTCGCCATCCTGAGCCAGGACGACGCGCAGCACGGCGGACAGGCCGCAGTGGCCAGGGTCACCGGGTGGAGCCGCGAATACCTGCTCCGGCTCCTGGAGAACGCCCCCGGAGCGCCCCGCCGATGATGGCGCGCTCCAAGCTGGTCCAGGAGCTGCGCAGGGGCGGGCAGAGCGCGGCGGAGGCCGCGAGCCTCGTCGAGGACTACGCCCATCAACTCGCCGTGCAGCTCCGCGAGGCCGGTCATCGCGACGCCGCCGGTGTCATCGACCCCCGCGCGGGCCAGTGCACCTGCGGCGCCCCCGCGGGACCCGACCAGGACAGCGAGCAGACCCGCCGCTACTGGTACCACGCTCGCTCCTGCCCGCTGGGCACCGCGTAGCCGGACCGCTCGGCGCCGCGCGACACGGGTCGCGTCGCCCCGGGCGGTCAACCGGTGGGCGTGCGGAGCACTATCGTGGCGGGATGGTCGCCGAGCTGATCCGTATCGTCTCCCGTTCCTCCCCGATGGCGCTGGCCCAGGTGGAGCGCGTCCGCGCCGAACTCGCCGCGCTCCACCCGGGTGTCCGCACCGAGGTCGTCCCCGTGACGACCAGCGGTGACAAGTGGATGGGTGATCTCGCCGCGCTCGGCGGGAAGGGCGCCTTCACCAAGGAGGTCGACCAGGCGCTGCTCGACGGCCGCGCCGATCTCGCCGTGCACTGCCTGAAGGACATCCCGGCGGACCGGCCGTTGCCCGAAGGGTGCACGTTCGGGGCGTACTTGAAGCGTGACGACGTACGCGACGCGCTCATCGATCCGCTGGGACGCACGCTCGACGAACTGCCCGACGGCACCCGGATCGGCACCTCGTCCGTGCGCCGCGTGGCCCAACTCGCCGCGTCGCACCCGCACGTGACGTGCGTCCCGATGCGCGGCAACGCCAACCGCAGGCTGGAGAAGCTCGCCGCGGGCGACGCGGACGCGCTCCTGCTCGCCGTGTCGGGGCTGGAGCGGATCGGACGGCCGGACCTGATGACCGACGTGCTGGCACCGGAGGTGATGTGCCCGCCGATCGGCGCCGGGATCCTGGCGCTCCAGTGCCGCGCCGACGACGAGGCGACCCTCGACACGGTACGCGGGCTCGGGCACCGGGACACCTGGCGGGAGGCGACCGCCGAGCGCATGTTCCTGCACGTGCTGCAAGGGCACTGCAACTCGCCGGTGGCCGGGTACGCGCGGGCCGAGCGCAGCGGTGACCTGTCGCTGCGGGCCTGCGTGTTCACGCCCGACGGGAAGCGGGTGCTCAACGCCCAGGAGTGGGCCGGCCCGCTGGACCCCGCGACGCTGGGCATGTCCGTGGCGGTGGCGCTGCTGCGCCAGGGGGCACGAGAGCTGATCGACGGCATCGCGCACTGAGGGCCGGCCGGTTCATCACTCGCCCGGTGGAAAGGACCGTGCCGGTGAAGGGGCGTCCCGCGCTTCCCGGTTCGCCCGGGGGAGTCCTCGCGCCGCCACCGCGCCGACACAGGCGACCAGCGCGAGCGCGGTCAGCGTCGGGCCCATCGAGGCGGCGAGGTCCCGGTCCGCGGCGAGCAGCGTCGTGGCCAGCGCCACCCCGAGGGTCGGGCCCACGTTCATCGCCGTCTGCTGGAGTCCGCCCGTCACTCCCGCGTCGGCGGCGGCGGCCCGGCGGACGAGTACTTCGGTCGCGCCCACCATGACAGTGCTGAAACCCGTGCCCATGGCGAACGCGCAGACCCCGACGGACAGGGCGGTGGCGGCCGCGTCGAGGCGCCCGAAGGCGGGGACACCGAGGGCCATGAGCACCATGCCAGCGCCGCTCGTCGCCCGCGCCCCCCAGCGGCGCGTCAGCACCGCGCTGAGGGGCGCCGCGAGAACCATGCACACGGCGGCGGGCAGCATGTACAGGGCCGTGCCGAGAGCATCGAGGCCGAGGACGTCCTGAAGGAAGTACGAGCCCACGAACAGCGTGCCGAACAAGGTGGCCGACGCGGCGAGCAGCACGCCGAGGGCCGGTACGACGACCGGTGAGGCCAGCACGGACGGGGGCAGCAGCGGACTCGGGGTGCGGCGCTCGTGCCGCACCAGCGCCACGGTCGCCGCGACCGCGCCGCCCGCCGCGACCCCCGCCCCCGGCGACCAGCCCGCGTCGGCCACCGTGACCAGCGCCGTGACCAGGCAGGCGAGCGCCGCGCCGAGCAGCAGCACACCGGCCGGATCCAGGCCCGCGGGACGCGTCGCCGCCGGCGGCTCCGGATCTCGTACGCGCAGCACCAGCAGGGCGATCACCACGGCGGGGAGCACGCCCATGAAGAACACCGAGCGCCACCCGAACTGTGCCGTCAGGGCGCCGCCGACCAGCGGCCCGGCGGCGGCCGAGACTCCGATCGCACTCGTGCGCAGCGCGATCGGCATGCCCAGCTCGTCCGGTGGGTACGCCGCCCGCAGCATGCTCAGCGTCGCCGGTTGCAGCAGCGCCCCGCACACGCCCTGCACGACGCGCAGCGCGATCACCCAGCCGATGTCCGGCGCCCACCCGATCCCCGCCGAGGCCGCCGCGAACCCGAGCGTGCCGAGGGCGAACAGACGCCGGTGCCCGTACCGGTCACCGAGCCGCCCCGCGAACACGAGGAGGCTCGCCACCGCGATCAGATAGCCCGTACTGGTCCACTGGGCCTGCGCCAGCGACGCGTCGAGGTCGTGCTGGAGCGCGGGCCGGGCGACGGTCAGAACCGTGCCGTCGAGGGCGACGAGTACGGCTCCGAGGACACTTCCGGCGAGGGTGACGCGCCGGTGCGACACCACGCTCATCGGGCCACCGGACCCAGATGGGCGTCGAGGACCGAGGTGAGCAGCGGCTCGATGTCGTCGCCGCCGACGGCCAGTTGCAGGCTTCCCCACCCCCACAACTGCGCCACCCCGTGCAGGTTCGCCCACAACGCGCCGGCCACCACGACGGGTCGCACGTCCGGGCGAGCCTCGGCGACCAGCTCGGCCAGCAGCCGGAAGAGCGGCAGGCTCGTCTCCCGCAGCCCCAGCGTGCCGCTCTCCAGAAGGTCGTGCCGGAACATCAACTCGTACATGCCGCGGTGCTGCCGGGCGAAAGCGAGGTAGACACGGGAGAGGTCGGCCAGTTGTGCGCGCGGGCCGTCCCGGCCGTCGCTCAGGGCCTTCGTCACCTGCGCCCCCAGATCGGCGAAGCCGCGCCGCGCGATCGCCGACAACAGCTCCAGATGCGTGGGGAAGTAGCGGCGGGGCGCGCCGTGCGACACGCCCGCCCTGCGGGCGATCTCGCGCAGCGACAGCGCCCCCGCGCCTTCGGTGTCGACGAGCGCGACGCCCGTGTCGACGAGGCGGTCCCGAAGGCCGCCGCCTGCGCTCTCCTGCTCCGTGGAAGCCTGCATAGACACTGTCTACCGCACGAGAGTAGACAGTGTCTACTGGCTGTCCGGGAGCGCTCGGCCCTTCTGGCTTCGGCCGGGTCCCGCTACGCTGCGCGCCGCCGTACCGTGGCCGACCGGCAGGGGACCGCATGATCGACACCACCGACACCCGCCTCCCCGGCGGCGACGAGCGGCGGCTGCGCCTGGACGTGGAGGAGAGCGGCATCGGCGTCCTCACGCTCTGCCGCCCGGCCAAGCTCAACGCCTGGAGCTGGGAGTCGACCCGGCAGCTCGGTGTCCTGGCCGACCGGATCCGCTTCGACGACCGGATCCGCGTCATCCTGCTGCGGGCCGAGGGGCGCGCCTTCTGCGCGGGCATCGACGTGGGCGCGCCCGGCAGCGGCATCGAGGCCGACAGCGACTCCGCGCGCACGCAGGGCTATTACGAGGGCATTCGCTGGGCGCACGAGCGGTTCGCCGCGTTCGCCGGGCTGCCGCAGCCGGTGGTCGCGGCCGTGCGGGGGTACTGCCTGGGCTTCGGGTTCGAACTCGCCCTGATGGCGGACGTGCGCGTCGCGGCCGACGACGCCGTGTTCGCCCTGCCCGAGACCGGCCTCGGCGTCGCCGTCGACGCGGGCGGCGATCTGCGGATCGCGCGGGAGGCGGGCGCGGGCTGGGCCAAGTTCCTGGCGCTCACCGGGCGCCGGATCGACGCGGACACCGCCCACCGACTGCATCTGCTGCAACAGGTGGTGCCGGGGGCGGAGTTGGAGCGCGCCGCACACGGCGTGGCCGCCGAGATCGCCGCGAACGCCCCCCTCGCCGTGCGGTCCGTCAAGCGGGACATCGACGCCTACGCCGATCACGGACTCGGCGCCGCCCTCGACCGGGTCGCCATGAGCGCGGCCCTCACCCTCACGTCCGACGACGCCACCGAGGGCTTCGCGGCGAAAGGAGACCGCAGGCCGCCGACGTTCCGCGGGGCGTGAGCCGATCCGGACAGCCCGCAGGGCCGCCGAGGCGTACTGCCGTCGCGGCGCCGGATGGGCCACGATGATCGAACAGTTCCGCGGGGCCCCCGCCCCGCCCGACGGAGAGGCGACCATGACCACCGCACCCTTCGACCCGCGCTCCCTGCTGGCGGAGAGCCGACTCGGCGTCCTCGCCACGCTCAAGGCCGACGGCCGCCCCCAACTGTCCCCCGTCATGCCCTTCTACGACCGGGCGAGCGAGACCCTGTACGTGTCGATGACCGAGGGGCGTGCCAAGACGGCGAACCTGCGCCGCGACCCGCGCGCCGCGCTGGAGGTCACCGGCGCCGACGGCCGCGCGTGGGCCACCGCGGAGGGCGTCGTGCGGCTCACGGGGCCGGGCGCCGATCCGCACGGGCCCGAGGTGGAGGCGCTGGTCGAGTACTACCGCAGGGCCGCGGGCGAGCACCCCGACTGGGACGAGTACCGGTCGGTCATGGTGTCCGACCGCCGGGTGCTGATGGAGATGACCGTCGACCACGTGTACGGGCAGCGGATCGGCTGACGCCGCTCACCCCGCGCCGGACGGCCCGCGCCCGAGCTGTTCGCGCACGGTCGTCACGGGCGCGTTCACCAGGTCGCGGCGCTGCCAGTTCGCGCCGTCCACCACCAGGGTGTGCCCGCTGACGAACCGCGCGTAGGGGGAGGCCAGGAAGGTCGCGGCCCAGCCCAGCTCCCGTGGCGCCCCCACCCGCAGGGCGGGCTGCCGGGCGCCGGGATCGTCGGCGCGGCCGAGGTGGGAACGGATGTCGGGTGTCATGTCGTCGTGCGGCATGAGCCCCGGCACCAGAGCGTTGACCTGGATGCCGTACGGGCCCCACTCCACGGCCAGCGTCTCCACCAGGTTCTTCACCCCCGCCTTCGCCGCCGCGCTGTGTGCGAAGCCCGGGCCGCCGGTCCACGCGTACGAGGCGCCGACGGCGATGA
Source organism: Streptomyces sp. NPDC102406 (assembly GCF_044765725.1). Taxonomy (NCBI): domain Bacteria; kingdom Bacillati; phylum Actinomycetota; class Actinomycetes; order Kitasatosporales; family Streptomycetaceae; genus Streptomyces; species Streptomyces sp. NPDC102406. The sequence continues at coordinate 728,202 of NZ_JBIWKP010000002.1, read as the reverse complement.
CCGAGCCCGGGGTGCCCGCCGCGAGGTGCCTGCGGCCGAACTCGCGGGTCATGAAGAACGTACCGCTGAGGGTGATGTCGACGACCGAGCGCCAGCCGTTCGGCGTCACGTCCTCCGCGGGGGTGGGGAAGTTGGCGGCGGCGTTGTTCACCAGCACGTCGGGGACGCGGCCGTGTGCCGCCTCGGCCGCGTCGAAGACCTCGGCGATGCGCCCGGTGTCCCGGATGTCACAGGTCGCCGCCGTCACGGGCCCCGCCCCCTCGACGGCCGCCAACTCCTCGCGTGCGGGCGCCAGATGCTCCGCACTGCGGCTCACGATCAGCAGGGCCGCGCCGAGCCGGGCGAACTCCGCGGCGATCGCCCGGCCGAGACCGGTGCCGCCGCCGGTCACCAGGACGAGCCGCCCTTCGTACGTGCCCGGCGGCAGCGCCGCGGCGCCGAGCGGGGGAGGGGCGGGCAGTCCGTGCGGCGCGCGGGAGGACGTCATACGGGCATGGATACCGTCTGCGCCGTCAACCCTCCATGCCCGCGCGGCACTTCACGCGCCCGACCGGCTCGCGCGGGCCCGGGCCACCGCGCGTTCGCCCTCCGGGGAGAACACCCCGCCCCGGCGGCGCTCGGCGGCCCGCGCCAGGTCGGCGTGGAGCAGCTCGGCGTGGAGCGTCACCCCGGCCCGGTACCCGGCGCTCGCCGCGTTCACCACCTGCTCGGCGGCGCCCGCCGCGTTGCCCACGGCCCATACGCCCGGCACGCTGGTCAGCCCCGTCGGGTCCACGTCGACGAACGGCCCGGCCGGGGTCTGCCTGGTGCGCGCGCCGAGCGCGGTGAGCAGTCCGTCCCGCGGGGTCATCCGCGGCGGCACCACGAACACCGACCGGGCGAACACCCGGCCGTCGGCGAGCCGCACCCCGGCCAGCGCGTCGCCGGTGACGACGAGCCCGTCCAGCTTCCCGGTCACCACGCTCACCCCGGCCGCCGCCAGCAACTGCCAGTCGGAATCGGGCAGTGCGTCCTCGTCGGCACCGTGCAGGAACAGGGTCACGTCGTCCGAGAGCGCGCTGAACAGCAGGGCCTGGTGGATGCCCGAGGCCTTGGCGTACAGCACGCCGATCGCCTGGTCCCGTACCTCCCAGCCGTGGCAGAACGGGCAGTGCAGCACGTCCTTGCCCCAGCGCTCGGCGACGCCGGGGAGGTCGGGCGGCGCGTCCACCAGGCCGGTGGCCACGACGAGCCTGCGCGCACGCACCGGCCCCCCGTCCGCCGTCGTGACGACGAACCCGTCCGCCTCGTCCGGCTCGGCCGCCGTCACCCTGTCCCGGACGATCTCCACGCCGTACGCGGCGACCTCACGCCGTACCTCGGCCAGGAACGCGGCGGGCGGCATGCCGTCCCGCGAGGGATAGCCGTGCATGTGCGCGGCCGGAGCGTTGCGCGGCTCGCCCGCGTCGACGACGCGTACCGAGCGGCGTGACCGGCCCAGGATCAGCGCGGCCGACAGACCCGCCGTCCCGCCACCGACGACCACGACGTCGTACGCGTCCCTTCCGTGTTGCTGTGTGCGCATGATGACCACCTCGTTCGGGCTGCGAGCCCTGCGGCTCCCTGCTGTCGAACCTGCACCCCGGCTCGCCATATTGACAAACAAGGTTGCTGAAACTGCAATGGGCGTATGAAGCAGCACGCCCATGAACAGGAAGACGGCGAGTCCGAGGCGAGCATGGACGCCGTGCTCAGCGGTGTCGGGCCGCGCCTGCGCGCCCTGCGCAAGGAGCGCGGTGCCACCCTCTCCGGGCTCTCCGAGACCACCGGCATCTCCGTCAGCACGCTCTCCCGCCTGGAGTCGGGCCTGCGCCGGCCCAGCCTCGAACTGCTCCTGCCGATCGCCCGCGCCCACCAGGTGCCGCTCGACGAGCTGGTCGGCGCCCCGCCCGTCGGGGACCCGCGCGTGCGCCTCAAGCCGATCGTGCACCACGGCCGCACGATGATCCCGCTCACCCGGCAGCCCGGCGGGCTCCAGGCGTACAAGGTGATCGAACCGGAGCGGCAGGCGGAGCCGGACCCGAGGACGCACGAGGGCTACGAGTGGCTCTACATGCTCTCCGGCAAGCTGCGCCTGGTCCTCGGCGATCACGACGTGGTGCTCGGCCCCGGGGAGGCCGCCGAGTTCGACACGCGCGTGCCGCACTGGTTCGGCTCCACGGGCGAGGGGCCCGCCGAGTTCCTCAGCCTCTTCGGGCCGCAGGGCGAGCGGATGCACGTACGGGCCAGGCCCACGCGCGGCAGGCCGGACTGACCCGCGTGCGGCGCGGACCGACCCGGGGCGGGGCATTCCCAGGAGGGCAAGCGACCGCTTAGTATGCGGCTGGACCCGGTGGCGGAAGCCGGTGTCGCAGCAGTCCCGACGCAGCAGTCCTGACGCAGCAGTCCGTGGAGGCCCCGCATGCAGGCATGGCAAGTGCACGAGAACGGCGAGCCGAGCGAGGTGATGCGCCTCGAAGAGGTCGAGCGCCCCGTCCCCGGCGAGGGGCAGGTCCTGCTCAAGGTGCGCGCCGCCAACATCAACTTCCCGGACGCGCTGCTGTGCAAGGGGCAGTACCAGGTCAGGCCGGAGCTGCCGTTCACGCCCGGCGTGGAGGTCTGCGCCGAGACCGAGGACGGGCGCCGCGTCATCGCCACCCCCGCCCTGCCGCACGGCGGTCTCGCCGAGTACGTCCTCGCCGACGCCCGCGCCCTGCTTCCGGCGCCCGACGCCCTGGACGACGCCGAGACGGCCGCCCTGCACATCGGCTACCAGACCGGCTGGTTCGGCCTGCACCAGCGCGCCCGGATCCGCGACGGCGAGACGCTGCTCGTGCACGCCGCCGCGGGCGGGGTCGGCAGCGCCGCCGTCCAGCTCGGCAAGGCGGCGGGCGCCCGCGTGATCGGTGTCGTCGGCGGTCCCGAGAAGGCCAAGGTCGCCCAGGAACTCGGCTGCGACGTGGTGATCGACCGGCGGAGCGAGGACGTCATCGCCGCCGTCAAGGAGGCCACCGGCGGTCGCGGCGCCGACGTGGTCTACGACCCCGTGGGCGGCGAGGCGTACGCGCAGTCCGCCAAGACGGTCGCCTTCGAGGGCCGGATCGTCGTCGTCGGCTTCGCGAGCGGCACCATCCCGAGCCCCGCGCTCAACCACGCCCTGGTCAAGAACTACTCGATCATGGGTCTGCACTGGGGCCTGTACGCCGCCAAGAACCCCGCGCTGATCCCGCACTGCCACGAACAGCTCACCGAGCTCGCCGCGCGCGGCGCCATCAAGCCGCTGGTCAGCGAGCGCGTCGGCCTGACCGCTGCCGCGGCGGCCGTGCAGCGCGTCGCCGACGGCGTCACCACGGGCCGCGTCGTCGTCGTCCCCGGGCTCGACGCGCGCACGGAAGGAGCCGCGGCATGACCGTCGACGCCGCACGACTGCGCACCCTCACCCAGGAATTCCTGGCCGCGCACCCACCGGCCACCACGCCTCGCGCGCAGTTCCTGAGCGCCCGCTTCGACGCCGGACTCGCCTGGGTGCACTACCCCGAGGGCCTCGGCGGCCTCGACGTCCCGCGCTCCCTCCAGGCCGTCGTGGACGCCGAACTGGACGCCGCGGGCGCCCCCGACAACGCCCCGCGGCGCAACGGCATCGGCCTCGGCATGGCCGCCCCCACCATCCTCCGCTACGGCACCGACGAGCAGAAGCGGCGCTTCCTCAAGCCGCTCTGGACCGGCGAGGAGGTGTGGTGCCAGCTCTTCAGCGAGCCCGGCGCCGGTTCGGACCTCGCCGCGCTCGGCACCCGCGCCGTCCGCGACGGGGACGGCTGGATCGTCAACGGGCAGAAGGTGTGGACGTCCGGCGCGCACAACGCCCGGTTCGCCATCCTCATCGCCCGCACCGACCCGGACGTGCCCAAGCACCGCGGCATCACCTACTTCGTCTGCGACATGACCGACCCCGGCGTCGACGTGCGGCCCCTGCGCCAGATCACCGGCGAGGCCGAGTTCAACGAGGTGTTCCTCACCGGCGTCCGCATCCCCGACGCCCACCGCCTCGGCGAGATCGGCGACGGCTGGAAGGTCGCCCAGACCACCCTCAACAACGAGCGCGTCGCCATCGGTGGCATGCGCATCCCGCGCGAGGGCGGCCTCATCGGGCCCGTCGCCAGGACCTGGCGCGAGCGGCCCGAACTGCGCACCGCCGACCTGCACCAGCGCCTGGTCAAGCTGTGGGTCGACGCCGAGGTCGCCCGCCTCACCGGCGAGCGCCTTCGCCAGCAGCTCGTCGCCGGACACCCGGGTCCCGAGGGCGCGGGCATGAAGCTCGGCTTCGCCCGCCTCAACCAGGAGATCAGCGGCCTGGAGGTCGAACTCCTGGGCGAAGAGGGCCTGTTGTACGACGACTGGACGCTGCGCCGCCCCGAGATCGTCGACTTCGGAGGCCGCGAGGCCGGTTACCGCTATCTGCGGGCCAAGGGCAACAGCATCGAGGGCGGGACGAGCGAGGTCCTGCTGAACATCGTCGCCGAGCGGGTCCTCGGCCTGCCGCCCGAGCCGCGCACCGACAAGGACGTCGCCTGGAAGGACCTCTCCCGATGAGCACCCAGCCCGATCTGCTGTACTCCGAGGAAGAGGAGGCGCTGCGTTCGGCGGTCCGCGACCTGCTCGCCGACCACTGCGACGCGCCCACCGTGCTCGCCCGCGTCGAGAGCGACGAGCCGCACGACCGCGCCCTGTGGAAGAACCTCGCCGAGAACATGGGCCTCGCCGGTCTCCTCGTCCCCGAGGAGCGCGGCGGCCAGGGCGCCTCCCACCGCGAAGCCGCCGTCGTCCTGGAGGAGTTGGGGCGGGCCGTGGCCCCGGTCCCGTACCTGACGAGCGCGGTCATCGCGACGGAGGCGCTGCTCGCCTGCGACACCGACGAGGCGGGAACGCTGCTCGCCTCCCTCGCCTCCGGCCGCACCGTCGGCGCGCTCGCCGTGCCGCTGTCGGCGACGGCGGGGCAGGACCTCAGGGACGTACGGGCGGCGGACGCGGCATTGACCGGGCGTGTCACCGCGGTCGCCGACGCGGCCACCGCCGACGTGTTCCTCGTGCCCACGCAGGGCGGCCTGTTCGCCGTCGACGCGACGGCGGCCGGGGTCGCCGTCGAGCCGCAGACTTCCTTCGACCGTACGCGCCCGCTGGCCGCCGTGACCTTCGACGGCGCTCCGGGACGCCTGCTCGCCGACAACGCCGCGCCCGCCGTGCGCCGGGCCCTGCGGGCCGGGGCGGGGCTGCTCGTGTCCGAGCAACTCGGGCTCGCCGACTGGCTGTTGACGGAGACCGTGCGCTACACGCGTGAGCGCAACCAGTTCAACCGGCCCGTCGGCTCCTTCCAGGCGCTCAAGCACCGCCTCGCGCAGCTCTGGCTGGAGGTGGTCAACACCCGGGCCGTCGCCCGCAACGCGGCCGACGCGCTCGCCACCGCCGCCGACGACACCGACGTGGCGGTGGCCGTCGCCCAGGCGTACGCGGCGCCCGTCGCGGTCCGCGCGGCGGAGGAGGCGCTGCAACTGCACGGCGGCATCGGCATGACGTGGGAGCACCCGATCCACCTCTACCTCAAGCGCGCCAAGGCCGACTCCATCGCCCTCGGCACCGCGGGCCGCCACCGCGAGGAACTGGCCGAACTGGTCGACCTGCGGGCGCCGTCCGCCTGAGGAAGCGCGGCGAACGACACGGGGCAGCGGCCACCGCACACACGCGGTGGCCGCTGTCGTCGTGCGCGCGGGTCCCGTGACGCCGCCGTGAACCGGGGGCGGCGGTCCGGCCAACTCCCGGCGCAGCCCTGCCTCTGCACGGTGGTGGCCCCGCATACTCGCCGTGTCCCCACCGCGCCCACCACGGGAGGCACCCATGGCCCCGACCACCCGCCGCAGAGCCCTGACCACCCTCGCCGCCGCACTCGCCGCGGGCATCGCCACGCCCCAGCTCGCCCACGCCGCCGAGCGCGGGCGCGGACACGGCCCCCGCCCGCTCCTGCGGGCCCACGCCCACAACGACTACGAGCACCCGCGGCCCCTCCTCGACGCCCTCGACCACCGGTTCAACAGCGTCGAGGCCGACATCTACCTCGTCGACGGCGATCTGCTCGTCGCCCACGACCCGGCCGACCTCGATCCGGCCCGCACCCTCGACTCGCTCTACCTCGCCCCGCTGGCCGCCCGTGTACGCGCCCACCACGGCTCGGTGTACCGCGGCTCGCGCACCCCCCTCCAACTGCTGATCGACATCAAGACCGAGGGCGCGGCCACCTACCTCGAACTCGACCGCCGGCTGCGCCGCCACCGCGGCCTGTTCACCACCTACGCCCACGGCCGCGTGCACCCCGGGCCCGTCACCGCCGTCGTCTCCGGGGACCGCGCCGCCCGCCCCCCGATGGAGGCACAACGCGCCCGCAGCGCCTTCTACGACGGGCGCCTCGCCGACCTCGGAACGTCGGCCCCCGCCTCCCTCGCTCCGCTCATCAGCGACAACTGGTCCGCCAACTTCACCTGGCAGGGCGTCGGCCCGATCCCGCCGGCCGAACGCGCCAGGCTGCGCGGCATCGTCGCGACCGCGCACGCCCGCGGCCAACGGGTGCGGTTCTGGGCCACGCCCGACCTCGCGGGCCCCGCACGCGACGCCGTATGGACCGAACTGCTCGCCGCCGACGTCGACCACCTCAACACCGACGACCTCGCCGGGCTCGAAGCCTTCCTCGACGCCCACGACAGGTGATCGACTTTTAGCACCCGATCGGGGGACAGGTCACACACCGTCGAATGCCCGACATTGCGTCACACTTGCGGCCGAAAGCCACGGTGCCGACGTGGCGGAGGAGGTTCGACGGTGTCTCTGTCCATTTCCCTCGTGTTGCTGCTCCTGGTGGTCGCGGTGATCTTCCTGCGCAGCGGAGCGATGAAGTTCTCGCACGCCCTCGTCTGCGTCCTGCTGGGCTTCCTGCTCGCGAGCACCACCGTGGCCCCGACCATCCACGACGGGATCACCGCCACCGCCGGACTGGTCAACAGCCTCCAGCCGTGACGCCTCTCCCGCCCGGCCGGTGATCGTTTCGGGTTCGTGAACAACTCCCGTGGCTGCATGGACACTTCAAGCGGCGGAACCTAACTTCAGGCGCATGCCGCAGCGAAGAAAGCTCGTCCGGGCCCTGGCCGCGACCCTCACCCTCACGGCCGTCTGTGCCGCGCAGGCACCGGCCGCCCGGGCGGAGGAGATCCCCAAGGCGCCGGGGCACCGGCTCGTCGAGCAGTACGCCGGTGCCCCCGCACAGCCGCGGCCCGTGCCCGGCCAGGCGCCCGCCCAGCACCCCTTCCTCGCCGCCAACGGGCGCAGCGGGATGCACGCGGACGCCTGGGGCAGCGGAACGTACCCCTGGAGCGGGCCCGCCGGGCACGCCCCGGACGTCACCAGCGAGAAGATGGCCGCGCTCGGCGGCGAATGCGCCACCGTCACCTTCGACAAGGCCGGCCGCATCGTCACCGTCTGCGGCACCTTCACCGGCTTCCTCGTCAAACTCCTCGACCCGCACAGCCTGGAGACCCTGGCCGAGTACGCGCTGCCGCAGCGCCCCTCCACCGTCGAGGCCCTCACCCGCCTCGACTTCTCCAGAATCTTCAAGGACACCTCGGGCGGCGCCTACTCCTACCTCGACGACCAGGACCGCCTCGTCCTCGCCGACTCCCGCCAGCACATCGTGCGCCTCGCCCACGAGCGGACCGCCGACGGCGGTTGGCGCTTCGTCGTCACCGACGACTGGGACCTGACCGGCCAGGTCCCGCACGACTGCGCGAGCTGGACGAACCTGTACCCGAGCGGCGTCTGCGACCCCGTCACATCCGTCATGCCGGACTGGACGGGCCGGATCTGGTGGGTCACCCGGCAGGGACGCGTCGGTACCGTCGACCCCGCGAGCGGCGCCATCAGATCCGTCCGGCTGGAGGGCGAGGAGATCCAGAACTCCTTCTCCGTCGCCGAGGACGGCGTCTCCATCGTCTCCGACCACGCCCTGTACAGCTTCACCGCGACCGCCGACGGCACCCCTGAGGTCGTCTGGCGGCAGACCTACGACCGCGGCACCGGCACCAAACCCGGCTCCGTCAACCAGGGTTCGGGCACCACCCCCGACCTGTTCGGCGTGGAGGACGACTACGTCGCCATCACCGACAACGCCGACGACCGCATGAACGTCCTCGTGTACCGGCGCGGCGCCGACGTCCCGGGCGAGCGGCGGCTGGTCTGCGAGGTCCCGGTGTTCGGCTCGGGCGCCTCCACCACCGACAACAGCCTCATCTCGTACGGCGACAGCCTGGTCGTGGAGAACAACTTCGGCTACGAGAACATCACCTCGCTCACCCTCGGGCGCAGCGTCGTCGGCGGCGTCACCCGCATCGACGTACGCCCCGACGGCAGCGGCTGCGACACGGTGTGGGAGAGCGCCGTGCGCTCCCCGTCCACCGTGCCGAAACTCTCCACCGCGAGCGGGCTGCTGTACTTCTACACGAAGGAACCCAACGCCCTCGGCATCGACGCCTGGTACCTCACGGCCGTCGACTTCCGCACCGGCCAGACCCGCTGGAAGCGCCTCACCGGAACGGGCCTCGCCTACGACAACAACTGGGCACCCGTGACACTCGGCCCCGACGGCACGGCCTACGTGGGCGTGTTCAACGGACTGGTGGCCGTGCGCGACACCCTTCAGCCGCGCGCATAGACGCCGATGCCGTTGGCGACGGCCCGCTCGGGCGGGTCCGTGGGGTGGTTGCGGAGTGTGACCGAGGCCGCGCCCGGCTCCCGCGCCACCAGGGTCGACGAACCGCCGCCGTCCAGGCTGAACGCGTCATCGGCCCCCAACGCCCGCAGGGTGTCGGCGACCTCGGCGACGGACAGCCCCGTGCGGTACGCGGGCGCGCCGTCCAGGGCCAGCAGGAGAAGGGTGCGGCCGTGGTCGGCGATGCCCGCGGCCGTGCGGACCGCGGACGTCCTCGCGTCGAGACCGGGCAGCGGGGCGCCGTCGCGCAGCACCGGGTAGCCGCCGACCGCGAACAGGTACGGCACGCGCGTGTGCGCGGCGACGAGGCGGCGGCGCACCTGGACCGGATCGCCCGCGGACAGCTTCCGCAGCCACTGCGCGCCGGACTCCCGGCCCACCAGGACGGTGGTGCCGTCCGCCACGGGACCGCTGCCCGGCGTGTCCGCCGTCGCCACGACCCGGCCCCGGCCCACCGTCACCTCGTAGGTGTCCGTGCTGCACGGCGCCGCGCGCTGGGTGTCGGTGCCGCAGACCGCGCGGGCCCGGGAGACGCTGCCCCACTCCGGTGTGAACGCGCCGACCGAACCGACCGGCAGCGCGTACTGGTTCAGCCCGCCGAGCGCCACCCGGTCCGCGCGCGTACGCACCGACCCCTCCAGCACCATGCTGTCGAGCCGGGCCCGCCGGTCGAGGCCGACACCGAGCACGTCACGGGTGGAGGTGCCGGGCGGCAGCGCGGGCCCGAACCGCTGCCCGTCCGGGACGGCCGCCTTCAGGGCCCGGCCGCCCGCCACGGCGGGGCCGACCGCGGCGCCGGTCGCCTCGATCCCCGGGTGCTGGGTCTCGGTGATGTTGAAGAAGTCCCCGTTGACGCCGCCGACGGCGCCCGTCGCGTCGGCCATCGAGGAGACGGTGGCCCGGGCCCCGACCGCGCCCGGGTGCAGCAGATCCACCCGCACGCGCGGATCACGCAGATCGACGGTGAGGAGGTGGGCGTGGGCGGTGCCCTTGGCGGCGGGTACGTCGAACTCGGTGTACGACACGCCGGGCGCCACCCGTCCGGCCGCCGGGACGGCTCCCGCCGGGGCCGCTCCCGCCAGGCCGGTACCGGCGAGCGTGCCCACGACCGCGAGGACCGCCAGAAGTCTCGTGCGTCTCTTGCCAACTCTCTTCCGCATCGGAGGAGTTCAGCAGACGACCACGGTCCCGTCGATGGCTACGCGCCGACCAGCCGGGAATGGATCAGGAAACGTACGCCCTCCGGCGCCTCCAGCGAGAACCCGCTGCCGCGCCCCTCGACGACATCGACGACGAGCCGGGTATGGCTCCACAGCGCGTACTGGTTCCTGGACATCCAGAACGGCACCGGTTCCGCCACCCCGGCCACGGCGAGCTCCCCGAGGAGGATGTCCGCGTCACCGGTGCGGAACCCGCCCGCCGGGTAGCACATCGGCGCGCTGCCGTCGCAGCAGCCGCCCGACTGGTGGAACATCAGCGGCCCATGGGTCTCGCTCAGCCGCCGCACCAGTTCGGCGGCGGCGGGCGTCAGCTCCACGCGGGGTGCTTCGCTCATGACAGGGCAGTCAAGACGGCGGGACGTTGCGACCACGTTGCACGCACGGGCGGCTCGCCCGCATAGGCTCCGCACATGGAACAGAGGGAGATCGTTCTGCGGGCCATCGGTGTACTGACCGAGACGCAGGAGATGGTACGCAGACTCAACGACGGGGACGAGCTCGACAACGACCTGACCCAGCTCGGGCGGCTCGTGTCGGAGGTGTTCCCGACGATCGAGATTCCGACGGGGGCCGAGCCCGAGGAGGCCGCGGAGCTGGCCATCGCCGCGCTCATGCCGGCCAGCGTGTCGCTCGTCGAGGCGTTCGCGTTCCTCTTCACGCAGCTCGCGAAGGTGCACGACGAGGGACGCACCGACGTCAACTCCACCGAGCTGCTGCGGGAGATCGCGCTGCGGATGTCCGACCCCGGGGGCCTGGAGGCGGAGGAGGAGTGACGCGAGGGGGCGCTCCCCGTGCGCGTACGCGACGGGAGCGCCCCACCGGGTGCCCGGGCCCTGCAAGCTACTTGTGCGGGTCCCGGAAGCGGCCGAGCGCCTTCGTGAGGGCGCTCAGCGGCGAGCCGTCCGCCCTGGCCGGGCCGATCACGGGCAGCCGGGGCACACCGTCCCCGGCCTCGGCCAGGGCCGCCTGCGCCGCCTCGGCCGCCTCCCGGTACAGATCGCGCGAGGTCGTCATGGCGTCGAGCGCCTCGGCGTACCGGACGACCATGGACTGGGCGTGGGCCAGCTCCTCGTCCGGCGTCAGCAGGTGCCAGCCCTGCCGCAGCCGGGTCAGGGCCCGCTCCGCGTCCGGGGTCAGCGGGCGCGTCAGCGCGGCGAACTCCTGGATCCGCTCCACCAGCTCCACCGGCTCCGAGCCGTCCAGGAAGACATTGCGGACGGTGAAGCGCTCCGCGTCGTACTCCGGGTCCTGCGGGGCTGTCGGCAGGATGACGGCGCCGCCGCGCGGCATCCGCAGCTTCAGCTCCCGCTTCATCGCGAAGTCGGCGATCTGCGCCTGCTCCGGCGTGGCCCGGTGCTCTATCACCCGGTGCCGCAGACCCGGCGGCAGGAACGTGGTGACCGGCTGCCGGCCCCGCGCGTCCGGCGTCATCGCCTCGTGCACCACGACATGGACGTACCAGCTCTCCCGGGTGCAGTCCCGCAGCCGGTGGCGCAGCTCGTCGTCGTCCTTGGGCAGATAGTTCGTCGTCCGCAGGCGCACACCCGGCACCGCGTAGTGGTCCCAGGGGACCCGGTCGCTGTCCGGCCAGAACATCGTGGCGGGCGACGGCCAGTGCGGGTCCCACACCCGCTCGGCCTCGGCGGCGAGGACCCACGTGACGCCGTCGCCGTCCTTGCGGCGCCCCTCGGGGTCGTACGTCGTCAGGTGTGCGCGCACCGTGACGTCGTCGGCCACGCGCCAGCGCGCCTCGAACACACGGCGGGCCGAGGGGCCGGGGTCGGCGGTCTCGTCCCGCGGGTGCAGGACGGTGGAGCGGGCCGCCTCGACGGGGTCGAGATCCAGGAAGTCGTCGAGCACCCCGGCCGCCTTGAGGGCGATCAGGTTGCGCCGGACGTCCTGTTCGGGCTCGGGGCCTAGGTGGCGCCCGCGCCCCAGCCACGCGGTGTCGGGGACGGTGATCGGGGAGGTGCGGTTCTTGGCCATGGAGTCTTCTGTGGGTGATCGGGGCACGACCAGTATGGGCCGTGAACCGCTCGGCGGAAGCGGGCAGGGTGGGCGGTTGTCGGGATTGTCGCGCGTGCACACGGCTTGCGGCACCCCGCAACGCCGTGGCGGGGCGCCGGTGATCCCGTAGGCTCGACGGATGGCCCGGTACTTCGACGTGCATCCCGAGAACCCGCAAGCGCGCATCATCGGCGCGGTCGCCGACAGCATCCGCGACAGTGCGCTGATCGCCTACCCCACGGACTCCTGCTACGCGCTCGGCTGCCGCCTCGGCAACCGTGACGGCGTCGAGCGGATCCGCGCGATCCGGCATCTCGACGACAAACATCACTTCACCCTGGTGTGCCAGGACTTCTCGCAGCTCGGCAGGTTCGTGCACATCGACAACGACGTGTTCCGAGCGATCAAGGCGGCCACGCCCGGCAGCTACACGTTCATCCTGCCCGCGACGCGCGAGGTGCCGCGCCAGTTGCAGCACCCCAAGAAGAAGACGGTCGGCGTCCGCATCCCCGACCACGTCGTCACCCAGGCGCTCCTCACCGAACTCGGTGAGCCGCTGCTCTCCAGCACCCTGTTGCTGCCCGGCGAGGACGAGCCGCTGACCCAGGGCTGGGAGATCAAGGAGCGGCTCGACCACGTGGTGGACGCCGTGCTCGACTCCGGCGACTGCGGCACCGAGCCCACCACGGTCATCGACTTCTCCGGCGGCGAGGCCGAGATCGTCCGCCGCGGCGCCGGGGACCCCGACCGCTTCGAGTGACTCAAGAGAGAGTGCCCAGGAAGCGGATGTGGGGGCGCTCTCCCGGGCCGGGCCGGGTGAGGTGGGCGCGGACGCCGTAGACGTCGGCGATCAGCTCCTCGGTGAGGACGGCGCCCGGCTCACCGGCCGCGACGACCCGGCCCTGGCGCAGGACCACGATCTGGTCGCAGTAGGCCGCGGCCAGGTTCAGGTCGTGCAGCGCGACGACGCTGGTCAGCTCCAGACCGGAGATCAGGTCGAGGAGTTCCAGTTGGTGCTGGATGTCCAGGTGGTTCGTGGGCTCGTCGAGCAGCAGCTCACGCGGCTCCTGAGCCAGGGCGCGGGCGATCTGCGCCCGCTGGCGCTCACCGCCCGACAGGGTGTGCCACAGGCGGTGCGCCCGGCTCGTGAGGCCGGTGCGCTCAAGCGCGGCCCGGACCGCGGCCTCGTCGGTCGCGCTGGCGGGCGCCCAGGCCCTGCGGTGCGGGACCCGGCCCAGCCGGACCACATCGGCGACCGTCAACTCGACCAGCGTGTCGGTCTGCTGATGGACCAGGGCGATGCGCCGGGCCGCCGTCCTGCGCGGCACCGCGGCGAGCGGGTCGCCGTCCAGGGTGACGACACCGGACGCCGGGGCGAGCACTCCGGCCAGCAGGCGCAGCAGCGTCGACTTGCCCGAGCCGTTCGGGCCGAGCACCCCCGTGACGGTGCCCGCCCGGGGCGCGAGGCTCACCCCGTCGAGGATCAGGGAGCCCCCGGCCGACCGGGACACCCGGTCCGCGGCCAGGCCCGCGCTCACCGGACACCCCGGCCGCGGAAGAGGACGAGCACGAACGCGGGCACGCCGATCAGCGACGTCACCACCCCCACCGGAACCTCCTGCGGTTCGAGGACCGTACGGGCCAGGGTGTCGACCCAGACCAGGAACACCGCCCCGGCCAGCGCCGTGACCGGCAGCAGCCGGGTGTGCCCGGGGCCGACCAGGGCGCGCGCCGCGTGCGGCAGCACCAGCCCGACGAAGCCGATCGCCCCGGCCGCGCTGACCAGTGCCGCCGTGAGCAGGGCCGTCGCGCAGAGCAGGACGAGCCGGGTGCGGGCCACGTGCACGCCGAGCGCCGCCGCCGCCTCCGGGCCGAAGGCGAACGCGTCCAGCGTGCGGCCGTACCCGAGGCACACCGCCAGCGTCACCACGAGCACCGCGAGACACAGCCACACCTCGCTCCAGCCGACCCCGCCGAGCGAACCGAGAAGCCAGAACAGGACGCCGCGCGTGGTCTCCGCGTCGGCCGCCGTCAGCACCACGAACGAGGTCAGCGCGGAGAAGAGCTGCATCGCGGCGACCCCGCACAGCACCACCCGGTCCGTCGTGCCGCCCAGCACGTGGCTCAGGATCAGCACCAGCGCGAACGAGCAGAGCGCCCCGAGGAACGCGCCGCCGGACACCGAGAGGGCGCCCCCGCCCAGGCCCAGCACCACCACGAGGACGGCTCCGGTCGAGGCCCCCGAGGAGACGCCGAGCACGAACGGGTCGGCGAGGGGGTTGCGCAGCAGCGCCTGGAGCACCGTGCCGCACACCGCGAGGCCCGCGCCGCAGATCGCCGCCAGCAGGGTGCGCGGCAGCCGCAGGTTCCACACGATGCCGTCCCGGATGGGGGAGAGGTCCGTGGTGCCCCAGCCGAGCCGGGCGCCGACCGCCGACCACACGTCGCCGACGCGGATGTGCGCGGGGCCGATGGTGATGGCCACGGCGACGGAGGCGCAGAGCGCGGCGAGGGCCGCGGCCCAGTACAGGGCGGGCCGGACCGGGCTCATGCGCCGAGGCCGAACCGGCGCAGCGCGGCAGCCACCTTCTCGACGCCCTCGACGGTGCGGATCGTCGGGTTCATGGCCTGGCCGCTCAGCAGCACGTACCGCTTCTCGCGGACGGCGGTCATGTTCCTGGTGACCGGGTCGGACTCCAGGAACCGGATCTTCTGCGCGGCGGACTCGGCCGACTGCGAGCGGCGCGTCAGGTCGCCGATGACCAGGACGTCCGGGTCGCGGTCCGCGACCGTCTCCCAGTTGATCTGGGGCCACTCCTCGTGCGTGTCGTCGAAGACGTTGCGCAGGCCCAGCTCCCCGGTGATGATGCCGGGCGCGCCGCAACACCCCGCCATGTAGGGCGAGTCGGAGTTGGCGAACCAGTACAGGACGCTCACCCCGTCGGCGTCGACCCCCGAAGTGGCCTTGCGTACCCGGGCCTTGAGCTGGGTGACGAGCGTCTCGCCGCGCTGCTCGACGCCGAAGACGCGTGCCAGGTCGCGTATCTCGCCGTACACGGTGTCCATGGTCAGCGCGCTGGTGCGCACGCCGTCGCCGTCCCCGCTGTTGTCCTTGCCCGCGCAGTCGGTGGGGGAGAGGTAGGTGGGCACGCCCAGCTTCTGGAACTGCTCGCGCGGCGCCACTCCGCCCTTGCCGAGGGTGTACGCGAAGGAGGCGGCGGCGAAGTCCGGTTCCGTGTCCAGGACCTTCTCGTAGGACGGATAGCGGTCGGCGAGCCGTGGCACCTTCGCGTTCGCCTTCTCCAGGCCCTTCAGGACGGGGTCCGTCCAGGTGGCGGTCCCCACCATCCGGTCGGCGAGCCCGAGCGAGAGCATGATCTCCGCCGAGCCCTGGTCGAGGGCGACGGCGCGGCGTGGGGGGTGCGCGACGCGGACCTTCGTGCCGCAGTTGTCGTCGAGGGTGACGGCGCCCTTCGTCCCGCCCGCGCGGTCCGAGGTGCCGGCGGGGCCCGCGCCGCCACAGGCAGTGAGCAGCAGGGCGCCCGCCAACACGGGTGCGCAGCGGGCGACGTGACGTGCGAACAGCACGGAACTTCCTTAGCGTCCAGGGCCCATACGCGGAGCCGGCCTACGGTTCACCCCCGGCCATGCGCCGGAGGTCGCCAGCAGGTCTTCGGACTCGGGATCGTCCGGACGAAGCGCCTTCCCGAACCGGTTACGGCTCAGTGGCAGTGGCTCCGCCCGTCCCCCTCACCGCTGCGCGTCAGCTCCGGATTTCCACCGGATTCCCTGACCCGTACACGTTCGAGAACGCACTGAGGTACGACTGGCTTCCGCAAGCTATCACGGCGCGGAAAAGCGCTCGCCGCCCGGGACGCGGGGCCTCTACCCTGCGTCGGATGATGACAGCGGATGACGTGCGCACCGTCCTCGCCCTGCTGCGCGAGGCCGGGACGGACGTCTGGATCGGGGGCGGCTGGGGCATCGACGCCCTGGTCGGCGAGGAGACCCGGGACCATCGCGACCTCGACCTGATGCACCGGCACGAGCAGGAGCCCGCGGTGCTCGCGGCCCTCGCCGACGCCGGATTCGCCGAGACCCTGGACCAGCGCCCCGTCCGCTTCGTCCGGACACACGCCGACGGCCGCGAACTCGACCTGCATCCCCTGCACTTCAGCGCCGACGGCTCCGCCCGACAGGCCTCCTTCGACCCGCTGCGGCCGTTCCGCTACCCGGCGGACGCCTTCGTCACCGGCACGGTGGCGGGGGAGCCGGTGCCGTGCCTCTCCGCCGGGCAGCAGATCCGTTTCCACCAGGGGTACGAGCCCACCGAGCGCGACCGGCACGACATGGCCCAGCTCCGCCGCGCCTTCGGCGTCACCACCCCCTTCTGACCCCGGCCGGCCTGCTCCGGGGTGAGCGGCAGCGTCGCGAGGCCGTCCGGCGCCCGGCCCGCGGCGAGGTCGCGCAGAGCGGTGGAGAGGTCGGCGGCGAACCGGTCGGAGTCCGGCTCCGGGCGGCGTTGCGGCCCGGCCACGAGGTCCCCGAAGTACGTCTGCGGCAGGGTGCCGACATGGGCGAGCACGGGACGCAGGTCGACGGTGAGGTCCAGGGCGGGCCGCTCCCCGTCGAGGTAGCCGATCACCGCGTCGATCTGCTGCCGGGTGAGGGTACGGACCGTCTCCGGTGGCAGCACCAGCCTGATGTTGGACGTCACCTGGGCCTCCGGCACGGTCAGCCCGGCCAGCAGGTCCCGGGCGAGCGGCGCGGCCCGCGGGTCGACCGGCACCTCGTCGTAGAGCCGGTCGTACGCGTGCTGCTCGTCCGGGACGGAGGCGTGGAAGGACGGGTCGAGCACCGAGGCGCGCACGGTCGCCGTCAGGACGACGCACAACGTGGCGAGCGCGGCCACCACGAGGGCCGCGAACCGCGCCGGTCCGTGGAGCGCGGTCCGTGGAGCGCGGTCCGTTCCATGACACGACCTCGGCGGCGCGCGGCCGTCAGAAGGTCACGGGGTCGCGGATGATGGGGCACGTCATGCAGTGGCCGCCGCCGCGGCCACGGCCGAGTTCGGCGCCGACGATGGTGACGACCTCGACGCCCGCCTTGCGCAGCAGCGTGTTGGTCTGGGTGTTGCGGTCGTAGGTGACGACGACGCCGGGCTCCAGCGCGACCGCGTTGTTGCCGCTGTCCCACTGCTGGCGCTCGGACGCGTAGACGTCGCCGCCGGTCTCGATCACCCGGAGGCCGGACAGCCCGAGCGCCCTGGCGACGACGTCGACGAAGGGCGTCGAGCCCTCGTCGGTGATGTGCAGCCCCGGCGCCTTGTCGTCGGGGCGCAGCGAGAACGTGTGCACCGAGTCCATGATCCGCGGGTAGAGCGTGACGATGTCCCGGTCGGCGAAGGTGAAGACGGTGTCGAGGTGCATCGCGGAGCGCAGCCGCGGCATCCCCGCGACGACGACGTGCTCGGCCGCGCCCGCCTCGAACAGCGCGGCGGCGACCTGCGTGATGGCCTGGCGCGAGGTGCGTTCGCTCATGCCCATCAGGACCACCCCGTTGCCCACGGGCATGATGTCGCCGCCCTCGAACGTGGCCTGCCCCCAGGCGAGTTCGGGGTCGCCCCACCACACGGTCGAGCCGGTGAAGTCCGGGTGGAAGAGGTAGACGGCCTTCATCAGCAGGGGCTCGTCGTGCCGTGCGGGCCAGTACAGCGGGTTGAGCGTGAGGCCGCCGTACAGCCAGCAGGTGGTGTCGCGAGTGTAGAGCGTGTTGGGCAGCGGCGGCATCAGGTACTCGCGGACACCGGTCGATTCGCGGGCCATCGACACGTACGCGGAGCGGTACTCGTCCGGCAGGTCGGTGGTGGCGAGGCCGCCGATGAGGAACTCGGCGAGCTGCCGCGGCTCCAGCGTCTCCAGGAAGGCCCGGGTGTCGTCGATGAGCCCCGTCCCCACCTGGTTGGCGACGATTCTGCGGTCCAGGAGCCAGGACTTCGCCTCCGGGATCGCCATGGTCTGGGCGAGCAGGTCGTGCAGCTCGACCACGTCGACGCCGCGCCGGCGCAGCTTGTCGACGAAGTCGGCGTGGTCGCGCTGGGCGTTCTCCACCCACATGACGTCGTCGAAGAGGAGGTCGGCCGAGTTGGTGGGGGTGAGCCTGCGGTGGGCGAGCCCCGGCGCGCAGACGAGGACCTTGCGCAGCCGGCCCACCTCGGAGTGGACGCCGTACGCGGCGGAAGCGGGGCGGTCGTGGTCGGTCACGGTGTCCCTTTCGAGCTCGGGGGATGACGGGTCTCACAGGCGGATCTCACAGGCTGATCCAGCCCGCGGCGAGGGCGACGACGCCGAGCACCGCGCCGGCGACGGAGACGGCCAGGATCACCAGCTCGCGCGGCGAGAACAGGCGCCTGCCCTGCTCCCTGCGGGCCATGACGAACAGGACGGTCGCAGGGGCGTAGAAGACGAACGAGACCAGGACGAACTTCAGCCCGGCCGCGTACAGCATGAACGCCGTGTAGAGCGTGGCGAGGGCCGCGAGGGTCAGCTCGCGCGTCGAGGTGCGCCCGCCCTCGGTGCGGGGGTCGGCGCTCAGCCCGATCCGTACGGCGAAGGCGGCCGCCAGCAGGTACGGGATGAGGGACAGGGCGCTGGTGAGGTCGAGCGCGAAGTTGAAGGCGTCGTCCGAGAACGCGGTGACGATCAGCACGAGCTGGGTGAGCACGGTCGTCATGAGCAGCGCGGGCACGGGGACGTCGGCCGGGGTGGAGCGGTTGAGGAAGCGCGGCATGTCGTCGTCCTTGGCCGCGACGAACAGCACCTCGGCGGCCATCAGGGTCCACGCCAGATAGGCGCCGAGGACGGAGACGATCAGGCCGACGCTGATGAACACCTTGCCCCAGGTGCCGACGGCCTCCTCCAGGACACCGGCCATGGACGGCTGGCGCAGCTCGGCGATGTCGCCCATCGGCAGGATCCCGTACGACACGACGACGACGGAGGCGAAGACGGCGAAGACGCTGAGGAAGCCGAGGATGGTGGCCCGGCCGACGTCGGAGCGCTTCTCGGCGTGCCGCGAGTAGACGCTCGCGCCCTCCACGCCGAGGAAGACGAAGACGGTGGCGAGCATGGTGCCCCGGACCTGGCTGAACAGGGACCCGGCGTAGTCCGCGCCGCCCCAGTTCTCCGCGAACACCGACGGGTCGAAGAAGACGAGGGCCAGCACGACGAAGACGAGGATCGGCACGATCTTCGCCACGGTCACGATCCTGTTGATCGCCGCGGCCTCCTTCACACCGCGCCTGATCAGCAGGAAGAACGCCCAGAGTCCGGCCGACGAGAGCACCACGGCGAGCGCGGTGTCGCCCTCCCCGAGCGCCGGCCAGATCGCGCCCACCGTGGACATGATGAGGACCCAGTACGTCACGTTGCCGACGCAGGCGCTGGCCCAGTAGCCGAACGCCGAGAAGAAGCCCAGGTACTCGCCGAACCCGGCCTTCGCGTACGCGTACACCCCCGCGTCCAGGTCGGGGCGGCGCACGGCCAGCGACTGGAAGACGAAGGCGAGCATCAGCATGCCCGCCCCGGCGATCGCCCAGGCGATGAGCGCGCCCGCCACGCCGGTCTCCTCGGCGAAGCGGCGGGGCAGCGAGAAGACACCGGCGCCGACCATGGAACCGATGACCATCGTGGTCAGGGTGAGGACGGAGAGCTTGGCGGCGGGAGCGCTCTTGTCGACGGCCTGCTCCATGTCGTCCCCTCCGTAATGGGATGCCAGGGCAACAGTCTTGCCCTCATCGCCCCACTAGCGCACCTTTTGTGCACATCTGAATAGCCGGATCTGTCCACCTGTGCGCAGCATGGATGCGTCGCGACAGAAGGGCACCCAGGCCATGCACTCCACACTCACTCCGGCGACCCTGCGGGAACTGCGCACCCCACGGCCCTATCCCGCCGTGTCCCTGGCGATGCCGACCCACCGCAGGCGCCCGGAGAACGCGCAGGACCCCGTCCGCCTCCACAACCTGCTCCAGGAGGCCGTGCGGCAGCTCGACGCCGACCCCGCCGTGACCAGGGAGCGGCGCGAGGACGTGGTGGCGCAGTTGGAGGCGGCGGTGGCGGAGACCGACCTCGCCCATGCCAGGGACGGCCTCGTCGTCCTCGCGGCCCCCGGCGAGCACCAGGTGTGGGTCCTCGACCGGGCCGTGCCCGAGCGCGTCCTGATCGCGGACACCTTCCTCACCCGCAACCTCGTCGCCGCCGGCGCCGCGCGACGCCCGTACTGGGTCCTCGCCGTGGCCGCCGACCGGATCGCCCTCTGGGACGGCCGGGGGGAGCGCGTCACCGAGCACACCGCCCACGGGTTCCCGCTCACCCGCGGCCTCGAAGCCCCGGACTCCGAACGCAAGGAGCGCGTCGGGGACCTGCCCAGCACCTTCGGCGACGAGCGGACCCGGCAGTTCTTCCGCGACGCCGACGCCTGTCTCGCGGACGTACTCGGCCACGAGCCCCGTCCGCTCTACGTCACCGGGGACCCCGCCGCGCTGTCCCTGTTCAGCGCGGCCGGGACCGCCGCGCACGGCGCGGTCCAGATCCCCTTCGGCGGACTCGCCCAGGCCGCACCGGAGACCGTCGCGCGAGCGGTGGCCCCGGCCCGCGCGGCCGACGCCGAGCGGACGGTCGCCGACGCGCTCGCCGAACTCGACCGGGCCCGTGGCGGCAACACCTACGCGGCCGGGGTGGACGAGGTCCGGCAGAAGGCCGGCGACGGCCGTATCCACCGGCTCGTCGTGGAGGAGAACCACCGCGTCACCGTGCGCGCCGGGGAGGGGCATCTCGAACCGGCCGCGGACGACGACCTGGACGCCGTCCACGACATCGTCGACGAGATCGTCGAATCCGCCCTGGAGACCGGCGCGCAGGTGGTCTTCGTCCCCGACGGGACGCTCGCCGACGCCGGCCACCTGGCCGCCGTCCTGCGCTTCTGAATCCCAGCCGCCCCCTCGGCGAGGCTCCCCGCGCCATCAGAAAGGAACCCTTCTCCATGAGTGCAGCCAAGGTGTCAGGACGTCCGGGGATCCGGCGCCGCCGCGGGCCGCTCCTGCTGGCCGTGTGCGCGGTCACCGGTGTGCTGACGCTCGCGGCCTGCGGCGACGACGGCGACGACGGCGGCACCGGCGCCAGCCCGAGGCCGAGCGCCCCGAACTCGTCGCACTTCTCCGGCGAGCCGCCGTCCTCGATGGCCTCCGGCGCCGCGTCGAAGAAGGCCGAGGCCAGGAAGTCGGCCTCGGCCGCGGCCGAGTCGGCGTCGGAGCGGGCCCACGACTTCGAGGCGTCGGTCGCCGCCGACGTGGAGCGCGACCGGCAGGAGTTCACCAAGCAGCTCGACGGCGTCGACGGCCGGGGCAACGCCGTCGACGACGTCTCCCTGACCGGCAAGCCGCTCGCGGAGACCGACAACGTACGGGTTCTCGTCGTCCACATCACCAACAAGACCGACAAGACCGCCTCGTTCGCGGTGCAGGTCGACTTCAGCGACGCCGACGGCAAGGTCGTCGAGACCAAGGTCGTCGGCGCGAAGGACCTGAAGGCGGGCGAGCGCGCCCAGCCGCTGGCCGTCAGCTCCAAGCCGCCGCAGCCGCACCTCACCGCGAAGATCGCCAAGGCACAGCGGTACTGACGGAAACCGACAGGATCCGACCGAACGGGGCGCGGGTCCGGTCGCTATGTTGGGCTCCATGCAGTCCTACACAATCGGCCAGGCGGCGCGGCTGCTCGGGGTCAGCCCGGACACCGCGCGGCGCTGGGCCGACGCCGGCAAGGTCGTCACCCACCGCGACGACAGCGGGCGGCGCCTCGTCGACGGCAAGGACCTGGCCGCGTTCTCCGTGGAGCTGGCCAAGGGCGCGGGCACCGAGGACGACGTCGCGTACACCTCGGTCCGCAACGCGTTCCCCGGCATCGTCACCGCCGTCAAACTCGGTGACGTCGCCGCCCAGGTGGAGATCCAGGCCGGGCCGCACCGGCTGGTGTCGCTGCTGACCCGCGAGGCCGTGGAGGAGCTGGGCCTCGAAGTCGGCATGGAGGCCACCGCCCGGGTCAAGTCCACGAACGTCCACATCGACCGCGCCTGACACCCCAGGCCGCACATGCGTACATCCAAGCCTCGCAATCCTGGCTCATGCGATGCGACAGCAGACTTCCGCCTAGCAGATGCGGCAGTATGATCGCCGCTACGTCGACCGCCGCACACGTCGCCTGCCCAGGAACCGAGGGAGTGGACCCGTGATGACCCGTTCCGCGCGCCGGACCCGCCGGACGCTGCCCGTGGCCGCAGTCGGCGCCGCCGCGCTGCTGACCCTGAGCGCCTGCGGCTCGTCCGGTACGGACACCGGCTCGTCCGGCGCTTCCCCGCACTCCGCGTCGGGGGACGAGAAGCTGTCCGGCACGGTGACCGTGTTCGCCGCCGCCTCGCTCAAGGAGAGCTTCACGACGCTCGGCGAACGGTTCGAGAAGGCGCACCCCGGCACCCATGTCACCTTCAACTTCGGCGGCAGCGACACCCTCGCCGCGGGCATCACCGGCGGCGCCCCGGCCGATGTGTTCGCCGCGGCGAGCCCCACGACCATGAAGACCGTCACGGACGCGGGCGACACCTCCGGCTCCCCGGCCACCTTCGTCCGCAACGAGCTGGAGATCGCCACCCTCCCCGGCAACCCGCACAAGGTGACCTCCCTGAAGGACCTCACCAGGTCCGGCCTGAAGGTCGTGCTGTGCGACACCTCCGTGCCGTGCGGCGCCGCGGCCCAGAAGGCCCTGGAGGCGGGCGACGTGAAGCTCACCCCGGCCTCGTACGAACAGGACGTCAAGAGCGCCCTGACGAAGGTGGAGCTGAAGGAGGCCGACGCCGCCGTCGTCTACAAGACCGACGTGAAGGCGGCGGGCGACAAGGTGCGGGGCGTGCGGTTCCCCGAAGCGGCCGACGCCGTCAACGACTACCCGATCGCCCTGCTCAAGAACGCCCCCAACGCCACCGCGGCGCGCGCGTTCATCGAGCTGGTGCGCTCCGCCGACGGACAGAAGGTGCTGACCGGGGCCGGGTTCCGCACGCCGTGACCCAGCTCGACAAGCCAACCGAGGCAGCCGGGAGCCGAAAGGCCCGCCCGAGGCGTCGTCGCGGCCGGGCCGCCCCGCTGCCCCTGCTGCTGCCCGCCCTCGTGGGCCTCGCGTTCCTCGTCGTGCCGCTGCTCGCCCTGCTGGTCCGCGCCCCCTGGCGGGACCTGCCCGCCCAACTGACCGGCGTCGAGGTGTGGCAGGCCCTGCGTCTGTCCCTGGTGTGCGCCACGTCGGCGACACTGGTCAGCCTGGTGCTCGGGGTGCCGCTCGCCTGGCTCCTCGCCCGCACCGAGTTCCGCGGCCGTGGCCTCGTACGCGCCCTGGTGACGCTGCCGCTCGTGCTGCCGCCGGTCGTCGGCGGCGTGGCCCTCCTCACGGCGCTCGGACGCAACGGGATCGTCGGCACGTACCTCGACCGGTGGTTCGGCCTCACGCTGCCGTTCACCACGGCCGGCGTGATCGTCGCCGAGGCGTTCGTCGCGATGCCGTTCCTCGTCATCAGCGTCGAGGGCACCCTGCGCGCCGCCGACCCGCGCTACGAGGAGGCCGCCATGACGCTCGGGGCCTCCCGGTTCACCGCGTTCCGCCGGGTGACACTGCCGCTGATCGCTCCCGGCGTCGCCGCCGGTTCGGTCCTCGCCTGGGCCCGTGCCCTCGGCGAGTTCGGCGCGACCATCACCTTCGCCGGCAACTTCCCCGGCCGCACCCAGACCATGCCCCTCGCCGTCTACCTCGCCATGCAGAGCGACCCGGCCGCGGCCATCGCCCTCAGCCTGGTCCTGCTCGCCGTCTCCGTCGCGGTCCTCGCGGGCCTGCGCGACCGCTGGATGACCGCCTCATGAGCGCGACCCCGACCCCGACCCCGGCCACGACCGGCTCCGGTGCGGGCCTCGACGCCCGCCTCGTCGTCGACCGCGGCACGTTCCGTCTCGACGTCACCCTGACCGCCGCCCCCGGCGACGTCGTCGCCCTGCTCGGCCCGAACGGCGCCGGGAAGACCACCGCCCTGCGCGCCCTCGCCGGACTCGCCCCGCTCGACGACGGCCATCTGCGCCTGGACGGGACCGCGCTGGACGCCACCCCGCCCGAGTCCCGCCCCGTCGGCGTCGTCTTCCAGGACTACCTGCTCTTCCCGCACCTGAGCGCCCTGGACAACGTCGCGTTCGGCCCGCGCTGCCACGGCATGACCCGCGCCGAGGCCCGCGCCGAGGCCGCCGCCTGGCTCGACCGGATGGGCCTGGCCGCCCACGCCGGGGCCAAGCCGCGCCGCCTGTCGGGCGGCCAGGCGCAGCGCGTCGCCCTCGCCCGCGCCCTTGCCACCCACCCGCGCCTGCTCCTCCTCGACGAACCCCTCGCCGCCCTCGACGCCCGCACCCGCCTCGACGTACGGGCCCAACTCCGGCGCCACCTCGCCGAGTTCGAGGCCGTGGCCGTCCTGGTCACGCACGACCCGCTGGACGCCATGGTGCTGGCCGACCGCCTCGTCGTCGTCGAGAACGGGCACGTCGTCCAGGAGGGCGCCCCCGCCGACATCGCCCGCCGGCCCCGCACCGACTACATCGCCCAGCTCGTCGGCCTCAACCTCTACCGGGGACTTGCCGACGGCCACACCGTCCACGTCGACGGCCACGGCCCCGCGATCACCACCACCGAAAACCTCACCGGTCCCGTCTTCGTCGCCTTCCCGCCCGGCGCGGTGACCCTGCACGGCGAGCGCCCCACCGGTTCCAGCGCCCGCAACCTCTGGCGCTGCGAGGTCAGCGGCATGGAGACCCACGGCGATCAGATCAGGGCGGCCCTCACCGGTGAACTCGCCCTCGCCGCCGACCTCACGACGGTGGCAGCCGCCGAACTCGGCCTGCACCCCGGCGCCACGGTCTGGGCGACGGTCAAGGCGGCCCAGACCCACGCCTACCCCGCCTGACGGGCCGCCGCCCGACCCCCGGGGCGATCGGAGAGGATGGCACCGAGAAGATCGTCCGGGCCCCGCGCGGGCCCGTCGCCCTGGAAGGAGACGACGAGCCCATGCACGACCTCGCGAATCCGGCGGCCCCCGCCACCGGCGCACCCCCCGTCCTCGTCCGCAGGGAAGGCCGGGCCGCCCACCTGGTCCTCAACCGGCCGCGCGCGCTGAACGCCCTGAACCACGCCATGGTGCGCACCCTCGACCGGGCACTCGCCTCGTGGGAGCACGACGACTCCGTGGGCTGCGTCGTCATCAGCGGCGCCGGGGAGCGCGGGCTGTGCGCGGGCGGCGACATCCGGGCCATCCACGACGACGCGCGGGACGGCGACGGCACGGCCTCCGCCGCGTTCTGGCGCGACGAGTACCGCCTCAACGCCCGCATCGCCCGCTACCCCAAGCCCTACGTCGCCGTGATGGACGGCATCGTGATGGGCGGCGGCGTCGGCGTCTCCGCCCACGGCGACGTGCGCATCGTCACCGAACGCTCGCGCGTCGCCATGCCCGAGACCGGCATCGGCTTCGTCCCCGACGTCGGTGGCACCCATCTGCTCGCCCGCGCCCCCGGCGAACTGGGCACCTGCCTCGCCCTCACCGGCGAGCACATCGGCGCCGGCGACGCCCTGCTGTGCGGACTCGCCGACCACTACGTCCCCTCGACGGCGCTGCCCGCCCTCCTGGCCGACCTGGCGACGGAGCCGGTCCGTGACGTCCTCGCCCGCCACGCACGCCCCGCCCCGCAAGGCGAGCTCGCGGCTCGACAGCCCTGGATCGACGCCTGCTTCGCGGCCGACACGGTCGAGGAGATCCTCGCCCGGCTCGTCGACCACGGCGACCCCGCGGCCAAGGAGACCGCCGAGACGCTGCTCGCCAAGTCGCCCACCGCCGTGAAGGTCACGCTGGCCGCCGTGCGCCGCGCCCGGCGGCTCGGCACCCTGGAGAGCGTGCTGGACCAGGAGTACCGCGTCTCCTGCGCGGCACTGCGCGCCCCGGACCTCGTCGAGGGCGTCCGCGCCCAGGTCATCGACAAGGACCGCAGGCCCCGCTGGTCCCCGCGCACCCTCGCCGAGGTCACCGACGCCGACGTGGAACGCCATTTCGCACCGCTGGGCGAACACGAACTCGGCTTGGCCGGACAGTAGGCGCGGCGGCGGGAACACCCCCGCGCCCAGGCTGTCTTGGCCGCGCGCGTGGCACGCGGTACCTTCAGGGCGTATCGACGACAGCACGACGGAAGCCGGTGGAAATCCGGCACGGTCGCGCCACTGTGTGCGAACGGCCCGAGGACCGTTCGTGAGTCAGACCCGTGGCTGTCGTCCTGTGCACCACCGAGATGGGACGCGAACTCCCGAGGAGGCCCCGCCATGGCACAGCACGTCGCCCCGCCGACCGCCGCCACCCCCGCCGTACCCGTACCCCTGCCGCTGAAGGCCATCGCCCCCTGGGCGGCCTTCTTCGGCGTCCTGATGCTGGTCCTCCTGTACTTCGTCGGCGCGGAACAGGGCGCCACGTCCGTGTTCAGCGGCGCGGGAGTCCACGAATGGGTGCACGACGCCCGCCACCTGCTCGGCTTCCCCTGCCACTGACAAGGGACGCCGCGCCGCTCATGAACTCCACGACCGTACGAAATCTGCTCGTCCGGGGCATGCTCGCCGGCCTGGCGGCCGGTGTGCTCGCCCTGGTCGTCGCCTACGTCCTCGGCGAACCGAGCGTCGAGCGCGCCATCGGCCTCGAGGACGGGCACGCCGCCCACTCCCACGGGGACGAGGCCGAACTCGTCCCCCGCTCCCTGCAGTCCACGGCCGGTCTCGCCACCGGCGTCCTCGTGTACGGGGTCGCCTTCGGCGGCATCGCCGCGCTCGCCTTCTGCTTCGCCCTGGGCCGGGTGGGCCGCTTCGGTCCGCGCGCCACCGCGATGCTCCTGTCGGCGTGCGCGCTGCTCACCGTGTACGTCGTACCGTTCCTGAAGTACCCGGCCAACCCGCCCGCCGTCGGCGACCCCGACACCATCGGCGAACGGACCGCCCTGTACTTCCTGATGACGGTGCTCAGCGTGCTCCTCGCGGTCGGCGCCACGATCCTGGGCAGACGCCTCGCCCCGAGGACCGGCACCTGGTACGCGACCGTGCTGGCCGTGCTCGCCTTCGCCGTCGCGACCGGACTCGCGTTCGCGGTGCTGCCGGCCGTCGACAACGTGCCCGAGCACTTCCCGGCCACCCTGCTGTGGCGCTTCCGGCTCTCCGCGCTCGCCGTACAGACGGTGCTGTGGGCCGGGTTCGGCCTCCTCTTCGGCGAGGTGGCCGAGCGACTGCTGCGCCCGCGGTCCGTCGCCGCGTCCGTCCGGACCGTACCGGCCGGGCAGTGAACGGTCCCGGCGCGGAAGAGGCCCGCGGAACCGTCCGCGGGCCTCCTCGCGTCCTCGCTTGAGGGCCCCGGCACACCGCCCCTCGAGACGTGGCCGACCGCGGCGGGAGCGTGGTCGGCCACTCGCCGACTCCCGTACGGGTAAGGGGAACGGGCGTCTGCGAACGCTCAGGGCGTCGCGCCCAGCGGGCGGCCGATGCCGACGTTCCAGCGCCCGAGGCGCCCGCTGAACTCGGTGACCGTCAACGGCGCCACGTCGAGCCGCCAGAACGCTGCCGCAGGCGCCCCCACCGCGTGGACGACAGCGGCCCGCACCACGTCCGGTTCCACCACCGCGATCAGACGCCCCGCGCCCGGCTCCCCGTCGGCCAGCCACCGCGCGACCCGCGCGCACACCTGCGCCACCGACTCCCCGCCGGGCGCCGCCGCCTCCGGGTCCGTCAGCCAGCGTCCCAGCGCCTCCGGTTCCGCCGCGCCCACCTCGTCCAGGGTGCGTCCGCGCCAGCGCCCGGCGTCCAGCCCCGCCGGTGCGGGGAGAGCCGCCACCGACGCGAGCCCCAGGGCGGCGGCGGTCTCCTCGCAGCGCACACTCGGCGACACCAGTACGGGGACGCCTCCCGGCAGCGAACCGGCCGCCGCCCGAGCCTGCGCGGCGCCCACGGGATCGAGCGGCCCACCGTCGTCGAAGGCGGCCCGGCGCTGCGCCACGCTCAGAGCGGGCGTCACCAGGAGGACACGGCGGGTCTGGTTCATGAGGAACGAGCGTAGCGACGACGCGTGTGGGAGCGCTCTCTCACCTTGCAACCCGGCCATTCCCCTGGGCCTATGGCCGGTGATCGGATACGCCCCGAAACGGGCGAGTCGGGCGCCCCGCCGTGCAACAGAGCGTTCACTTTCTCTTGACACTGTCACGTCAGAGCGAGAACACTCCCCGGCGAGAGAGCGCTCTCTCATGGTCCGCGCACGACATGTCCCACCCCCCACCACACGTCGTACCGACATGGCAGGAGGTCTCCATGGCACGGAGATCGAAACTCGTCTCAGGGCTGCTCATATCCGGCGCCCTCGCCCTCACCACCATGGGTGTGGGCGGGGTCGCCCTCACCGCGGGAGCCGCCGAGGCGCCCGCCCGGCAGGCGTCCGCACCGGCCGCCGCGCACCAGGGCCACACCATGGCCGCGTCCACGGTGCCGGCCGCGGAGGACGCGGACGGCGACGGTTACATCCCGGCGAACCCGCCGGTCACGGGCGTCCAGCCGTCCACGAAGGTGCCGCCGCACGCCTACTTCCACGAGTTCCAGGCGCACTGCTCCGTCACCCACACCAAACCCGATGACCCCATCGTCTACCCGGGCCAGGCCGGGAAGTCCCACGACCACACGTTCATGGGCAACACCACGACCGACGCGAACAGCACCACCGCCTCGCTCGCCGGCGGCTCCACCAAGTGCCTCGCGCCCGGTGACAAGTCCGGCTACTGGATGCCCACGATGCTCAACGGCGACAAGCCGGTCCTCCCCGTCGGGGACCAGACCATCTACTACAAGGCCGGTGTCACCGACTACACCAGCGTGCGGCCCTTCCCCAAGGGCCTGCGGTTCGTCGTCGGCAGCCCGATGCAGAGCGCGCAGGAGTTCCGCAACCACCCCGGCTTCGTGGAGGGCTGGGAGTGCGGTGACAGCTTCTTCAACGTCGACTTCCCGAAGAACTGCCCCACCACCCCGTCCACCCAGGTCAACATCCGCTGGCAGGCGCCGAGTTGCTGGGACGGGATGTATCTGGACACGCCCGACCACAAGAGCCACATGGCCTACCCCGTGGTCAAGAACGGCACGAACGACAACGTCTGCCCCGCCGACCACCCGGTCGCGCTGCCGATGATCGAGTTCAAGATGGCGTTCCCCGTCAACGGCGACCTGTCGAAGCTGCGGCTGTCCAGCGGACCCAGTTACTCCTGGCACTACGACTTCTTCAACGCCTGGGACGACCGGACGCTCAAGGCGATGGTGGACCACTGCGTCGTCGGCGGCCTCCAGTGCGACCCGCGCGGCTACGACCAGAACCACCCCGAGAAGGGCGCGGCCCTCAACGACCGCTACGAGCTGCCCTGACCCGCCCTCGACCCGGGGCGGTGGCCGCCCCGACCGGCCGCCGCCCCTTCCCCGTCTCTGACCTTCCTCCCACCCCGTCCCCGCCGGAGGCATCCCCATGCGCAGCACCCGCACCGTCGACCTAAGAGCGCACCGCCTGGCCGTCCCCCTCGCCGCCGGCGCGCTCGCGGCCGGTTTCCTCGCCCTGTCCGCGCCCGTCGCGCACGCCGCGGGCGACGTCGTCAAGGTGACCGGATCGCAGGGCGACTGGCAGCTCCGGGTCAACGGCTCCCCGTACGAGATCAAGGGCCTGACCTGGGGCCCCGCCGTCGCCGACGCTGACAGGTACCTGCCCGACCTGAAGTCGATGGGCGTCAACACCATCCGCACCTGGGGCACCGACGCGAGCAGCAAGCCGCTGTTCGACTCGGCCGCCGCGCACGGCATCAAGGTGATCGCGGGCTTCTGGCTCCAGCCCGGCGGCGGCCCCGGCAGCGGCGGCTGCGTCGACTACCTGACGGACACCGCGTACAAGAACCAGATGCTCGCCGAGTTCCCCAAGTGGGCCGCCACCTACAAGGACAACCCGGGCGTCCTGATGTGGAACGTCGGCAACGAGTCCGTCCTCGGCCTCCAGAACTGCTACAGCGGTGACGCGCTCGAGAAGCAGCGCGACGCCTACACCACCTTCGTCGACGACATCGCCAAGAAGATCCACGCCGTCGATCCGAACCACCCGGTCACCTCCACCGACGCCTGGGTCGGCGCGTGGCCCTACTACAAGAAGAACGCTCCCGACCTCGACCTCTACGCGGTCAACTCCTACAACGCCGTCTGCGACATCAAGTCGGCCTGGCAGCAAGGGGGTTACACCAAGCCCTACATCGTCACCGAGACCGGGCCCGCGGGGGAGTGGGAGGTGCCCGACGACGCCAACGGTGTGCCCCAGGAACCCACCGACCAGGCCAAGGCCGCCGGGTACGGCAAGGCGTGGGGCTGCATCACCGGGCACAAGGGCGTCGCCCTGGGCGCCACCATGTTCCATTACGGCACCGAGTACGACTTCGGCGGCATCTGGTTCAACCTGCTGCCCGCGGGCGAGAGGCGGCTGTCGTACTACGCCGTGAAGAAGGCGTACGGGGCGGACACCTCCCGGGACAACACCCCGCCCGTCATCTCGCGCATGGACATCGAGGGCGGCGCGACGAACGTGCCCGCGGGACGCGATCTCGTCATCGCCACCCAGGCCACCGACCCGGACGGCGACCGGCTCTCCTACCAGGTGCTGAGCAACAGCAACTACATCGACCAGAGCAAGCAGCTCGTCCCGGCGCAGGTCACCGACCTCGGCTCGGGACGCCTCAAGGTGACCGCCCCGGACCGGCCGGGCGTCTGGAAGATCTACGTCAAGGTCACCGACGGCAAGGGCAACGTCGGCGTCGAGACGCGTTCGGTGCGCGTCGTCCCGCCGCCCGTCACGGGCACGAACCTCGCGCTCGGCCGGCCCGCGACCGCCTCCTCGCAGCAGACCTCCGACTACGGCGACTGCCCCTGCACCGCGGCGAACGCCGTCGACGGCAGGAACGACACGCGCTGGGCCAGTGACTGGAGCGACCCGCAATGGCTCCGGGTCGACCTCGGCTCCCGCCGCTCGTTCCGGCACGTGCAGCTCGACTGGGAGACCTCGTACGCGAAGGCGTACACGATCCAGACCTCCGACGACGGCCAGGACTGGACGACCGTGCGGCAGGTGAGCGACGGCAACGGCGGCGTCGACGACTTCGACGTCACGGGAACCGGTCGCTACGTCCGCGTCAACGGCACCGCACGCGGCACCGGATACGGCTACTCCCTCTACGAGTTCGGCGTCTACAACTGATCACGGCCCGGGCGCACGACACCGGAGAGAGCGCTCCACGGCGAGCGCTCCACCATGGCAACGGGTACGAAAGGTGACGCGATGGCCGACGAGGAGCCGGACCGGCCGGCCGAGAAGCTGACTCCGCGGCAGAAGGTACGGCTGCTCACGGGCGGGACGACCTGGCGCACCCGCGCCGAACCGGCCGTGGGCCTGACCGAGATGGTGACCTCGGACGGGCCCGCGGGGGTACGGGGGGAGACCTGGGACGAGCGCGTCACCTCGGCCCTGCTGCCGTCCGCGTCGGCCCTCGCCGCGAGCTGGGACGAACAACTCGTGCGGGAACTGGGCGAGTTGCTCGCCGACGAGGCGCGCCGCAAGGGCGTGCACGTCGTCCTTGCCCCCAACCTGAACCTGCACCGCTCGCCGCTGGCCGGCCGCCACTTCGAGTGCTTCTCGGAGGACCCGTGGCTCGTGGGCCGTATCGGCGCCGCCCTCGTGCGCGGCCTGCAAGCACGAGGCGTCGCGGCCACCGCCAAGCACCTCGTGGCCAACGACTCCGAGACCGGCCGGATGACCGTCGACGTACGGGTCGACGAACGGACCCTGCGCGAGGTCTGCCTCGCCCCCTTCGAAGCGGCCGTCGACGCCGGGGTCTGGGCCGTCATGGCCGGGTACAACCGCGTCAACGGGGCCACCATGACCGCCAGCCCCCTGCTCGCACACCCCCTGAAGGACACGTGGGGCTTCGACGGCGTCGTCGTCTCCGACTGGGGCGCCCTGCGCTCGGCGCTCGACACGGCGAACGCGGCCCTCGACCTCGCGATGCCGGGCCCCGGCGGCCCCTGGGACGCCTTGCTCGCCGACGCCGTGGCCACCGGCCGGGTCCCGCGGGCCGCGATCGACGACAAGGTACGCCGACTGCTCCTCCTGGCCCAGCGGGTCGGCGCCCTGGGCGGGCCCCGCGCCCCCTCCCGCAGTACGCCGCAGGACCCCTCCCGCGCCCGGCGGTTGCTGCGCCGCGCCGCGACGGCCGGAACCGTCCTGCTGCACAACGACGGCGTACTCCCGCTGCGCGAGGCCGAGGTGCGGAGCGTCGCGGTCATCGGCGCCCACGCCGTGGACCCCCGCGTCCAGGGTGGCGGGAGCGCCGGGGTCTTCCCCGAGCGGGTCACCGCGCCGCTCGACGGCCTCCGCGAGCGACTGCGCGGCCGGGCCCGCGTCGTCCATGCCCCCGGCCCGGACCTCGGGGCCCCGCCCGCCCCCCTGAGCCCCCGCGACTGCGCCGATCCGCGGTCCGGCGCGCCCGGCGTGCTGCTGCGCCTGCTGGACGCCGACGGCGACGAGCTCCACGCCGAGCACCGGCGCTCGGGACGGCTCCTCGAACCGACACAGGTCCCCGGGGCGCACACCGTGGAGGTCAGCGCCCTCCTGACACCGCGCAAGGGCGGCCGATGGGTGTTCGGCGTCGGCGGGTTCGGCCGTATCTCCCTCACCGTGGACGGCCACCTGCTGATCGACGGCACCTTCCCCCGCCGCACCGGCGACCCCGCCGTCGTGCACGTGACCCCGCCGGGACCCACGGCCCACCACCACCTGACCGAGGGCGTCCCCGTGCTCGTCGTGGCCCGCCGCGAACTCGCCCCCGACACCGGCCGCGCCACCGTCCTGACCGCCGCCCCGCCTGCCGCCGACCCCGCGGAGGCGATCGCCGAAGCGGTCGCCGCGGCGCGCGGCGCGGACATCGCCGTCGTCGTCGTGGGCACCACCGAAGGAAGCGAGTCGGAAGGCCACGACCGCATCTCCCTCGCCCTGCCCGGACACCAGGACGACCTGGTGCGGGCCGTCGCCGCGGCGCAACCCCGGACGGTCGTGGTCGTCAACTCCGGGGGACCGGTCGAACTGCCCTGGCGCTCCGCCGTCGCCGCGGTCCTCCTCACCTGGCTGCCGGGGCAGGAAGCCGGAGGGGCCCTCGCCGAAGTCCTCTGCGGCCACACCGAACCGGGCGGCCGGCTCCCCACGACCTGGCCCGAGCACCTGGGCGACGCCCCCGTCACCACCACCCGCCCGGTCGACGGCGTCCTCGCGTACGACGAGGGGATCCACGTCGGCCACCGGGCATGGCTGCGCACCGGACGCACCCCCGCCTACTGGTTCGGGCACGGCCTTGGGTACACGACGTGGCGCTACGAGAGCGCCACCGTGCTCCAACAGGCGTGCGGGGAAGGCGGGTTCACCGTCATGGTGCAGGTGCGGAACACGGGACGCAGGAGCGGACGCGAGGTCGTCCAGGTCTATCTGTCCCGGCCGGACTCGGCGGTGGAACGCCCGGTGCGCTGGCTCGCCGGGTACGCGCCCGTCCACGCGGCGCCCGGTGAGACGGTGCGGGTCCGCGTCCCCGTCATCCCCCGTTCGCTGAGCCACTGGAGCGTGGCGGAGGGCGGCTGGCTGACCGAGCCGGGCCGCTTCACCGTGCGGGTGGGCCGCTCGGCCGGGGATCTCCCGCTCACCACGTATGTACAGATCGGGGAGGCGGCGGGCGGCGGGCGGCGAGAGAGCGCTCTATGCGCGGTGAGGCGGCGCGATTAGGCTGCGTGCATGCGACGACAGGCCCTGACGTTGGAGGATGTCGCCCGGGAGGCGGGGGTCTCGCGGGCGACCGTGTCCCGGGTGATCAACGAGGTCCCCAGCGTGGACCCCGCCATCCGCGAGACCGTGCGCGACGCGATCAGGCGCACCGGCTACACCCCCAACAGGGCGGCGCGTGCCCTGGTCACCCGGCGGGCCGAGACCATCGCCCTCGTCGTGTCCGGCGCGGGCGAGGAGGGCGAGAGCGCCCAGAACGCCTTCGCGGCGCGGGTGTTCGCCGACCCGTTCTTCGGCCGCGTCGTCAGCGGGGTCGTCGCCTTCCTCAGGACGCGCTCCATGCATCCGGTCCTGATGTTCGCCGAGTCCGAGGCGGCCCGGAACGAGGTCATGGCGTACCTGCGCGAGGGCAGGGCCGACGGCGCGCTCGTGGTCTCCACCCATGCGGAGGACCCGCTGCCGCCCCTGCTGGCCCGGGAACAGGTGCCCACCGTGTGCTTCGCGCGGCCCGCGCTGCCCGCTCCCGTCAGCTACGTGGACCTGGCCCACGGCGAAGGGGGCAGGATGGCCGCGCAGCATCTCCTGGAGCGCGGCCGGCGCCGCCTCGCGACGGTGGCGGGGCCGCTCGACCTGCCGGCCGGTCAGCAGCGGCTCGCCGGGTTCCGGGAGGCGCTGGAGCGGGCGGGGATGGCGTACGTCCCCATCGCGGAGGGCGGCTTCACCCTCGCCAGCGGCGCCGCCGCGATGGCCAGGCTGCTGGACGACCACCCGCACCTGGACGGTGTCTTCGCGGCCAACGACCTGATGGCGCAAGGCGTGTGCCAGGTGCTGAGGGAGCGGGGGCGGCGCATCCCGCAGGACGTCGCG
The DNA here is from genome assembly GCF_044765725.1 of Streptomyces sp. NPDC102406. Taxonomy (NCBI): domain Bacteria; kingdom Bacillati; phylum Actinomycetota; class Actinomycetes; order Kitasatosporales; family Streptomycetaceae; genus Streptomyces; species Streptomyces sp. NPDC102406. The sequence continues at coordinate 693,312 of NZ_JBIWKP010000002.1, read as the reverse complement.
GTGGTCGGGTTCGACGACTCCAGCGTCGCGATCACCTGCACCCCGCCGCTGACCACGGTCCGGCAACCGGTGGAGGAGATGGCCATGGCCATGGCGCGCATCCTCCAGGAGCACATCGAGGGCGAGCGCACGGAACCGACCTCCCTGATCTTCGAGCCCGAACTCGTGATCCGCGCGTCCACCTGAGCGCTCGCCCTGCTGCGGGGGAGAGCCCTCAACGACCGTGCTTGGAGCGGCGGTCCAGCACGGCCACGAGGGAGAGGAGCAGCAGGAGCAGCCCCGCGAACCAGGTCATCGCGGTGGTGGCGGAGACCGACAGGGTGGCCACACCGATGGCGACCGCCGGAACGCTCAGCCCCAGGTAGGCGATGAGGAACAGGCTCGCGAGGGCCTCGCTGCGGCGCGCGGGCGCCGCCATCGCGACGACGCCGCCCACCGCCGCCTTGAACAGCAGGCCCGCCCCGACGCCCGCGACGACACCGCCGGAGAGGAACGCGGCGAGGTTCGTGGTGTGCATGCCGACCACGAGGGTGAGGAAACCGGCGCCCTCCGCGAGCAGGCCCGCGGTCGCCCTGGCGCGGGTCGTCAGCCGCCGCGTCAGCGTCTGGGCGAGCGCCGCGCCGCCGAACACCGCGAACACGATGACGCCCGCGAGGGCCCGGGAGGGGTGGCCGAGGGTGCGCCCGACGAAACCGGCGGCGATCGACGTGAACAGACCGAACACGGCGAAGGAGGCGAAGGCCGCCGCGGCGGCGGCGATGTACCCGGCACGGTCCCCGTGGTCGGCGCTGACCCGCTGCGGCCGGTACCGCGGCCGGACCGGCTGCTCCGCCACCGTCTCCGGGGCGAAAGCGAGGGCCGCCATGACCGTCACGAGCAGCACCGCGAAGACGGCGTAGGGGATGCGCAGCGGTGCCCCGGCGTACTGGGCGAGGAACCCCGCGACCAGCGGGCCGAGCCCGAGGCCCCCGATGTTGGCCGCGGTCGAGACCACCTCGAACCGCTGCGCCGAGGCGCCGGGCCGGTGCGCGGCGTGCAGTTCGTGCAGGTGCGCGGTGGCCGTCGCGGTCAGCATGCCGACCCCGAGGCCGGTGACGAGGCGGGCCACGAGCAGCATGGGCAGCGCCGCGGTGGTCAGGAAGAGCACGGCCGCGACGAGTTCCAGGGCGAGCGCGGCCACGAGGATCCTCCGGCGTCCCACCCAGTCGGAGACGTGTCCGGCGAGCACGAGACTGACCATGACGCCCACGGCGTAGACGGCGAAGACCACCGTGACCATGAACGTGGAGAAGCTGTCCCGGGCCTCGTACAGCGGGTAGAGCGGGGTGGGCACGGTCGAGAAGGCCATGGCGACCAGGAACGCGGAGGCGACCGCCCAGAAGCCGACGCCGTGGCGGGCGGAGCCGTGGGCCACGGGCGACAGGTCGTCCGGTGCGGTGGGACGGGTGGGTGAGGGCATCGACGTGATCATGGCATCGCTCCTGTTCGGTGGCCCGACGGAACCCCACTGTGCGCCGCCATGACGATCGCGTCCAACGAATCTTCGAGCTGGCAACCATCTGTACATGCGATAGTTCAGCGGTGGAACTCCGGCATCTCGAGTACTTCGTCGCCGTCGCCGAGGAACAGAACTTCACGCGCGCGGCGGCCCGCCTGCACATCGTCCAGTCCGCGGTCTCCGCGGCCGTGAAGGCGCTGGAGCGCGAGCTGGACGCGCGGCTGCTCGACCGCAACTCCAAGCGGGTGCTGCTGACCGACGCGGGCCGCGCGCTGCTGCCCAAGGCGCGGATCGCCCTGGACGCGGCCCGGGACGCGGCGGACGCGGTCGCCGAGGTGCGCGGCGCATTGCGCGGCACCCTGCGCCTGGGCACACTGACCTCGATCCGGCTGATCGACCTGCCCGCGCTGCTCGGTGAGTTCCACCGCCGCCACCCCGGGGTGCAGGTACAGATCGGCGTCGCGCCCACCGGCTCGCGGGGACATCTCGCGGCGCTCACCGAGGGCCGCCTCGACCTCGCCTTCGTGTCGCTGCCGGGGCCGCGCCCGGCCGGGGTCGAGCTGCTGCCGCTGACCGGCTCCACGCTGTACCTGGTCGTGCCGCCGGACCATCCGTTCGCGGGGCGCGCCGACGTGGGGATCGGCGAACTGTCCGGGCTGCGTTTCATCGACTGCCCGGTCGGCTACGGCAACCGGGCCGTCGCCGACCGGGCCTTCGCGGCGGCCGGGGTGGCGCGCCACGTCACCATCGAGATCACCGACATCGCCACCAGTGCGGACTATGTGCGCGCGGGCCTCGGGGTCGCGCTGCTGCCCCGCTTCCTCGCCCCGACCACCCACGGGCTCGCCGTGCTCCCGGTGACCGGCGCCGACCTGCACTGGCCGCTCTCCCTGGCGGCACCGGCGGGCCGCGCGCCGAGCGCCGCGGCCCGCGCGCTGACCGACCTGCTGCGGGAGTTCGTGCCACTGCCGGGGAAGGAACTCGCGGACGACGGGGCCTGAGGGGCCGTGCTCACCCCGCGTCGCGGGCCACCTTCCGCGCCCACAGCACCAGCGGCACCTGGAGCGGGACCCGGGCCCTGGCCGCGCGCCGCAGCGGAGCCGGACGATCGCGCCAGTCCAGGGCCATCTTCACGTTGGCCGGTGCGACGGCGACGAAGAACGCGGCGGTGACCGTCGCCGCCCGCTCCCGCGTGTGCGGCAGGGCGACCCCGGCCGCCAGTGCCAGCTCCATCGCGCCACTGGCGTACGTCCAGGCGCGCGGTGAGCCGGGCAGCGCGCGCGGCACGATCGCGTCGAACTGCTTCGGCGCCAGGAAATGAGCGACCCCGGCACCGGCGAGCAGCCCGGCGAGGAGGTGGGGGGAACGGACGCGGGGCAAAAGGGCCTCCGTGGGGCGGGTGCGGGGACGACTGCCGCGCGATCGTACTGACCGGTAAGTACCAATGTCGAGAGCGGCCCCTCGCGCCCGTCCGCCCCGGTCCGCGAGGGAGCCGGCGCGGTGCTCAGACCCGGCGGTACCGGGCGAGCGCGAACGAGAACAGGCCGAAGAGCACCAGCCCGAGCGCGATCGACGCGAGCAGCCACGGCCCCGCCGGAGTACCGGCGAAGGCGCGCAGGGTGCCGTCCACCCCCTTGGCCTCGTCGGCGTCGTACTGCGCGGCGGCGATGAGCACGAACACCCCGGCGCCCGCGTAGATCAGCCCGCGCGCCACGCCACCGCTGACGCCCAGCACGTCGACCGTCCGGCGCACCTGCCGCGACATCTGCGCCTTCTTGAGGTGCTTGTGGTACTTGCGCATCGCCGCCCGCACGCCGACCCCGATGCCGATGCCTATGACGACCAGGCCCGCGATCCCGAGCAGCCAGCGGCCCGCCGGGAGATCGAGGACCCGGGCGGTGACGTCCTGCGACTTGGCGTCGCTGCCCTGACTCTTGCGGGCGGAGGCGGCGAACGACAGCACGGAGTAGGCCATGAACCCGTAGAAGACGCACCGCCCGGCCGACAGCACTCGCTTGCCCGGCTTGTCGCCGTCGGGGCCCGCGGAGCCGAACAGGGCCTCGGTGAGCCGCCACAACGCCATGCCCACCAGGCCGATCCCGACGGCCCACACCAGGATCTTGCCGAACGGCTGCTGCGCCAGTTCACGTATGGCGCCGCTGCTGTCGGCTTCCTTGTCCTCGCTGCTGAACGCGACGCGCAGCGCCAGCAACCCGATCAACAGATAGAGCACCCCGCGCGCGGCCAGGCCCCAGCGCGCCCCGGTGTCGACGACCGAACTGTTCGCCGCCCTACGGGCGTTGGCCCTGCCCTTGATCGCCTTCACCTGGTCCTCCTCATGCTCGGCGCGCCCGTGGTCCGGCGCAGGGACGACAACTTCCCCCGCTCGCGCCCGGCATGCGGTGACGGACTTTGAACTCGTCGATGACAAAGTGTGGACGGGCTCAGCAGAAGTCCCCTAGCGTGACGGCGCAACCGTAGGAGTCCCGCGTTCCGCGCACCCGCGCGGACGTATCGCTCGACCGGAGTGCGATCCGGCGGCCTCCGGTCCCGTCCTGGAGGACCGATGCATCCACGGCTGTTCCGCCACGCCCGAAGACGCCTCACCACCCTGCTCGTCGGAGGCTTCCTCGCCGGAGGCGTCTGGATCGCGCCCCCGACCGTCGCCGCCCCCGACGACATCCCGCCCCAGGAACCCGGTGTCACCCTGCGCGTCTTCGACACCCAGGTCCCGCTCAGCAAGCTGTGCACGCTCAAACCCGGCCAGACGCCCAACCACGACAAGCTGATGCGGACCGTGGACTGGTCCACGACCGACGACTTCGGCGGGTTCGCCGACAACTTCACGGCCCAGGCCTCCGGCTACCTCGTCGTCCCGAGCGAGGGCACGTACACCTTCCGCCTCACCAGCGACGACGGCTCCCGGCTCACCATCGACGACCGCGAGGTCATCGACCACGACGGGCTGCACGGCGCCGAACCGAAGGACGGCGCCATCCAGCTCACCGCCGGTTCCCACCCGTTCCGCGTCGACTACTTCGAGGCGGGCGGCGGTCAGCAGCTCACACTCGCCTGGAAGCCGCCGGGCGCCGCCGACTTCGGCGTCGTACCGCGCGAGTCGCTGACCACCGACGCCGGGGTCGTCCGTGTCACGGCGCCCGGCCGCAAGGAGTGCGAGGCGGGCACGGACAGCCCCGGCGACGGACTGCCGCTGACCGGCGTACGCCCCGACCTCGACCTGACCGACCTGCGCCCCGACGGCTTCGAGCCGCAGGTCACCGGCATGGACTGGCTGCCCGACGGACGCCTCGCGCTCAGCACGTGGGGCGGCTCCGAGAACGTGGCGGGCGAGGTGTACCTCCTCGACCACGTCACCGGGAACACCGACCGCACCAAGGTCGGCGTCACGAAGATCGCGAGCGGTCTGCGCGAACCCATGGGCATCAAGTACGTCGACGGGTCCCTCTACGTCTCGCAGAAGCACGAACTGACCCAACTCGTCGACACGAACAAGGACTTCGTGACCGACACCTACCGCACCGTCGCCACCTGGCCGTACGGCGGCAACTTCCACGAGTTCGCCTTCGGGCTCCTCCACCGCGACGGCTTCTTCTACGTGAACCTGTCCGTCGCCATCAACTACGGCGGCGCGACCACCACCCCGCAGCCCGCGCCGGGCCGCGGCACCACGTACAAGATCAACAGGAAGACGGGGAAGATCCAGGCCGTCGCGGGCGGCCTGCGCACCCCGAACGGGATCGGCTGGGGCCCGGAGGGCTCCCTCCTCACCACCGACAACCAGGGCGGCTGGCTGCCCGCCTCCAAGCTCGTCCAGATCAGACAGGACCGCTTCTTCAACCATTACACCGAGCCGTCCGGCCCCTTCGACGACAAGCCCGTCACCCAGCCGGTGCTCTGGCTGCCGCAGAACGAGATAGCCAACTCCCCGAGCACGCCCCTGTACCTGACCGAGGGGCGGTTCGCGGGCCAGGTGCTCTTCGGCGACGTCACCTACGGCGGACTCCAGCGCGGCTACCTGGAGAAGGTGAAGGGCCAGTACCAGGGCGCTGTCTTCCGCTACACGCAGGGACTCGAAGCCGGGGTCAACCGGATCACCATGGGCCCCGACGGCGCGATCTACGCGGGCGGGCTCGGCGCCGACGGCAACTGGGGCCAGGAAGGCAAGCTCCGCTTCGGCCTCCAGAAACTGACGCCGAACGGCGGCAACACCTTCGACATCAAGGAGATGCGCGCCGTCCCCGGCGGTTTCGACCTGGAGTACACCCAGCCGCTGTCGCCGGAGACGGCCGCTGACCTGGCCGAGCGCTACACCGCCGAGCAGTGGCGTTACACGCCGACCAGCGACTACGGCGGTCCGAAGATCGCCGAGGAACGGCTCGCCGTGCGCTCGGCGACCCTCGCCGACGGCGGACGCACGGTGAAGCTGCGGCTCGACGGCCTCAAGCCGGGCCGTGTCGTGCACCTCCGCTCGCCGCGCCCCTTCGCCTCGGCGTCCGGTGAGACGCTCTGGTCCACGGAGGCCTGGTACACCCTCAACGAACTGCCCGGCGCGCAACCCCCGGCCGCCACGCTGTACGAGGCCGAGGAGGCGCGCCTGACCGGCACGGCCGGCATCAACCGCGACCACACCGGCTACTCGGGAAGCGGCTTCGTCGACCGCTACGCCACCGAGGGCAAAGCCGCCACGACCTTCGACGTGACGGTCCCCGAAGCGGGCGACTACGACGTGAACCTGCGCTACTCCAACGGCCCCAACCCCTACGAGGGCACCAAGTCCCTCTCCCTGTACGCCAATGGACAGAAGCTGAGACAGACCTCGCTCGCCTCGACCGGCACCTGGGACACCTGGTCGACGAAGACCGAACGCGTCACCCTGCGCGCGGGGAGGAACACGCTCGCCTACCGCTTCGACACCGGCGACGCGGGCCACGTCAACCTCGACCTCATCACCGTCCGGCCGCACGGCGCTCCGGCCACGCTCTTCGACGGCACGGCCGCCTCCCAGGCGCAGTGGCAGCACACGGACGGGCGCGGCGTGGGATGGCCGCTGACCGCGGAACGGTCGATGGAGGTGTGCTGCGGCGACATCCGCACCAAGGACGCCTACCAGGACTTCACGCTGCACGCGGAGTTCCGCGTGCCGCTCCTCCCGGACGACGTGACAGGACAGGACCGCGGCAACAGCGGGATCTACCTCCAGGACCGCTACGAACTGCAGATCCTCGACTCGTACGGCGACCTGACCCCCGACACGAACGAGGCCGGGGCGATCTACCTGAAGAAGGCACCGGACAGCAACGCGTCGACGGCGCCGGAGACCTGGCAGACGTACGACATCACCTTCCGCGCGGCGCGCTTCGACGAGAGCGGCAAGAAGACCGCCGACGCGCGGGTGAGCGTGGTGTGGAACGGCAAGAAGGTGCATGACGACGTCGCGATCGACGGTCCCACCGGCGCGGGCGCGCCCGAAGGACCGGCGGCCGGGGCGATCCGGCTCCAGGACCACGGCAACAAGGTGCGGTTCCGCGACATCCGGGTGACGCCGCTGAGCTGACACCCCTGACCCGACCCCACCGGCGCGCACACGACGATCGTGTGCGCGCCTTCCCGTCGGCGGTCAGCAGACGCTGTCGGTCGCCAGCCCCACCCCGAGGGGGCCGCGGGGCGAGCGCGCTCACCGCTCGGTCAGGTGTGCGTGGCCGGTTCCCGGGTAGGCGCCGCACGACGGGGAATGCAGGCGAAGCTCGAAACACGAGGAGCGGGACTCAATGATCACCGTGACGGCGACGCAGGAACGGACCCAGGCCACCCGCGGCACGGAGGACCTGGTCGAGCGCGCATACACGGACCCGTCGTCCATCGCGCCGAAGGACGCGCGCGAGGTCGGCCGGCACTTCTTCGACCGGCTCACGCAGTTGGAGGAGGGCACGCCCGAGTACAGCTACGTGCGCAATGTGCTGATCGAGATGAATCTCTCCCTCGTGCAGTACGCCGCGTCCCGCTTCAAGCACCGCGGTCAGCAGGAAATGGAGGACATCGTCCAGGTCGGAACCATCGGCCTGATCAAGGCGATCGACCGGTTCGAGCTGACGCGCGAGGTCGAGTTCACCTCCTTCGCCGTCCCCTACATCACGGGCGAGATCAAGCGCTTCTTCCGTGACACCTCCTGGGCCGTGCACGTGCCGCGCCGCCTCCAGGAGGCCCGCCTCGAACTGTCCAGGGCCACCGAGGAGCTGCGGTCCCGGCTCGGACGTTCGCCCTCCACGGCGGAGCTGGCCGAGCTGATGCAGCTCGAACCCGCCGAGGTCGCCCAGGCGCAGATGGCGTCCAACGGCTACAACGCCGTCTCCCTCGACGCGGCGGTCAACGGCCAGGACGAGGACTCCGACACGATGCTCGCCGACTTCATCGGCGTCGACGAGCACTCCTTCGAACTGGTCGAGAACTTCCACTCGCTCGCCCCGCTGATCGCGGACCTCGACGAGCGGGACCGCAGGCTCCTGCACCTGCGCTTCGTCGAGGAGCGGACCCAGCAGCAGATCGCCGACGAGCTGGGCTGCTCCCAGATGCACGTCTCCCGGCTGATCAGCCGGGTCGTGGGCAAGCTCCGCGCCGGCCTGATGGCCACCGACTGATCGCCCCCGTCCCACCCCCCTTCGCATCCACCCCGCTATGCGATTCCTCTCTGTTTCAACCCACTTGTTGTGGTTACGTGTTGTGCTCCGGTCCATGACCTCCCTGATCCGGGACCGGAGCACGGAGAGGACAGAGAACGCGCGTGGCAGGTCGGTTGGAGAACGGCAGGGAATGGGTGGCCCGGGCCTGGCACACGTCAGGACATGAGCGCCAGACAGTCCTCCGGATCGGCAAGAGCGGACTGGCGGCGACCCTCTCCTGGTGGGTCGCCCACGATCTCGTCCACGCCGGTTCACCGGCGTTCGCACCGTTCTCCGCGGTGCTCACGATGAACGTCACCATCCACAGATCGCTGTGGCAGACCCTCCGCTACGTCGCCGCCGTCGTCGTCGGCGTGGCCGTGCAGGCGGCGATCGGCTTCGCCGCGGGCCCCGATCTGTTCGCCTTCGTCGTCGTCGCCCTCATCGCCCTGACCCTGAGCCAGTCACCCGCGCTCGGCGACCAGGGCCCCCAGGTCGCCACAGCGGCGTTCTTCGCCTTCTCCGTCTACTCGACGGCCACCACCAACGTCGACAGAGCCATGCAACTGGGGCAGATCGTGCTCCTCGTCCTCATCGGCTGCGGCATCGGACTGCTGGTGAACCTGGTCGTCGCGCCCCCGCTGCGCTACCGCAGCGCCGAAGAGGGCCTGCGGGTCCTCGCCGCCGAGATGGAGACGCTGCTGGACGACATGGCGGACGGCCTGCGCAGCGGCGACGTCGGCGACGAGCGCGCCGAACGGTGGCGCGCGGCGGGCGAACGAGGACAGGCCGCGGTCGACCAGGCCAGGATCGGACTGCGCACCGCGGAGAACAGCCTGCCGTTCAACCCCCGGCGCCTGCTCCCCGCCCACCGCCACCACCTGGCCTTCGACCGCTACCGCCAGGTCCTCGGTGCCCTGGAACGCGCGGTCTACCAGCTCGCCTCACTGACCCGCAGTCTCGGCCGGTGGCGCGAGACGGAGAACACCTACACCTACGCCCCGGCCTTCGAGGCGTACAGCGACTTCGCCCTGCGGCTGCGGGACATCGCCCATGTCGTCGCGGAGATCGACAGCGACACCCTCACCGCGCAGGCCGAGGAGATGAGTGAGCAGGCCGCCGTGGCGCAGAAGGCGCTCCAGGCGGTCCTGGACGCCGCCCGGGAACACCGGCTGCCCCTGGCGGACGCCTCCCGCCCGTACGGCGTCCTCGTCGTCGAGGCCACCCGGCTGATGGAGGAGTTCCAGCACACCTGCGACGTCCTGCGGGACACCGCCGACGCCTGAGGTCAGCGCGGCGTGAGCAGGAACTGGCTCTCCCGCTCCTGGTCCCCGGAGACCGAGCCGACGTCCCGCACGCCGTACGCCTCCGCGAGCGCCGCCCGCACCGTCGTCACGTCGTGCGGCGCGCCCTGGGCCGTCAGGGACACCGGGCCGTCGATACCGTCGCGGCCCCGGGCACCGTCCGGCCGGGACGCGGACCCCGCACCGGCGGCCACGTCGAGCTCGGCCGTCCAGACCGTGACGCGGGTGCTGTCGGCGCCGGGCGTGTCCTGGGCGGGGGAGCGGTCGGGGAACCCCTCGGTGAGATACGCCAGCACGCGGCGGGCGTCGTCGTCCGAGCAGTCGCTGAGGGTCACGGTGACCGGGTGGTCGCCGGAGGTGTCGGTCATGCGGGTCTCCTGGTCCTCGTCCGGGTCGGTCGGCCCGCGGGTCCCCACGGACGCGGAACGCGGGCGCCGGCCCCGCGCTCTCCTCCCAGCGTGACCCACCCCGACCGCCCCCGCACCCAGATGTCCTCCGCCCCGACCTGCGCGGGCGCGCATCAACCCTCCCTGCCCCGGGTACGCGGGTCGGTCTCCGCCGTCGGCGGTCACATGGCGAGGCGCCGCACAGTGTGAGCCCCTGGAAGGGGCCCCGCACAAGCGGACCGCCCCGAGAAAACCGACTCGCACGCAACGAACGCTGGGAGGCGCGGCATGCGCGCACTGACATGGCAAGGAAAGCGCGACGTACGGATCGAGGAGGTCCCCGACCCCCGTATCGAGAAGCCCGACGACATCGTCGTCCAGGTTACGTCGACCGGTATCTGCGGCTCCGACCTGCACCTGTACGAGGTCCTCGGCCCGTTCCTCGACCCGGGCGACATCCTCGGCCACGAGACGATGGGCGTCGTCGCGGAGATCGGCCCCGAGGTCACCGACGTGGCCGTCGGCGACCGCGTGGTCATCCCGTTCAACGTCTCCTGCAACACCTGCTGGATGTGCAGCCGCGGCCTGCACTCGCAGTGCGAGACCACGCAGGTGCGGTCCATGGGCAGCGGAGGCTCCCTGTTCGGCTACACCAAGCTGTACGGGCAGGTGCCCGGCGGGCAGGCCGAGTTCCTGCGGGTCCCCTTCGGCAACACGCTGCCCATCAAGGTGCCCCACGGCCCGTCGGACGACCGCTTCGTCTACCTCTCCGACGTGCTGCCCACCGCCTGGCAGGCGGTGGAGTACGCCGACATCCCCCCGGGCGGCAGCGTCACCGTCCTCGGCCTCGGCCCCATCGGTGACATGGCGGCGCGGATCGCCCGGCTGCGCGGCGCGGAACTGGTCATCGGTGTGGACCTCGTCGACGACCGCCTGGAGCGCGCCAGGCGGAACGGCTTCACCACCCTCGACCTGCGTGAGCACAGCAAGGACCTCGGCGACGCCGTGCGCGACCTCACCCAGGGCCGCGGCACGGACGCCGTGATCGACGCGGTCGGCCTCGAAGCGCACGGAGCACCGGTCGCGCAGGCCGCCCAGTGGGCCACCGGCCTCCTCCCCGACAAGCTCGGGCGGACGCTGATGGAGAAGGCGGGCGTCGACCGGCTCGGCGCCCTCCTCGCCGGGATCGACGTGGTGCGCCGCGGCGGCACCCTGTCCATCAGCGGCGTCTACGGCGGCGCGGCCAGCCCGATGCCGCTGCTCACCATGTTCGACAAGCAGCTCCAGGTGCGCATGGGACAGGCCAACGTGTGGCGCTGGGTGAACGACATCCTCCCGCACCTCACCGACGACGACCCGCTGGGCGTCGACGGATTCGCCACGCACCACCTGCCGCTGTCCGAGGGCCCGGCGGCCTACGCGACCTTCCAGGCCAAGAAGGACGGCATGGTGAAGACGCTCCTGAAGCCGTGACCGCGAGCGGGCCGGGGGCCGCCTCCCCGCCTCGGCGGGTGTACGAGCGGCCTTCGCGGGCACTTCGTCCCGGGAGCGAACTCCTGTCACCCCCTGCTCGCCCGCCGCTCACGATGCGTGATGCCCCAAGTGGTCGGCGCCGGCGGCCCGGCGGAGGGTGGAAGGGCAGGCGTTCCCGTCCCGAACCGGAACTACAGCAGGGTGAGGCCCGCATGACGACACACGCCCGGCCCAGACAGCCTCATCAGCCGCAGCGAGGCCCGCGACTCCTGGCCCCGCCCGGCGTGTACGCGCCGCAGCACGACACCGATCTGCTGCTCCGGGCGCTGAGCGAGGAGCGCTTGGACGAGCGGACCGACGTACTGGATCTGGGTACGGGCACGGGGGCGCTGGCCGTCTCCGCCGCGCGGCTCGGCGCCCGCGTGACGGCCGTGGACCTGTCGTGGCGGGCCGTGTGGACGGCCCGCCTCAATGCCCGCATCAACGGGGCGCCGGTCACCGTCCGCCACGGCGACCTGGGCTCGGCATTCCCGCCCGGCTCCTTCGACCTGGTCGTCAGCAACCCGCCCTACGTGCCCGCCCCGTCCCCCTGCCTCCCGCGCCGCGGGCCCGCCCGGGCCTGGGACGGCGGGCTCGACGGCCGCACCGTGGTCGACCGCGTCTGCGACGCCGCACCGCGGGCGCTGCGGCCAGGCGGCACCCTGCTGATGGTGCACTCCGCCCTGTGCGACGCGTCCGCGAGCCTGCGCCGGCTCACCGACCTCGGCATGAGCGCGGCCGTCATCGACAAGGCGTACGTGCCGTTCGGGCCCGTGCTGCGGGCACGCCGCGGTTGGCTGTGCGACCAGGGACTCCTCGACATCGACGCGACGCATGAAGAGCTGGTGGTCATCCGTGCCGAACTCGACTGACCCCGCCGGACGCCCGCGCCGCGTCACGGTCGACCGCGAAGGACCCCTGCTCATCGAGGGACCGGTCGAGGTGACCGACGGCGACGGCACGACACACGTGTCCCGGCGCTTCCAAGTGGCCATCTGCACATGCCGCCGCAGCCGAACGTTCCCCTGGTGCGACACGAGCCACCGAAAACGCAGCCGCGAGAAGGAAAGGGGTGACACGTGACCGTGACGACGGAGCCGCGGCGCCTGCGGCCCGACCTGCCCGCGCCCTGCGGGCGCCTGTCGGGTTCGGTCGTCGGCGCGCTGCGGCGCGACGCACTGCCGGACGAGGTGTTCGTGCCCGCGCAGGAGGGCGCCGAGTCCGCCGACCCGTACGGCCGCGACCTGCAACTGGCGCTGTACGTGCTCTACGAACTGCACTACCAGGGCTTCCGCGACGTCGACGAGGAGTGGGAGTGGGAGCCGCGGCTGCTGCACCTGCGGCGCACCCTGGAGCGGCGCTTCCTCGACGCCCTGCGCGCCGACGCGGCACCGGAGGCCGACGCGGAGCAGACACTGGCGGGCCTCCTGGTGGAGCCCGCCGGGTTCGACGCCACCGGCGTCAGCCACCATCTGCGACGCGACGGCGAGCTGTGGCAGTTCCGCGAGTACGCCGCGCTGCGCTCGCTGTACCACCTCAAGGAGGCGGACCCGCACGCCTGGGTCATCCCCCGGCTGCACGGCCGGGCGAAGGCGGCCATGGTGGCCATCGAGTACGACGAGTTCGGCGCGGGCCGCACCGAGGACATCCACGCCGGGCTGTTCGCGGAGCTGATGGAGGACCTCGGCCTCGAGACGGCGTACGGCCACTACCTCGACGCCGCCCCCGCGCAGGCGCTCGCCACGGTCAACCTGATGTCGTTGTTCGGTCTGCACCGCAGCCTGCGCGGCGCCCTCGTCGGACACTTCGCCGCCGTCGAGATCACCTCCTCGCCCGGCTCCCGCCGCCTCGCGGAGGCGCTGCGACGCCTCGGCGCGGGAAAGGCGGCCCAGCGGTTCTACGACGAGCACGTCGAGGCCGACGCCGTGCACGAGCAGATCGTGCGCCGGGAGGTGGTCGGCGGCCTGCTGAGCGCCGAACCCGATCTCGACGCCGACGTGGCCTTCGGCGTCACCGCGACCGGGTTCCTGGAGGACCGCCTGGCCGAGCGGCTGCTGTCGCGGTGGCGCCAGGGCAGGAGCGCGCTGCGGCTGCCGCTCCCACCCGGGCGAAATCAGTAGGAATGACCCACGCTGTACGGAGCACCCAGTCCAGTGGGCAAGCCAGAGAAGAACGAGAGAAAGGCGCATCATCATGGCTGACACCCAGCTCGACGGTCGTCGTGTCCTGGCACTCGTCACGAACTACGGCGTGGAGCAGGACGAACTCCTTGTCCCGCTCAAGAAGCTGCGGGAGCGGGGCGCCGAGGTGACCGTCGCCGCCCAGTCCACGGACCCGGTGCAGACCCTGGTGGGGGACAAGGACCCCGGCGAGACGGTGCAGGTCGACACCACGATCGACGCGGTGGACGCGGACGCGTACGACCTGCTCCTGCTCCCCGGCGGCACCCTCAACGCGGACACGCTGCGGCTCGACGAGAAGGCGGTCGCGACCGCCAAGGCGTTCGCCGCCTCCGGCCGCACGGTGGCCGCCATCTGCCACGGCCCCTGGCTCCTCGTGGAGGCGGACGTGGTGAAGGACAAGACCCTGACCTCCTACACGTCCCTGCGAACCGACATCCGCAACGCCGGGGCCACGTGGGTGGACGAATCGGTGAAGACCTGCCCCGCGGCCGGCTACACGCTCATCACGTCGCGTACGCCCAAGGACCTCGACGACTTCGTGGGAGAGATCGGCAAGGCGCTCAGCGCCTGACCCCCCGCCCCGCCCCACCCTGGAAGGAGCCGCCATGAGCGCACGCGCAGCCGTCCTCGACGTGGACGGCACACTCGTCGACACCAATCATCTGCACACCGTGTGCTGGTGGGAGGCGTTGCGGCAGGCAGGACACCGGGTACCGATGGTGTCGGTCCTGGGCGCCATCGGCCTCGGCTCGTCCGACCTGCTGGAACATCTGCTCGGCAAGGAACGGGACCGCGAGCAGGACGCGTCTCTCAGCGCCGCGCACAAGGCGCTCTACGCCACCTATTTCGAACGCCTCGTTCCCGTCGAGGGCGCTGCCGACCTGCTGAGACGGCTGCACGGCGACGGGTGGAAGGTGGTCCTCGCGACCTCGGCGGAGGGCTCCGAGCTGACGGCGCTGCGCGCGGCCGTCGACGCGGACGACGCGATCGACGCCACCGCCAGCTCCGACGACGTCGACGAGGGGAAACCGGCCGCCGAGCCGGTGCTGCACGCGCTGGAGCTCGTCGGCGCGGAGTCGAAGGACAGCGTCTTCGTCGGTGACTCGGTCTGGGACATGCGGGCGGCCCGGCGCGCGGGCGTCGTCCCCGTCGGCGTCCTCAGCGGCGGCGTGAGCCGGGCGGAACTGGAGAAGGCGGGCGCGGAGGTGGTCTACGCGGACACGGCCGAACTCCTGCGAGAACTTGAGCACAGCCCGTTCGGCCGGAGCTGAAAAGGCCGTACACGCAGAAGGCCGTACACGGAGAAGGCCGTACACGCAGAGGGCCGTACGCGTAGAAAGTCGTACACGGAGAACCACGCGGGCGAGGGCCCCGGACCGGCGATGCGCCGATCCGGGGCCCTCTTGCCCGCGTCCGGGCCCGGCCGCCCCGCGGTGGAAAGACACAGGTCGCTCGTGGTCGTGCCCGGTTTGCCCGGCGTCCGAAGGGACACCCGGCGGGTCCGAACGACATGAGAGAGGCCGGTGGGAATCCATGGTGGATCGTTTCGCCATCGAGCAGTCCGTGCTGAGGGCCGCCGAGGGCGACGCGGCCCGGCTGCCCCGGCGGCTGTGCGAAGCGGTTCGAAAGAGCGTGTCCATGGATGCCGCCACGCTCTCCCTGTTCACCGACACCCCGCACCGTCAGCTCCTGTGGGCGACCAGTGACGCGGCCCTGCGCCTGGAGAGGCTGCAATTCGGAGTGGGTGAGGGCCCCTGCGTCACGGCCGCGCGGACGGGCGACAAGGTGATCGTGAACGACCTGCACGCGGACGTGACGCAATGGCCCGTCTTCGGGTCCTGCGCACAGGAACAGCTCGCCGACGTGGGCGCCGTCTACGCCTTCCCACTGCGCATCGACGAGGGACGCACGCTCGGCGCGATCGACGTGCTCCGTCACGAGGCGATGGCGCCGGACCCCGACCTCATCCAGAAGGGCGTCATCGCCACCCGCGCCGCCGGCCGGGCCCTGCTGAACACCTACCAGGCGACGGTCGAACAGGGCGGCCTGCCGTTGTGGGAGCCCGAGGACATCCTGGACTCCTACTGGGGCCCGACCCACGCGGCCGTCGGCGCGCTCGTCGTGGAGCTGGACATCACGGCCGAAGAGGCGCTGTCACGGCTGCGCGCCCGCGCCTTCGGCACGGAACGCTCGCTGCCGAAGATCTCGGACGACGTCCTCGCCGACCCGTCGGGCTGGGTGCGGGACGGCGACATCTGAGCCCGCACCCACCGCTGACCGCACCCATCGAAGGAGGAGACCCCCTGTGACCGCAGTCCCCGCCCTGACCCTCAACAACGGAGTGCGCATCCCGCAGCTCGGCTTCGGCACCTATCAGATCCCGCCGGAGGAGACCCGCGAGACGACGCTCGTGGCGCTGGAGACCGGCTACCGGCACATCGACACGGCCGAGATGTACGGCAACGAGAAGGGGGTCGGCCAGGCGGTCCGCGACTGCGGTATCGACCGCGCCGACCTCTTCGTGACGAGCAAGCTCGACAACCATGCGCATGCCCGCGACGACGCCCTCCGGGCGTTCGACACCACCATGCGGGAGCTGGGCCTCGACTACCTGGACCTCTTCCTCATCCACTGGCCGCTGCCCGGCAGGGGCGACTTCGTGGAGACGTGGAAGGCCCTGGAGGAGATCTACCGCTCCGGCCGGGTGAAGGCCATCGGCGTCTCCAACTTCCAGCCCCACCACCTGCGCCGGTTGTCGCAGGGCAGCGACGTGGTGCCCGCGGTCAACCAGATCGAGGTGCACCCCTATCTCACCCAGGACGACGTCAGGGCCTTCGGCACCGAGCGCGGTATCGCCACCGAGGCCTGGTCGCCCATCGCCCGGGGCAAGGTGCTCGACGACCCGGCCGTCGAGCGCGTCGCGCGGGCGGCGGGCAGGACACCGGCCCAGGTGGTGCTGCGCTGGCACCTCCAGCGCGGCGACATCGTCTTCCCCAAATCGGCGACCCGGAAGCGGATCGAGCAGAACTTCGACGTCTTCGACTTCGCGCTCGACGAGGGCGCCATGGGCCAGATCTCCGCGCTGAACCGCGACGAGCGGACCGGCCCCGACCCCGACCGCTTCACCGGTTGACCCCGACGACACACCCACAGCGCACCCCCTCGGAAGGCCCGGTCCATGTGGACCGGGCCTTCCGCTGTGCCCGGGGGTGTCCGGGGGGTCTCCGAGAGGCGCCCGGAAGGTGTCCGGGATGCCCGAAAAACGCCCGTGGCAGTGAGCCCACCCATAGGAGCCACGTCACATGCGAATGCCTTTAGTAGTGCCGGGGCCGTCCCGGTGCGGGACGGGACGCGGATCGGGGCCACTTATGCCCGCTTTGTCCGGGCGTATCTCCGTAATGCGGTAGTACGTCACATTCTTGCCAGTCTGTCCTGGCGTCGCTCACTGTTGCAGACGTTCCGGTCGCCGAGCCCGTGCCGACCGACTCCCCGTCCCCATTGGAGAAACCCCGCATGTCGATCGCCCTCGCGCAGACCAGCCCCGCCCGCACCGCCCTCCGCAAGGTCTCCCTCTCCGGCATAGCCACCGCCGGTGCCGTGGCCGCGGCGCTCACGCTGGTCCCCACGACGGCCCAGGCGACCGAGCCGGCCGCGGCGACCACCCAGACCAAGACGGTCTCCGCCCCGGCCGCGAAGGACGTCAAGAGCGTCAAGCCCGCCAAGAGCACCAAGACCGCCCCGAGCTACCCCGACAACCTCGACGGCTGGATCCGCGAGTCCCTCGCCATCATGAAGGCCAAGGGCATCCCCGGTTCCTACGAGGGCCTGCACCGCAACATCATGCGGGAGTCCTCCGGTAACCCGAACGCCCAGAACAACTGGGACATCAACGCCCGCAACGGCATCCCCTCCAAGGGTCTGCTCCAGGTCATCCAGCCGACCTTCGACCGCTTCCACGTCGCGGGCACCGCCGACAGCCTCACGGACCCGGTCGCCAACATCACCGCGGCCGCCAACTACGCCGCCCACCGCTACGGCTCGATCGACAACGTGAACTCGGCGTACTGAGCCACCGGCCGACGACGAAGGGCGACGCATGCCGCACGAGAGCGGAGACGAGCACCGGGCACACCCCGCCGACGGCTCGGCGGTGCCCCCCTACGGACCGGCACGAGTGCGCCGCGCGCGGCGCACACCGCGGAGCAGGGCCCTCCGGTACGCCGCATGGGGCGCCCTGGGCCTGGCCCTGGTCGGCGCGGGCTCCACGGCGTACGCCTGGCAGCACCTCGACGGCAACATCCGGGGCACGGACGTGGACGCCGCACTCGGCGACGACCGGCCCGGCCACCAGCACGACGGCTCGATGAACATCCTCCTGCTCGGGTCCGACTCCCGGGCGGGAACCCACGGACAGTACGGCACCGGCGTCGCGGGCGCCCGCGCCGACACGGCGATGGTGCTGCACGTCGACAAGACCCACAAGAAGGCGTCGGTCGTCAGCATCCCGCGCGACACGATGGTCGAACGACCCCGGTGCGCGACGGACCACGGCACCACCGCGCCGGCCGCGCACCAGGCCATGTTCAACTCCTCCTACGAGGTCGGCGGACCGGCCTGCACCGTCAAGACGGTCGAGCAGATGTCCGGCCTGCGGATGGACCACTACCTCGAGGTCGACTTCAAGGGCTTCCAGAAGCTCATCGACGAACTCGGCGGCGTGGACATCACCACCCGCGAGAGCATCGACGATCCGGCCAGCGGCCTCTCCCTCACCAAGGGCCGGCACACGCTGGGCGGCAAGCAGGCTCTGGAGCTCGTCCGCACCCGGCACGGCGTGGCCGACGGCAGTGACCTCGGCCGCATCCAGCTCCAGCAGGCCTTCGTCAAGGCGCTGATCCACCGGGCCGACACCGTGGACCCGCTCAGCCACCCCGCCAAGGCCTACGACCTGGCCGACACCGCCACCAGGACCATCAGCGCGGACTCGGGCCTGGCCTCCACCGACAAGCTCCTCGGCCTGGGCAAGGACCTCAAGGGCATCAGCCCCGCCCACACCGACATGCTCACCCTGCCCGTCACCTACGACGCCGAGGACTCGGGCCGGGTCCTGCCGCTCGACAAGGCGTCGCACAAGGTCTGGACAGCGCTGCGCAAGGACGAGCCCGTCCCGAGGAGCGCGACGCGGGGCTCGGTCGCCGACCGCACCGACTCACCGGTGTCGGCCGCCTCCTGACCGGCGCGTCCCCACTCACCTGCTACAACGGCTCGCAAGTGGGTACGCGGCCCAGCGGACCAAGCCCTCTACTTCATCAGGACGGTACGCATGCGCAGTGTGGGAGTGGAAGAGGAACTGCTTCTCGTCGACAACGAGAGCGGCGAGGCGCGGGCACTGTCCCACGCTGTGCTGGCGATGGCCGCGCGTGAGGACAAGGACGAGGACGACGCCTTCGAGGCGGAGCTCCACCGTCAGCAACTGGAGTTCGCCACCAGCCCGCACAAGGACATGTCGAAGCTCGCCCAGGAGATCGTCCAATGGCGCGAGGAGGCGGCCCGGCACGCCGAGACGCTCGGCGCCGCGATCGCCGCACTGGCCACCTCCCCGCTCCCGGTGAGCCCCACCGTGGGCACCGGAGCCCGCTATCAGTGGCTGGAGGAGAACTTCGGTCTCACCACGCTCGAACAGCTCACCTGCGGCTGCCACGTACACGTCCACGTCGAGTCCGACGAAGAAGGCGTGGCCGTGCTCAACCGCATCCGGCCCTGGCTGTCGGTCCTGCTCGCCCTGAGCGCCAACTCGCCGTTCTGGCAGGGCAAGGACTCCGCCTACAACAGCTACCGCAGCCGGGTCTGGGGGCGCTGGCCGTCCGCCGGACCGGTGGAGGTCTTCGACGACGCCGACGCGTACCACGAGCAGGTCCGCGCCATGGTCGCGACGGGCGCCCTGCGGGACGACGGCATGATCTACTTCGACGCCCGGCTCTCCGCCAACCACCCGACCGTCGAGGTACGGGTCGCCGACGTCTGCCTGGAGCCGTCCATGACGGTGCTCCTCGCCATGCTGGTACGCGGCCTGGTCGAGACGGCGGCCCGGCAGTGGCGGGCCGGCGAACCCCCCGCCGAGGTCCCCGTGGCCCTGCTCCGTCTCGCCGGTTGGCGCGCGGGCCGCTCCGGCCTGGAGGAGCAGCTCGTGAGCCCCGTCCACCTGCGCCCCGTCCCGGCCCAGGAAGCCGTGGAGTCCCTCTTCGCGCACGTCCGGCCCGCCCTGGAGGACGCCGGCGACTACGACGAGGCCCGCGACCGCCTGTCGCGGCTGCTGCGCGACGGCACCGGCGCCCGCATCCAGCGCGAGACCCTGGCCCGTGCGGGCTCCCTGCGGGACGTGGTCAACGAATGCGTACGCCGCACCCGCCGCGGCGTGTGACCACCGGGCACCGCCCCCGCAGGATCACCTCCCACGGGTGAGGGCACCCGGCCGGAATCTGCTCCACGGTGTGATGGCCGGAGGAGGCGGGTTCGCGGATGGGTGCACTCGGAGCGCAAGAGACGGACGACCTGTCGGAGCGGGCGCTGCGGGCGGTGCTCGGCCTCCTGGGACTGACCGGGTCCGGTCTGCGACGCCTGCTCGACCCGCCGGACGCCACCGCCGGCGCGGTGCCCGAGCGGCCCTCCTCGTCGCTCCGCCTGCTGTCCGGCGCCACGGTGGCGCTCAGCCTCGCCGCCCGGCGCGCCGGCTCCACGGCGGGCACGCTCGTCGCGTTCGCCGCGCGCCCCGTGACACGGCTCGAACCGTTCCTCTCCGCGCGGCGCCTGCTGGAGGGCTGGGCCGAGCAAGGGGCGGCGGAGCAGGAGTACAACCGGGAACTGGCCACGCGGCTCCTCAGGGCCACCGTCCGGGAAGTGGCGGCGGGCGTACTGGACCAGATCGACCTGGACGGCGCGGCCGATCGCATCGATGTCGACCGGATCGCGCGGCGCGTGGATGTCGGACGCGTCGCCGAACGCATCGACCTCGACCGGGTCGCCGCCCGCCTCGACGTGAACGCGGTGGTGGCGCGCGCCGACCTCGAAGCGGTCATCGCCCGCCTCGACCTCGCCGATCTGGTGCGGCGCGTCCTCGACGAGATCGACTTCGCCGGGATCGTCCGGGAGTCCAGCGGCACCATGGCGGTCGAGACCGTGGACGCGTTCCGGGACCGGGGCGTCGGCGCGGACCGGTTCGTCAGCCGGATCGCCGACCGGGTCATGTTCCGGTCCACCGCACGGGACACGACGGGACCGCCCCGGCGGCCGGAGGAGCCGTGAGCCGGGCGCTCACCGCCCAGGGCCGGCGAGCGGGGATCGTCTCCCGGACCGTCGCCGACGTGATCGACCTCGGGCTCGTCAGCGCGTTCTGCGGGGCCGCCCTCCTCCTGTACGCGGTGGGCGACTACGTGCTCACCGGCGCCCCGTTCACGCTCCCGAGCCCGCCGCGGCCGGTCGGCGCCGCCGCGGCACCCCTGATCGCCGTCGGATATCTCACCGGATGCTGGACGGTGGCGGGCCGGACACCGGGCAAGCAGTGCGCCGGCCTGCGCGTGGTCCGCGCCTCCGGGGACCCCCTGACCACCGGACGGGCACTGCTGCGCGCCGTGCTGTGCGTGCTCCTGCCGATCGGGCTCTGCTGGGTGGTCCTGAGCCGACGGAACGCCTCGCTCCAGGACCTGGTCGTGCGCACCGCCGTGCTCTACGACTGGGGCACGAGGTGACGGAGAGGCTGCCGGACGGCGAACCGGAGCCCGCGGCGGAGGGGACACGCGCGCGGATCCGGGCCGCGACGGCGGAGCTGCGGGCCTCGGTGGCGCGGCGGTCCGGCGGGGTGCGTCAGGTGGCGGCGCAGCTCATGCGGGTCAACGTCCTCGACACGGCGACGCGGCTCGCCGCCCAGGTCTTCCTGGCCGCTCTGCCCGTGCTGTTCGTCATGGTGTCCTTCGGGCCGCCGGTCGTGCGCGAGGAACTGTTCTCCTCACTGCGGGCGATCTTCGGCCTCTCGGGTGTCTCGGCGGACCAGACACGGCAGTTCACGACCGGTGAGCAGCCACCGCACGAGTCGTGGGGAGCGTTCAGCATCCTCATGACGCTGGTCTCGGCCACCGCCGTCAGCCGCAGCCTCCAGCGCCTGTGCGAACGCGCCTGGCACCTGCCGCCCGCGCTCGGCGGGCCCGCCGTGTGGCGGTGGCTGGTCTGGCTGTTCGGCTGGCTCGCCTCACTGCTCTTCCACGGTGCCTGCCGGGACGGCTTCGGGGCGGGGCCGCTGCTCGGCTACCCCCTCTCGCTGGCCGCGACCGTCCTCATGTGGTGGTGGACCCAGCACCTTCTGCTGCGCAAACGCGTGCCGTGGGGGCCGCTGCTCCCCGGAGCCCTGCTCACCGGAGGCGGTATCGCCGTCTGCGACGCGGTGTCCCGGCTCTACCTGCCGCACGCCCTGAACGAGAGCATCCGCCGCTACGGCCCCATCGGC
Organism: Streptomyces sp. NPDC102406; assembly: GCF_044765725.1. Classification (NCBI taxonomy): domain Bacteria; kingdom Bacillati; phylum Actinomycetota; class Actinomycetes; order Kitasatosporales; family Streptomycetaceae; genus Streptomyces; species Streptomyces sp. NPDC102406. The sequence continues at coordinate 671,255 of NZ_JBIWKP010000002.1, read as the reverse complement.
TCGGTGTTCACCATGCTCTCCTGGCTCATCGCCCTCTTCGTCGTGGTCACGCTGGGCATCGCCCTCGGGTACCTGTTGGCCGGACGGCCGCCCTTCGACCGCTGGGCGGCGCCGCGTCAGGAGGCGTCCGCGCGGACCCGGCCGGCGCGGGACGCCTCACCGAGGGCGCGGAAGTCGGCCTCGTTCTGGTCCGCGTACGTCTCGGCGAAACGGGCGACGGCGCGGTCGAAGGCGTCACCGCCACCGAGATAGCCGGCGATGGCGATGCGGTCCCCCGAGCGGGCGTGGGCCCTGGCCAGGGTGGCGCCGCACAACTGGGCGAAGAGGCGCATGCCGCGCGGTCGCATCGTGTCGGTGACGGCGATGCCCTTCCAGTCGTGCAACTGGCGTACGTAGAAGTCCCGTTGACGGCCGTCGATGCCCTCGGCCCGCTCCCAGCCGAGCATGATGTCGCTGGTGGCCTGCATCAGCCGCTGGCCCGCGACGACCCGCTCCCCCTGGTTCTCGTACCGGCTCGCGTCAGTGTGCTCCGCGAGGACGGAGGGACCTGCCTCCTTGGCCTGGAGGAGCAGCGGGTCCTGTTCGTCGCGGCCGAGCATGAGGATGATCCAGCAGCGGGTGCCCACGCTGCCGACCCCGACGACCTTGCGGGCCATGTCCACGAGGTGGAACTGCTCCAGCAGGGCCCGCCGGTCCGAGGGCAGACTCCGGCCGTACCGCTCGATCAGCCCCCTGATCTGCTCCTCGACCTGATCGCGTTCCACCCCGGGCATGAGGTCGTCGACGGGCACGACCAGCGGCGGATCGGCGGTGATCCTGCGCTCGCCCTTGACCATGTGCGTGAGCTTCTCGAAGGCGTGCAGATGGTCGCGGGTGCGGGCCTTGGCCAGGGCGAGCCCCGCCCTCTTGCGGATGACCGCGTTCCCCCTGTCGCTCAGCAGCCGGTAGAGGTCGTCCGCCTCGACCTTCGCGTACCAGACGTCGAGATGACGCATCTCCGCGAAGCGGCGCATCCACGCGCGGTAGGTGCCCACCGCCCCCCGCACCACGGCGGAGCGCTGCGCGTCGCTGAAACCGTTGCTGCGGCCGGCGATGGCCAGGCTCGCCGCCAGTCGCTTGACGTCCCACTCCCAGGGCCCGGGATGCGTCTCGTCGAAGTCGTTGATGTCGAACATCAGATGGCGCTCGGGGGAGCCGAGCAGCCGGAAGTTGAGCAGATGGGCGTCCCCGCACAACTGCACGTCGATCCCTGTGCTCGGGGTGTTCGCCAGGTCGCCGGCCATGAGCGCGGCGGCCCCGCGATAGAACCGGAAGGGTGACTCCAGCATCCGCGCGTACCGCAGCGGCACCAGCTCCGACAGCCGCGTCGCCGACTGCGCGTCGAGCACGGTCACGGGATCCGTACGGCCCTGACGCGGTGTGAACTCCGCGTGGGCCGAGCGCGGCACGAGGCCACGCAGCGCTTTGCCGCGGGCGGCCCGCTCCTGCGCGGTGGGATACGTGGTCCCGGCCATGGCGAGGCCCCCTTCTCTCGACTCACCCGCTCTTTCGGGTCCGTGCCCCGACTCTCGTCGCGGCGGGGCCCCGGAGCATCACCCGGTGGGGGTGACGCGGCGCGCGGAGCGGAGGACGACGGTTCCTCTCACCTACTGCCGAGGAGGCACACGATGGACGACTATCCGCTGATGAACCTGTTCCTGACCATGCTCTGGTTCTTCCTCTGGGTGGCCTGGCTCATGCTCCTGTTCCGGCTGATCACCGACATCTTCCGCAGCCACGACCTCAGCGGCTGGGCGAAGGCGGGCTGGCTGATCTGTGTCCTCGTGCTCCCGTTCATCGGTGTGTTCGTGTACCTCATCGTGCGGGGCAAGTCGATGGGCGAGAGGGATCGGCACGAGGCGCAGGCACGGGACGCGGCGTTCCGTTCGTACGTACGCGAATCGGCCGGAGGCTCGGCGAACGGCGGGACGGACCGGCTGGCGCAGCTCGCCGAGCTCCGGCGGGCGGGGGACCTGACGGATCAGGAGTACGAGCGGGCCAAGACCCGCTATCTCGCCTCCTGAACGCGGCGCCCCACGCCCGTCAGGCCTGCCCGGGCTCCTTGCCGTACACCGCGAGAGCCCAGATCACCACGACGTCCAGGGCGATGATGATGATCGACCAGACGGGGTAGTACGGGATGAAGAAGAAGCTCTCCACGGCGCTCGCCCCGGCGAGGATCATGCCGACGACGCGCGCCCAGGTGCTGCCCGCGAACACGCCCAGGGCCGCGGCCACCACGATGAGGCCCGAGAGCAGGTGGATCCATCCCCACGCCGTGGTGTCGAACTCGTAGGTGTAGTTGCGCGTGACCACGAAGAACTCGTCGTCGACGATCCCGACGATCCCCGTGATCACGTGGTACGAGCCGACCAGCAGCATCAGACAGCCGGCGAGCACCGAGAACCCGACGGCCGCCGGGTGTCGGTGCGACAGAGTTCGCTGAGTCATCACTGGCTCCTCCCCTGAGATGGGGGCAGAGCATCCCGCGTGGCGCCGGGAGCCGTACTCACCCACGCGGGGTGATGTCCGGTTCCCGGTCCCGGGACGACGATGTGATGCGTACCGCCCGCTGCGGACGGAGGTGACGCCATGGCCCCGGCGGCCGACGGATATGAGATCCGGATCAGGGGGCGGGCGGGAACGTCGTTGCGCGAGGCGTTCAGCGAGCTGACGATCTCGGTGCACCCCGCGGAGACCGTGCTGCGGGGCACACCGCTCGACCAGGCCGCGCTCTACGGGATCCTGGACCGGATCCAGTCGCTCGGCCTCGAACTCGTCGAGGTGCGCAGACTTCCCGGAGGCGGAGCCGAGGCGCGTTAAGCACTGGCGGCCCGGCGGCGGCGGCCCGAGGATGTGGGCACACGCAGGTGTTCCTCTCGAGGGGTGAGGACATGCCCACGCTATGCCGACGGACGACGACGACACCCGCGGTGCTCGGCCGCGGACAGATCGGCGCGGTGCGCGTCGCCGCGCTGCGCAGGGAGCTCCGGGCGCTCGGCTGGGACCGCTTCACCACGGAGAGCGCGGTCTCCCTCTCCGTGTCCTGGGCCGCCGACGTCCTCGCGGACGTCGCCCACGCCCAGCAGAACCCGCCGGTCGCCGACGCGTTGCTGGGGGAGGCGGCGGCGGTCCTCGCCGCCGTACGCCCGGTCAGGCCGCCCACGAGGAGGCCGGTGGAGCGGGGGCCGCTGCCCGCCGGGGCGGACGGCGGACCGGAGTGCCCACCGCGGCTCACCGCACGTGAGGCGGTCGTGCTGCGGCGGCTCCAGGGCGCACAGTCGCTGCGGGAGATCGGCGTCGATCTGTACGTCTCGGTGAACACCGTCAAGAGCCATGTGCGGTCCATCTACCGGAAGTTCGACGTCACCTCGCGCGACGAGGCGGTCAGCCGCGCCCGCGGACTCCGCCTCCTGTGACGCCACGGCCGGGCTGACCACACCGGCTGCCACAAAGACCCGGTCACAGGAGATGCAACTCCCGTGCCCGCCGTACGGCGGCCGTCCGCCGCGTCACGGCCAACTTGCGGTAGACGCTCTTGAGATGGGTCTTGACCGTGTTGACGGACAAGTACAGCTCCGCGGCGATCTCCTCGGTGGTCATCATGCGCGCGAGGTGGACGAGGACGTCGAGTTCGCGCGCGCTGAGCGTGCCCAGGAGCTGGACGGCCGCCGGACCGGTCCCGTGCGGCCGGTCGGGCTCCGGGTGGAACGCGCCCGCGGGGCGCGGTCGGGCGAGGCGTGCCTCGCGTTCCGCGGCGTCGAGACGCTGGGCGAGCCAGGGATCGGGCGCGGGCACGCGGACGCCCCCCAGGGTGCGCAGCGCCCGGTCGCCGCGCCCCTCCGCGATGTGCGTCAGACCCAGGACCAGCGCGTGCAGGGTCCGCACGAACGGGTCGGGGGAGGCCTGGAGCGCGGTCTCGGCCCGGCTCAGTTCCCGCTCCGCGGCGGCGAGCCGGTCGCCGGCCAGGTCCACCCAGCCCTTGGCGACCAGGACGGCCGCCCCTGAGCGGTCGGGGCGGGACCGGGTGGCGAGGGTGGGGTGTTCCGCCCGCGCCGCGAACTCGGCCGCCGCGCGGAACCGCCCCCGCAGCGCCTGGAGCAGCGCGAGGTCCTCCAGACAGCAGCGCCGCAGGGAGGCGTTGCCGACCGTGGTCGCCGCGGCGAGGGCCGCCAGGAGGGTGGTCTCGGCCGCCTTGAGCCGGCCGCCGCGCAACTCGTCGCCGCCGCGGGTCGACAGGACGAGCGCCTTCAGTTCGGGCCGGTCGGCGAGCACGTCGGGCGAGACCTTCCCGAAGAGGGCCTGCGCCCCGGCCGCCGCGCGCACGGCACGGGAGACGTCACCGGTCCGCGCGCGCTGGAGCGTGATCACCGCGTGGGCGAGGCGGATTCTCGCCCCGTGCTCGTCCTCCCCGTCCGCGGCGCGGCCGAGGACGCCCGCGGCGTGGCCGAGGGCTTCGTCGCAGGCCGCGGTGTCGCCGCGGGACAGGGCCGTGGCAGCGCGGAGCAGGGCGGGTTCGGGTTCGTGGCGGGCCGCGGATCTGGCCACCACGTCGTGGGGCATCCGCCAAAACAGTTCGGCGGTGAAGCGGTCGCCGGTCAGGCCCAGCGGCCGTCCGATCGCCAGGTGGTGGACGACGAGGCGACTCGCGTAGGGCCAGTCCCCGGCCTCGGCCGCACTGCGCACGGCCTCGGGCAGGAGACCGTGGGTGCTGAACCACGCGGCGGCCTTCCGCTGGAGATCCCCGGTCAGGCCGGGCGTCTCGTGGCGCAGTCGCAGCCGCAGGAAGGTGGTGAGCATCTGATGGCCGCGGTACCAGCCGTGCCCCAACGGCCGGAAGAACGCGTTCTGTTCGACCATCGTGGAGAAGAGGCGGCCCGCGGTGCGGCCGACGAGCGCCGTGGCCAGGTCGGCGTTGACGCGTTCCGGGACGCTCGTCGCCAGCATGAGGCGCCGCATGTCCGCGTCCTGGGTGTCGAGGACCTCTTCGAGGAGGTAGCTCGCCACGGCCTGGTCGTCGCCCGTGAACTGGCGGACGAAGCCCTCCTGGTCGCTGTGCCCGGTCATCGACATGGCCGCCAGACGCAGACCGGCCGCCCACCCCTCGGTACGTTCCCGCAGCGCGTGGACGGACGACTTCGTCAGCGCGACACCGTGCTGGTCGAGGAGTACAGCCGTCTCCCGGTCGGTGAAGGCCAGGTCGTCCATGCGGATCTCGGACAGTTCACCGGCCAGCCGGAAGCGGTGCAGGGGCAGCGGCGGGTCGCGGCGGCCGACGACGATCAGCCGCAAGGCGCTGCCCGCCCGTTTGAGCAGATAGGTCACTCCCTCGGCGAGGACGGAGCCCGTCGGCGGGCGGAAGTCGTCCAGCACCAGGACGACCGGTGTGCCGCGTGCGGCGAGTCCGGCGGCGAGGCGGGCGATGAACACGTAGTCGAGGGCGTCCACCCGTACCGGGGCCTCCCCGGCCGCCGCGACGTCGACCCCGGCGTGGCGCAGCGCTTCCAGGACGCAGGGCCAGAAGACGCCCGGCAGTTCGTCACCGCTGTCGCAGGAGACCCAGGCGAGCGGTCCCGGCACCCTGCCCGTGTGCGCCCAGAGCAGGACGAGGACCGACTTGCCGGAACCCGCGGGCCCGGCCACCACCGTCAGTGGACCCAGCGCCCCCCGGGAGAGACGCTCCGTCTGTCGGGGCCGGGCGATCGCCCAGGCCGGCAACGGCGGTGTGTCGATCTTCGAGTGGAGCGCCGGACACCGCTCCGGCAGGAGTGCCGGGAACGCTTCCCGCGACCGGTCGCCCATCGCGACACCGCCTCCGCTGCTCAGGCCGTCGTGCGAAGGCGCCAGTATGGGCGCGGGCGGGGTGAGACGGCATCATCCGTGGCCGCCGTCTCACCCGGGTGAGGTTCAGAACCCGTGCAGCGCCGTGATGAGCTCCTCCTCGCGCTCCTTCGTCAACGACGTACGGATCACCGTCGGGTTGAACGGACGCAGCGCCTCCCGCACCCGGTCGGGCGTGGACTTGCGGACGAGCGCGAACACGGCGGCCCGGTCGGGCTCCAGGCTCGCGGCGACCTCCTTGATGAACGCGTCGTCGATGCCCACGTCGTTGAGGCGCCCGGCGGTCGCGCCCGCCGCAGCGCCGGCCGCCGCACCGAACACCGGCATCAGGAACAGCATGCCGAACAGCGTCCCCCACAGGGCGCCGGTCGCGGCCCCCTTCCCTGTGGTGCTGTGCGACTGCCTGACGTGGACCTTCCCGTCCGGGGTCCGCCACGCGAGCGCGGCGTCCTCCAGGTCGAGCAGTTCCTGACGCGACAGCTCCGTGCTGAGGCGGAGCACCGCTTCGGCCTTCTCCCGGTCGGAGAACCCGAGCACGACGAGATCGGTCATCACAGCCTCCCCAGACGCCTGTTGGCGTCACGCTTCGATGTGTCGGCGGCCGCCGCCGCCTCCAGGGCCCGTACCGTCTCGGCGATCTGGGCGGCCACCGGCCCGAGCGCCTCGGGCGTGAGGAACCCCTCCGCCACGGGTACGCCGCCGGCCTCGCGGATCACGCGCCGCAGCGTCCTCGCCCACACGTGCTCGAGCAGGACGAACCCCGCGGACGTCCCCGGGTCCAGGGCCGCCGTCATCTCCCTGATCTCGTCCTGCGAGAGGCCGAACGGATACCCCTCGTCCGCCATCTCCTCCATCGCCTCGACCTCCCGCAGGATGCGGGTGTCCAGACCGAGCAGGGACGCGACCGTCGTGCCCAGGCCCTCGGCCTGCTCGTCGCGGCCGACAAGGGTGCCGTCCCGTTCCTTGCGCACGAACAGCAGGTCGAGGACGCGGATGAAGCCGAAGCGTTCCAGGCTCTCCAGCTCGTCGATGATTTTCCCGGCGAACTTGGCGTCCGGTCCGAACTCGACGGCCAGCATCTGCACCGGTCCGATCGTGACCATGATGTGTTCTCCCTCCGGTCGGTACCGCCTCCATCCAGTCGCAGCGCCCGCGTCCGCGCGTCACCCGCAAGGGGTGATGGGCCGCCGCGGCAAAGCCGTCAGGGTGACCGCACGGCCGACGGCGCGACGTCGCCCGGCGTGTTTGCCGAGGGGGAGCCATGACAGATCCCGCACCCGTGGGGCCGGACGTCCCGCCGGACCCGGACGGCGACCGCGGTGAGGTGGAGCGGCTGCGCGCGGAGGTCGCGGCGCTGCGCGCGGACGCGGCGGCGCGCACCCGGCGGCGGGGCCACGGGTACACCGTGCGCAGGACGATCGCCGCCGTGCTGATCGCCCTCGTCGGCTTCTGCGCGGTCGCCTCGGTGATCGGGGTCTGGGGCGCGCGCACGACGCTGAACACGGACCGCTGGGTCGCCACGGTCGGGCCGCTGCCCCAGGACCACGACGTGAACGCGGCCGTCACGAAGTACCTCACCGACGAGATCTACGGCAAGCTCGACGTCGAGACGCGGCTGTCCGAGGCGCTGCCGCCCAAGGCGTCGTTCCTGGCCGCCCCCGTCAACGGCGCCGTCCGTGACTTCGTACGCGACAAGGTCTCCGAACTCCTCGGCACGGACACGTTCCGGTCGCTGTGGGAGGGCGTGAACCGCACCGCGCACTCGCGCATCGTCGCCGTCCTGGAGGACCGCGCCGAAGGCGTGTCGGTGAACGGCACCACGGTGACGCTGAACCTGCTGCCGCTCATGAACGACGTCCTGAACGCCGTCGAGCAGCAACTGCCCACGCTCTTCGGCAAGGAGCTCGACCTCCCGGCCATCGGCAGCGGCGAGATACCGCCAGGACTGCACGACAAGATCGAGAAGGCGCTCGGGGTCTCCCTGCCCGCCGACTTCGGCCAGATCACCCTCTACGACCGGGACAAGCTCGGCCCCCTCCAGGACGCCGTACTCCTCTTCAAGCGGGGCGTCGCGGGCCTGGTCATCGGCACGCTCCTGCTGCTCGGCGTCGCGGTGTGGGTCTCGCCCGACCGGCGGCGCACCGTGCTCCAGCTCGGTCTGTGGCTCGTCGTCTCCGTCACGGTGCTGAGCGGCGTGCTGCGTGCGGTGCGGGACCAGATCCTCGCTGCGCTGCCGGACGGCGTCTACCACGACGGTGTGCGGGCCGCCCTGTACACCCTGTTCACCACCCTGCGCGAACGGGGCGACCAACTCCTGTGGCTCGGCATCGTCCTCGCCGTCGTCGCCTACCTCGTCGGCCCGGGGCGCCTGCCGAAGGCACTGCGCCGGTACGCGGTCCAAGGAGCCAGGGCCGCGAACGAGTTCGCTGCCCGCACGCCCCGACAGGCAGGCGGTTTCGCCGGCTTGAGGGCCTGGGTCCACCGGCACGTCGACGTGCTCCGCGTCGCGGGGGTCGTGGTGGCCGCCGTCGTGGCCCTGCTGTTCTCCTCGTGGACCGCCCTGCTGGTCATGGCGGTACTGCTCGCGGGGTACGTCCTCCTCGTCACCGTCCTGGCACGCCCGGCAGGACCCGACGAGGCCGCGGCGCCGGAGCCGCCCGCCGACCCGCCGTCCCGCCCCGCGGCGGCCCACGAGTGACGCGGCGGTTGCGGCGCGGCAGGATCGCCGTGGCGACGGCCGGACTGCTCGCCGCGCGCGGCGTGTACGGCTGCATCGTCGTCCTGTCGCTGCTGCTGGCCGTCGAGGACCACCCGCCGCCCCCTTTCGAGACGGCCCTGACCCTCGTGGCGACCCTCACCGGCATCGTGGCCGCGGAGACGTTCGCCTCGCTGATCGGGCAGGAGGCGGAGCGCGGCCGTCCGCCCACGTGGTCCGAGCGGCGGCGGACGGCCGCCGAACAGTTCCTCGCCTTCTCGGCCGTCATCCTGCCGGCCCTCTTCTTCGTCCTCGCCGGCTTCGGTCTCTTCGCCGAACGCCTCGCCTTCACCCTGTCCCGCTCGGCCACGCTGATCCTGCTCTTCCTGTACTGCTGCGCGGCGCGCGGTCTGTCCGGGCGTACGCGGACGAACGCCGTGCTGACCGGTTTCGTCGTGGGCGCGTTCGGCGTGGGCCTGGCCAACTTCAAGTCCCTGACCCACGGTTGAGACGCGCCGCGACGGCCCGCGCCCGAATCACCCCCGGGAGGTGAGGCAGGGCCCCGGGCGCGGCGGAAGGCTGCGCCGCAGAGGGCCGTGCACACGCGACGGGCGGCGCAGACGACCGGCAGGGAGGACGCCGAATGAACGCGCACCGCAAGGACCGGACGGAACAGCAGCGCACCGCACTGACCGGCGAGGACGGCGCGGCGTGGCGACGCTGGGGCCCCTACGTCAGTGAGCGCCAGTGGGGCACCGTCCGCGAGGACTACAGCGACAACGGCGACGCCTGGTCCTCGTTCCCGCACGACCACGCGCGCTCCCGCGCCTATCGCTGGGGCGAGGACGGCATGGGCGCCGTCAGCGACGACAAGCAGCGGCTCTGCCTGGCCCTGACGCTGTGGAACGGACGCGACCCGATCCTCAAGGAGCGCGCGTTCGGTCTCACCAATAGCGAGGGCAACCACGGCGAGGACGTCAAGGAGTACTACTTCTACGTCGACAGCACGCCCACCCACTCGTACATGAAGTACCAGTACAAGTATCCGCAGGCCGAGTTCCCGTACCACGACCTCCTCGCCACCAACCAGGGCCGCAGCCGCCAGGAGTTCGAGTACGAACTGCTCGACACCGGGATCTTCGAGGACGACCGCTACTTCGACGTCACCGTCGAGTACGCCAAGGCGTCCCCCGACGACGTACTCATGCGGATCACCGCCGAGAACCGCGGACCCGAGGACGCCACGCTGCACCTGCTGCCGACGCTCTGGTTCCGCAACACCTGGTCCTGGACCGAGGACGCGCGAAGGCCCGGACTGACCGCCGTCGACGGGGCCGCGGGCACCTCGGTCATCCGCGCGACCCACCCCGAACTCGGCGTCCGCGCCCTGCACGTCGAAGGTGACGTGCCTCTCCTGTTCACGGAGAACGAGACCAACAACGAGCGGATCTTCGGCACCGCCAACGCCTCGCCGTACGTCAAGGACGGCATCGGGCGCCACGTCGTCGACGGCGAGAGCGGCGCGGTGAACCCCGAGCGCACGGGCACCAAGGCCGCCGCCCACCACAGCCTGACCGTCCCCGCCGGCGGCTCGGCCACCGTCCGCCTGCGGCTCGCCCCCGAGGGGGCGCCCGCCCCGCTCGGCCGCGCCTTCGACACCGTCCTGCGGGACCGCCGCAAGGAGGCCGACGCCTTCTACGCCGACCTGACCCCGCCCTCCCTCGGCGAGGACGAGGCCCGCGTCCTGCGCCAGGCCCTCGCCGGCATGCTCTGGAGCAAGCAGTACTACTACTTCGACCTGGAGCAGTGGCTGGCCGAACACGGCCTCGACCCGTGGAGCCCCGAGGCGCACGGCGTCCGCAACCGCGAATGGTTCCACATGGTCAGTGACTCCATCCTGTCCATGCCCGACAAGTGGGAGTACCCCTGGTTCGCCGCCTGGGACCTCGCGTTCCACACGGTGGCGCTCGCCGTCGTGGACACGGGCTTCGCCAAGCAGCAGCTCGAACTGCTCCTCAACGACGCCTACTTGCACCCCAACGGGCAGATCCCCGCCTACGAGTGGAACTTCGGCGACGTCAACCCGCCCGTCCACGCCTGGGCCGCCTACTTCGTCCACACCATCGAGGAGCGCCTGACCGGCGAGGCCGACGACGACTTCCTGGAGCGCGTCTTCCAGAAGCTGCTCACCAACTTCACCTGGTGGGTCAACCGCAAGGACCCGAACGGCCACAACGTCTTCCAGGGCGGCTTCCTCGGCCTCGACAACATCGGTGTCTTCGACCGCAGCGCGGCCCTGCCCACGGGCGGGCAGCTCGAACAGGCCGACGGCACCGCCTGGATGGCGCTCTACTGCCAGACCATGCTCCAGATCGCGGCCCGGCTCGCCCTGGAGAAGCCCGCCTACGAAGAACTCATCGTCAAGTTCGCCGAGCACTTCCTGTGGATCTCCGCGTCCATGGACCGCATCGGCGAACGCGGCGACGAACTCTGGGACGAGGAGGACGGCTTCTTCTACGACGTGCTGCGGCTGCCCGACGGCTCCGCCTCCCGCCTCAAGGTCCGCTCCATGGTCGGCCTGCTGCCCCTGTGCGCGTCGACCGTCTTCCGCCCCGAACAACTCGCCGGGATCCCGCAAGTCACCGAGCGGCTCAAGGAGTTCGGCCGCCGCCACCCGTCCCTGAACGCGACCCTCGCCGCGGCACAGTCCGGCAGGGCGGGCGGCGCGCGCCTCCTGTCGGTCGTCGACGAGAAGAAGCTGATCCGCGTCCTCGGCCACCTGCTCGACGAGGACGAGTTCCTCAGCCCGTACGGCGTCAGGGCGCTCTCCCGCCACCACGCGGAGCACCCCTACAGCTTCTTCGTCCACGGCGAGGAACTGCGCGTCGGCTACCTCCCGGCGGAGTCCGACTCCGGCATGTTCGGCGGCAACTCCAACTGGCGGGGTCCCGTCTGGTTCCCGATGAACGCCCTGGTCGTCCGCGCCCTGCTCAACCTCTACGTCTTCTACGGCGACGACTTCACCGTGGAATGCCCCACAGGGTCCGGTACCCGGATGACCCTCTTCGAGGTCGCCAGGGAGATCTCCGACCGGCTGGCCCGCATCTTCCTGCGCGACGCGGACGGGCGCCGCCCGGTCTACGGCGGCCAGGAGAAGTTCCAGAGCGACCCGCACTGGCGGGACCTGATCACCTTCCACGAGTACTTCCACGGCGACAACGGCGCGGGCATCGGCGCCGCCCACCAGACCGGCTGGACCGGCCTGGTCGCCACCCTGATGGTCGTCTTCGGACGGCTGTCGCCCGAGGACTATCTCCGCGGAGGCCGGTCAGCATGAGCGCACTGCCGTCACAACCCGTCGTCCACGAGGTCAACACCTGGGTGTGGCTCCGTGAACTGGCGCGCCGCACCGGCCGCCCCGTGGGCCTCGGCGACGTCTCCAAGGACGCCTGGGACGAGATCACCCCGCACGGCGTCGACGCCGTCTGGCTGATGGGCGTGTGGGAACGCAGCGCCGAAGGGCTCCGCATCGCCCTGCGCGACCCGGCCCTGCGCACCGCGTTCACCGACGCGCTCCCCGACGCCGGCGAGGACGACATCGCCGGTTCCCCGTACTGCGTCCGCCGCTACGAGGTCGACGAGCGCATCGGCGGCCCCGGCGGCCTCGCCGTGGCCCGGGCCGAACTCGACCGGCGCGGCGTCGGCCTTCTCCTCGACTACGTCCCCAACCATGTGGCCCCGGACAGCCCCTGGCTCATCGACCACCCCGAGTACTTCGTGCGCGGCACCCGCGAGGACCTGGAGCGCGACCCGGCCGCGTACTACGAGACGAGTGGCGGCGTGTACGCGCGCGGCCGCGACCCCTACTTCGCGCCCTGGCCCGACGTCGTCCAACTCAACGCCTACAGCGAGGCGTTGCGCGCGGCCACCACCGACGTGCTGCGGCGCATCGGCGGGATGTGCGACGGCGTCCGCTGCGACATGGCGATGCTGATGATGAACGACGTATTCGGCAGGACCTGGGGGGAGCGGGCCGGGCCGACACCGCCGCAAGACTTCTGGCCGACGGTCCTGGCCGCCGTCCGCGAGCGGCGCCCCGGCATGACCTTCGTCGCCGAGGCCTACTGGGACCTCGAATGGGAGCTCACGGAGCAGGGCTTCGACTTCGCCTACGACAAACGCCTCTACGACCGGCTCGTCCACGAGACCCCCGAGTCGGTGCGCGGCCACCTCCAGGCGGACCTCGACTACCAGCGCCACCTCGTCCGCTTCCTGGAGAACCACGACGAACCCCGCGCCGCCCGGACGCTCGGCCCCGCCAGGGAACGCGCCGCGGCCACCCTCATCGCCACCCTGCCCGGCGCCACTCTGTGGCACGAGGGCCAGTTCACCGGACGCCGCACCCACCTGCCCGTCTTCCTGACCCGGCGCCCCGACGAGCCGCCGGACGACGCCCAGCGGGTCTTCCACGAACAACTCCTCGCCCGCGTCCACGAGAGCCGGATGCGCACCGGCGACTGGCGACTCCTCGACTGCGACGGCTGGCCCGACAACCCGACGCACCGCTCACTGCTCGCCTGGTGCTGGACGGGAGAGGCGGGCCGGCACGTGATCGTCGTCAACCTGTCCGACCGGCGGGCTCAGGCCACGATCCGGCTGCCCTGGCCCGAACTGGCCGGGTCCAGTTGGAAGTTGACCGACCTCATGGACGAGAAGCGGTACGAGCGCGACGGCGACGCACTGCTCGCCCCCGGGCTCTACGCCGACCTCGAACCCTGGGGGAGCCACCTCTTCGCCTTCGAGGCGGGCCGTGGCTGAGCACGGCGGCCCCCGGGCAGGAGCATGGCCGGCGCGCGCGTCCCTGGCGGGCGCCGCGGCAGCCGTCCTGCTCCCGGTCGTCGTCGCGGGACCGCGGACCTTCGGCCTGCTGCTCGTCGGACTCGTCGGCATGGGGGCCACGATCGCCGCGGTCTGGTGGATCCTCACCCGCCGCGGCGTGCTGCGCGCCCTGTCCATGGCACTGGCGCTCGCCGCGCCGGTCTGGGTCGTCGTGGCGTACACCCGGGCCCACCTGGCCTGGGTCGTCGCCGCCTCGGGCGCCCTGTGGCTGCTCGCCGCCGGCGCCGGACGCACCGCCCTCACCCGGCACTCCGGCGCCGCCGCGCCGGGCCCCGCGGCGGCGATGGCGGAGCGCCCCGCGGCCGAGGTCCGCCACCCCTACTTGATCATGAACCCCCGTTCGGGCGGCGGGAAGGTCGAGCGGTTCGCCCTGCGCGAGAAGGCCGAGGCCCTGGGCGCCGACGTGCTGCTCCTCGACGGGCCCCAGGAGACCGACGTGGCCGAGGCCGCCCGCAAGGCCGCGGCCCAGGGAGCGGACCTGCTCGGAGTGGCGGGCGGCGACGGCACCCAGGCGCTCGTCGCCGACGTCGCCGCCTCGCTCGGGCTTCCCTTCCTCGTGATCCCGGCCGGCACCCGCAACCACTTCGCGCTCGACCTCGGCCTCGACCGCGACGACCCCGCCACGGCCCTCGACGCGCTGCGCGACGGCGTCGAGCTCCATGTCGACCTCGGCCGCGCGGCAGGCCGCCCCTTCGTCAACAACGTCTCCTTCGGCGCGTACGCCGCCGTGGTGCAGAGCCCCGCCTACCGCGACGGCAAGACCCGCACCACCTTGGACCTGCTGCCCGACCTGCTGACGGGCCACGAGGGCGCCGCTCTCACCGCCCGCGCCGGAGCGCACACCTTCACCGCGCCGCAGGCCCTGCTGGTGAGCAACAACCCGTACGGCACCGGTGACTTCGCCGGGCTGGGACGCCGAGCACGCCTGGACAGCGGTGAACTGGGCTGCGTCGGCGTGCACATCACCGGCGCCGCCCAGGCCGCGGGACTGCTGCGGGGCCGCCGCTCCACCGGCACGACGCGGACGACCGCGACGGACGTGGTGGTCGACGCCGACCAGGAGTGGATCCCCGTCGGAATCGACGGGGAGGCGCTCCGCCTGCGCGTGCCCGTGCGGTGCGAGATCCGGCCGCTGGCGCTGCGGGTGCTCGTGCCCCGGCACCGGCCGGGCGTGCGCCGGACCCGGCCACCGCTCGACTGGCGGCTGCTCGGCCGCCTCGCCTACAGAGGGGCCCCGTAGACCTTGTGGGCCTCCCGGTGCCCGTACACCGACAGGGACCAGATGACCAGGACGTCCAGGACAATGATGATCGCCGACCACGCCGGGTGGTAGGGGACGAAGAAGAAGTTCTCCAGCGCGCTGAGCGTCGCGATGGTGATGCCCACGGCGCGCGCCCAGGTCCGGCCGCTGAAGACGAGGAACGCCGCGGCCAGCACGACGGCACCGGAGATCAGTTGTATCCAGCCGCGCACGTTGACGTCGAAGTCGAAGGTGTAGTCGCCCTGTTCAGGGGTGTAGTTGCTGTCGAGGATCGAGGAGAGACCGACGATGATGTGGTAGCCGCCGATGACGGTCATGATGCACACGGCGAAGACGACACCGCCGAGGCCGACCATGCTGACGTGCGGTGTCGGCTCCGGCGCGCCGGCTGTGGTCTGTCCCGGGGTGATGCGCTGATCGGCCATGTCCTGGCCTCCTCCTGAGTGCCGCCTGGATGGGATGAGAGCATCCCGTCACGACGGACCCTCCGGCTCACCCCCAGCGGATGAATGTCCGGGGGTCCAGTGCGCGTCCGCGTCGCCGTCCGCACGGAACGCCGCGACGGCCGCCTCGACGGTCGGGAAGAAGTGGCCGGGGTCGATGGTGCGGGTCAGCTCGTAGCGCTCGACCTTGTGCCGTACCGGGTCCTTCATCTCGGCGAAGACGAGGCTGATGCCCAGGTCGTTGAGGGTCCGGTCGAGTTCCTCCAGGACGTCGGCGGCCGTGGTGTCGACGTCGGTCACGGGCTCGGCCGCGATCAGGATCCAGCGCGGCGGCGGCTCGGCCCGGGCGAGCCGCAGCACCTCGCCGCGGAAGGACTTGGCGTTGGCGAAGAACAGCGGGGCGTCGAAGCGCAGGATCACCAGGCCGGGCAGGTGCTCGGCCCCCGGGTAGGAGCGGACGTCGTGGTACCCGGCGAGGCCCGGCACCCGCCCGAGCACGGCGTTGTAGGGCCACCAGGCCCGCCGGAAGACGTTGAGGATGGACAGGGCGACCGCCACCGCGATCCCGGGCAGCACACCGAGCAGGGCCACACCGAGGAAGGCCGCGACGGACAGCAGGAACTCCGCCTTGCGCTGGTGCCACAGCCGCCGCGATCCCGCGATGTCGGCCAGCGACAGCGACGCCGTGATGACCACGGCGGCGAGCGCGGGCTGCGGCAAGGTGCTGAAGAGGCCGGGCACCAGGACCAGCATGAGGACGATCAGCGACGCCCCGACCACACCGGTCAGTTGGGTTCTGGCGCCCGCCCGCTCGGCGACCGCCGTCCGTGAACCGCTGGTGCTGACGGGGAAGCCCTGGAACAGTCCCGCCGCCAGGTTCGCGGAGCCGATCGCCACCATCTCGTCGCTGCCGCGCACCTCCTGTCCCGTGCGGGCGGCGAACGCCGACGCGTTGGAGATGGTGTCGGCGAGCGAGACCAGGGCGATGCCGACCGCCCCGGCGAACAGCGGACCGAGGTCGTCGAGGCGGACGTCGGGCAGCGTCAACGGGGGCAGCCCCTCGGGCAGTTCGCCCACGAGCCGCACGTCGTGCTCGCCCAGGTCGAAGAGCGAGGACACGGCCATCGCGAGGACCACCATCACGAGGACCGCCGGCACCTTGGCCAGCCAGCGCTGCACCGCCAGCACCAGGACGATCCCGCCCACACCGACCGCCAGGGCGGCGGGCACGGCCCGCCCGTCGGCCACGCCGGACACGAAGTCGGCCACCTCGTCGCGCAGGCCCTCGGCGTCCGTACTGAAGCCGAACAGTTTGGGCAACTGACCGACCAGGATGGTCAGCGCCAGACCGTTCATGTATCCGATCATGGTGGGCTTGGAGATCAGATCGGCGATGAAACCCAGCCTGGCCACCCCGGCGAGCAGCGTGATCGCCCCGACCATCAACGCGAGCACCGACGCGAGCGCCACCGCCCGCTCGGGGTCCCCGTCGGCCGCGATCAGCGGCAGCACCGTCGCCGCGATCATCGGCCCGAGCGAGGAGTCGGGGCCGAGCACCAAGATCCGCGACGGGCCGAGAACGGCGTAGGCCAGCAGGCACAGGACGGAGGTGTACAGGCCGGTGATCGCCGGCAGACCCGCCAGTTCCGCGTACGCCATGCCCTGCGGCACCAGCAGCGTGGTGAGGACGACCCCCGCGACGACGTCCTTGACGAGCCAGGACCGCCGGTAGCCCGCGAGCGTCCGCAGACCGGGCGGCGTCCCGCGCGGGGTGGTGGCCATGGCAGAGCCTCCGTCTCCGTGCGGGCGCCCTGCTGCGCTCCGGCGTCCGAGGATCCTGCCTCCGGGCGAGGGCCGCCGTCGTCACCCGCGGAGGGTGACGACGTACGTCCGGCGCTTCACGACGATGAACGGCGTACGGCCCGCCCGTGTGCCGCGTACGTCGTCATGGGCCGGTGTCCGACGCCCTGACGACCACGAGCGGAGCGAGGTGATGGCCGTGCCGGCCACGTCCACCGGGGCCAGCGGCTCGGAGCGTGCGTCGAGCACGGCCCGGCAGGTGCTCGCGCCGCTCGCGCTCGCGCAGTTCATCTGCAGCTTCGCCGGTTCCAACATGAACGTGATGATCAACGACATCAGCGAGGACCTCGACACCACCGTGCAGGGGGTGCAGCTCGCCATCACCATCTTCCTGCTCGTGATGGCGGCGCTGATGATCCCCGGCGGCAAACTGACCGACCGCTACGGCCGCAAGCGGTGCCTCATGACGGGCCTCGTCGTGTACGGCGTCGGCGCCCTGCTCAGCGCCGCCGCGCCCGGGCTCGGTGTCCTCATCCTCGGCAACTCGATCCTGGAAGGTATCGGCACGGCCCTGCTCATCCCGCCCGTCTACATCCTCGCCACGGTGCTGTTCACCGAGGTCACCTCCCGCGCCCGGGCGTTCGGCGCCATCATGGCGCTCGGCGGGCTCGGCGCCGCGGCAGGGCCGCTGATCGGTGGCCTCATCAGTTCGGCGCTCAGTTGGCGCGCGGCCTTCGTCTTCCAGGCACTCGTCATCGTGGTGATCATCCTGCTGACCCGCCGCATCGAGGACCCGCTGCCCGCCGACCCGACCCGCTCCTTCGACACGGGCGGCGCGATCCTCTCGGCCGTCGGCCTCGTCTGCCTCGTCATGGGCATCCTCACCGCCGACGACAACGTCTGGCTCATGATCGGCCTGCTGCTGGCCGGCGCGCTGATCCTGTTCGGGTTCTTCCGGTGGACGGGCGCCAAGAAACGGCGGGGCGGTGAGCCCCTGCTGTCGAACGACATGTTCCGGGACCGCAAATCCAACCTCGGCCTGATCACCCAGCACATCCAGTGGCTGGTGCTCATGGGGGTGTCCTTCGTCGTCTCCGCCTACCTGCAAGTGGTGCGCGGCTTCGACGCGATCCACACCGGGGTCATCTTCACGGCGGCCACGCTCGGACTCCTC
Source organism: Streptomyces sp. NPDC102406 (assembly GCF_044765725.1). Lineage (NCBI taxonomy): Bacteria > Bacillati > Actinomycetota > Actinomycetes > Kitasatosporales > Streptomycetaceae > Streptomyces > Streptomyces sp. NPDC102406. The sequence goes on along the minus strand of NZ_JBIWKP010000002.1, from coordinate 653,103 downwards.
GTGACGTCGCTCGCGGCCGGGCGCTTCGCCAAGCGCTACGCACAGCGGACCCTCATCATGGTGGGCTTCACCGCCACCCTCGCCGGCATGGGCGTCCTCCTCGGCCTGGCGAGCAGCAGCCCGAACGCCTGGGCCATGCTGCCCGGCCTGTTCCTCCTCGGCCTGGGCATCGGCGGCATGCTGACTCCCTCGGTCAACGTCGTGCAGTCGAGCTTCCCCGAGGACCAGCAGAGCGAGATCTCGGGCCTGTCCCGCAGCGTCTCCAACCTCGGTTCGGCGCTCGGCACGGCGGTCGCCGGCACCGTCATCGTCGCGGACCCGGCCGTCGGCGCCTATTCCGCGGCCCTGATCGTGCTGGCCGTCATCGGACTCGGCGGGTTCGTGGCGGCGGCCCTGCTTCCCCGGGGATCGGCCGCGTCCTGAGACCTGCCCTTGAGGTGCAACCGATCGCCGTGCCGGAGGGGAAGTGAGGTCGAGGGGGTACAAACCCGCACCATGCGGGCGGAAAGGTGAGTGCCATGAAGCTCAGAGACGAACTTCCCGCCGACCACAGACTGGCCCAGGTCTACCGATGGGGCGCCGCGTTCTGCGGGCTCGTCCTGCTGGTCTTCGGCTGCCTCGGCTTCGCCGACCGGCTGAGCCCCTTCGGCACGGACGGCGACCGCATCGCCGGGCTCAGCACCAACGGCGTCCTCAGTCTGACGTCCGTGGTCGTCGGACTGCTCCTCATCGGCGGCGGCATCGTCGGCGGGAACATCGCCTCCACACTCAACATGGTGATCGGGGCACTGTTCCTGGTGAGCGGTTTCGCTCACCTCTTCATCCTCGACAGAAGCGCGAACTTCCTCGACTTCGGCATGACCAACGTCCTCTTCAGCTTCGTGATGGGGCTGCTCATCCTCACCTTCGGGATGTACGGCCGGGTCAGCAGCCGACTGCCGCACGACAACCCGTACTGGCGGCGCCGCCACGCCGACGAGGCCGCGCACCTGACCGTCGCCGGGAGCCTCCCGAGCGCCGGGACGCCCGGGGCACTCGACGCCGCCGAGCCGAAGTGACGGCACGGCGGACCATCGGCCGACCCGGCTGAGCGACACACACCCGCACGACGAAGCACGCTGAAGCACGACGGAGCACGCTGAAGCACGAGAACGTACGAGGACGAGGAGGACGGCACATGCGCAGGGCTGACCAGCGGGCCGACGTGATCGTGATCGGAGCCGGCGTCGCCGGGCTCGCCTGCGCGGCGGACCTGCACGCGGCGGGGCTCCGGGTACGGGTGCTGGAGGCCGCCGACCAGGTGGGCGGACGCATGCGCTCGGACCGGGTCGACGGGTTCCTCGTGGACCGGGGCTTCCAGGTCTTCAACACCGCCTACCCGCAGGTACGCCGCCGCCTGGAGCTGAAGCGCCTGCGCCTGCGGCCGTTCTCCCCCGGCGCGGCGGTCCACACGGGTGCGGGGCGGCTGGAACTCTTCGATCCGACACGACGCCCCTCGGCGGTCCCGGCCCTGCTGACCGGTGGACTGGTGAGCCCTCGGGACCTGATGGCACTCGGCGGGCTCAGCGCGCGCGACATGCTGGCACCGGCCTCCTGGCTCAAGGGAGGCGGCGACCGCACGACACGAGCCGCCCTGCGCAGGGCGGGCTTCTCCGCGGAGTTCACCGAGCGCTTCTTCCGGCCGTTCCTCTCCGGGATCTTCCTGGAGGACGACCTGGAGACGTCCTCGCGCTTCTTCCACCTGGTGTGGCGGAGCATGCTCCGCGGCACGTTGTGCCTGCCCACCGAGGGGATCGAGGCGGTGCCACGGGCCATGGCCGCCGAACTCCCCGAGGGAACGGTGCGACTGCAATGCGGAGCGAAGGAGCTGACGGACACCGGAGCCGTCGCGGGCACCAGGGGCGCCACGGTCGTCACGGACGCGGGGGAGCGGTGCGCGGCGGACGCCGTGGTCGTGGCCACCGGCCCCTCGGCGACCCGAAGCCTGCTGCCGGGCATGCCCGTGCCGCCCTACCGCACGGTGACGACGTACTACCACGTAGCCCCGAGGTCACCCCTGAACGAACCCACGCTGCTGCTCGACGAGCGCCGACGTTTCCTGAACACGTGTGTGCTCAGCGAGGTGGTGCCGTCCTACGCCCCCGGCGACGCCGCGCTGGTGGCCACGTCGGTCCTCGGCGCCGACGAGGAGGGCCACGAACGGGCCGTCCGCGCCGCGCTGTCCGAGGTCTACGGGACGGACACCGCGGCCTGGCACCTGCTTGTGACCCGCACGATCGCCCAGGCCCTCCCGGCGATGCGACCGCGACACCCGCTCAGCGGAACCAGCCGGGTGACCCCGGGCGTCCACGTGTGCGGTGACCACCGCGCCACGGGCTCGGTCCAGGGAGCCATGGCCTCGGGCGCCCGCGCCGCACGGGAAGTACTGCACGACCTGCACGGATCGGGGCACGGCTAGGGCCTGTCTGCACACTCCCTCCCCCCAGCCTCCGGCCGGGAGGTGCCCCCAGCCGCGCGGCGTCTGGTGCGTGCTCTGGGGGAGGGAGTGTGAAGACAGGCCCCAGAACCGGGGCCGGTCCCGGACCGGGGTCACGCGGTGTCCGGCTCCGTGGCGTCGAGCCGGGTACGCAGCCGGTTCATCCCCCTGCGCGCATGGCTTTTCACCGTGCCGAGCGGCCACCCCGTCCGCTCGGCGATCTGGGAGTGCGTCAGGTCGTCGTAGAACGCGAGGCGGAGCACCGTCCGCTGGGCGGCGGGGAGTTGAGCCAGTTCACGGGCGACGACCACCTGGTCCAGGACACGGCACGCCATGTCGTCCGTGAGCGGGGCGGGCGCGGGAGACGCGTCCGCCCCGAGCAGCACCGCCAGATCCGTCCGACGTGTCCGGGCGCTCAGCGCGTCCGCCACCTTTCGCCGGGTGATGCCGACCAGCCACGCCCCGAGGGCGCCGCGCCGGGGGTCGAAGGTGCCGCGCCCGCGCCAGGCCGCCAGGAAGACCTGCTGCGTCACGTCCTCCGCCTCCCGGAAATCCCCGAGCGAACGCAGCGCCAGGGTGTGCACCAGCGTCCCCCACCGCCGGAACGCGGCCTCCAGACATGCTTCCTCGCCGCGCGCCAGCCCGTCGGCGAGCTCCTCGTCGGCGAGGGACTCCTCCACGGGCACCCACAGGGTGTCCGCGGTCGCCCCGCCGGCCCTTCGTGTGGTCACTGCCATCCCACCTTCCGGCCGCCGCTTGGTGCGTTCACTCTTCCGAGGCGAGGCACCGCACGCGAGACGCATCGAAACTGCAACGGTTCGGCGTCCGGAAGGCCGACGGGCACCGGCCGTGAAGGAGCGGGGCATCACAGTCGGCGGCGGATCGCCTCCCACACGGACTCCGGCGGTATCACCTCCGGGACGGCGCCGCCGCGTCCCGCGTCCAGCACGCGCACGAACAGGTCGAGGGTGGCGGTGCAGGCGGGGCAGCCGTGGACGTGCGACGTCGTGCCCGGTGAGGTCTCGTCGTCGTTCAGGGCCATGAGGGCCAGATCCCCCGCTGAGGGGTGCTGTTCGTCGGGCGGCGCGGACATCGGTCACCTCGTAGGGCAAGACCTGGCAGCGGGTGGTTCCCGGGGCGTCGAGCAGGACGCTTCGCCCTCCCTTCGCCTGGTACGGGCCAGGTGGATGCGGCGCCCGACAGGTCGGCCCCGAAGGTGGCACGCACGACGCCACTGACACCGTCCGATCAGGGGTGCAACGTTTTTGCGGATATATTGGCCGCATGGGAACGCCAAGCGTCGGCGAGAAGCCGCAGGGGCCGACGCCTCCGCCGCCGAGCGGCGGCATCTCCTCCGGCGTCCTCGCGCGGCGCCTCGGCATCTCGCCCACGACCCTGCGCTCCTGGGACAAGCGGTACGGGCTCGGCCCGGCCGCGCGCGACCGGGGCCGCCACCGCCGTTGGTCACCGGACGACGTCGCCATGATCGAGGAGATGTGCCGCCTGACAGCGACGGGGATGGCCCCGGCCGAGGCGGCGCGCGTCAGCAGGGAACGAAGCCCCGCACCCCCGGCCCGCGACACCACGGAGCCCGTCGCCGTCCTCCCTCCCGACGACGAGCGCACGACAGCCACCGGCGGCTCCGGGCTGCCTCTCGGCCCCGCCCGCGCCGAGTGCCGCGGCCTCGCCCGGGCCGCCGTACGCCTGGACTCCTACGCCGTACAGGACCAACTGACCGCGTTCCTGCGCGCGTACGACATCGTGACCGCCTGGGAAGAGGTCATGATGCCGACCCTGCACGCCGTCGGCCGCAAATGGGAGACCTCCGGCGACCGCTACGTCGAGGTCGAGCACTTCCTGTCCTGGCACGTGTCGACCGCCCTGCGCACCGCGCCCCTGCTGCTCGGCCGGCCCGCTCCCCGCGGCGGCGGCCGACCGGTGCTGCTGGCCTGCACACCGGGGGAGCAGCACACCTTGCCGCTCGAAGCCGTGCACGCGGTGCTGACCCTGGCCGGACTGCCGGTGCGGATGCTGGGCGCCGCCGTACCGGCCGACGCGCTGACCGAGGCCGTGCGGCGCACCGGACCCGCCGCCGTCGTGCTCTGGTCGCAGACCCGCTCATCGGCCAGCAACGCCCTGGCACACCACCTCGTGCAGAGCGCCTGGGGGCCGAACGGCGCCCGCCAGCGCGCCCTCGTCCAGCTCGCGGGACCCGGCTGGCGCGGCGCCCAGGTCGAGGGCGCCACCTGGCCGCAGGGGCTGCGCGACGCGGTGACGGCGCTGCTGGCCGCCGCCACGCCCTGACACGCCGCAACCGCAACCGGGTCCCGCCGGCCTCTGTCCGGCCCGGTGAGAACCGCATGCCGCGTCGTTCCCGAAAGCGAAAAACTCGACGATTTCCTCGCGGCACTCCGGGTACCCAAGTGCGGGACGGGGATGAACCCGAGTGAACCGGGACGACAGAGGAGGAAGCATGCAACTGTCATTTTTGGGCCCGCTCTTCGAACGCCCCGGCCCCTGGGCCAGCGTCTACTTCGACGTCGGCCAGAACGACGAGTCCGGCGCCAAGCGGCGCGAGCTGTCCGTCCGCGAGGTGTGCCGCACCCTGGAGGAACAGGGTGCCGACGCCGCGACCACGAAGGCGGTCGGTGAGGCCCTGAGCGGCACGGCCGTCGCGGAGTACCCGGCGGGCCGGGCCCTTTTCGCCACCGACGGCGACGTGGTGCTCAGCCACCGTCTCGCCCGCGCGCCGCAAGGGCAGATCGCCTCCTGGGGCCGGTTGCCGCGGCTGATGCCCCTGCTGGAGACGTGCGGCCAGGACCCCGTCTGCCTCGTGGCGTACATCGACCGCACCGGCGCGGACTTCGAACTGCGAGGAGCGGCCGGACCGCAGGACGCCGGCGGGGTCGAGGGCCGGCAGTGGCCGGTCCACCGCACCTCCACGGCCGACTGGTCCGAGCGGCACTTCCAGCTCAAGGTGGAGAACACCTGGGAGCAGAACGCCGCCGAGATCGCCGAAGCACTCGCCGCCGCCTACGAGGAGTCCGGCGCCGAACTGCTGGTGCTCGTGGGCGACCAGCGCGAGCGGCCCGCCGTGCACGGGAAACTTCCCGAAGCCCTCCGCGAGGTCACGGTCGAGACCGAACACGGCGGCCGGGCCGCGGGCTCCGACTCCTCGGTCCTCGAAGAGGCCATCCAGCGCGCCCGCCGCGCGTGCGTCGACCGCCGCGTCGAGGCGGCCCTCGACCGCTTCCGCGCCGGCCGGGTGAGCACCGACGACCGGCAGCCGGACGCGGTCGAGGGCGTCCCGGCCGTGGTGGAGGCCGCCCGGGAACACCGCATCGACACGCTGCTGCTGCGCCCCGGTGGCTCGGACCTGGGCCGCGAGACCTGGGTGGGCGGCGAGCCCGACCAAGTGGCGGTCAAGCGCGGCGATGCGCAGACTTTGGGAGAGGGCGAACCGTTCTCGGTATCGGCCGAGGACGCGTTGCTGCGCTCGGCCGCCGTCACGGGAGCGGACGTACTCCTCGTCCCTCTCCCGGACGACGAACCCTCTTTGTCCGACGACGACACGGACCGGGAAGCCACGAACAGCACGAGCAGCACGAACAGCACGAACAGCACGAACGGCCCTGCGGGCACGCCGGACACGGACATCCCGACCGGTGGCATCGGCGCCCTGCTGCGCTGGACGTACTAGCTCGTCCGGTCCCCTCAGAGGGCACGGGCGACGACGATTCACACAAGCGAGGTGTGCACGTGATGGAGCGAGGCAGCAATCAGGTCGGTCCCCGCAAGGACGACGAGATGAAGCACGAACTGGAGGGCTACCTCCGGTCCGGCCAGCACACACACGTGGAAGAGGGCAATGACCCCGAACCCCCCGCCGACGACGACCTCCGGGTCGGCCCCGGCGGACCGGTGCCCCCGCCCGGTGGTGCACGCGAGCAGGCCAGGGCGGCCGAGGACACGGAGTCGCTCCGCCTGGAACTGGCCCGTCACCTGGAACGTACGGTCTTCCCCGCGGATCGGCAGACCGTACTGGACACCCTCCAGGCGCACCATGCGCCGGACCCCGTCCTGGACGCGGCGCGAGGCCTCCCGGACGGCAGCAGCTACGCGAATGTCACCGAACTCGTCGATGCCATCGAGCGGGGCCCGAGCCAGGCACAGTGAGCACCGGCGCGCCCCGGCCCGCTCGACCCGTCGGAACCCACCCGAACCGAACCCGTAGATCCGGCAAGGAGTCCATCATGGCGGACATCAGCCCCATCGACCTCCAGAAGGCGCTCAAAGGCGCCGAGTACCCCGCGAGCAAGGACGACTTGGTCTCGCTGGCCCAGAACAACGGCGCGGACGAGTCGCTGGTGACGAAGCTCGGCGACGCGTCACCGGACCAGTTCGACGGACCGGACGAAGTCCAGAAGGCGGTGTTCGACGCCGCGTAGCCCCACACTTGAGGCGCCTGACCGGGTGAAGAATTCCGGTCAGGCGCCTTTTGCGCTCTGGATGCACGGGGTCGGTGTCAAAGAAGAGCCATGTCCCGCGTGACGCCTCGAGTCATCAATGCGGATCTCAGCGCCTTCACCGCGAGGTGGGAGCGTGACTTGACCGTTCCGCTGGGAATACCCAACTCCTCCGCCACAGCGCGGGTGCTGCGGTCGAGGAGATACACGTGCTGCAAGATCTGCCGGTGATTCTCGGTCAGATCTCCCATCGCCTCACGCACGATGAGGTCGACCAGCACAGAGCGGGTGTGGTCGGCGACCGCCTTGTCGTCGGCCTCGACGTCGGTCAGGGTTTCGAAGCGGCTTCCGTGCGAGCGGAACTCGTCCACGGCCAGGTTCTTGATCACCGTCTTCAGCCACGGTCTGACGCGCAATTCCCTTTCCGGCTTGTCCCGCATCTGGAGCCAGGCCCGCAGCATCGCCTCCTGCAACAGGTCCTCGGCGCGATGCCAGTCGCCGCCCAGTTTGTGGTGCGCGAAGCGCCGTAGTGCCGCGCCGTGTTGCTGGTATATGTCGACCAAGGTGTCGGACGGTACGGCATCGCATGCCACATCATCAGTCCTGGACCGAACACGTGACGTCAACACCCTGGCCTCCTTTCGCGCACCCCGAAACTTCGGAACGTGACGTTACCGAGGGTGATCGGCGTGAAGGGGCGAATGAGCACTGGGTGGCCAGCATCTGAGCAGTACTGTGTGGCCGCACGCGCAGAAGGCACACTTCGCATCTCGTCGACCGGGCACTGTGCGAGGACGTCGGTGGAGGCGTCGGCGCGGGGGAGGGTACGTGTCTCGTAGGCCCGGCCCGCCCGCGCCCCCACCCCCGCCCGTGTCAGTCCACGCCTGCCGGGCTCGGCGCGAGACTACGACCTGGAGTACACCCGCACCCAGTCGACCAGCATGCTGGTCGGCAGGGAGGTGTCCTCCGTGACCGGCCCCGGCCACACACCGCCGACCGCCAGATCGAGCAGCAGGTAGAAGTCGTGGTCGAAGACCCAGCGGTGGTCGGCGCTGCGGCGCTCGACGTGGTAGGTCCGGCCGTCCAGCGTCCACGTGACCTGGTCCTCGGTCCACTCGACGCCATAGGTGTGGAAGGTCCGCGCGAGGTGTTCGCCGTTCGGAAGCACATGGCTGCCCCCTACTCCCTCGTCGCCGTAGCCGGGACCGTGAACGGTGCCGTAGACCGTGCCGGGTTCGTCACCCACGACCTCCATGACGTCGATCTCACCGTTGCCCGGCCAGGAAGTGGTGTCATCGTCGGCGCCCATCATCCAGAAGGCCGGCAGGGTCGCCCCGCCGTCGGGAACCTTGATGCGGGCCTCGAATCTGCCGTACGTCTGGTCGAAGGTGCCCTTCGTGGTCAGCCTGGCCGAGGTGATGTCACACGTACCGACGGGGCAGTCGTCCATGCCCGGCAGGGTTTCCCGGCGCGCGGTGATGACCAGCCGGCCCTTGCCGTCGGCAGCCGCGTTGGCCTCCCGGTCGGTGTAGTACTGCCACTCGTCGTTGCCCCACTGCGGTTCGCCACCGAGGTCGTGCACCCATGAGCGCGGATCGGGAGGCGTGCCCTTCGCCCCCGAGAACTCGTCCGACCACGTCAACCGCCAGTCGCCGGAGTCTCCCGGGCTCTCGTGGCTTGCCGCCGAATCCTTGGGGGACGAACAGGCGGTCAGCAGGCCGAGCACGGCGGCCGCGACCGCGAGCCGACGTGCCGAACGACGCAGGGTGACGCTCGAACAGCGCATGTGGAGGCTTCCTCAGGGAGCGTGGGTGGGAGGGGGGCCGGAGCTCGAACGAGAAACGTGACTGTCGCGGCGCCCGACACCATTGTCACCTCTCCGCGCACATGTTTCGCCCACCGGTTCCCACGGTGCCCGGCGACCGCATCGTCACCTCCGGACGAGACACCCGCTCCTCGTCGCCGTCCTGACGGACAAAGCGCTGTGACGCTCTTCACGTGAACCACTCTGCCCGACGGGCCCGTTCACGCACTGACATGACCAGAGGTAGGCCGCCGCGGTGACACATCGGCGTCGGCACCCGCCCGCGTGGCAGAAGAACCGGAAGAAGCTGATGCACCATGAAGAACGGCGCGACCGTGTGGCTCCCGTACCCCAGCGAGCTGATCCCCGGTCTGCCGGACGGCTTCACCTACGGCCACTGGGACGGCTCCGGCCCGCTGCCCGGCGATCCTGGTGAGGTCCGCTTCCTCGTCGGCCCGCCGACACCGGCCGCCGGAGGCCTGCTGGGCGGTGTGCTGCCGCACATGGGTCGGCTGGAGGTCCTGCAACTTCTCAGCTCGGGATACGACTACGCGATGCCTCTGCTCAACGACGTGCCTCCCGGTACGAGGTTGGTGACGGCGCGCGGAGTGCACCGGGACGCCACCGCCGAACTGGCCGTCACCCTCCTGCTGGCTTTGTGCCGCGGGATCGACCGGTTCGTCACAAGGCAGGCCGAGGAACACTGGAGCCCCGAACCGCGCACCACACTGGTCGGCAAGCGCGTCCTGATCATCGGGTACGGCGCCGTGGGCCAGGCCGTCGCGGCCCGGCTCGACGCGTTCCGGTGCGAGCCGGTCATCGTGGCCCGCAGCGAACGCACCACTCCGGCGGGGCACGTGCACGGGGCGGCGCAACTGTCCGCGTTGCTGCCCACGGTGGACGCGGTGGTGCTGTGCGCACCGCTGACGGAGTGGACGCGCGGCATGTTCGACGCGGAGGCGCTGGCGCTCCTAAAGGACGGAGCCCTCCTGGTGAATGTCGCCCGCGGGGAACTCCTCGACACCGGCGCCGTCGTGCGCGAGGTGCGCGGCGGCCGACTCCGTGTCGCGCTCGACGTCACGGACCCCGAACCGCTGCCCGTCGGCCACCCCCTCTGGAACCTGCCGGGCGCGCTGATCACCCCGCACGTAGCGGCGTTCACCGACGCCTTCCCCGCGATGTCCGCGCAGTTCCTCGGTGAGCAACTGCGCCGCTACGCGCGGGGCGAGGAGCTGGACAACGTCGTGCTGACGACACCGGCCGGGTCCCTGGGCGGTGAGCGAGCCGCCTAGGCCCACGAGAGGCGCCGTAGGCCTGGGCCCGAGCCCGGGCCTACGTGTCGCCGTGTCAGGAGACGGCCCGTGTCAGGAAACGGCGACCCTGTACACCCGGAACTCGATGCGCAGCCCGGGCAGGAGCCGGCCCTCGCCGAAGAGCGTCGGTTCGTTCCCGCCCGCGAGGACCTTCTTGATCCCTTCCGTCATCTCGATGAGCCCGTAGTACTGGACGTAGAGGGATGCCCCGTCGTGGGTGTCGAACGTGCTGCGACTCCATGGTCGGTCTGGGCGGCGACGGCAGGTCGGCCGTCCCGTACCCGGCACACTCGTCATGCCGGTGACACGTGCTCGGTTGAGGGTTCAGTAACTGTTCACGACTGCTCAGGTCCGCGGGTGTTCAGCCGACGCTCGTCACACGGACACCGACACCGACACCGACACCGGCACCGGCAGTGGCAGTGGAAGGCAGCCGCGTTGTGGTCCGGGCATGCCGCGTCAGCGACAACTCCACCGTGCACTGGCTCCCTTGGGGAGTGACGACAGCGCCGAGCGCATGGGCGAGCGCCAGGGCAGGTCGGTTGTCCGCCATCAGCAGGGCGTGCACTGCACTGTGGCCACATTGCCGGGCCACGGCCACGGCCTGTCTCGCCAGCGCGGAGCCGAGCCCTCGGGATTGCCAGGCGTCGTCGATCAGGAGGGCGAGTTCGACGGCGCCTGTACCGGGCTCGCGGGCCGGGCGCAGGCCAGGTGTTCCCTCGGTGCGCAGGACATGTGTGACGGCGATGATCCGGCCCGGATCGTCGGCCGGGTGGGTGACCCAACTGAAGCCCGCCGACGGGGAGATCAGCGCGCGCCACTCCCTCGCGGAGAGACGACCTCTGCCGGTGAGATAGCGGGACGTGAGGCTCTGACGGGAGCAGCGGGAGTGCAGGGCGTTGACAGCGGACAGATCATCCGCGTCGGCGAGCCGTGTCCAGGTCGCGGCCCCGTCCGGCAACCGCCCGGCGCGTGTTTCGGCAGGGTCGGCGAACATGTCCTGGGCGGCCGTGCGAGGCAGCGCTGTCGTGGAGCCGCCCATCACAGGCCCTGCCGCGTGAACGGTGATGCGCAGGCAGGGCGGAAGAAGGCAGACATGGGTGTCCCGGAGTGCTGGGGTGCATTGCGATCGGGCGCGGCGCGGCGCGGCACGGCGCGGCACGGCGCTCCGCGAAGCGGAAAGCGGTCAGGACCGCGGCCCGGGACTCACGTTATCCGTGACACATGGCTGCCGGCGGAGGATGAACAGCAGGTGGGCGGTTTCGGGACGGTCGGTGGACACCGGCCGATCGCGGCTCGCGCGCCTTTCCTGGCCGGGGCGTCACTTCAACCCTTCTGCCGGCGGGCTCATTTGCTGTGTACTCAGCCCTTCAGGCGGTCCACCACTTCCTTGGCCTCCAGCAGACCGGCCCCCGTGACCTCGCGGTACTTCTTGATCGCGGAGATCTCTTCTCCGGCCCGGGCGAGGGCGGTGACCTCCGCCGGCACGAGTTCGCGATCCGAGATGTCCGCCTGCTTCAGGAGCAGGTCGATCTTCTGTTCAAGGCGCACCATGCGCCGGTCCAGTCGACGTGCGCGGCTTTCCAGCGTCGCCATCGCCGTAAGACCCACGAGAATCACGAGCAGAGCCGTGAGGGCGTCCATATGAAGTCTCCTCTTTCTTGTGCCTCATGGCGGATGTGGTCGGCGGTCGACCGCTCTACGCCCCCTAGGACGGGCTTCCCGAGAACTGGGTTCCGATGGTTCGCAGCAGCGCGCGTGCGTCCTCGTCCGGCGCCCCCGGAACAGCCGTGTACAGGACGGTGCGCAGATCGCTGCCCTCGACGGTGAGCACATCGCAATCGAGGGTCAACGGGCCGACCTGGGGGTGGCGGATCGTCTTGCGGCTGGAGGCGTGGCGGGCCACGGCACGTTCCTGCCACAGGGACTCGAACCGGGGACTCGCTCGCCGCAGATCGGCGATGAGCCCGCGCAGCAGCGGATCGTCCGGATGGCGTCCGACGGCGGCACGCAGGTCGGCGGTGGCCGCGGACTCGAAAGCGGCGTCCTGCTCGGCCGTGGCGACGACGCGCGACGGGACACCGGTGAAATGCCGCCACAGCAGGTTGTGGTCGCGTGCCGGACCTGCGGACACTTCCCCGAGCAAGGCGACGAGCAGCGAGCCACGTGCGACCCGTCGCCTCGCGCGCCGCACGGCTCAGGGCACGATGAGTGCCTTGACGACGTGTTGCCGGGCCACGTCCTCGAGCGCGTTCTGCGCTTCCGCCAGGGTGTACTCCCGGCTGATGAGTTCGGTCCAGGGGAATCGGTCGCGGTAGCGGGCCATCACCTGGACGGCCCGGTAGAGGTGACCGGCGTCGCTTCCCCAGCAGCCCCGGATGTCGAGGTGCTTCTGGTTCAGGTCGAGATGCGGGTTGAAGGAGGCGGGGCCCGCGTCCGTGTACTGTCCGACCACGACGTACCGTCCGGCGTCCCGGGTCAGACGCATGCCCTCGGGTACCGCGTCGGCGACGCCCGTCGCCTCGATCGTGACGTCGGCGCCCCGCCCTCCCGTCAACTCCAGGACCTGCTCCCGGCGTTCGTCGGCCGTGGTACGGGTGATGTCGATGACGGCGTCGGCCCCGAACCGGGACGCCGTGCGCAGCCGGACCTCGGGCCCGCCCACCACCACGACCCGCCCCGCGCCCCGCAACTGGGCGAGCACGGCGGCACACAGGCCCACCGGACCGGCACCCTGCACCACCACGGTGTCTCCGAAGGCGATGTCCGCGAGGGTGACCGCGTGCAGGGCGGTGGGCATACCGCAGCCGCCGGCCAGGAACGCCCGCCAGTCCAACTCCTTCGGGAGCGGGATCACATGGACCCCGGGCCTCAGGTGGATCTGCTCGGCCCAGCCGCCGAACAGTCCGTCGTCCGCCGACAACGTCACGCCGTACACCTTGCGTTCGGGGCATCGGGTGGTGGCGTGGCCCACGGTGCAGTACCAGCAGCGACCGCACGTCCCCCACACGTCGAGGAAGGTGACCACCTGGCCGACGGTGACGGGCGCTCCGGACACGTCCCGTGGTGTGCCCGCGCGCGCGTCGACGGCGGCGACACGGCCGACGCTGACGTGGCCCGGGATGATGGGGTAGGGGACACCCGCGAGTTGTCCCTTCCACAGATGTGTGTCGGTCCCGCAGACCTCGCTTCCCAGGGTGTGCAGGAGGATGCCGCCCGGTTCGAGCGGAGGCGGATCGATGTCCCGCAGCTCCAGCTTCGCGACGGGCTCGGGCATGACGACGGCGGTGACCATGAGGCCCCCTCTCAGATGGTGACGACGGTCAGTGCGGCGTTCCGGTGCTGCTCACGGATCTCCCTCTTGTCGTGCTTCTGACACCACCCCTCCCCCCGATGGCCGGGAGCCGGCCTCAACTCGCCTGCCCCGGACGGTTTCCGTTCGTCTCGTCCCGGCCCGCGCACACGCCGTTCTCCCACGCCCAGGCGGCGATCTCCACCCGGTTCCGGGCGGCTAGCTTGCGCTGGACGCTGGCGAGGTGGGTCTTGACGGTGGACAGGGAGACGTACAGTTCGGCCGCGACCTCCTCGTTGGTACGGCCGCGGGCGACCAGGCGTACGACGTCCAACTCGCGCGCGGTGAGGGGGTGTCCCGGCGTGCCGGGGCCGGTGTCAGCCGGACCCCACCGCCCGTCATCGGCGCGGTCGGCGGCGTCGGTCATGTGCTTGAGGAGCCGGACCGTGACGGCTGGGGAGATCAACGCGGTGTCAGCGGCCACCGCGCGCACGGCCTCCACCAGCAGCGCGGGCGACCCGTCCTTCAGGAGGAACCCGCAGGCGCCGTGGCGCAGCGCCCGATACACGTACTCGTCCAGATCGAACGTGGTGGCGATGAGCACACGTAGCGGATCGGACGCCTCCGGGCCGGCCAGCAGACGCGTCGCCTCCAGGCCGTCCAGTCCCGGCATCCGGATGTCCAGCAGACACACGTCCGGGCGGAGCCGCCGGGCCTCGCGCACCGCGGACGCACCGTCGGCCACGGAGGCGACGACCTTCATGTCGGGCTGAGCGCCGAGGATCATGCCGTAGGCGGAGCGGATCATCGGCTGGTCGTCAGCGATCAGGATGCTGGTCGTCATGTGTCCAGGGTGGCAGGCGTGCGGCGCGTCCCGGCCTCCGCCTCCGTGCCGGACGTCCCAGACGTCCCAGTCGTGACGGACATGAACGATGTCATGGACGTACGGTCGTCGCTCGCGCGGTCGCGATCGAGCAGCGGACCAGGGAAGGGCATACGTGCCTCGACGACCCAGCCGGCTCCCGCGCGCGGGCCCGCGGTGACCGTGCCGCCGACCATGGCGGCCCGTTCCGACAGCCCCGTCAGGCCGAAGCCGGTCCGGGACGCCCCGGACGGCGGGGAGTTGTGGCCGGTGTCCGGCCCGTCGTCGGTCACCGCCACGAGGACGGTGGGACCTTCCGCGCCACCCTCCTCCAGCCGTACATCGACGGTGACCTTCGTGGCCCGGCTCGCGTGCTTGCGTACGTTCGTCAGGGCCTCACGCACGATGTCGCGCACGGTGGTGGCGATGCCGGGAGGCAGGGCGCCCGTGGCGAGCCGCGGCTCCAGCGCTAGCGTGGTCGGCGGACCGGTTTCGGAGAACCGGGCGGTCAGCGCGCGCAGTTCGTCGAGCGCGCCGCCCGGGTCCGGCTGCGGCCCGTGATCCGCGGGGGCCCGCAGAACGGTGACCATGGACCGCATCGAGCGCATCGCCTGGGACCCGGCGTCCTCGATCGCGGCCAGCATGCCGTCCAGCTCCTCGGGCGAAGGCGGTCGGCCCGCCGCCGTCGTGTACCGCACCGCCTTGGTCTGGGCGATGATCGCGGTGACGTGGTGACCGACGAAGTCATGCAGGTCACGGGCGTACTCGAGCCGCTGCTCCTGGAGTTCGGCCGCGCGCTCCCGCGTCCGGTAACGATCGAGGAGCCGCAGATAGAGACCCAGTACGGTGACGAGCACGGCGCCGGACCAGAGGGCGGGCACCACGAGCGACACCAGCATCGGGTACTCGGACGCGGGGCAGCGCAGGAACTGCGCGCTGAGCGCGGTGAACGCGCCGCCCGCCAGCAGCACCGCGCTCCGAGGCCGCAGCAGCCGTACGGCGCGGGCCACGACCAGCAGCAGAGCCGCCGACTCGATGATGCCGAAGGTGGTCTCGGCCCGGGCATCGGCCTGACTGCTGATCAGGGTCACCAGGCAGGAGACGAGGACACCCGAGCCTGCCACCGCCACGAAACGTCCGGGGCGCGCGACGAGGGACACGAGGACGAGACAGCCGGACACCGTCCACGCCGCGGCCAGTGGCACGGACCCGGTCTGCGCGCCCTCGGCCGCCACCACGACCGGCAGCACCAGCGCCGCACAGAGCGCCGTGATCCGCCGGCCCCCGTCCGGGAGGTCGAAGAACTGGTTCATGCCGATGGAGCCTACGGGGCCCGCCGCCGTCCCACCTCGGCCGAACGGCCGAGGTGGGACGGCGTGAGCGTCCGATGTTCGGTCCTGCGGCCGATCCGCGCGCCCACCCGCCCGGTCCAGGATCGGACCGTCCGCCGGCTCTCCGGCGCCGACGTCCCCTGCCCGGCTCCGGAAGGCCCCATGTTCCGTCTTGTCCTACGCTCCGTGCTCCGCGACCGGCACCGCTTCGCCCTGCCGGCTCTCGCCGTACTGATCGGTGTCGCCTGCGTCAGTGGCTCCCTGCTGTACACCGGGTCGCTGGCCCGGGACGCGGACCGCCTCCAGCGGGCCTCCCGCCCCGACGTGTCGGTCGAGGTGCGCGCCACCGGGGAGCGGGTGACGACGGACGAGGCTCTGCGACGCCGGCTCTCCGGGCTGCCCGGGGTGGCGGCGGCCCGTGGCACTCTGCGCGGCCGGGCCTTCCTGGTGGCACCGGACGGCACCCTGGTCGGGGAGCCTGCCTCGGACGTGGGTGTGGACCACGTACCGGGCGTACGCGGCACCGACCCCCGCTACCCGATGACCGACGGCCGTGGCCCGCACGGCCCCGACGAGGTCGCCGTGGACCGGTGGGCGGCGGGCCGGGCCGGGTACCGGGTCGGCGACCGGGTACGGGTGGTCGTCGCGGGAGAGGTCCGCACCGCCCGGCTGACCGGTGTCTTCACCGTCCACGACCCCGCCACCGTGGCGGGCGGCACGATCACCGCGTTCGACGCGGCCACCGCGCGCACCCTGTTCGCGCCGGGTCCCGGCCGCTACGAGTCCGTGACCCTGACCGCCGCCACCGGCACCTCCGAGACGGCCCTGGCCAAGCGCGTGGCCGAGGTCCTGCCGCGCGGCCTGGACGTGGTCACCCGCGCGGAACTCGACGCGGAAGCGGCACAGTCCCCCGACCGCAAGAAACTCGGCACGATCCTGCTGCTGTTCGCCGCCATCGTCCTGTTCATCTCCGTGTTCCTGGTGGGCAACACCTTCTCGATGCTCAGCGCGCTACGGTCCCGCGAACACGCCCTGCTGCGCGCGGTCGGCGCGGGCCGGGGCCGGGTACTGGCACAGGTGCTCGCGGAAGCGGCTCTGGTCGGCATCGTCGCGGCCGTGATCGGATACGCCCTCGGCATCGGTGTGGCATACCTGTTGGGGACCCTGTTCGGTCCATCGGCCGGGTCCGCGGGCGCGGTCCGGCCCGCCGTCCTCGCCCCGCTGCCCCTGGTGGCCGCCCTCTGCCTCGGTGTGGGCTGCACCGCCGTCTCCGCCTACCTCCCGGCGCGGCGGGCCGCCGCCACCGCCCCCGTGGCGGCGCTCCGCAGCGGCCTGCCGGTCGCGGCGGGCGTCTCGCGGCGCCGCTCCCGGGCGGGCGCCGCCTGCACGGCGTTGGGCGCCTTCGCGCTGGCCACGACCGGTGAGGACCTCAGTGCCCTGTCTCTGGCAACCGTCGTGCTGCTGGCCGGACTCATCCTGCTGACCCCCCTGTTCGCCCGGGGCGCCACCCGCGTGCTGCGAGCCCCGGTACGCCGACTGACCGGCGTACGCGGCACCCTGGCCCTCGCCAACGCGCGCCGCGATCCGCGGCGTACGGCAGCCACCTCCGGCGCCCTCACCGTGTGCGTGGCACTCGTCGGCGCGGTCACCGTCGCGGTGTCCTCGCTCAGCGCCACGGCGGAACGGGAGGCCGTGACGGCGGTACCCAGCGATCTGCGCGTCACCGCGGTCGACTTCGCCGAGATCGGTGCCACGACGGCGGCGCAGGTGGCGCGGCTGCCCCACGTGGCGGCGGCCAGCTCGGTGCGCGAGGCGGGCTTCGCCCTGCCCGGCGGATCCCGCCTGTGGACGACCGTCGTCGATCCGCACGCCGTGAACGAGGGCCGCCTGGTCGGCCTCCGCGTGCGCTCCGGCGATCTCGCCGACTTGCCCCGCGGAATCGCGGTGACGCAGGCACTGGCCACCGAAGAGGGCTGGCGGGTGGGCGACCGTGTCACCGGCCGGCGACTGTCGGACCCCGGCGCCCCCGACGGCCCGCCGCTGGACCGGGAGATCGTCGCGGTGTACGACGGCCCCGACGCCCTGGGCCCCGCTCTGCTGCCGGAACAGGCGGTGACCGAGGGCGGGAGCCCGGTGGGCGAGGTGAGCGCGGTACTGGTACGGGCGGAGCCGGGCCGGACCGGCGCCGCCAAGACGGAGATCCAGCGAGCGCTGCGCAACCCGATGCTGCTCGTCGAGGACCGCGCGGACGCCGGGCGGGCGGCCCGGCACGGCGTCGGCTCCCTGTTGTCCGTGCTGTACGCGCTGCTCAGCGTCACCGTGGTCGTGGCGGCCCTTGGCGTGGCCAACACCATGAGCATGGCCGTCTTCGAACGCGGACGGGAGATCGGCCTGCTGCGCGCGGTCGGCCTGCAACGCGCCGACGTACGGTCGATGCTGCGGGTGGAGTCGGTGGTGGTGTCGGTGCTGGGCGCCGGGTTGGGCGTCCTCGCGGGCACCGCGGCGGGCATGGCGGCGGCGGCCGGAACCGGCGCCGTGGTCAGTGTGCCGTGGATGTTCCTGCTGGCGGTGTTCACGGGCGCGGGCGTCATCGGCGTGCTCGCCGCACTCGGCCCCGGTGTTCGCGCGACGCGGGTCCCGGTGACGCGTGCGGTGGGTGGTGAGGTCGGATGATCGGCGCCGGCCGTCGGTCGGGGGTGGGCCGCGCGTACGGCGGGGCTCTCGGTGACGGACCGGACGGCGTACTCACCGGTGCCCAAGAACAGGCCCGAACCCGGCTCCTTCCCTGCTCACCTCTGCCCAAAAGGTCAGAGCGCCTGACCGGTGGTGCCCCGGGCGGACGGATCGGGATGTCCTCGCCCAGGGACCAGGGCCCATGAAGCGACGTCCTGATAGCGCCGCGGGCCGGGGTGGCCCCTGACCGTGC
This sequence comes from Streptomyces sp. NPDC102406, assembly GCF_044765725.1. NCBI lineage: Bacteria > Bacillati > Actinomycetota > Actinomycetes > Kitasatosporales > Streptomycetaceae > Streptomyces > Streptomyces sp. NPDC102406. The sequence goes on along the minus strand of NZ_JBIWKP010000002.1, from coordinate 634,633 downwards.
TGCCGACCAGGTGGAGGCGTTCGGCCCGCCAGGGACGCCCGGAGAAGCCTTCGAGGCAGGAAGCCGCGGCAGTTATGGACGCGCTGTCGTGGCGGCGACCGCGAGCCAGCGTGAGATGGGGACGCAGCGGACGTTCGGTGAAGGCGACGTCGCAGGCCCTGACCCGTGCCCGTACTGCTTCGGCGAGCTTGTGCAGACCATCGAGATCGCCCTCGATGCCGCTCCACAGCACCCGGTCGTCGAAGTGTCCGCCACCGGCGAGGGCCAGTTCGAGAGAAGGCCGGGCAGCCGCCAGACCGGCGAGGGGCGAACGAAGCCGCTGGACGGTCCGCACCGGCAACTCGCCCAGGAAGGCCAGGGTGATGTGCCAGTCCTCGATGCGGTTCCAGCGCAGGTCGGGATAGGCGGCGTAGGCCGGTCCCAGCGCGTGCGCCAGCTCGTTCTTCGCATCGTCGGGCGGCGCGAGGGCGATGAACGCGTGCTGGGTGACGGCGTGGGGCAGTTCAGTCACGGATGTCTTTTGCCTCGTGCGTCTGGCCCATGGACCTATTCAACACCGTCGCCCTCTGAACCCGGCGTGGACCTGCGGCCGACGAGGCCGAGGGAGTGCTCCTGGCACTGCGTGACGTCACCTTGCGCAGTGGCGGCGACGCTCTCACCGGCTGTGATCAGCGGAATGCCCGGCGGGGCAGGCGGCTCACCGCTGCACGGAACCTCTCCCGCCCCGCCGTGACGCTCGCGTCCCACACGCCTGAGGCGTCACCGCTCACCGAATGGGACTGGAGCCGTTGTTCCTCGGCGAGAAGGCCGGCACCCGTCAGGTTCCGGTCCAGCATCCCCATCGCGGTGAGCGCCGCATGACCGCAGGACACCGCGTGATCAGCGCTCCCGGGCCCGTGGGACAGCAGGGCGTACCGCAGGCAGAGGACAGCGAAGAAGGCGTAGGTGTCGGCGACATCAGTGATCCCCTCCTCGTTCGGCTGAAGCTCCGGGAACCGCTCCAGCAGGCGTACGCGCTCGGCGGCGTCGGCGAGCGGCCGGTCGACATACCAGAGATCGCGCACGGACTCCGCAAAGAAGTCCAGGTCGCCTTCCCGCCCCGGCGCGCCCGCCCGCAGGCCCACGAACAGTGGCGCCATGCGTTCGGTGCAGGCGCAGACATAGAGGCGAATCGCCGCGTCGTCCCCGTCACGAAGCGCCTTCGCGACGGCCTCCTCCACCAACGTCTCCACGTCCCACCCTCATCCCGCTCGAACAGAGCGCCAGGCTACACAGCGGGCCGGTGGCCTCAGCTCGACGAGTCAGGACCCTGAGGTCCGGGACGGCTGAGGGTCGGGTCGGCGGCGATGCTTCGAGCAGGCGAGTCAGGCTGTCGGGGGCCTGGCCGCGATGGGCGCCTGCGGAAGGTGGCCGATGCCGACGTCGAGCGGTGTGGTGCGGCGCGAGATGTTTGCCGGTGAGCGCCTCAAGCAGGACCGGACCCAGGGCGTAGAACCGTATCGGCAGCGGCGAGCACGCCAGCCGTACCGCCCGACCCCAGCCGGTGCCGCATCCGGTACCGGCTGCCGACCAGCAGGGGCTGCCGTCCGAACGCGGCTGTAGACCCCGCCGCCCGGTTATGGGATCAGGGAGACGAGACCGGGCGGGCGTCGCCTCACCTCTGCGACGCGCAATCGTAGAGGGTGAAGCTGCCGTCGGTGCGGAGCCCATAGGCGGTGGGCCGGACGCGGGAGCAGTGAGACTTGACCCAGGTGGTGGCGGATGTGGTGGCGCGCCGGGTGGTGAGCAGCGCATAACGCAGTTGGTGGGTGGTGACGAGGTCGCCGAGCTGCTGCGCGCTCGGGAAAGGGGTGAGGCCGGTGAAGCCGCCCATGACGAGGACGGGTTCGGACTGGGCGCGCAGCAAGGGCTCGGCGGTGTAGGCGGCCTGCGTGGCGAGCAGGTACTTCTCGCCGTGACGGTGCGCGGTGAGGTAGTCGAGCAGGGCGGTGTCGCGGGGGCTGGGCCGGTCGAGCCCTTTCCTGCGCGGAGCGCGACGGGGATGCTGCTCGTACGACTTGCCGACCGGACCGGCCATCGGCGAGGTGGCGGCGCCCGCGTAGAGCGGGTCGAGGCTGGAGACGGCCCAGCCCGCCGGTACGACCAGGATGGCCGCGACCCCGGCGGCGAGGGCGGCATGGATCATCCGCGGGGAGGTGCGCGGTCCGCGGCTGCACAGGCCCACCACGCCGCACAGTGCGAGCATCACGGCGACCGGCAGCAACCAGGGGAGGAACCGGGTCGGCCAGTCCAGGACCAGCGCCCACGCCGCCGTCAGCGCGATCACCGCCGGCAGCACCAGGTGCCGCCGGTCGGCCGCGGGGTGCTGCGCCTTCTGCTCCGTGTCGTACCTCGCCTCGTACTCCGACCGGAAGAGCGCGAGTCCGCCACCGGTCAGCGCGGCGATCGCCGGGGCGATGACGGCTGTGTAGTAGGCGTGGTTGCCGTTGGAGACGCTGAACACCACGATGTGCACGGCCAGCCAGCCGCCCCACAGCAGGAATCCCGCGCGCGACAGGTCGGTTCGCGGTTGTCGGGCGCACCGCCTGATGCCCAGGACCGCGGCGGTCACGGCGAGCGGCAGCAACCAGGCGATCTGCGGTCCGATCGTGTGGTTGATGATCATGTCCCAGCCGGTGTTGCCGCTGGTGCGGCTTGCGGCGGTGCCCGGGACGGCGCCGAACGCGGTGGGGTCGCTGCCGAATCGGCTCAAGCCGTTGTAGCCGAAGACCAGGGCGAACGGATCGTTGCCGGACGTTCCGTCGAAGTATGGGTGGTCGGCCGCCGGGGTCACCCAGGCGATCAGCATCCAGGAGCAGGAGACCGCGAGCGCGACCGCGCCGGCCAGCAGGACGCGCACCGCCCGCCTCGACGCCGTGCCGGGCGCGACGAATTGGTACACGACGGCGAAGACCGGCAGCACCACCCACGCCTGCAGCATCTTCGCCTGGAAGGCGAGACCCACCCAGACTCCGCAGGTGATCAGCGGCAGCAGCCGCTCGGTGCGCACCGCCTTCTGCAGGGCTCCGGCGGCCGCCACCAGGAGCAGAGTGAGCGCGGTGTCCGGAATGGTGGCGCGGTTGAGGGCAACGGTGACCGGGGTGAGGGTGAGCGCCAGCGCGGCGGTCAGGGCGGCGAACGGGCCGGCCCAGGCCCGTACGATCCGGTGCAGCAGCCATACGGTGAGCACGCCCTCGACGACCTGCGGAAGCGCGGCCGCCCAGGTGTGCGGGCCGAACACCCAGACGGAGACGGCGTCGGGCCAGAAGGCGCCGGGCAGCTTGTCGAGGCTGATCGAACCGGAGGAGTCGAGCCCACCGAAGAAGAACGCTCGCGGGCTGCCGGCCATCGAGCGTATCGCCGCGCCGTAGAAGGGGTGGAGCGCGGCATGGCCCAGGCCCCAGGAGTACAGCGCCGTGGCGACGGCCAGTACCGCGGCGAGCGCCGGGCGCTCCCAGCGCGGGGCGTCCACCGGGCGTGCGGAGCGGTGGGCCGCCGCCCGACGGCCGCGCCGGGCTCCGGTGGGCTGGACGGCGGGTATGGCGGTCATGGCAGTGGTCCTCGGTCAGCAGGTCGGGTCAGGTGAGGCGGCGGCAGCACACGCGCGGTCGGGTCACACGCGCGGTCAGGGCAGCGCGGCGGCGTCGAACGGACGCGCCGGGGTCACAGGCGGCGCGCCGCCCGGAACCCGCGGGCGTAGAAGTCGGTGCCGTCCAGCAGTGAGCGGCCCGACAGGTCACCCAGCGTCGGACCGTTGGCAGCGGAGCGACTGGAGTAGAAGCGGTGCCGGCCCTGGTCGTCCAGGCCCATGTACATGCCGCAGTGGTCGATGAAGTCCGGCCGGTCCTTGATGATGGCGAAGAAGACCAGGTCGCCGGGTTGCAGGACACCGAAATCGGTGGCTTGGTCCCGTCCGGTGTGGGGAATCACCATACGGCCGGGACCGTAGGCGGCGATGGCGAAGGCGCGGCGCGGCAGGCCGGCGCCCCGGGTGTTGGTGTTGTGCAGGGGGATGCCCATGCGGTAACCCCACACCAGACGCTGGAAGCCGGAGCAGTCGACATCCCCGTAGCGTGCCTTCTCGGGCTGCACACGCGTGCCGTCCGGGAAGGTCCACTCCGTCCCCAGATAGTCGTAGAAGTCGGATTTCTCGTCGTGGTAGGCGAAGTCCAGCGGGTTGTCGACCTCGGAATTGCGTGGGCCGAAGTGCGCGGTGCCGGCGATACGCAGGCCGTCGGCGTTGCGCTTGTCGGGTGCTCCGGCGCTGCTGTACTGGAACGCCACGGCGAAGACGTCCGGGCTGCTGTCGCCGAGTGTCTTGCGGAACCAGCTCTTGAACCAGGCGGACTTCTCCATGCCCCGCTGCCACGCGTGCGGCAGCACCCGGACCCAGGCGTCGGTGGTCACCGTGGCCTCGGTGGTGCGCGGCTCGCTGAAGGTGCGGCTGGGGCCGGTGAGTACGGCCGTACGGGCGCCGTCGGTGAACGTGGCGAGCGTGCCGCCGTCGCCGGCGCGGACCACGGTGCGGCCGGGGTCGGACAGCCGCTCGAAGGTGTGGGTTCCGGCGGGCCCGGCGTTCGGGCCGGACTTCGCGTCTGCCGAACCGTCGCTGTCGGACCCGAGGCGTTCCCAGGCATAACCGCCCGCCGCTCCGGCGGCCGCCACGCCCGCGATCGTCCGGATGACGGTACGGCGAGTGGGGCCGGTTCGCCTGCCGCCTGATGCGGAATGCATGGCCGATCCTCCTGGACTGTGAGGTGAGAGGGGTGAACAGGTCAGCCGGTGGGCAGGGCGCCGATCAACAGACCGGCGACGAGCACCACGTAGGTGGCCAGGGTCACCGCGGTGGTCGAGATGACAGTGGCCGCCAGCGGCTGGCGGGCCATCTGGTAGGAGACCAGGCCCGGGACGATGAAACCAAGGGTCTGTGACGTGTACAGCAGCGGGAACTGGTGGTTGAGGGCGAGCATCACGGTGGTCTGCATCAACACCGCGCACAGTACGACGGCGGCGAACAGCCGTTTGCCGTAGAGGATCACCGTGCGCTGCACCAGCTTCATCAGGAAGTACGTTCCTACCGCCACGACGACCATCAGCCCCGCCATCCGCACATCGGTGACGAGGGTGAGGGCGATCCAGCCCGGAGTGATCATCCCCCCCGGGCTGAGGTTGGTGGTCAGGTAGCAGACGAGCGAGAAGACCAGCCCGAGGGCGATCCCCAGTGCGGCGGTCTGTGCGTTGAGATTGGCGGGGATCACGGGTTCCTCGTGAACTGGGAAGGATCGTAGGACTGGTACGCGGTGTCTGCGTTGTTCGCGGTGTCTGCCGTGTCCGCGGTGCTTCGGTCGTCGGGACGGTTCTGGCGGCCGGCGGCCCGGTTGGCGAGGTCGCGCTGCTCCGGGATGCGGAAGGTGAACGTCGGTGTCTCCAGCGGCGCCACCCAGCTGTACGGCTCCGGCTCGGGCGGTCGGGCCACCGAGAGCCGCTGCCGGGGTATGGCGATCTGCATCGTCTCCTGGTCCAGACCGTCGCCGTCGGGAACGACGTCGAACAGGTCCTCGGATTCGTCCACGGGCAGTTCGGCGAGGCGCTCCAGGAACAGCTCGCCCTGGCCGTGGATGTTGCCGATCGCCACCAGTGAGGAGTCCGGGCCGAGTTCCGCGAGGATCGCCTCGGTCACCTCCCCGGGGTCCCGGCGGTCGCCACCGAGATCCACCACTCGCCCGGTGAAGTCGGCCGGGATCGCGTCGCGGGCGCTCTTGGTCGGGTGACCGATCAGGAACACCGTCCGCGCGCCGAGGTCCGGGACGATCGCGCCCATCTGGCCGTTGCGCTCCACCCGGTCCGGGCGGCAGTTGATGACGACGCCGATCGGCTGCCTGATCGCGCCCAGGTCCTCCAGTTGCTTGACGTTCATGAGCGTCGACTCGGGGTCGTTGGCCGCGAAGACGTTGGCGAACCGCAGCCGCTTGCCCTCGTGGGTGATGTAGCGCTCCACGGACAGCACGCCCGGATCGGGCGGCGCGTCCCACATTCCCTGCATCGCCGTCTGCCGGTCCACGCCCAGCAGTTCGGCGATGGCGAGCGCGATCGCCACGTTCTCCTTGAAGGTGTACCAACTGAAGCCGCGCAGTTCGGCGTCGGTCACCGACTCCGGATCGACCGCGATCAGCCGGCAGTTCCGCTTGTCGGCCTCTTCCTGGAGGATGTGCAGCCGGTCCTTCTCCGCCGTCACACACACCCCGCCCACCGGCATCGAGCGGGAGAGCGAGCGCGCGACATCGTCCAGCGTCGGCCCCATCTCCTCCAGATGGTCCTCGCGGACGTTGCACAGCACGCCGATCGTGGAGCGGATCAGTTTCTCCTGGTTGATCTCCTGCAAGGCGGGCATCACCGCCATGCACTCGATCACCAGCGCGTCCGGCCGGTAGGTCGCCGCCCGCCGTACGATGCCGATCTGCTCGACGACGTTGGCGATGCCGAACTTGCGGTACACCGGCTCCTCGGTGGCGTCCGGATGGATGAACCGCGCCGCGGTGCCGGTGGTCTTGGCCACCGTGACCAGGTCGCCGCCGCGCAGCGCTCCCGCGCACAGCCGAGTGATCGAACTCTTGCCGCGGATGCCGTTGACCAGCACCCGCGTAGGTATCTGCTCCAGCGAGGCGAAGTGCCGCCGCTGCTCCAGGATCCCGGCTGTCCACAGAGCGGCGCAGCAGAGCAGGACGATGACATAGAGGAAAAGCACGCCGATTTCCGTCCTTCTACCGCTGGAGGGTGTTCTCGCGCAGGGGCCGGGCGGGCCCGGCGGGCCGGCCGGCTCTGGCCGCCCGGTCTTGCTCCGCCAGGACCTGGCGCACCAGCTCCAGGTTGCGGGTGACCGAGCCGATCTCGTCGTGGTTGACCGGGTGCAGCACCGTGCGGCGGTCTCCGCCGGCGAGCCGCTCGGCGAGCACGGCGACCGCGCGCAGCGGCCGGACCACCACGACGTGCAGCCAGCCCAGGCCCGCCGCGCTCACGGCGAGGCCGAGTATGCCCGCGAGCATGGTGCGCTGCTCGGCCTGGACCGCGGGGATCTGCAGTGCTGCCGCGGGCTCCGCGGTCACCACGTGCCAGCCGAGGCCGGCCGTCGGGCCGTTCTGCGCCAGCGGCGCGGCGGCGTCGACCGATGGGCCGGAGGACGTGCTGTGCACCGCGGAGGTGGCGGTGCCCGTGGTCCCCGGGGCGCCCTTGGTGGCGCGCGCGAGACGGGTCAGGCCGGACTCGGGCAGGGACTGGAAGGCGCGGTAGCCCACGCTCGCCGCGAGGACCCTGTCGTCGCGGTCCGTCACCCAGACGCTGCCCAATTTGGGCCTGGGCAGCAGGGAGTTGAGCGCCTTCACGTCGATCTCGCCGAACAGCACCACCCCGGCCGCCGGGGCTTGGCCCTGGCCGGCCCGGACCTGCGCGTAGGCGGCGATCGCCGGGATCGGGCCGGAGGCGTTGACCGTGGTGATCCCACCACCGTCGGGCACATGGACGAGGGTGCGCAGCGGTGTGTCGCCCACCCTCAGTGTGATGCCCCCCGAGCGGTCCAGGAGATACAGCGAGCGGTACTGCTTGTGGTCGGCGAGGGAGGCGCGCAGGATCTCCGCCTGGGCGTCCCTGCTGCGTCCCGGCAGACTCGCTGCGGCCTCTCTCAGGTCGGTGTACGACCGGTCGAGGGACTGCCGGACGCGGTTCGTCGCGATCTCGGTGCGCGCCTGCTGGTCGGCGAGGACCGTAGCCGGAACCGCGGTCGCGGTGTCCGCCCTGTTCAGCATGAAGATCATCGGCACGGACCAGCAGGCCACCACCACCACGCCGGCCGCGGCCAGCGCCCGGTAGCCCGGTTTGCGCCCGGCCGGGAACTCCTGCGGGCCACTCTCGCCGAGCAGTTGCCCGCGCAGCGATTCCAGTGCCCGCCCGATCCGGGCCAGTTCCCCGAAACCGTGCACCGGCACCGGCCGGGACAGCTCCGCCCGAGCGTCCGATGCGGCACCGGTCGCGCCCCGGGCCAGCCGGCCGGCGGACAGATACACCCGCAGCAGGGGCCGTTGGAAGGAGAAGTGCAACGCCAGACCGAGCAGCAGCGCGACCAGGGCCAGCGCCCCGGCCGCCCGGAGCGCGAAGTCCGAGTAATCGGCGGCGGTGGTCGTGGTGGGCGCCGCGTGGGAGCTGAGCACCACCAGACCGAGGCCGTCGGTCTCGCCCGGGCCGGTCGCCGAGGCGACCTGGGCCCAGCCGGCCACGGTGCGCCGGTTGCCGGTGGGGGCGCCCAGCAGGCTTCCCGAGGCGTCGGTGCCGCGCCCCGAACTGTGCGCCGCGCGCGCCGCCTGTGCGGGCAGAGCGCTGCGTGCGGCGGCCGGCGAGGCCGTGCCACGGACCGCGGTGGCGAGCGACGTGCCGCTCGCGTCCAGCACCTCGACGGTGCGCCCATCGCCGTACGCCTTGAGGGCGGGGAGCGGCTCGCAGACCACGAGCAGCCACTGCCGATCGGGCCCGTCCGGGTCCTGGTCGGGTTCGTCCTGCTGCGCGGGCAGGGTGACCTCGGCGAAGTACAGCAGTTGCCGTGTGCCGGCCGACGTCACCAGCCGGGGTGGGATCTTCCCGTGCCCGGACGCCGTCTTGGCGATGTCCACCCCGGCCAGCGGCACCGTCTTGCCGCCGGTCGCCAGCAGCCTCCCGGTGCGCGCGTCGAGCAGCGCGCGGCCGAAGGGGCCCTGTGTGGCAGAGGTCAGGGCTTTGAGTGCGGTCGTGGGCGTCGAGGCGCTCGTGGCCGGGTACGCCTCGGCCTTGCGGCGCAGCGCGCCCGCCTCGGCATCGATCGCGGTGCGCAGGGACAGCGCGGTGTCCGCGGCGATCCGCTGCTCCCCGTTCAGAACGGCCTGCGGGACGCCCGCGGTGTGAATGCCTTCCAGGCCCATCACGGTCAGGGCGGCGACCATCAGCAGGAGTACGACGACCGAGGCCACCGGCGGGCGTATCCCGCCGAGCATCGGCATGTCGGCGCGGCGGCGGGTGCGGTGCCGGCGCGGCGCCCGGGGTGCGGAGGACAGGGCAGCGGTCCTTCCTCGAATCGGCGCCGAGCGCTCAATTGTTCGACAAAGCCATCATCGTAGCTTCTCGTGATCACGCGATCATCACATTTGCGCCCCGAGTGACGTACGCGACGTAAATCGCTGTGCGGCGGCGGCCTGTCGGCACCGCCGCCGCACGCGCCGAAGGGTGGACCCGTGTTCGGTCCGGCCCTTCGGGCGCCCGTTCAGCGGACGAAGGAGATCTCCGGGTACGCGGCGTTGGGCTTGTCGAGCAGGGTGCTGTGCTTCTTGCGCAGCTCCTGGTCGAAGAAGGCGGCGAGGTAGTCACCCTGGACCTTCGCCGCCCGGTTCGGGTCGATCGTGCCGTACTGCTGCTGGACCTGTGCCTTGGAGAGTCCGAGCAGGTGCGCCCACTGCGGCACCAGGTACTCGTTGTCGCTGAACGACAGGTGGGCCGCGCCGGCGAGCTTGATGTCGACCCGGTAACCCTTCAGGTGCGCCCACATCGTGCGCCACGAGCTGTCGTTGTTCCGGTTGTGGTTGGCGGAGCTGAACAGCATGTAGGGGCGGTTCAGGTCCTTGCTCGGCGCGGTCCCAAAGTACTGGCCGTCCAGGTTGGCACCGGCGTCGATCCGCTTGTCGAGCTGCATGGAGTCGGTGACCGCGGCGCCGCCCAGCGACCAGCCGAACATTCCGATACGGGTGGTGTCCACCGACTTCGACAGTCCCGAGGGGAGCTTCGCGCGACCGGCGTCCGGATTGCCCCCGCTGCTGATCGTGCCGAGGGAGTTGATCACGAACTTGATGTCCGCCGCACGTACCTTGAGCGTGTCCGAGGAGTGGGCGCCCGCCGGCATCTTGTTGAGTTCCAGCCGGCTGCCGGGGAACTGCACCTCGTTGGCGTCGTGGGTGTGGTCGACGGTGACGACGAGGTAGCCGCGGCTGGCGAGATCCTGGGCGAGGGTGGTGCCCATCGCACGGTCCGAGTGCAGCCCGGTCGAGTACAGCAGGACGGGCAGCTTGCCGAGGCTGGTCTTCACCGGCGCGAGGACGTGACCCGCGGTCGTCGGCACAGTCACCTGCTGCGTCGTCAGACCGCGCGAGGCGAGGAAGTGGGCGGCGGCCAGCGACGACTGCCACGGCGCCTTGTAGTGCCCGGACGTGGCGGTGGCCGGATACCAGAGCGTGACCATCAGCTCGCGAGCCTTGTTGCCGGGTATGTACGGGTCCGTACGGGATTTGTCGACGAGGTGCAAGCCGACCATGCCCACGCTGTGCTGTCCCCGCGGAGCGGGAATGGTGAGCCGCTGCGGGGACGCGGCCGTCCGGGCGGACCGGAGCGCTTCGGGCTGGACGGGCTTGTGGTGCTGCGGCGCCTCGTCGTTCTCGGGTGCCCAGGGCGTGGCCGGGTCGGGCTGGTCGGCCGGGGGACCGGTGGGCGTAGGCTTGTCGGACGTCTTCCCGGCGGCCATCGCCGGCGTCGTCCCCATGGCCAGCGCGATGGCCAGCGCACCCGCCGGACCAACCGCTTTGGCGATCACTCTGTGACGGTGGCGCGGGCGGCGGTGCTTCATGAAACCCCCTTGTAGGTCGGCGATTACTGAACACGCAATCGACTGCCGCATACCGTACCGCCGTGACGACGACCGGATTCGACCGCCCTGGGAAGCTGCCATGGCGATCTGCCCCTTGAGGCGCTAGAAGAACCCGAGCTTCTTGGGGCTGTAGGAAACAAGAAGGTTCTTCGTCTGCTGGTAGTGCTCCAGCATCATCTTGTGGTTCTCCCGGCCGATCCCCGACTGCTTGTAGCCGCCGAAGGCCGCGTGGGCCGGGTACGCGTGGTAGCAGTTCGTCCAGACGCGGCCCGCCTGGATGGCGCGGCCCGCGCGGTAGGCCTTGTTGATGTCGCGGGTCCATACTCCGGCGCCGAGGCCGTACAGGGTGTCGTCGGCGGTCTTGACGGCGTCGTCGAAGTCGGTGAAGGAGGTGACCGAGACGACCGGGCCGAAGATCTCCTCCTGGAAGATCCGCATGCGGTTGGAGCCCTCGAAGATGGTGGGCTGGACGTAGTAGCCGCCCGCCAACTCGCCGTCGTACTGGATGCGTTGGCCGCCCGTGAGGACCTTCGCGCCCTCCTGTTGGCCGATGTCCAGGTACGAGAGGGTCTTCTGGAGCTGGTCGTTGGAGGCCTGGGCGCCGATCATCGTGTCCGTGTCGAGCGGATGGCCGGGCTTGATGGCCTCGGTGCGGGCGATCGCCGCTTCGAGGAACTCGCTGTAGTGGCCCTGCTGGATGAGCGCCCGGGACGGGCAGGTGCAGACCTCGCCCTGGTTGAGGGCGAACATCGTGAAGCCCTCGAGTGCCTTGTCGCGGAAGTCGTCGTCCTCGGCCCATACGTCGTCGAAGAAGATGTTCGGTGACTTGCCGCCGAGTTCGAGGGTGACCGGCCTGATGTTCTCGGACGCGTACTGCATGATCAGCCGGCCCGTCGTCGTCTCGCCCGTGAACGCGACCTTCGCCACGCGCGAGCTGGAGGCCAGCGGTTTGCCCGCCTCGACGCCGAAGCCGTTGACGATGTTGACGACGCCCGGGGGGATCAGGTCCGCGATCAGGCTCATCCACAGGTGGAGGGAGGCGGGGGTCTGTTCGGCAGGCTTGATGACGACCGCGTTCCCGGCGGCGAGGGCAGGGGCCAGTTTCCAGGTGGCCATGAGAATCGGGAAGTTCCACGGAATGATCTGCGCGACCACGCCGAGCGGCTCGTGGAAGTGGTACGCGACCGTGTCCTCGTCGATCTCCGAGAGGGTGCCCTCCTGGGCCCGGGCGGCACCCGCGAAGTAGCGGAAGTGGTCGATGGCGAGGGGGATGTCGGCGGCGAGGGTCTCGCGGATCGGTTTGCCGTTCTCCCAGCTCTCGGCGACGGCGAGCCGTTCGAGGTTCTGCTCCATACGGTCGGCGATCTTCAGGAGGATCTCGGCGCGGGCACCGGCCGAGGTGCGGCCCCAGGCGGGCGCGGCGGCGTGCGCGGCGTCCAGGGCGCGTTCGACGTCCTCGGCGGTGCCGCGCGCGATCTCGGTGAACGGCTGCCCGTTGACGGGGCTCGGGTTCTCGAAGTACTGGCCGCGGGCCGGTGGCACGTACGCGCCGCCGATGAAGTGGTCGTAGCGGGCCTGGTAGGAGACGACGGAGCCCTGGGAGCCGGGCGCTGCGTAACGGGTCATCGTGGCTGGCCTCCTGTGCGGGCTGCCCGCCGTCGGGCAGCGCTCGCTTCGGAGGCTAGGGATCCGGACGTTGCGGCTACGTTGCGTGCGGGCCGCGCGGCACCCGCTGTTCAGCGTCGAGCGCGGCGAGCCGGGCCAGGACCGGCGGTGAGGGCCGTACCGCCGCCAGTGCCTGCCACACGTCGAGGTCGTCCTCGCCCCAGGGGGCGTGCGCCCAGTCGGCGAGCAGGTCCGGGTCGCGGCGCGCGACGAGCGCCGCCCGGAGCCCGTCGGCGAGCCTGCGCCGGACCCGCGCCACCGTCGGGGCCTGCGAGGCCGGAAGCAGCGGGCCCGTGTACGCGGACACCGCCGCCGTCACCGCGCCCGAGCGAAGCCGCCGCTCGACCGTCGCCAGGTCGGAGTCGACCGGCACCGCGAGGCGGTAGGGGCGCGAGGTCAGCACGCCGGGGCCCAACACCCGGCGCAGGCGGGCCAGTTCGGCCCGGAGGGTGACCGGGGTGACCGACTCGTCCTCGTACAGGCAGCACAACAGCTCGTCCCCGGTCAGGCCCTCCGGGTGGTGGGAGAGGAGCACGAGCAGCTCGCTGTGGCGGCGGCTGAGCCGGATCTCGCGGCCGTGCCCCGTGCGCAGCAGCGCCTCGTCGCGGCCGAGCGCGCACAGCCGCAGCTCCGGTGTGGTCGCCGGAGCGGGGGCGAGCAGCGCGAGCTGGGACTCGGCGGCGCGGGCCACCGCCTGGACGAACGCGAGGCTGTGCGGGTGGGCGAGGCCGGGCCCGCCGGTGATGTCGACCGCGCCGAGCAGCCGCCCCGAGCGCGGATCGTGCACCGGGGCCGCCGCGCACGTCCACGGCTGCACCCGCCGGATGAAGTGTTCGGCGGCGAAGACCTGCACGGGCCGGTCGACGGCGACCGCCGTGCCCGGCGCGTTCGTCCCCATCGCCGACTCCGACCAGCGGGCGCCCGGCACGAAGTTCATGCCGCTCGCCCGCCGCCGCGTGGTCGGATGCCCCTCCACCCAGAGCAGTCGGCCGTGCGCGTCGCACACGGCGAGAAGATGCTCGCCGTCCGTCGCGACCGTGCCCACCAGTTCCCGGAACAGCGGCATGACCCGGGAGAGGGGATGCTCCGCGCGGTACGCACCGAGGTCGCCGTCGGTCAGCTCCACCGACGCCGACGCGTCGGGGCTGACCTGCGCGCCCGCCGAGCGGCGCCACGAATCGGCGACCACCGGACGCACCGGGACGGTGACGGTGCCCGCCGAGGTGAACCGGTCATGGGCGCGGCGCAGCGCCCGCACCCGTTCGTCGGGATCGGCACCCGGCTCCAGGGCGACCCAGGGATCGGTCAACTCGGCCTCCAGGGACGGCGACGCGGTGAGGACATCGTCACCCCGGTGGCGCGCGCCGACAAGGAGCCGGGCTCGGAGCATGGCGGTCGGGCCGCCGTCGGGTCGCCGTCGGAGGGCCGTTCGATTGCCGTCGGAACGCCGTCGGACACGAGCGGGCCGCGTCGGGCCGTCATCAGGCGGTCGTGTGGAGTCGTGCTGCGTCAGGCGAAGTTGACCAACCTGATGTAGCGCGACCAGTCCCAGTAGGGGCCCGGGTCGGTGTGGTCCGCCCCCGGTACCTCGGCATGGCCGATGATGTGCGCGCGGTCCATGGGGATGCCGTAGCGCGCACAGATCGAGGCGGTCAGGGCCGCCGACTGCTCGTACAACGCGTCGGTGAAGTACGCGGGCTTGTCGACCCAGCCCTCGTGCTCGATGCCGATGCTGCGGGTGTTGTAGTCCCAGTTGCCCGCGTGCCAGGCAATGTTCTTCTCCCGTACGCACTGGGCGATGTGGCCGTCGGCCGATCGCACGACGTAGTGGGCGGAGACCTGTTTGGCGGGGTTCTGGAAGATCTTGACGGTGTCGGCGTACGTCTCCTGCGTGACGTGGATGACCACGCGGTCGATCCGATACGAGGAAGGGCGGCTGGACACCGTGTAGTTGGAGGTGCTCGCGGGGGCGGACTCGGCCGGCGGGTAGTCGACGGCCCGTTCCTGCGCCCCCGCCCGGCCCGTGGTCAGGAGCGCGCCCGGTACGGCGGCCAGGGCGGCCCCGGCCTGGAGGACGCGGCGGCGGCTGGGGCGAAGGGGGAGGTGTCTTGCTCGGTCCATGACGATCCTGCCTCTCGAACGAATGGCATCGGACGGTGGGGGCGACGGGGACGGCGGAGTCGATGGGTCGGGCGGCGGCGTGGGGCGGCCCTCGGTGATGCATGGTGGGCGGGGGGAGTCGGTGGCGCCGAAGGGGTTCGGGTGCCTCGCGAGCATCACGGTACGGCCCCCGCCGGTGGGGGCGAAAGAGGCGCGGCGTACCTGTGGACACGCCACTGTTTGTGGATAACCGCACGTCAGAGGTTCGAACCACTGGCGCCGGGCGGGCGATGGCCGGTGCCCGTCACGCCGCCTGCGCCACTCCCATGGGGTCGTCCAGCACCGCCCGCACCACCGAGTGCGCCGCCCCCAGCAAGGGGCCGTCGGAGCCGAACCGGGAGACGGCGACCCCGTCCGCGGGAGTCGCCGTGCGGCGCGTCAGCTCGCGTTCCAGAGCGGGCAGCAGCCACGGCGCCAACCGGGAGAGCGCGCCGCCGAGCACCACCGCGCGCGGGTCGAGGAGATTGACCGCGCCGGTCAGCGCGATGCCCAGCGCGGTACCGGCGCCGCGCAGCGCACGGCGGGTGTCCGCGTCGCCCGCCGCGGCCCGCTCGGCGAGCAGCGTCACCCGGTCCGCGCCCGGTGCGACGCCCGCGGCACGCAGCACCGCCTCCTCACCCGCGTACTGTTCGAGGCAGCCGCGCCCGCCGCACGGGCAGGCCGGGCCCTCGGGGCGTACCGGCACATGTCCCAGCTCGCCCGCGAACCCCCTCGTCCCGCGCAGGAGATGACCGTCGACGACGAGGGCGGCGCCGATGCCGATCTCCGCCGACACGTGCAGGAAGTCGGCGGGCGACTCGGGGGCGAGCCAGAGTTCGGCGAGCGCCCCGAAGTTCGCCTCGTTGTCGACGCGCAGCGGCATGTCGCAAGGCAGCAGCGCGGCGACGTCCGTGTCGTGCCAGTCCAGGTTCGGGGCGCGGACCACCGTGGGGGTGCCGCGGGCCACCAGGCCGGGCACGGCGACAGCGAGCCCCGCGGGCCGCAGCCCCTCGGCCGCGGCCTCCTCGGTGACCTGCCGCACCAGCGCCGCCAGGTCACCGAGCACGGGGCCCGGAGCGCGGCCACGGTTGCCGACCCGGAGTTCTGCGCGGACCCGTACCTCGCCGCGCAGATCCACCGCGCACACCGCGAGATGGTCGACGCCGACCTCGGCGCCGAGCCCGGCGGGGCCCCGGCCGCTGACCGCGAGTGCGGAGCCGGGACGGCCCACGCCGCCGGGGCGCTGCGGGCCCAGCTCCTCCAGGAGACCGGCCCGGATCAACTCGTCGACCAGCGTGGAGACGGCGGCCCGGGTCAGCCCGATGTGCCCCGCCACCGAGGCCCGCGACAACGGCCCCTCGGCGGCGACAGCGTGCATCACGCGGGACAGGTTGCGGCGGCGCATGCCCTGCTGGGTGTCGGGCGTCCCCGGTCGGGACCGGTGCACTGGTGCGGTCATGCGGTCATGCTCCCAGGGCGCGCCGCGCACGCCGCGCGCAGGTCGGGCCGACCGATCCGACCGGGGGCCGGTCGCCCGCGCGGGACCGGGACGCCGCTTTGCCGGCGGAGACGTCGCACATGCCGGACCCCGGTGGGGGAGCCGTGTCCGGCCGGGTTCCCGGGACACGTCGCGGTCGCCGCCCGGACCGCCCCCGTCACGGCCGCTCCAGCAGCGGACCCGCCCCCGCCAGGACCCCCGAGATCCGCTCCAGGGTCGCCTCGTCCCGTTCGACCGGGTCGAGGACCGGGCCGCGTGCGGTGTTCCAGCGGCGGGCCACAGCGGCCGGGTCCTCGCCGGTCAGGAGGCCCGCGGCCTGCGCTGCGGCGCCGAGGGCCACGAGCTCGCGGGCCTCGGGGACCTGCACGGCCCGCCCCGAGAGGCGGCGTACGGTCTGCTGCCACGCTGTGCCGCGCGCGCCGCCGCCGATCAGCAGCAGGGGGGCGGACCGGTCGGACGCGTCGTCCAGGACGCGGTCGAGGGCGCCGAGCAGCGCGTGCACCGCCCCGTCGTACGCGGCCTGGAGCACCTGCCCGCCGGTCGTGTCGTGCCGCAGACCCGTCAACAGGCCGCTGGCATGGGGGAGGTCAGGGGTCCGCTCACCGTCGAGGTAGGGCAGGATCGTCGCCGCGCCGCCCGCCTCGACGGCCTCCCGGTCCAGGCCGAGCAGCGCGGCGATCCGGTCCACCGCGAGCGTGCAGTTCAGCGTGCAGGCCAGCGGCAGCCAGTCGCCGCGGGCGTCCGCGAACCCGGCGACGATGCCGCTCGCGTCCGTCGGCCGGCGCCGCGACACCGCGTACACCGTGCCGGAGGTGCCGAGGCTCAGCACGGGTGTGCCGGGGAGGAGGCCGAGACCGAGCGCGGCGGCGGCGTTGTCCCCGGTGCCGGCGGCCACCAACGTGCCCTTGGAGAAAGGGAGTTCGTTGTCGGCGTCGCGCACCGTGCCCGCGACCTCGCCGGGACCCACCACCCTCGGCAGCAGCGCCGGATCGAGCCCGACCCGGCCGAGGACGTCCTCGTCGTACGCCTCGGTCGCCGAGGCCCACCAGCCGGTGCCGGACGCGTCGCCCCGGTCGGTCGTGCCCGCACCCGTCAGCCGCCCCGTCAGATAGTCGTGGGGCAGGCGTACCGCCGCTGTCGCCCGTACGGACTCCGGCTCGTGCTCGGCGAGCCACGCCCACTTCGACACGGTGAACGAGGCCCCGGGCACGCTGCCGAACCGGTCCGCCCACACCTTCTCGCCGCCCAGCTCCTCGACCAGGCGCCGGGCCTGCGGCGCGGAGCGCACGTCGTTCCAGAGCAGCGCCGGACGCACCGGCCGCCCCTGTGTGTCGAGCGTCACCAGACCGTGCTGCTGCCCACCGACCGACACGGCCGAGGCGCGGCGCGCCGCGTCACCGCACTGGGCGAGTGCCGAGCGCAGCGCGGTGTACCACTCGGCGGGGTCGCTCTCGCGGCCCGCGCCCGAGGTCACGGTGTGCGGCGCCTGCCCACTGGCCACGACCGCGCCCGTGGCGACATCGACGACCAGGGCTTTCGTGGACTGCGTGGAGCTGTCCACCCCTACGACAAAGGGCCCATCGGCGACTGACATGCGGCTCTCCTGGTTTCGGCGGTCCCGTGACCGGGACGTGATCGAGAAGGGTCCGATGGGGGTCGGCTCTTCCCAGCGGCGTGCCCGCATACTAATTTGTAAAGTGCCATGACGAAATAGGCGGGTGGCACGACGTTGCCATGTCCGCCGACGGCGAGGGAGCCGCAAGATGACGTACCAGCCCACCCCCGACGACAAGTTCAGCTTCGGCCTGTGGACCGTCGGCTGGCAGGGACGCGACCCGTTCGGCGACGCCACCCGGCCCGCGCTCGACCCGGTCGAGTCCGTGCAGCGACTGGCCGAGCTCGGCGCGTACGGTGTCACGTTCCACGACGACGACCTGATCCCCTTCGGCGCCTCCAACGCCGAGCGCGAGGCGATCGTCAAGCGGTTCCGCGCCGCGCTCGACACCGCCGGCCTGGTCGTCCCGATGGCCACCACGAACCTCTTCACGCACCCGGTCTTCAAGGACGGCGGCTTCACCGCCAACGACCGCGACGTGCGCCGATACGCGCTGCGCAAGACGATCCGCAACATCGACCTCGCCGCCGAACTGGGCGCCAAGACGTACGTGGCCTGGGGCGGACGCGAAGGCGCCGAGTCCGGGGGCGCCAAGGACGTGCGCGCCGCCCTCGACCGGATGAAGGAGGCGTTCGACCTCCTCGGCGAGTACGTGGTCGAGCAGGGCTACGACCTCAAGTTCGCCATCGAGCCCAAGCCGAACGAGCCGCGCGGCGACATCCTTCTGCCCACCGTCGGACACGCCCTCGCCTTCATCGAGCGCCTGGAGCGCCCGGAGATGTACGGCGTCAACCCGGAGGTCGGCCACGAGCAGATGGCGGGCCTGAACTTCCCGCACGGCATCGCCCAGGCGATCTGGTCCGGCAAGCTGTTCCACATCGACCTCAACGGTCAGTCCGGCATCAAGTACGACCAGGACCTGCGCTTCGGCGCCGGTGACCTGCGCGCCGCGTTCTGGCTCGTCGACCTGCTGGAGACCGCCGGGTACGAAGGCCCGCGCCACTTCGACTTCAAGCCGCCGCGGACCGAGGACTTCGACGGCGTCTGGGCGTCGGCCGCGGGCTGCATGCGCAACTACCTGATCCTCAAGGACCGCGCGGCGGCCTTCCGTGCCGACCCGGAGGTCCAGGAGGCGCTGCGCGCGTCCCGCCTCGACGAACTGGCGCAGCCGACGGCGGCCGACGGGGTGGCCGGGCTCCTCGCGGACAAGAGCGCGTTCGAGGAGTTCGACGTCGACGCCGCGGCGGAGCGCGGGATGGCCTTCGAGCGTCTTGACCAGTTGGCGATGGACCACCTGCTGGCGGCTCGCGGCTGAGGTCGCGGCTGAGCCTTGGGGTTCGGCTGCGGGGGCGGTTGCCGGGGGCCGGTCGGGGGTCTGAACGGGGCCCCGGGCCGGGGTCGGGGCGGGGGTCTCTTCCGGTGGTCAGAGCGGGGCCGAGCTGGGGTCTTGGGGGAGCTTGGGGGGCCTGACGGATGCCCCGAGCTTGGGCCCCCGTCAGGTCCCGGTCGGGCGCCTGTTGAGGGCGGCTGCGCCGGGGCTTCTGGTCGGTGCGGGGCGGAGCTGGGGTCTTGGGGGAGCTTGCGGGGCCTGACGGACGCCCCAAGCTTGGCCTCCGTCAGGTCCCGGTCGGGCGGCTGCGCCGGGGGTTTTGGTCGGAGCGGGGCCGAGCTGGGGTCTTGGGGGGAGCTGGGGGGCCTGACGGACGCCCCGAGCTTGGGCCCCCGTCAGGTCCCGGTCGGGCGGCTGCGCCGGGGCTTCTGGTCGGTGCGGGGCGGAGCCGGGGTCTTGTGGGGGGCTTGGGGGGCCTGACGGACGCGCCAAGCTTCGGACCCCCGCCAGGTTCCGGTCGGGCGCCTGTTGGGGGCGGCTGCGCCGGGGCTTCCGCCGGGGTGGCCGTTCCGGGGCGCCGTGGCGGTGCCCGCTGGGACAGCCGCATGGGGGTGCTTGCTGCACGGAGCGTCGATTGGGTCTCGTGCCGGGACGCTCGTGAGGCCCCTCGGGGGAGCAAGCGCCCCGGATGCGCCGCGTCGAGGGAATCGCCGACAAGCCTGTCGGGCCCTCGCCGGAACGTGCTTCTCCGCGAGGCCTATTTCGGTGCTTCCGCAGAGGCAGCCCGTTGGGGGCGTCCGCGTCAGGGTGGTCTCTCCCGGGGGTGCCCCTGCCGGGCGGCCCGTCAGACTCACCGCGACCGTATCCGCGCCGGGGCGATCCCTCTCGGTTCACAGGGGACGGGCGCCCGCCTCGGTGACGCCAAGCGCGGGCCCACCAGGTCACTCACCTCGGTGAGCCCCCCGCCCCCGAGCACACCCGCGCCCCTCAACACCTCCGCCCCGGACCCGGCACCTCCGACGTATCCCGAAGCAACTCCTCCCAGGGGGTCGCGCGTAGGGCCTCCCGGCGGGGAGTCTGGGGGCATGTCTGTGCCACCGCCTCCGTCGCAGCCGCCCCCGCCGCCCAGCGATCTGCCGCCTCCGGGTGGGGGGTTCGGGCCGCCGGACGGTGGGGCCTTCGGTGATCCGCCACCCGAGGGGGCGCGGCCTCCCGGACGGCGTCCCCTTCTCCTGCTCGCCGTACTGGTCGCCGTCGTGGTGATCGTCGGCGCGGTCGTGTTCGCGGTGACGCGCTCCTCGGACGACGACGACAAGCCCTCGCCGGGTGAGAGCAGCCGCTCGGGCAGGCCGTCACCGTCCCTGGATCTTCCGAGCGACCTGCCCACCAAGCTGCCGACCGAGCTGCCGACCAGGGTCCCGACGCGCATCCCGACCACATTGCCCAGCAAGATCCCCAGCGCACTCCCCAGCGGCCTGCTGCCGAGCGACGTCGAATCCCTGGTGCCCTGAGCACCTGGCACCCCCGCCCCAGCCACCCGGCGGCGTCGGCGTCAGCGTCGAAGAGCACCCTCCGGCAGCTTCACGTAGGCCACCTTCGTCTCGATGCCGCTGTCCACGAGCCGCCCGGCCGCGTCGAACGCCCCCGCGCCGTCGCTCATCCCGAAGTCGTTGTCGTTGATCAGCGCGAGGGTTCCGCGTCCGGCGAGCGCCACGCCCTCGATCTTGTCCTGAACCCCGTCGACCGTGTTCAGGTCCGCCACGAGCCGCTTGGGAAGCACCGGCACCCCCGTGACCGCCGGGTCCTCCAACTGTTCCAGCGACGGCGACGTGGACGCCTGGTCGAAAGGGCCGCCCAGAATGTTCGCGCGGCGCGTGAGCCGCACCTCCTGGAGGCGGGCCGCCTTGTCCGTCCGCTCCTCGACCAGCAGCCGGTCACCGCCGATGGCGACCACGGACGAGATCTTCAGCTCGGAGGTGTCGTCCTCGCCCGGGTCGACGACACCGACCGGGTCGAAGCGGTACGCGTACTCGGCCGTGACCGCCTGCTTCTTCGGTGAGAACCGGAGGAGTCGCGTCGTGCGCGAGGCGTCACCGGCCTCCTTGTCGGGCAGCGACAGGGGACTTTGTACGGCCAACACAAGGTCACCACCCGGGAGTTGGGCGAGCCCTTCGAATCCCCGGTTGACCTTGCGGTGCAACAGAACCGAGGGCAGCGACTCGACGACGGGGTAGTCCGCGCCCTTCAGGCGCAGCCCCTTCGGCACGTGCCGCGCGAGGACCGTCCCGTGCGCCGAGACATGCACCAGGGAGGGGCCGTACTCGTCGACGAGCCAGAACGTGCCGTCCGCCGCCCGCACGATGCCTTCGGTGTCCAGGCCGTTCGGTTCGTTGGGGAGCGGGCTCTTCGCGTCGTACGTGTACGGCTTCTCGTCCCTGTTCTCCTGGTTCGGCAGGCCGGTGACGGGCGCGCCCGCTGTCGTGGTCAGCGGGATCGACCGCAGGACGCGCACCCGGTCGCCGATGGCGCGGATCCTCACGATCGCCGGGTCGAAGCCGGGGACGGGAAACGTGCGGCGCTTGACGCCGTCGACCTTGATCTGGCCGTTCGGCCCGCGGTCGGTCACCGTCCAGAACTCCCCGGCGCGGCCCGCCGGGTAGATGTCGGACCCGATGCCGCCCAGGTCGACGCCGCGGTCGTCGGCCACCGAGCCCGGCAGCAGCCCATTGCTGAACGTGCCCAGCGGGATCTCGCCGAGCGTCGCCGTGTCCGTCACCACCGCCGCGCCCCGCTCGCCGGACGCGACCGGGGCGCCCGTCGCGGTTCCGGCCAAGGCGATCGCGGCGATCGCGGCCAGCGGCACCCCCACGGCGACGGTACGACGGACGCGGTGCTTGCCGGGGACGTGCGGGGACATCGAGCCTCCTGGGGCGCGGAACGGTGACGGTGCACACGCTCGGCCCCGGCGCCGAACGCCCGGTGACGGCAAGGTGAAGCAGAGGAAACGGGTGAACGGCACCCCTCCGGCCCGGCCCTGCCCCTGGGCCCCGTCCTTCGTGTGCGGCTTCGCCTTCGCGCCTGTACGGCGTCGCCCCTGTGCGGCTTCGCCTTCGCGCCTGTACGGCGTCGCCCCTGTACGGCTTCGCCTTCGCGCCTACACGGCGTCGCCTTCGCGGCCCTTGAGGAAGTGCGGCAACACCATCTCCACCAGTGCCTCGACATCGGCGTCGACCATCGGCTCGCCCGTCATGCCCATCCGGTGGAGCAGGACACCGACCACGACGTCGATGAAGAACAGGACCCGGTGCTCCGGTTCGCCGAGCGCTTCCTGGAGCGCGAGCCGGTACGGGTCCTGGAGCCGGGTGGACAGGATCTCGCGCAGGCCCGGGTCGCTGACGGCGTCACTGAAGACCCCGGCGAACGCGTCGCCCACCCCGGGCTCGCTGATCTTGTCCGCGATCCAGTGGATCGTCGAGATCAGGAGTTCGGCCCGGCCGGAGCCCGTGAGCGGCGCCGGGCCGAACGCGTCGAGGAGGCAGTCCACGATCAGCTCGCCCTTGGACGGCCAGCGCCGGTAGACCGTCGATTTCGCGACCCCGGCCTCGGCCGCGATGCGCTCGACGGTGGCGCGCGCGTAACCGAGCCTCTGGACCGTGCTCAGGGTGGCGGCGAACACCGTGTCGTTGAGCCCGGCGCGGGGGCGGCCGGGCGGTTTGGCGGGTGTGGTCGAAGGCATACCCGGACGATACCGCTTTACGCTACCTTAGGTTTCGATACCTCAGGTCGCGTAATGAGCCGGACGAGGAGAAGACATGAGTGAACTGAGTGCCGTGCAGAGGCCGCCGGAGCCCGACTGGACCTCCGTCACGGCTGAGGAACTGGCCGTCTACAGCGAGGCGGAGAACCGGTTCCGCGCGTCCGAGCCGATGCGGGCCATCACCGGGCAGCCGGACCCCGGCGCCACGATCCGCTGGGAGACGGTGACGCTGCCCGGCCGTGAACTCCCGGTACGGGTGCACCGCCCGGCGCGTGAGGGCCGGGGCGAAGGCGCCGTCCGCACGGACCTCCCCCTCGTGATCCACGTGCACGGCGGCGGCTTCGTCGGCACGGCGACGCAGTGCGACTGGGTGACCAGCCATGTCGCCGCCCGGCTGCCCGCCGTCGTGGTCTCGGTCGAGCATCGGCTCCTCGCGCCCGACAGCCCCTTGGCCGACGCCGTCGACGACGGCTGGGACGTGCTTCGGCACGTCGTGTCCGACGCCGCGCAGTGGGGCGTCGACCCGGCGCGGACGGTCGTGTTCGGTGAGAGCTGCGGTGCGCTGATCATGGCCCTGGCGGCGATCCGGGCCAGGGACACCGGCCTGCGGCTGCGGGCACAGGTGCTGGTCAATCCCGCTGTCGATGTGACCGCGAAGATGTTCGACCACGATTCCGTCGAGCGGTTCGGAGACGATCAGGCTCTGGCCATACCGAAACTGGAGCTTGTCCGGCGGCTCGCCGTGCCGGAGGGGGCAGACGCCCGCGCGCTCTCCCCGCTGCACGCCGACGACCTCGGCGGCCTGGCCCCGGCCCTCGTGGTGGTGCCGACCCATGACGCCGTGGCCGACCACGGCCGCCGTTACGCCGAACGGCTGCGCGCGGCCGGAACGGCGACCCGGCTGACCGAATACCCGGGAGCGGCGCACGCGTTCCTCAGCACGCCGGGCCTGGAACCACAGGCCGAGGCCGCCCGCGCGGAGATCATGGAGTTCCTGCGGACCCACCTCGACGCGGGGGAGGCCGGGTGAAGCGCGTCGGCGTCATCGGCGTGGGCGAGATCGGCCGGGCCCTGGTGACGGGCCTGTGCGACGGAGCCGACGAACCACCCGAGGTGTTCCTGTCCCCCCGGGGCGCGCGCACGGCCGCCGAACTGTCCGGCCGCCACCCGAGTGTCCAGGTGTGCGCCGACAACCAGACGGTGGTGGACCGCTCCGACGTGGTGATCGTCGCCGTGCGCCGCGCGGACCGCACCACGGCGCTGGCGGGCCTGACGGTGCCCGCCGACAAAGTGGTGGTCAACGTGATGGCCGGGGTCGCCAACGACGACCTGCGCCGACTGCTCGCCACCGACGCGCCGCTCGTGCGGGCCATCCCTCTGCCCTCCGCACGCGAACGCCGCTCCGTCACGGTGACGTACCCGGCGCACCCGATGGTGGACGACCTCTTCGCGTACCTGGGCGGAGTGCTGCCCGCCTCGGACGAGGCCGCCTTCGACGTCTTCTCCGCCCTGACGGGGACGCTGACCACCCATTACCGGTACCTCGCCACGCTCACCGCGTGGGCCGCCGACCACGGCATCCCCGCCGAGGACGCGGAGCGTTACGTCCGCGGCCTCTTCCAGGGCGTCGGCCGCTCCCTGGGCGACGAGAGCCGCACCCTGCACCGACTGGCGGCCGACCACGAGACCCCGAAGGGGAACAACGAACGCATCCGCACCACCTGGTTCGACCAGGCCAACTCCGACGCCCTCGGCAAGGCCCTCGACGGCCTCCTCGCCGACCTGGGACAACGCGCACAGCCCCCCGAAGGCCCCGAGCCCCCCTCGTGAGGGTCGGCCCGCTTCGTCCCGCTGCCCCCGGTCGATCGTATGGATCGCAGGTGATCGATACGATGACGCGGTCACCGCCGACGGCGGACCGACCGGGGGACGGGCACAACGGGGAGGGCCGGACTCATGCGGCTGCACGTGGACCGGCGTCACGCGCGCGTCCTGGAACTGTTGCGGGAGCGTGGCACGGTGCGCGTCGCCGACCTCGCCCGCGAGCTGGACGTCTCCCCGGTCACCCTGCGCCGCGACGTCGAGACCCTCGCCGCGCAGGGCCGGCTCCGGCGGCTGCACGGCGCCGTGGTCTGGCCCGGCGAGACGGCCGAACTCCCGCACAGCGCAACAGAATCCGTCGAGGGTGCCGTCGTCGGCATGGTGGTGCCGACCACCGAGTACTACTACGCCGAGGTGGTGCGCGGCGCCCGGGCGGCCGTCGAGGAGCGCGGCGCCCGCCTCGTCGTCGCCCTGTCGCGCTATCTGCCCGGCGAGGACTCCGCACAGGTCGACCGCTTGCTCGCGGCGGGGGCCGACGGGCTGCTCCTGACGCCCAGTTGGGAGCGCGGCGTGCCGGGGTCAGGGGAGGGGCTGCGGATCGCCGAGCGGCCCGTGCCGACGGTGCTCGTCGAACGCTCGGCCCCGCACGGACACCCGGCCGCCGCTCTCGACCGGGTCCGCTCCGACCACGCCCACGGCGCCGCCGAAGCCGTCCGCCACCTGGCTTCGCTCGGCCACCGCGCCCTCGCCCTCGCGGCCCAGGAATCGCCCACCAGCGCCCAGTTGAGGCGCGGGTTCGAGGCGGCCGTCGAGGCGCTCGGACTGCGGCGCGCCCCCGAACCGGCCCCGGTGCGAGGACCCGCCGCCGACGAGGCCGAACGGTTCGAGCGGACCTTCGCCTTCCTGCGCGAAGCGGTCGAGGAGCACGGGGTGAGCGCCGCGATCCTGCACAGCGACGCCGACGCGATCGTCCTGGTGCCCCGGCTGCGGGCCCACGGCGTACGCGTGCCCGAGGACCTGTCCGTGATCACGTACGACGACGAGATCGCCGCCCTCGCCGATCTGCCGCTGACGGCGGTCGCCCCGGCCAAGCGGACCGTGGGCCGGCGCGCCGCCGAACTGCTGCTGTCCCGGCTCGCCGCGCCGCCCGGCTCCCGGGAGCCGGGCCAACACATCGACGTACTACCGGAGTTGCGCGTACGCGCCTCCTGCGGCGCCCCGGTCAGCCGAGCCGGACGGTCACCTTCTGCGTGACCCCGCCGGTCGCGCTCAGGTCACCGAAGGTGAGCCGCAGCTCCCGGCCGGGCTCGGCCCCGGTGAGCGAACCCGGCCTCGACATCACCGACCGCACCGGGCGCCGCCAGATCAGCGTGGCCGCCTTCACCGCGCGGTTGGGATCGCTCACCGACACGGTCGCCGTACCGTCCCGCCGCTCCTGGATCTGCACGATCAGCGGCGCGTCCACCGTCACCCGGCCGACCGTCCCCGGCTCCCAGAACGTCACCCCGGTGAAGCCGAGCGACGGCACGCGCACCCCCTGCCGCGTACCGGAGTTGGCGTCGATCTCCAGCCAGTTCCGGTCCGCCGCCCGCGCCGCGGTGCGCGGTTCGCTCGCCCCCGGCAGCAGGACGTACGCGTAGGAGGCGTCCGTGGGATCGGTGCCGTGGTCGGCGAGCAGGCTCACGTAGCGGCGGGTCACCGGGTCGGTCGAGCCGCCGCCGTTGATGCTCCGCCAGGTGCCCGTACGCTCCTCGCGCAGCGCCGTCAGGGAGGCGCCGCCGGGGAAGACGTAACCGCCGTGGCCCGCCAGATGAGCCCAACGGGCGCGGGGGAAAGCCGAGTTCCAGGGGTGACGCGTCGGCTGCGGGCGGCCGTCGACCGTCAGCCGGGACGTGCCCGCCGCCCCGAGGTTGCGGGTGTCGAAGACGCTCTCCACCCCGGCGCCGTCGGCTCCGGTGATGCCCGCGCCCAGGCACACCACCGCGTCGTCGAGGAAGAACCACGACTTCTTCGCCCGCAGCGTCGACGACAGGCCCCGCACGTCCTGGGCGAGCGCCGCCCAGGTGCCGTCCGTCGCGCCGCCCACCCACGTCGTGTCGGGCCGGGCCGCACCCCACGTACCGCCCTCGCCGTCCGCGAGCGGCTTGCGCGAGACCGTCGTGCCGGGCAGCCGGTACGGGTCCACGGTCGGCCAGTAGCCGTCGCTGTACTGGCCGCCGCCGGCGCTGTCGCCCTCGGCCCACCAGGAGAGCAGGCCCGAACCGGTGTGCCAGCCACGGACGTTCTCGCCGTTGCCGTTCTCGTAGAAGGTGATCGCCTTCGAGGACATCGAGACCGACGCCGTGAACCGCTTGGTGCGGTGCGTGGCCCGCGCCATCGACGGGAACACATGGTGTCCGGTCGATTCGGCGGCCGGTTTCACGGCGGAGTCGCCGAGCAGGGCCGTCACCCGGGACAGCGCGGCGACCCCGAGCGTGCGGCCCGTCGTCACGTCGCTGTAGCGGTCCCGCGTGTACCAGCCCTTGGCGAGCGCCTGCCAGCGCGCGTTCTCCTCGGCGCTCGCGCCCTGCCCGAGCAGCAGGATCGAGGCGATGATCGCGTGCCCGCGCGTGTGGTCGTCCTGCTGGATCTTCAGCGGGTCGGTGGCGACGAGGCCCCGGCTGATGGCCCGCCCGGACACGTTGTCCATGATCAGTCCGTCGTGCAGGAACGGCGCGTACGCCCCTTCCACCGCGTCGAGGAAGATCTGCCGCCTGTTGTCGGTGATGGCCCACGCGGACCCGCCGAGCAGCGCGAACAGCTTGCTCAGCCCGTCGATGAGGACGGCGCCGTACGAGCCCGTGTACGGCACGTACGTGTGCTGGATCAGCGAGCCGTCCGCGTAGAGGCCGTCGCCCGAGGTGACGTAGGGGAAGACCGGCGAGACGGCGTCGCGGGCGAGCGCGACCTTGGCGGCGGTGCCGTCGAGGATGCCGCGCAGCGCGAGGACCCGGCACAGGTCGATACGGTTGGCCCCGGTGCTTGTGCCCGTGTACTTCGCGACCAGCGTGTCGGGAACGAAGTGGTCGATGGCCTCGACCGCCGCCGTGAGCTGCTCGGCGCTCAGGTGCTCGTACATCAGGATCGCGATGTCGAGCAGCCGCTGCGGGGCGCCTATCTGGAAGTTGTACCAATTGCCGTACTGCGACCGGGACTTGTTGTAGACCTGCGTGCTCAGGTGGTCCAGGGCGGTGAGGACGGCGCTCTTGAGGGAGGCGTCGGCGGTGACTCCGGTGCCGGGCTGGCAGAACGCCTCCGCCATGGTCCGTACGCGCTCGTAGCTCGTCTGGATCTTCTCCGAGTAGCCGTACGACTCCGTGTCCGTGTCGGGGTCGGGATCGCCGAACACCGCGTCCGGCCACAGGGAGCCGTCCGCCGGGGCCATCGCGTCGCGCCAGGCCCTCGCCTGCGTCCCGAGGGTGGCGAGCTTCGACTTGAAAGGTTCGGCGGTGGGGCTGAAGCCCTCACCGAGACACAGGGACCGCCACTTCGCCCGCAGTGCGGCGAACGCGTCGTCGTCCGCCGCCGCGACACCGCCCCCGTCGGCGGCCACCGCCTGCTGGGGGAGGCCGACGGCCAGGGCGGCACCGGTGGCCGCGGTCGAGGCGAGGAAGCCGCGCCGGGACCACGAGGGGAGCGACGGGAGCGGTGAAGGGGGCGTCTGCGACGTCATGTGAAGCTCCGGGATGCTGGAGTGACCGCTGGGAGTAAGCGGTTTCTAGCACCCGGAGTTTCAAACGCTCAAGAGAAACGACCAAGTTGATCGTATTGAGCGTTTCCCTCGGCGCGGCTCAGGCCGCGACCCACACGGTGGTGATGTTGCAGAACTCCTTGATCCCGTGGCCCGCGAGTTCCCGCCCGTATCCGGACCGCTTCGCGCCGCCGAAGGGCAGCGCCGGGTGCGAGGCCGTCATGCCGTTCACGAAGACACCGCCCGCCTGGCTGTCACGGGCGAACCGCTCGATCTCCTCCTCGTCACCGGTCCACAGATTGGAACTCAGACCGAACGGCGTGTCGTTGGCCACCTCGATCGCCTCGTCCAGGTCCGCGACCCGGTACACCGTCGCGACCGGCCCGAACGTCTCCTCGCGGTGAATCCGCATCTCGGGTGTGACGTCCGCGAGGACCGTCGGCTCGTAGAACCAGCCGCGGTCCGCGAGGTCCTTCGGCCGCTGGCCGCCGCAGAGCACGGTGGCGCCGGACTCGACGGCCTCGTCCACCAGCTCCTCCAGGTCCTTCCTGCCCTGCTCGCTGGCGAGCGGCCCCACGTCCGTCGACTCCTCCAGCGGATCGCCCACGCGCAGCGCCCGCATGCCCTCGACGAAGGCGTCCCTGAATTCAGTGAAGACGTCCTCGTGCACGATGAACCGCTTCGCCGCGATGCACGACTGGCCGTTGTTCTGCACCCGTGCCGTCACCGCCGTCCTCGCCGCCGCGGCGACGTCCGCCGACGGCATCACCACGTACGGGTCGCTGCCGCCCAGCTCCAGGACCGTCTTCTTCACCTCGTCACCGGCGATCGAGGCGACGGAACGGCCGGCGGGCTCGCTGCCGGTCAGGGTCGCCGCGGCCACCCGCTCGTCGCGCAGGATGTCCTCGATGGCGCCGGAGCCGACGAGGAGCGTCTGGAAGCAGCCCTCGGGGAACCCGGCCCGGCGGAACAGGTCCTCCAGGTAGAGCGCCGTCTGGGGGACGTTCGACGCGTGCTTGAGCAGGCCCACGTTCCCGGCCATCAGGGCGGGCGCCGCGAACCGGACGACCTGCCACAGCGGGAAGTTCCAGGGCATCACCGCGAGGACCACGCCCATCGGCCGGTAGCTCACGTGGGCGCGGGCCGCCCCGGAGTCCCGCACGTCGGCCTCGTCGGGGTGCTCGTCGGCGAGCAGGTGCTGCGCGTTCTGGGCGTACCAGCGCATCGCCTTCGCGCACTTCGCCGCCTCGGCACGGGCCGCCCCGATCGGCTTGCCCATCTCCGTCGTCATGACCCGGGCGATGTCCGGGGTGTCCGCGTCCAGCAGATCGGCGGCCTGCTGGAGCATCCGGGCCCGTTCGAAGAACGACGTCGTGCGATACGTGTCGAACGTCCGGGCCGCCAGGGCCAGCTTCTGCTCGACGTCCTCGGGGGAGAGGGCGTCGTACGTCTTCAGTGTCTCGCCGTTCGCGGGGTTGACCGTCGCGATGGGCATGGGGGCGACCTCCTGTGCGCGGTTCCTTCGACCTTCCCGCGCGGCGCGGGGCCGCGCAACGCGGGGGGTCCCTCCGCGTACCCGGCCGGGCCGCCGTCAGACCTGCTCCGCGAGCCGGTCCAGGAAGACGGTCTGCGCCTTGACGACCGCCACCCGCGCCGCGTCGAGCCCGAACCACGCCACGCGGTCCAGCTCGGGGAACTCGGCGATCCGCCCCGAGCCGCGCGGCCACTCCATCGTGAAGGTGCCCGGCACCATGTCCGCCGGGTCGAGGTCGGCCTCCAGCGCCCACACCGTGACGCGCTTGCCCCCGGACTGCACCGTCTCGCCGAGCGGCAGCGGCGTCCCCTCGGGCGCGGGCAGGCCCAGCTCCTCGCGGAACTCGCGCCGCGCCGCGTCCCAGGGCGCCTCGTCCGGCTCGTACTCACCCTTCGGGACGCTCCACGCCCCCGCGTCCTTGCGCGCCCAGAACGGGCCGCCCATGTGCCCGAGCAGCACCTCGGGCCCGCCGGGGGCCCGGCGGAAGAGGAGCAGACCCGCGCTGCGTTTCGTTCGCTTCGTCTCGTCGGTCATGAGACCAGTCTCGGTGCGGGCCCCGGCCCAGCGCGCGTACGCGGCGGCGGCCCGCGGGGATTTCCCGCCGGACGGGGTTCAGCAGCGGTCCCGGGGCAGGATGCACAGCGCCGCCGCGTCCGCCAGATGCTGGCCGAGCCGCAGGGGGAGCGCGCCGGGCGGCCCGGTCCGCTCGGTCAGCAGACTGAGCGAGCCGACCGTCCGCTCCCGCGCGCGCAACGGCACCGCCACCACGCAGGCGAAGCCGAGCGAACGCGCCATCGCCGTGTACGAGGGCCAGTTGGCGCGGGCGTAGGGATGGGCCAGCGGCACACCGCGGATGGGCTGCGCCGAGGCCCGGCAGTCCGCGCCCGGACCCTCGCCCCAGGACAGCGCGGCCCGCTCCAGGCGCAGGCCCCGGTTGTCCGACGCCGCCATCTCCACCCGCCCGGTCGGCGGCTTCAGCACGGCCGCCGCCGAACCCACGCCGAGCAGCGAGGTACAGCTACGGACGAGGGCGGCCAGTGCCTCGGCCGAGCCGCTCACGGCGGCGTCCGCCACTTCCACGAACGCCGTCGCGAGCAGTTCGCTGTCCACCTGGTACGCCTCGTACGGCACGCCACGCATGGCTGTTCCCCCTTGCCCTTCACCCATCCGCCCCGCACAGGCACAGTCGCCCGCCCGGCACGCGGCCGGACGGGCGGACTTTGCAGAAGGGGTATGCCCCGTGAACGGTCGCCCCGAACCGGGTCACGCGTGCGCGGAGTCCTCGGACGTCAGCGCCGACTCGGGTACCCCGGGCCGGTACAGCACCAGCGTCACCGCGAAGCCGATCGCGAAGAACAGCGCCGACCACCAGAACGCGGTCGAGTAGCTGTCCATCGACGCCTGCGCCCGGACCAGCGGTGAGGGCTTCTTGCCCACGAGATAGTCGGTGGCGGCGGCGGTCGCCAGCGAGTTGAGCAGCGCCGTACCGATCGAACCGCCCACCTGCTGGCTGGTGTTGACCATCGCGGAGGCGACACCCGCGTCGTGCGCGGCGACGCCCGCCGTCGCCAGGTTCATCGCCGTGGCGAAGACGAGGCCGAGTCCGAGTCCGGCGACGAGCAGTGGCGGCAGCACGTGCGCGCCGTAGCTGCTGTGCAGGTCGAGCGCGGTCAGCCAGGCCATGCCGCCGGCCGCGAGGGCCATGCCCAGGGGCACGATCGGTTTCGGCCCCAGCCTCGGGACCAGGTAGTTCGTCGTCACGACGGAGGAGAACACCATGCAGGCGACCATCGGCAGGAACGCCACACCCGTGATCACCGGGGAGTACCCGAGGATCTGTTGCAGGTAGTACGTCAGGAACAGGAACACACCGAACATGCCCGCGCCGGAGATGAACATCGCGAGGTACGACGCCCCGCGGTCCCGGTCCAGGACGACGCGCAGCGGCAGCAGCGGATGCGGCGCCCGCATCTCCCACCAGGCGAACGCGACCAGCAGCAGCGCGCCGATGACGAGGAAGCCCCAGGTCTGCCAGGACCCCCAGGAGTGCGTCTCCGCGTTGGAGAACCCGTAGACGATGCAGAACAGGCCGACCGAGACCAGCGCGGTGCCGGGTACGTCCAGTTGGGGCCGGTCCGTGGGCCTGCCGCCGTGCAGCAGCCGCATGCCGCCGAGGATCGCGACCACCGCGAACAGCAGGTTCACGTACAGGCACCAGCGCCAGTCCAGGTACTCGGTCAGCACACCGCCGAGCAGCAGCCCGACCGCACCGCCGGCGCCCGCGATGGCACCGTAGATGCCGAACGCCTTGGCCCGTTCGCGCGGATCGGTGAACGTCGTCGTGAGCAGGGACAGCGCGGCCGGTGCGAGCAGCGCGCCGAACACACCTTGCAGGGCCCGCGCGAACACCAGCATGCCGAAACTCGTCGCGGCGCCGCCCAGCGCGGAGGCCGCCGCGAAACCGATCAGTCCGGCGATGAAGACGGCCTTGCGGCCCACCAGGTCGGCGATGCGACCGCCGAGCAGCAGCAGGCTGCCGAAGGCGAGCGCGTACGCGGTGACGATCCACTGGCGGTTGTTGTCGTCGAAGCCGAGATCCTGCTGCGCGGAAGGGAGCGCGATGTTCACGATCGTCGCGTCGAGGACGACCATGAGCTGAGCGATACCGATGACGGCGAGGATCAGCCATCGGTGCTCGTGCTTCCCACCGCCCGCGTACGCGACCGAGCCGCCGTCGGGCGTATCGGTCGGCGCGCCGGGTCCGGACGATGCCGCGGCGGAGTCGGACGAGCGGTCCATGGTGGCCTCCAGACACCCCGGGGTGCACCCTCTGATCAACCTCGTCCACCACGCTAAGCGCCCTGCCCGCGGTCGGCGACCGGGGAGGGAACGACGCCGTTCCCCGCCCCGTCCCGCCGGCCCACGGGCCCCCGCGGTTCAGCCGATCTGCTCGTCCACCTGGGCCTGATCCGCCGTTCGTGGCCCCGGCACCGAGGCCGTCGCACAGGCGGACCCGGCGGTCCGCCCGGGGAACAACCGCTGGGCCAGCGGCTGCGTGTAGCGGGCGGTGAGCGGTCCGACGATGACCAGGATCAGCACGTACGCGGTCGCCAGCGGACCGAGCCGCGGCTCGATGCCGGAGGTCACCGCGAGCCCCGCGATGACGATGGAGAACTCGCCGCGCGCGACAAGGGCGCCACCGGCCCGCCAGCGCCCCTTCGCCGAGATACCGGCCCGGCGCGCCGCCCAGTGACCGGTGAAGATCTTCGTGCAGGCGGTGACCACGGCGAGCAGCAGTGCGGGAAGCAGCACCGGAGGGATGCTGGCCGGATCGGTGTGCAGGCCGAAGAAGACGAAGAAGACCGCGGCGAACAGGTCGCGCAGCGGGGAGAGCAGCGTGTGCGCGCCCTCGGCGACCTCGCCGGACAGCGCGATGCCGACGAGGAACGCGCCGACGGCGGCGGACACCTGAAGCTGCTGGGCGAGCCCGGCGACCAGGATGGTGAGACCGAGGACGACGAGGAGCAGCTTCTCCGGGTCGTCGCTCGACACGAACCGGGAGATGTGCCGTCCGTAGCGCACCGCCACGAACAGCACCAGGCCGGCGGCGCCGAGCGCGATCGCCAGGGTGAGACCGCCCGCGGCCCAGCCGACCCCGGCGAGCAGCGCGGTGATGATCGGCAGGTACACCGCCATCGCCAGGTCCTCCAGGACCAGGATGCTCAGGATGACCGGTGTCTCGCGGTTGCCGAGCCGCCCGAGGTCCCCGAGCACCTTGGCGATCACGCCCGACGACGAGATCCAGGTGACGCCGGCGAGGACGACGGCCGCGACCGGGCCCCAGCCCATCAGCAGCGCGGCCACCGCGCCCGGCAGCGCGTTGCACGTCATGTCGACGAGGCCCGCCGGGTACTGCGTCTTGAGGTTGCTGACGAGGTCGCTCGCGGTGTACTCCAGGCCGAGCATGAGGAGCAGCAGGATCACCCCTATCTCGGCGCCGATGGCGACGAACTCCTCGCTCGCGCCGAGCGGCAGCAGCCCGCCCTCGCCGAACGCGAGCCCGGCGAGGAGGTAGAGCGGGATCGGCGAGAACCGCAGCCGCCCGGCCAGCCGGCCGAGCAGGCCGAGGGCCAGGATGATCGCCCCGAACTCGATGAGGAAGACAGCGGAATGCATCCGGTCACTCCCGCCCGAGGATGGCGGCGGCGGCCTCGACGCCCTCGCGGGTGCCGATGACGATGACCGTGTCACCGCCCGCGAGCCGGAAGTCCGGCGTCGGAGACGGGATCGCCTCCGCCCGGCGCAGCACGGCGACGATCGACGCGCCCGTCTCGGTGCGCAGGTGCGTCTCCCCGAGCAGCCGGCCGTTCCAGTGGGAGACCCCGGGGATCTCGACGCGTTCGGCGACCAGTCCGAGATCGGTGGTGTGGAGCAGGTTCGGACTGTGGTGCGAGGGCATCAGCGCGTCGATGAGGTACGCCGCCTCGCCCGAGGTCAGTTTGAGCGACAGGGCGCAGGCGTCGGGATCGTCGGCCTGGTAGGCGCTGAGCGTGCGGCCTCCGTCCCGGTGGGCGACGACCGACAGGTGGCGCTGTTCTCGCGTGGTGAGGTCGTAGCGGAATCCGATCCCCGGCAATGGTGTCCTGCTCAGGCGTGAAGCGGGCACGTCTCTCCCCTTGTCCGTGCGTGTCCGGGGTGCGGTCCCGGGCCGGCTGTTACATGGCGAATGCATCTTTCAAGATGACTGTCACCCTATACGGCCCATGTTTTGGCAAAGAAACGGTCAGCTCTGGAGGTGTGGATGTGCGGCAAGCACCGTCTCCACGGTGTCCGCCTCCTCCGCCGTCTTGTCGTCCCGGTACCGCACCACCCGAGCGAACCGCAGCGTCACGCCCGCCGGATAGCGCGTCGACCGCTGGAGCCCGTCGTAGGCGATCTCCACGACCAGCTCGGGCCGCACCGTCACCACCTGCCCGTCGTCCTCGACCGCCAGCTCCCGCAACCGCTCCGTCTGCCAGGCGAGGAGTGCGTCGGTGAGCCCCTTGAACGTCTTGCCGAGCATCGCGAACGAACCGTCCTCGCGCCGCGCCCCCAGATGCAGGTTGGACAGCTTCCCGCTGCGCCGCCCGTGCCCCCACTCCGCGCCGAGCACCACCAGGTCGAGCGTGTGCACCGGCTTCACCTTCAGCCAGGACGCGCCCCGGCGCCCCGCGCTGTACGGAGCTTCGAGGCCCTTGAGGACGACCCCCTCGTGGCCGCGCTCCAGCGTCGCGTCGAAGAAGGCCTGCGCCGCCGCGCGCTGCTCCTCCTCCGCGCTGTCCTCGACGACCGTGCGCCGCACCCGCATCGGCTCCGGCACGAGGCGCGCCAGCCGCTGGTGCCGCTGGGCGAACGGAAGGTCCAGCAGATCCGTCCCGTCGACGTACAGCACGTCGAAGAAGACCGGCGAGACCGGCACCGCCTCCGCGGCCCGCGCCACGTCCACCCGCGACCCGACCCGCCCGGCCACCTCCTGGAACGCGCGCGGTCGCCCGGCGTCGTCCAGCGCGATGACCTCCCCGTCCAGAATGAACCGCTCGCCCGCCAACTCCCGTGCCGCCGCCGTCACTTCAGGGAGCCGGTCCGTGATGTCGTCGAGCGTGCGCGT
The DNA here is from genome assembly GCF_044765725.1 of Streptomyces sp. NPDC102406. NCBI lineage: Bacteria > Bacillati > Actinomycetota > Actinomycetes > Kitasatosporales > Streptomycetaceae > Streptomyces > Streptomyces sp. NPDC102406. Next base: position 599,207 of record NZ_JBIWKP010000002.1, on the reverse strand, counting down.
GAAGATCCGCACCTCCTCGCCGTCCCGGTGCACCTGGATGCGGATGCCGTCCAGCTTCTCCTCCACGGCACACGCCCCCAGCTTGTCCAGCGCCTCGGCGACCGAGCCCGCCGAGTGCGCCAGCATCGGCAGCACCGGGTTGCGCACGGTCAGCCGGAACTCCGCGAGCGCCTCCGGGCCCTGGGCCAGCAACGCCCGCGCCACCGGCTGGAGCCCGCCCGCCAGCATCACCGCACGCCGTACGTCCCCCGGCGGGGCGTCGGTCGCCCGCGCGAGCCCTTCGAGCGCGACCGCGTCCAGGGCGCCCTGCCGTACCTCACCGGTCACGAGGCCGAACAGGAACCGCTGCTCGTCCTCGGTCGCGGCCCCCATCAGCTCACCGACCAGGCGGCGCCGTTCGGCCTGCGAACCGGCGCCGGACACGTCGCCGAGCGTGGTCAGCGCGGCGTCGACGTCCTGCACGCTGAGCCGGGGCTCGGCCGCCGGCGCCACCCGCTCGCCCAGCACCCGCCACCCGATCCCGAGCCGCCCCTGCGGGAGACGGCCCGCCAGATACGGAATGACGATCGGCACGTCGTCCGGTTCCGCGTCCCGGAACAGCTCCGCGAGCAGCTCGATCTTCCGGGACCGCGCCGAGGCGGCGGCGACCTCCTGGGACACCTGGGCCAGTCGGGCAAAGAGCATGCAGCCATGGTGCAACGAGAGATCGCGGGGCGCACCAGTACGGGCGCTCAGCGCGGGGCGCCATTAACCAAGTGACGCCCTCTGCGCCGCTGGAGATACTGAGATCCGCCGGACGCTCCGACAGGGGGAGAGCATGCCCAAGGTGTTCATCGTCAACCGCGCCTACGAAGCGGACGAGAAGGTGTATCTCGTCGACCGCGCCTGGGAGGCGGACGAGAAGGTGTACTTCGTGGACCGGGCCTGGGAAGCCGACAAGAAGGTAGTGATCGTCAACCGCCGATGGGAGGCGGACAAGAAGGTGTTCGTCGTGCACCGCGCGTGGGAGGCGAGCTGACACCCGGTTCGGCCGGCGCCCCTCCGGCAGGTTCGCGGGGCGCGGCGGGAGCGGGCAGCCCCCGCAGCCGCATGAAAGCGGTCGGGCTCGGACGGTGCGGAAGGAAGTCCCTGATCTGCTCGGCGCAGGCGCGCGGGCTCGCCGTACTTGTGTCGCACTCCAGGTCGTAGACCCCGTGCCGGTGCACCAGCTCGTACTGGAGCGCGGCGAGCCCGGGCGGTCGGTCGCCCCGGGCGGCCTCCCGGCGGACCAGTTCGTCCAGCGGGCAGTGGACACCGACGAACAGCACGTTCTCCGCGGGCAGCACCGCGAGGCAGTCCCGCAGCCGCCACGGTTCGCTGAGCACATGATCGACGACGACGTCGTTGCCCGCCTCCGCCATGGCCGCGATCGCGCGGTGGAAACCCGTCCGGGTCCGGCGCAGCGCGGACTCGAGCTCCGCCGGGCCCAGCTCCCGCTTGGTACGCATCGCGTTGAACGCGTCCACCGCCAAATGGAAGAAGACACCGTCGTCCAGGACGTCCAGCAACTCCCGCGCAATGCTCGACTTGCCCGAACTGGACGTCCCGTTGAGGAAGATGATGCGACCCGTGTCCATGGCGACATGCTCACACGCACGCCGGGCGGCTCGGCAGGCCCGGTCGGCGGCCCGGCCGAAAACCGGATGCGCGGGGCCCTCGCCGTTGCCATGCTGCGCCGGTGAACCGCGAACAGATCTCCAGGATCGCCCACGCCGAACATCCCATCAAGGCACCGCTGGACGACACCTCCGTGCGCCGTCTCCTGCGACGCGCTCTGCCACGCGGCGACGAGCGCACCCTCGACCTCGGCTGCGGCGGCGGGGAATGGCTCCTGCGCGCGCTGGCCGAGCGGCCGGGCCTCCATGCCGAGGGCGTGGACATCTCCGGGAGCGACCTCGCCGACGCCCGGCGCACGGCCACCGAGCTCGGCGTCCACGAACGCCTCGTCCTCCACCACCGGCGGGCCGAGGACTTCGTCGCGGAGAAGCCCTTCGACCTCGTACTGAGCGTCGGGGCCACGCACGTCTTCGGCGGACTGCTCCCGACGCTGGCCGCAGCCCGCGCCCACCTCGCCCCGGGCGGCCGGGTCCTGGTCGGCGACGGGTTCTGGGAGCGCCCGCCGACCCCGGAGGCCGTCGACATGCTCGGCGACTTCGACGATCTCGCCACCACCGTGGACCGCGTCGTCGCCGACGGCTGGACCCCCGTCGACGGGCACGTCAGCACCCGTGGCGAACTGGACGCCTACGAGTGGTCCTGCTGGGGCTCGCTCGCCGCCTGGGCCCTCGACCACCCCGCGGACCCCGACAGCGCGTACGCCCTGGAGACGGCCGACACCCGTCGCACGGAATGGCTGCGCGGCTACCGGGACGCCTTCGGCTTCGTCACGCTGGTGCTGCGCCGCACGCGTGACGACAGGCTCTGAGAGGCCGCCGTGAAGTTCTTCTGCCACCACCGCGACCGGCCGGAATCCCTCGCGCTGCGCCTCGCCCTCACGGAGGACCACTGGGCCTACATGGACGGCTACGAGCGGGAGCTGATCGCTCGCGGCCCGACGTTCGCCGACGACGGCGAGACACCCACGGGCAGCGTGCACATCGCCGACCTGCCGGACCCGGCCGCCGCCCGCGCGTTCGCCTTCGACGAGCCCGGCTACCAGGCGGGCGTCTACCGGGACGTCCTGCTGCGCCGCTGGCACGACCTGCTGGGGCGCACCATGTGGGAGTTCCCCGGACGAGCGGACGAGGGCGAGGGCTATCTGGTGCTCGGCCTCGGCTCCGGCCCCGCCGCCGACCTCGCACCGCCTCGCCAGGACGACCTCGTCGCGTACGGCCCTCTGGTCAGTGACGACGACACCCGGTGGCTCGGCACGGCGGCGCTCCTGCGGGCCCCAGGCCCCGAGGCGGCCCGCGCCGTCCTGACGGCCGACCGGTACGCCGACATCGAGGTCCACCTCTGGGAACCAGGCGGGCGCAGGTAGCCGACCCGGTCTCCGCGGCTCCGCTTGCACCGAAATTCGAACATGCGATCTAATTGGCGTCATGCGGCACACCATCACCGACGACCTCGTACGGACACCACAGCAGCGAATCCCGGGCGCATGTGCCCCGCGGTAGTCGTCCACCGCCCCTCCCCGGGCGGCGGACGCAGCGTCACGGTCGCGGCCGTGCCGCTCGGGCTCGCGCACTCGGACGCGGACGTCATCGAGTTCCTGCGCCGGGCCGGGCTGGAGAACGCGGAGGATCTCGTGCTCGGGGACTCGCCGCGCATCGAGTGGCGCGGCGCGCCCGCCCACGCCTACGAGGAAGGTTGACGCGAAGTCCCGACCGCTACGGCTGACGGCCGGGGGCCGGGCGGCGCAGGCGGCCCCGCGCGACCAGTTCGACCGTCGTCGCCACCGCGATCGACTGGACGGCCATGAGTGCCACGAGGACGAAGAGCTGGACCGCGCCGGCCAGCACCGGCGACGCCCCGCCCAGAAGCATGCCGACGAACGCGCCCGGCAGCGTGACCAGGCCCACCGTGCGGGTCTGGTCGAGGCCGGGGAGCAGGGCGTCGGACGCGGCGGGGCGGGCGATCTCCAGGCGGGCCTCGTGGGGGAGGAGACCGAGGGACAGGCATGCCTCGACCTCGCCGTGGCGTGCGGAGAGTTCGTCCAGGGCGCGCCGGCCCGCCAGCACCGTCGCCGTGAGCGCGCCGCCGATGAGGATGCCGGTGACGGGGATCAGCGTGATACCGGTCGGCGGCAGCAGCCCCGTGGCGAGAAGGGCGCCGACGACCGGGACCACCGGAGCGGCGATCGGCACCGCCGCCCAGATCCAGTCGCGGCCCGGGGTGAGGCGACGGCCGGCCGTACGCGCCGCCACACAGAACATGAGCAGCACGAACCCGAGGACCGCGGCCCCGTGCCCGACGATCCGACCGATCACCAGGGAGACCGCGGCGAGCTGCACCGTCGCCCGGACCCCGGCCAGCGCGATGTCCCCGGCGCGTCGCCGTGAGGCGTCCGGCGCGAGCCGGAACACCGCCGCCACGGCCATGGCCGCCAGCAGCAGTGCGACGAGCGCGACCGCGAGGGCGCCGTCGACGGGCAGGAGGGCGGACGTCGCCACCGTTCGACCGGACATCCGCGAAGCGTAGGGGTTGGGCGACCGGGGAGCCGCGGCCCGGGGCCAGTGCTGTCGCCCGCCCGGGGCATACGCGACGATGGGCGGGCAACGATGGGTAGACGAGCGTGGACAGACGACGCCGAGAGAAAGAGGGCTGACCGTCATGGCACAGCAGGTGCAGGGCGTGATCGCGCGGGCCAAGGGCGCGCCGGTGGAGATCGCGACGATCACGGTGCCGGACCCGGGGCCGGGCGAGGCCGTCGTGAAGATCCAGGCGTGCGGGGTCTGTCATACCGATCTGCACTACCGGGAGGGCGGGATCAACGACGAGTTCCCGTTCCTGCTCGGGCACGAGGCGGCGGGCATCGTGGAGTCCGTGGGCGCGGGGGTGAGCGAGGTCGCGCCCGGCGACTTCGTGATCCTCAACTGGCGTGCGGTGTGCGGCCAGTGCCGCGCCTGCCGTCGGGGCCGGCCCGAGTACTGCTTCAGCACCCACAACGCGAAGCAGAAGATGACGCTCGCCGACGGCACGGAGCTGAGCGCGGCGCTCGGCATCGGCGCGTTCGCCGAGAAGACGCTGGTCGCCGCCGGACAGTGCACCAAGGTCGATCCGTCCGCGTCGCCCGCCGCGGCCGGGCTGCTCGGCTGCGGCGTGATGGCCGGGCTCGGCGCCGCCATCAACACAGGCGGGGTCGGCCGGGGCGACTCCGTGGCCGTCATCGGGTGCGGCGGCGTCGGGAACGCCTCGGTGGTCGGCGCCCGTCTGGCCGGCGCCGCGAAGATCATCGCTGTCGACATCGACGACAAGAAGCTGGAGACGGCCCGCTCGCTCGGCGCCACCCACACCGTCAACTCCCGCTCCACCGACGCCGTCGAGGCCGTGCGCCAGCTCACCGGCGGCTTCGGCGCGGACGTGGTCATCGAGGCGGTCGGCCGTCCGGAGACGTACGAACAGGCCTTCTATGCGCGGGACCTGGCGGGCACGGTGGTGCTCGTCGGGGTGCCGACGCCGGAGATGCGGCTCGATCTGCCGCTGCTCGACGTGTTCGGGCGCGGTGGCGCGCTCAAGTCGTCCTGGTACGGCGACTGCCTGCCCTCCCGCGACTTCCCGATGCTCATCGACCTCTATCTGCAGGGGCGCCTGGACCTCGACGCGTTCGTCACCGAGACCATCGGGCTCGACGACGTGGAGAAGGCGTTCGAGCGGATGCACCACGGTGACGTGCTGCGCTCGGTGGTGATGTTCTGATGGCCGCCACGCCCTCCGCGCGCATCGAGCACCTGGTGACCTCCGGCACGTTCTCCCTCGACGGCGGCACCTGGGACGTCGACAACAACGTATGGCTGGTGGGGGACGACGAGGAGGTCCTCGTCATCGACGCGGCGCACGACGCCGACGCCATCGCCGCGGCCGTCGGCGACCGGCGCCTCGTCGCGATCGTCTGCACCCACGCGCACGACGACCACATCGACGCCGCGCCCGCCCTCGCCGCGCGCACGGGCGCGCCGATCCTGCTGCACCCCGCCGACGCGGAGCTGTGGAAGCGCACGCATCCCGACCGGGCGCCCGACGCGGAACTCGCGGACGGGCAGGAACTCACCGTCGCGGGCGTGGAGTTGACCGTTCTGCACACGCCGGGGCACTGTCACGGGGCGGTCAGCCTGTACGCGCCCGCGCTCGGCACCGTCTTCACCGGCGACACCCTGTTCCAGGGCGGTCCCGGCGCGACCGGGCGGACCTTCAGCGACTTCCCGACCATCGTCGCCTCGATCCGCGACCGGCTGCTGACCCTGCCGCCCGAGACCGTCGTGCGCACCGGGCACGGGGACAGTACGTCGATCGGGGCGGAGGCGCCGCAGCTCGACGAGTGGATCAAGCGCGGCCACTGACGTTCCGCGCGTCCGGCCGGGCGGTGACCGCGCGTCGCCGCCCGCCCCGGGCGCCCGCGGTGCTCGTCAGGCCGCGGCGAAGACCGCTCGTACCGTCTTCCCGCCGCGCCGGTCCGGCAGGACGCTCCAGTGCTGGGCGAGTGCGTGGACCAGGGCGATGCCGCGGCCGGACTCGGCCGTCTGGGACGGTGGTTCGAGCCGGGGCAGGCCCGGCCCGTCGTCGCGCACCTCCACGATCAGTTCCCCCGCGTCCAGGCGCAGACTCATCCGGCAGCGGTGGTCGGACACCCGGTTGGCGTTCGTGACCAGCTCCGACACCACCAACTCGGCGTCGGTGGCCGCCTCGTCGGTCCGTCCCGCGAGGAACGACCGGGTCAGCCGCCGGGCCAGCCGGGCGGCGCCCGAGCCTCGCGGCATCAGGTACTCCACGCGTGCGGCGCGCCGTTCGGCGTTCCTGAGCGCACGCATGACGATCACTTCCTCTCGTGGTCTCCTGTGTGTGTCGCGTCCCGGTGACCGGAGTCCTTCCCCTCCGGCGTGATCGGCAAGCGCTCCCGCTGCGAGGGACCCGCCAGCGCGTGGTAGCCGTGGCCGATGCGCCGGCCGACCAGGAGGTAGGCGATCAGCGCGCCCGCCGTGTTGAGGATGACGTCGTCCACGTCGAACGCGCGGCCCCGTACGAGCGCGCCCTGCGCCAGCTCCACGAGCACCATGACGATCGCGGTCACCAGCAGCACCCGCACCATCCGCATCCGCCGCGCCACGAGCACCGGCAGCAGCAGGCCGAACGGTGCCCCGAGCAGCAGGTTGCCGCCGATCTGCTTGCAGGCGGCCAGGAAGGTGTACGACTGCGCGTACTGCCGCAGCGAGGCGCCCGGCCGCAGGTTGGACCCGGCGATCCGATCGGACGCCGGGGAGGGGGTGAGCGTGAGCCGGGCCAGTACGGCGGAGAACGCGACGAGGGCGAGGAACGCGACGAGCGCGATCACCGCCCGCGTCAGCAGCCGCCACCACCGCTGCCGTGAAGGGGCCCGGTCCGCCTTGTCGGTCTGTGCCGTCACCGAGGTCATGGGCTCCGGATGCCCCGACGGAGCCGGAACACGCGGGGTGACGGTACGTCAACTTCCTTGTGTGGGATGGGTGAGCGTGTCCAGGAACCGGTCGAGGGCGGGGGAGGACGCGCCGCCCTCGCAGCGCACCCGGTCCACCTGCGGTATCGACGTCTTCCCGAGACCCGGGGCCCGTGCCTCGATGGCCTCCGCGAGGTCCCGCCGCCCCAGCGCCCGTTCGGCGGCGGTGCGGCGCACGTACTCGATGACCGTCACGCCCAGATGATCCGCGTGCCCGCGCACCGCCTCGTACTCATCGGGCGTGAAGAGCTCCCGCAGGAGCGCAAGTCCGTCCATGGCGGCATGATGCCGTCCCCGGACGCGGCGCGGGGGCGGACGGCATATTCACCCCCCGTTCGTGGGCGGGGCGGGGTGGACCCCCGGCGATGATCTCAGCTAAGTTAGGCAAGGCTTACCTAATGGAGGTTCGGGATGGGTGTCCGTCAGATCGCTACCGCCGTGCCCGCCACGGCGGCCCGCGCACGCTCCGTGCTCGCCGCCGCGTGGACCTGCGGCGTCACCACCGATGTGGGGCAGGACGACCTCGTCGGCGCCCATCACGTCGCCGACGACGGCACCGTGCGGATCACACCCCCGCCGGACAGCGTGCTCGCCGCCGCCGTGCTCTGCTCACCACACGGCCGCCCCACCGCACTCCTGGAGTTCGCCGACGCGGCCCCCGTCCCCGTACGCGACCGGGTCCGTGCCCGGCTCTGGCTCTCGGGCGACCTCGTGCCCGACGGCTCCGGCGACGGCGAGCTGCTGCTGCACCCCCGCCGCGCCGTGCTCCAGACCCGGACCGAGCGCCTCGGCGTCGACCTCGGCGAACTCGCCGCCGCCACGCCCGATCCGCTGGCCCTCGCCGAGCCCCGCCTGCTGACGCACCTCGCCGACGCGCATCCCGAGGCCGTCGAACAGCTCACCCGGCTCGTCAGCCCCGACAGCCTGCACGGCGTCGTCCGGGTCCAGCCGCTCGCCGTCGACCGGCACGGCCTCACGCTGCGCCTGGAGCGGGCCCGCGGTCAGGCCGACGTACGCATCCCCTTCCACAGCCCGGCCGACGACCTGACGGCGCTCACCGAGCGGATGCACTGCCTGCTCGCCTCGGCGCAGACGCTCAGCCGCCGCCGGCGGTGACCTTCGCGCGCTCGGCCGTCCGCTCCGCCTCCCGCTGCGGCTCGGCCCGCCGGAACGCCCAGTCCATACGGGGCTCGACGACGTACCGGAAGACGCGTCGCACCGGGTTCGCGCACAGCAGCGTGATGCCCGTGACCGCTGTCGCCGTCACCGCGAGCTCGCCCGCGGGGGAGTGCAGCCAGGGATGGTCGTACCAGTCCCAGAAGCGGGCCGACTTGATGACGAATCCGTGCAGCAGATACGCGTAGATGGTCCCGGTGCCGAGCGCCGTGAACCGGAGCCCGCGGCCCGGGACCCACGCCAGGAAGCAGGCCGTGAGCAAGAGCGCCAGGGCGAACAGAGCGGGCGTCGCCGCCACGCCCACCCACGCGGACACCCCGCGCCCCTCCACGCTCCCGCGGTGGTAGAACCAGCCGGCGTCGAACCACGGCGCCGCCCAGTACGCCGCCACCACCGCGCCGAGCGCCACCGGCACCGCCGCCCCGCGCACCCGCCAGGTCCGCAGCCGCGCGAAGTGCTCGGGCCGCAGCACCAGGCCCACCACGAAGAAGGGCAGGAACTGGATCACCCGTTGCAGCGCCAGATCGCCGCCCGCGTCCGGCATCATCGACACCGCCGTCGCCAGCGCGAGGGAGACGGGCACGGGATGGCGCATCTGGAGCCACAGCGGGGTCGAGAGCCGCCAGACGAACAGGGCCGCCAGGAACCACATCAGATACCAGGGGTCCAGCAGGCTGATCGGGTACCCGGGGTCGTCCTGCGCCCACCGGTAGAACAGCGTGTACGCCACCTCGAAGACGACGTACGGCACGACGACCCCGGTCACGAGCCGCTTCAGGCGCCCGGGCGCCATGTCGAAGCTGCGCGAGAAGTACCCCGAGACCAGCGCGAACGCCGGCATGTGGAAGGCGTACACGGTGAGATAGAGCGCCGTCACCGCGCGGCTGCCGTACGTCAGCGGCTCCCACGCGTGCCCGCAGGCGACCAGCACGATCGTCAGGAACTTCACGTTGTCGAAGTAGGACTCGCGCGCCTTGCCCGGCGCGCCCGTCGTGCGGGTCCCGCCTGATATGCCCCGCGCCGCTGCCTGCCGTTCCATCGCGCGCCTGCGCCCCTCCTCGAGCCGGATCAAATCCCTCGCCTGCCCCGTGCAGACGGTTCCATGACTCAAGACGTGACACAAGCGCGGTGACGGGACGGGAGTGACCGCCGCCGGTGGGTCAGACGGCGGTGTAGGCGCCGTCCACCAGGTGGTAGCTGCCCGCGATGAACGAGGCGCGGTCCGAGAGCAGGAACGCGATCAGCTCCGCGACCTCCTCGGAGTGGCCGAGCCGGCCCGCCGGGTGCAGGGCGAGGAGAGCGTCGTGCGCCGCCTTGTCCATCTCCTTCAGCAGCGGGGTCTCGATGAAGCCGGGTCCCACGGCGTTGACGCGGATGCCCTTGGCCGCGTACTCGGCGCCGGCGGTCTTCGTCAGGCCGACGACACCGTGCTTCGCGGCGACGTAGGCGGGGGAGCCCGCGAAGCCGACCGAGCCGAGGATCGAGGCGACGTTGACGATGGCGCCGCCCCGGCCCGCGGCCTCCATGACGGGGAGCTCGTAGCGCATCGAGTAGAAGACGCCGTCGAGGTTGGTGCGGACGACGCGGTCGTACACGTCGATGTCGTACGCGCCGGTCGGTGCGGAGGCGCCGCCGATGCCCGCGTTGTTGACGGCCAGGTCGAGCCCGCCGAAGGTGTCGACGGCGAACCGGACGGCGGCCTCGACGGAGGCGGGCCGCGTCACGTCGAGCGCGACGGCGGCGGCCGTGACGCCCTCGCCCTTCAATGTCTCGGCGGCTTCCTTCGCGCCCTGCTCGTTGTGGTCGGCGAGGACGACGTGCGCGCCGCCGAGACCCAGACGACGGGCAGTGGCCAGACCGATGCCGGAGGCGGCGCCGGTGACCAGCGCGGTCCTCCCGGCGAACTCGGTGGTGTCCGCGGGGACCTGACCGGTGAGGGGGGTGGTGCTCATGGTGCGTGTCACTCTCTGGTCGTGATGTCGGAGGCCATCGCCGCTCGGGCGGCCCCTGCCTCCTTGATGAGAGCGTCGTAGGCCCGCGCCACCAGTGCGGCGAGGTCTTCGGCGTCCTTGTCCTTGCCGCGCGCCCAGGTGCGCAGCGCGGCGGTCAGCACACCGGCCGCGGCGCCGACGACGACCCCGGGACGCAGGTCCCGGGAGGGGTCGGTGCCGAGCCGGTCGGCGATGATGCGGACGGACTCGTCCTGGGCGTCGACCCGGATGCGTTCGTACGCGGCGAACAGCGCCGGTTCCTTGTCCAGGACGGCGTACAGCTCGCGCGTCGCGGGGCGGTGCTGCCCGCCCGGGCCTTCCCGGTCGGCCAGCCAGTCCGCGACGGCGCCGCGGTACGCGAGCAGCGGGGGTTCGCCCTCGGGGCGGGCGCGCAGCGCCGCGTTGATGCGGGCGCCGTCCGCGCGGGTGAAGTCGAGCGCCGCGTCCTCCTTGCCGGTGAAGTACCGGCTGAAGGTGCGGCGCGTGACGTCCGCGCGCTCGGCGATCGCCTCGACGGTCACGTTCCCGAGCCCCCGTTCGAGCACCAGCTCGACGGCGGCCTCCGCCAGCGCTTCACGCGTCCGGCGGGCTTTGACCTGTCGACGGTCCTCGGGGGGCCGGCCGGGGCCGGTCTCGTTCGCCTTCATGAGGCGAGCGTACACCTGAATGTCTCAAGGGGACATGAGTCCCGGTGGGACATTTCGCGCCCGGGGTGAGCACTCAGGCGTGCCAGTGGCCGTAGAGGGCGGCGGTGGCGAAACCGGGGCCGTAGGCGACCATGGCACCGCGAGAACCCGGCGCCGGAGGCTCGTCGTGCGTACGCTCCAGGACGCGGAGCACGCTGACCCCGCCGAGATTGCCCTCGTCGGTGAGGGTGTCGGTGGAGTGACGGGCGGCCTGGTCGCCGAGGCCCAGCGCCCCGACCGTGTCGGCGATGATGCGCGGGCTGCCCGGGTGGATGACCGCGAAATCGGCGCTGCGGTCGCCGAGCCACTCCATGAAGGCGGGAAGCGCGTGGCGAGAGGCGGCGCGCCCCTCCTTCGTGGCGTCGAAGTGGAGCCCGTCCGAGGTGATCCGGCCGCTCAGATGGCCCGCGGTGTCCGGCAGCACGTGCTCGTAGGTGTCGTCGAACGAGAAGCCGGGGCCGAGGGGTTCGGCGCTGACGACGGCGGCCCCCGCCGAGTCCCCGAACAGCGCCTTGTAGATCATCGCGTCGATGCCGGTGTCACTGTGGTGGTACACGGCGGAGATCACCTCGGCCGCGACGACCAGGACCGGCCTGCCGGGCCGGGCGGTGACCATGTCCGCCGCGCGGATCAGCGACTTGACGCCCCCGGTGCAGGCGAGCGTCGTGTGCGCGAGGGCGCGGGCGGTGGGGCGCATGCCGAGGCGGGTCATGAGGTGCACGTCCAGGTTGGGCACCGACCACCCCGTGGAGTGCGTGGTGACGATCCCGCCGAGGTCCGTGGCCGCCAGGCCGGCGTCCCTGAGGGCGGCCTCGGCCGCCTCGTGGGCGAGTTCCAGCGCGTCGGCGAAGGCGCCTCGGGCCCGCTCGCCGATCGCGTGCCCCTCGCCCGCCGAGGCCGCCGAGGCGAGCGGACGGGTGAAGTAGCGGGTCCGCACGCCGCAACCGAGCACCGCGCGGACGGCCGCGGCCAGCCGGGGGTGCCCCGGATGGTGGGCGCGTATGTCGTCCGCTATCTCGTCGGTACCCACCTTGTGGGCACCGAGGACGGTACGGGGTCTGGAGACGTGGACAGGCGGCATGTGGTGGCTCCCACGGGGAGAGAAGGGGGTGGGGGGCCACATCAACGTACGTCACCGGGTCCGGCAGTTGAAGCGTCGGCGGGACTGCGCGAGCAGCTCCTCAGCCTGCCTGAAGTGCGGGGACACGCGGGTGCGCGCGGCGGACGCCCGGGTGGAACACGAGGATCATCAGGCGCGCGCCCGGGGTGGTCAGCGGCTGCGCCGCGCACATCGTGGCCCAGCCGGGCCCCAACCGGGAGTGCAGGAGCGGGCGTTCGTCGCCGTCCGGGTGGATGGCCGAGCCGCCCGCCTCGTAGATCGGGGCCGCTTCCGGGTCCGCCAGGACCTCCTTCTCGATCTGGCGCAGCGTGTCGTCCTCGGGTCGCGCGGCCAGTGCGGCCCGCAACTGGGGGAGCAGCAGCGGGGCCCAGGCGGTGGCCCAGTTCGTCAGCATGCGGTGCGCGTGCCGGTCGAGCAGCATCCACCGCATCGTGTTCGACGGCGGCTGATGGCCGGGGAACAGCTCCATGAAGGCCTGGTTGCAGGCGAGCAGGTCCCAGGACGCGTCGGACACGTAGGCGATGTGGTTGATGCCGTCCACCGCCTCCTGCCACACTCCCGGGATCTCCTTGCCCGAGGAGAGGTACAGCGGTCCCGGCGGATCCTGGAGCAGGGCGTAGCGGCACAGCAGCAGCCACTCCTGCTCGTTCAGGCCGAACAGCCGGGCCACGTCGCGCAGCAGGTCCGCGGGCGGGCTCGGGTAACTCCCCGACTCCAGCCGGTGGTACGTCCCGAGCGTCCGGTGCAGCAACTGGTCGACCTGGTGCTGTGACAGACCGGGCGCGCGCCGGCCCTGACCCGTGGGGCGGGTGAAGCCGTGGGACTCGGGGGCTATGAGGGCGCGCCGTTCACGGAGCAGGGCGCGGAGCGCCTTCTTGTTCATGGTGGGTAATCCCTCTTCTTACACGCCGAGTTGAGCGTGAGCAGTCTAAATACTCCCATCGCCTTTGGTAATAAACATTGCCCGAAGAAAACGATCAGACGGTCCGTCATGATGTCTGGTGCGGGGTTACCCACCTGCCGGTTTCACCATCTGTGGGCATGTAGACACAGTCATGGGGCACCTGTGCCAGGCCGCTCGAAAATGGCCGAAACGACCCGGCGTCGGGTAACTCACGAGCCTTCGGGCTGTTCGAGGAAGAGAGGGCGGGACCGGGCCACCAATTCGTTCGATGTGGCCGGAAAATGCGTTGCACGACGCACGTCCCGTACTCGTCCGCGAGCGGTGTCCGAGGGTCACTGGCTGCGGTCGGTGCCGTCACTCGCCATTACGTAGCGGCCACGGCATCGGCCGCGCCCGGTACGGCGCGGGGCGTCAGTCCTCTTTGCGGAGATTGCGTACGTAGTCCTCCGCCGCGGCGTCGAGGCCGATGTCGTGCTGGGCGCGCTCGGACAAGTACCAGCGGTGTTCCAGGAGTTCGTGGTACAGCTCGGCCGCGTCCACCGGGGTCGGGATCAGGTCGCGCACCGCGCGGACCGTCGGCCGGAAAACATCGCGCACCCACCGGTGGGCCAGCACCTCGGGCCGGGCGCCCGGCGCGTCCTCCTGCGTCGCCATCCAGCTCTCCAGGTCGCCGAGCAGCCGCCGCGCCTGGTTCTCCTCCGCGTCCAGACCGGTCAGCCGCAGGAGTTGGCGCTGATGGTGGCCCGCGTCGACGACCTTCGGCACGAACGTGACGGTGTCGCCGTGCGGCGAGCGGGAGATCTGCATCTCGGCCACGTCGAAGCCCAGGTCGTTCAGGCGCCGGATGCGGCGCTCCATGTAGTGGTGCTTGCCCGCCGGGTAGACCGAGGTGCGGGTCAGCTCGCTCCACAGGTTCGCGTAGCGCTGCCCGATCTCCGTGCCGAACTCGATCGGGTCGATGGACGGGTGCAGCGCCCCGGACGCCTCCAGGTCGAGCATCTCGCCGCTGATGTTCACCCGGGCCAGATCGATGTCGTACGCGCGCTGCCCGTCACTCAGCGTCGGATGCAGCTCGCCCGTCTCCGCGTCCACGAGGTACGCGGCGTACGCGCCCGCGTCGCGCCGGAACAGCGTGTTGGAGAGCGAGCAGTCGCCCCAGGCGAAACCGGCGAGATGCAGCCGGACCAGCAGCACGGCGAGCGCGTCCATCAGGCGGTGCACGGTGGACGGGCGCATCGTCGTCTCGAACATGGAGCGGTAGGGCTGCGACCCGCCCAGGTGCCGGGTGATCAGCACCGGCTCCAGCGGGGTGCCGTCCGGCTGCTCGCGGCCCGTGACGACGGCCAGCGGGTCGACAGAGGGTATCCCCAACCGGTCCAGGGTGCGCAGCAGTTCGTACTCGCGCAGCGCCGGACGCTCGGCGAGCTCCTTCACGGCGACGACCTCGTCACCCGCGCGCGCGTAGCGCACCACGTGCCGCGAGATACCGCGCGGCAGCGGCACCAGGTACTCCTCCGGCCACTCCTCCAGCGGAATGTGCCACGGCAGGGCGAGCAGGAGCACCGGGTGCTCGGGGTTGGTGGCGCTGATCTCGAGTGGCATGGTCACCAGCGTAGAGGGCCCGCGTGAGCGACCCGGCGGGCTCAGTCGCCCAGCGCGGTTCCGGGGCCGCCCGACGCCATCGACCGTTCCGCCGCCGCGAGGATCTCGGTGAGCCGCAGACCGAACCGCGCGTCGCACGGCACCGCCACGCCCGTACGTGCCGACTCCAGCAGGGTGTCGACGGCGACGGCGAGCGATTCCCGCGCCGCGCCGCCCGCCGGCATGGTCGCCACCCCGTCCGGGCCACGCAGTTCGACCGTCGTCCCGCCCGCCGCCCGAGGGGCGGTCAGGCTCAGGGCCGACGTGCTGGAGGCGCCCGACGCGTGCCGCAGCACGAGATGCACGGTGTCACCCGCGCCGCGCCGGGCCGTCACCGCCACCACGTCCCCGAGGATCGGCAGCAGCACCGACAGGGCGTGCGGACCCACGTCCCACAGGGCGCCCCGCTCGGCACGCCACGGCGTCGAGGCCCGCACCGCGGCGTCGTCACCGGGGGTGTACAAGGAGCCGTACCAGTCCGCGCGGCCGGTGAACCAGTCGTCCCTGGCGGCCTGTTCACCGATCCAGGCCGCGGGGGCGGGCGCGTACCGGAGCGTGCAGAAGACGGCCGAGGCGACGCCCGCCGCGTCGACCGCCTCCACCACGGCGCGGGCCGCACCCGGCTCCGTGGCTACCGGCTTGTCGAGCAGCAGATGGCAGCCGGCGGCCGCGGCCCGGGCCGCGAGGGGCGCCTGCACGTCCGGCGGTACGGCGAAGGCCACCGCGTCGCACGCCGCGAACAGCGCGTCCACGTCGTCGTACGCCGTCGTGCCGTGCTCGGCGGCGAGGTCGGCGGCGGCCTGCGGGCGGCGCCCCCAGACACCGGTGAACACGGTGTGCGGGTGGGCGGCGATCGTGGGGGCGTGGGTCCGCCGGGCCCAGGGGCCCGTGCCGACAAGTCCGAAGCGGAGCGCGTCAGTCGAGGTCATGATCGCCAGTATCGCCGCAAGGGCGCCCGGGGCGCAGACAGCGGCGCCCGACGCGGTGAATACTGATGCGTCCTCCGGCCGGGGGCCGACGCGCCCGGCCCCCGCCGCGCCGGGCCGCCGCCCGCGTCCCGAGCAGGAGCGTCATGCGTCCCGCCACCGACCCGACACCCGCGCCACCGCGCCTGCGCGAGCGCCTCACCGTGCCCGTGCTCGCCTTCGGCGGCATCCTCATGGCGGTCATGCAGACCGTCGTCGTCCCGCTCCTGCCCGACCTGCCCCGGCTCACCGGCGCGTCGCCCGCGGCCGTCTCCTGGACGGTCACCGCGACCCTCCTGGCCGGCGCCGTCCTCACCCCCGTCCTCGGCCGGGCCGGCGACATGTACGGCAAACGGCGGGTCCTGCTGATCGCGCTCTCCCTGATGACCTGCGGCTCCGTGCTGTGCGCGCTGACCTCCGACATCCGCGTGCTGATCGCGGCCCGCGCTCTCCAGGGCGCCGCGGCGGCCGTCGTCCCGCTCTCCATCAGCATCCTGCGCGACGAACTCCCGCCGCACCGCACGGGCTCCGCCGTCGCCCTCATGAGCTCCACCGTGGGCATCGGCGCCGCGCTCGGGCTGCCCCTGGCCGCGCTGATCGTGCAGTACGCGAACTGGCATGTCATGTTCTGGGCGACCAGCGCCCTCGGCGCGCTCGGCCTCGCGCTCGCCTGGTGGGCGGTGCGGGAGTCGCCCGTCAGATCACCGGGCCGCTTCGACGCGCTCGGCACCCTCGGTCTCGCCGCCGGCCTGATCAGCCTGCTGCTCGGTGTCTCGCAGGGCGGGCAGTGGGGCTGGGGCAGCGCCCCGGTCGTCGGCCTGTTCGCGGGCGCCATCGTGATCCTGGGCCTGTGGGCGTGGCACCAACTGCGCACCGCACGGCCCCTGGTGGACCTGCGCCTCGCCGTCGGGCGCCGCGTCGGCCTGCCGCACGTGGCCGCGCTGTTCACCGGATTCGCGTTCTACGCCAACTCCCTCGTCACGGCGCAGCTCGTCCAGGCCCCCGTCGCCACCGGCTACGGGCTCGGCCTGTCCATCGTCGCGACCGGCATGTGCATGCTGCCCAGCGGCGTGATCATGCTGCTGTTCTCCCCGGTCTCGGCGCGGGTATCCGCCGCGCGCGGGCCCCGCGTCACGCTCGCCGTCGGCGGGGTCGTCCTCGCGCTCGGCTACGCGGTGCGCGTCGCCGACAGCACCGACCTGTGGGTCGTCCTCGTCGGCGCCGCTGTCGTCTCCACCGGTACCACCCTCGCCTACTCGGCGCTGCCCACGCTGATCCTGCGGGCCGTCCCGCCCGGCGCCACCGCCTCGGCCAACGGCGTCAACGTCCTGATGCGCACCATCGGCCAGGCCGTCTCCAGCGCCGCCGTCGCCGCCGTCCTCGTCCACCACACGACGCGCGTGGGCGGCGCGGAGGTGCCGACCCTCTTCGGCTACCAGGTCGCTTTCACCCTGGCCGGCGCGGTGGCGCTGGTGGCCACGGCCGTCGCCCTGGCCGTCCCGTCCGACAGGACGCGCGAGGACACCGACGCGGACGTCCCGGACCGGACGGCCAGGGCGAAGAAGGCCGCGAGGTGACGACCGGGGTGCACAGGGGTCGAGCGTCCCGAAGGCGCGATCAGCCCCTCAGCCCCCCCCGGCCCCTCAGCCCTTCATCTCCTTCTCACCGGCACCGGACGCTCAGCGGTCCGAACCCGATCACGGTCTCGAACCCGTCGGACCAGCTCACCGTCGCCTCCTCCGCCTCGACCACCACATCGGCCACGGCCTCGGCGAGCGGTGTGCCCGCCTCTCCGCCGAGGGCGGCCAGCGCCACGAGGAGACCGGTCCCCTCGACATCCGCCGAGAGCCTCGGCACCCGCACCCAGGGCTCGTACGCCGTACCCTCCGGCGCCCGCACGGAGTCCGGTCCGTCCCAGCCCCGCAGCGCCACCAGCTCCGAGCGCAGCGCCTCCGTGGCCCACCCGGTGAGCGTCGCCCGTGCTCCGTGCGGGGCGCCCACGATCCGGTGGACCCGCAGTTCGTGGCGGCCCCGCGCCACGGTCACGCTCTCCACGCGCAGCCCCGGCACCATCGGCGGCCCGGACACGAACACCGGGCGGTGCCAGGACGCGGCCCAGCCCCATCCGTCGCCCTGACCGGCGCCCAGCGGATGGATGCGGCGCCGCACGCTCGCGATCCCGCCGACCTCGACGGACAGATGGTTGTCGGCGACGTTGGTCCGGGACGTCGGGCCGGTGTGCGTGGAGTACGCCTGCCGCCCGTAGAGCACGTCGTCGTGCTCGGCGGACTCGCCCTCGTGCGGCCGGACATGGTCGCTGCCGTGGTTGTGCAGGCGCACGATCCCGTCGGCCCGCGTCGACTGCACCAGCAGCCCCGGCGCCGGCAGGGCGAGCACCCGGTCGGCGGCCTCGCTCGGGGCCGCCTCCTCCGTCGCGGTCCACAGCGGGTCGTCCTGCGGGGCGAGCAGCGCCACGAAACCCTTCGACGCCCAGTACGGGGACGCGGGCCCGGAGTACGACTGGAGCGTGGCGGCGTGCGGCCCGTGCCAGCCGAGGCTCAGCAGCCCCTCGTCCGTGACGCCGCCCCGGTCCAGGAAGTAGCGCAGGTTGCCGCTGATCAGGCGGCGCGACGTGCCGGGCGTCAGCGGGGTGTGCCCGGTGACCGCGCCGGCACCGATGGCCGCGGACGCCGCGAAGCGGTACGTGAGCGAGCGCCCGAAGTGGATCGGCGCGCCGTCCCCGCCGAACAGGAGGGAGAAGCCCTCCAGGTGCCGGCGCAGCCGGGGGCCGAAGTGCGCCGCGAGCCGCGCGTCGCCGGACAGATGGGCGTGCAGCATCGGGTAGAGGTGCAGCGCCCAGCCGTTGTAGTGGTCGAAGGCCCGTCCGTCGCCGTCCGCGTACCAGCCGTCGCCCCGGTACCAGCTCTCCATCAGGTCGAGCGCTCGCTCGGTGGCGCGGGTCGTGGCCGGGTCGCCGCGGCCCACCGACTCCAGGAACGACGCCACCATGAAGGGGAAGAGGTACCAGTTGTTGGGGGCGGGCGTGTGGTCGATCGCGCCGCGCAGCCAGGTCTCCGCCCGGTCCTGTACGTCGCCGTCGAGCCGGTCCCACAGCCACGGCCGCGTCAGCATCAGCCCGAGCGCCACCGACGCCGACTCGACCATCGGCTGGCCCTGCACATGGTGGTCGAGGATCAGCGGCCATGACTCGGCGTCGTCCGCGCCGGGTGTGCGGGTACCCGCGGCGAGGCCGCTCGCGTACCGCTCCAGCCAGTTGCGCGGGTCCTTCCCGTCGGCGCCCGCGACCCGGAACCCGGCCGCCAGGAACGTACGGGCGAACCCTTCGAGGCCGTCCGAGCGGACCCCCGACGCGGAGGGGCGGCCGGGCAGGTCGAGCAGGGCGCCCTGCGGGGTGGCCCAGCGCCAGGCGGCGCCGAGCAGTCCGTCGGCGACGGCCTCCCAGTGGGCGCGGGTGTAGCCGGTGTACGGGCTCAGGGCCCGGTCCTCGGCGGGGAGTTCGAAGGGGATGCTCATGCGAGGAACGCCAGCCTTTCGCGTCGTACGGGGTGGGCGAAACCGTCGCCCGCGGCCCACCGGGCCACCTCGCCGACGGCCGTGTCGGCGAGCCGTTCCCATTCGCTGCCCTGGGAACCGGCGAGGTGGGGGGTGATCAGCGCGTTCGGGCAGTCCCACAACGGGTGGTCCGCGGGCAGCACCTCGGGGTCGGTGACGTCGAGCACCGCCCGGATGCGGCCCGCGCGCACCACGTCGGTGAGCGCGTCCTGGTCGACGACGGCGCCGCGCGAGGTGTTGATGAGTGTGGCGCCGGGCCGCATCGAGGTGAGAAGGTCCCGGCTGACGAGGCCGCGCGTGGCCGGAAGCAGCGGCGTATGGATGCTCAACAGGTCGCTGCCGGTGAAGAGTTCGGGCAGCTCCACCCACTCCACGCCCAGTTCGGCGGCCTCGGCGGCCGTGACGTACGGGTCGTGCAGCAGGACCTCGAAGTCGAAGGGCCGCAGCAGCTCGATGACGCGGCGGCCGATCAGCGAGGCCGACAGCAGGCCCACCGTGCGGCGGTAGTTGCCCACCTCGTGCGAGGTGAGCAGCCACTCGCCGCGGGCGCGGTCCCGCCGGAAGTCGCGAGCCCGTTCCAGGACGTGCTTGCCGTGCAGCAGGAGCATGGCGAGGGTGTACTCGGCGACGGGCAGCGCGTTGGCCGCCGCCGCCGAGGTGACCTCGATGCCCCGCTCCCAGCAGGCGTCGGTGACATGTCCGCGCACCGAACCGGCCGCGTGCACCACGGCTTCGAGCCGGGGCGCCGCGGCGAGGACGTCCGCGTCGAGCCGCGGGCATCCCCAGCCGGTGACGAGGACCTCGACGTCGGCGAGGACCTGCTCGGCCCGGGTGGTCGTCAGGTCGTCGAGGACGGGTCCCGGCGCCAGGTCGCAGACGCTTCGCAGCGCGGCCATGGACCGCGGCGTGAAGACGGCCGCCGCGGCCTGGGGGGACATGGCGAGCGCCACGCGGGGCTCGGTCACTTGACCGCCCCCGCCGTCAGGCCGGAGCGCCAGAAGCGCTGGAGGAGGACGAAGGCGAGAATGAGGGGGAGGACCGCGAGAAGCGAACCCATGATCACCACCGGGTAGTACTCGGGAGAGACGGACGCCTGGCTGTTCCACTGGTACAGGCCCAGACTGACCGGATACAGGTCCTGGTTCGAGAGCATCACCATCGGCAGGAAGAAGTTGTTCCAGATCGCGGTGAGCTGGAAGAGGAACACCGTGATCAGGCCGGGGCCGAGCATGCGCAGCGCGACCCTGACGTACGTCGTCAGCTCGCCGGCGCCGTCGACCCGCGCCGCCTCCAGGACCTCGTTCGGGACATAGCCCTGCGCGAAGATGCGGCCCAGATAGACGCCGAACGGGTTGAACAGGACCGGGATGAACACCGACCAGAAGGTGTTGACGACACCGGTCGCGGAGGCGATCAGGTACAGCGGCAGCGCGAGCACCGTCTGCGGCACCATGACCGCGGCCAGGACCAGGCCGAACAGCTTCTCCTTGTGCCGGAAGTGGTACTTGTCGAAGGCGTACCCGCAGGCGACGCTGATCAGCGCGCCGAGCGCGGCGCCGAGCACGGCGTACAGGAGGCTGTTGCCGTACCAGCGGCCGTAGAGACCTCCGTCCATCGCGAACAGGTCCTTGAGGTTCTGGACGAGGGAGAAGTCGCTGAAGGACAGGATGTTGCTGCTGAACAGGGCGTCCCGCGACTTGGTGGAGGCGAGCACCAGCCACAGCACCGGCAGCAGGGTGTAGAGCACGGAGATCGTGACGACGACGTTGACGGTGGCCCGGCCGAGCAGGCGTGGGCGCAGGAGGCCGGTGTTCCCCGGCGCGGCAGTGCTCATCGGGCGTTCTCCTCGGCCGAGTCGACGCGGTTGGTCCAGCGGGTGACGCCGTACGAGAGGGCGACGGTGATGATGAGGAGGATCACCGAAGCCGCTGCGGCGAGCGAGTAGTTGTTGCGGCTGAAGGCCGCGTCGTAGATGTACATGCTCGGCGAGAACCGCGAGTTGATCATCTGTGAGGACTGATGGAGCAGCATCGGTTCGGTGAACAGTTGCAGCGCCCAGATCAGCGTGAACATCGCGACCATCACGATCGAGGAGCGCACGAGCGGCGCCTTCACCTGGAGCGCCGTGCGCACCGGACCGGCGCCGTCCACCACGGACGCCTCCAGGACCTCGCGGGGGACGGCCTGGAGGGCCGCGTAGAAGACGACCATGTTGTAGCCGAGGTTGCTCCACAGGGCGATGTTCACGATCGACGGCAGCGTGGTGTGCAGGCCGAGGAAGTCGACCGTGATGTCGGCCTTGCCGAGGACGTCGATGATCGGGCTGATGCCGGGCGTGTACAGGTACAGCCAGATCAGCGAGGCGATGATGCCGGGCACGGCGTGCGGCAGGAACAGACCGAGCTGGGCCGAGGCGCGCAGCCGTACCACCCCCGAGTCGAGCAGCAGCGCGAGCGCGAGCGAGCCGATCACCATGAGCGGGATGTAGAGGACGCAGTACAGCGCGACCGTGGCGAGCCCGGACAGGAACGTCGGGTCGGTGAGCACGGCGGCGTACGAGCGCAGGCCGACGAAGACGGTCCGCTCCGCGCCGAAGCCGAGGCCCGGCTGGTCGTCACTGAAGAAGCTCAGCCACACCGCCGTCCCGACCGGGATCAGGAAGACCAGGATCAGAAGGACGAAGAACGGCGTCATCAGGACACCCGCCGCGCCGTTGCGGCGGCGCCTGGCCGCCTGGTGCGCCTTGCGCTGCGAGACGCCGGCCGACTGCTGCGGCGCGGTCGCCGCCGAGGGGACGTGGGTCGTCGCGGTCATGGGGTCACCTGCCTTCCGGGATGCGGGCGGTCATGTCGAGTGCTGGGTCGTCGCGAGGCCGAGCGCCTTGAGATCGGGCATCGTGCCGTCCTGCGCGGCGCGCACCGAGGACAGCAACGTGCCGGAACCGGCGCCCGCGCGGGCGAAGGCGTCCTGCATGACGGAGGCGGTGGCGGTCATGCGCGGCCCCCACACCCAGCCGTCGCTGATCTTGTGCGCCTCCTCCTCGAACAGGGCGTAGATGTCCTGGCCGCCGTAGTACGAGCGGTCGAACGCGGCGCGGCCCACCTCGATCAGCTCGGTCGCGGCCGGGTACTGGCTGCTCGCGCCGCTGGACAGCCGTGCCCGCAGGGCGTCCGGGTGGGAGACCTGCCACTCGATGAACTCCAGGGCCGCCTCCGGGTGCGCGCTGTCCTTCGTCACGGCGAACGTCGAGCCGCCGTGCGTGCCGAGGGCGGGCCTGTCCGGGGTCCACTGCGGCAGCGGGGCGATCCGCCACATCCCCTTCTGCTCGGGGCGTGCGTTCATCTGCGCGCCCGCGTCCCAGGCACCGCTGAGGCGGGTCAGGACCAGGCCGTTGCCGATCTGCGCGTCGTAGAGCCGGGCGGTGGAGGAGTTGACGTAGACCAGGTCCTCGTCGATGAACCGCTGCCAGTACGCGGCCACCTTCCGGGTCGGCGCGTCCGCCAGCGACACGTTCCACGCGCCGTGCGCGGTGTCGAACCACTTGGCGCCGGCCTGCGCCGACCAGGCGGCGAACTGCGTCATGCCGTCCGTGGGGAACGTGCCGATCCTGCGGCCCCCGCCCGTGCGCCGCACCTCGCGCGCCAGCTCGGCGTACTCGTCCCAGGTGGTGGGGGGCTCGAACCCGTACCGGTCGAAGAGGTCCTTGCGGTAGTGCATCACCATCGGCTCGATGTCGAGCGGCACGCTGTACGTGTGCTTCTCGAACGTCGTCTGTCCCAGCGACTGGGGCAGCAGCTTCGCCCGCAGCCGGTCGCTGATCATCGAGCTGATGTCCCGGACGACGCCGTCGACGGCGAAGCCCGGGAGCTGGGGGTACTCGATGGTGGCGACATCCGGGGCGTTGCCCGCCCGTGCCGCGTTGCTGAGCTTCAGATACCCACCCTGCGTGCCGGAGGGGATCTGCTCGAAGTCGACCTTGATGTGGTCGTGCGTCCTGTTGAACGCGTCCACGACCTCCTGGCTGCCGCGCAGGGCGGACCAGAACGTGATGGTGGTGGTGCCTTTGGTGCTCTTGGTACCGGACTTGCTGCTGCTCCCGGATGACGCGCTGTCGGTTCCGCTACAGGCGCTCAAGGCGCCCGTCAGTGGCAGCGCGGTGATCGCGGCGAGCACGGATCGACGGCTCTGTCGACCAGGCATGGGCGCCTCCCGCGGCTCCTGCGTGTTCGAGTCACGGGAATACTGATCGGCTGAGCGGACCTGGTCAATAGATCGATCAGAGGAAAATGAAACGGTCAAACGCTCATTCGGGGGTGGGAATTGCTTCCGGGACGCCGGGCACACCCGGGGCCTGCGTCGACCCGCGCACCTTCAGCTCGGGCAACAACTCCATGCGCCGCACCGGCCCCCCGGTACCGCCGGACACCCGGTCCCCGAGCCTGCGCAGCAGCAGCTCCGCGGCGGCCCGGCCGACCTCCGCCTTCGGCGGGGACACGGCGGTCAGCGGGGTGCTGCCGAGCGCCGCGACCACGTCGTCGTAGGCGATCGCCGAGCAGTCCTCCGGGACCCGCACCCCGCTGTCGCGCAGCGACTGCACCAGCATCAGCGCGTCCACGTCACCGTGCAGCACGGCGGCCGTCGCCCCCAACTCCCGCAACAACGCGGGGAGTTCGATCGCCTTCTCCGCGCTCTCCGCCCGCGGATCGGGGGCCGCGCCCGGTGAGCTGAGGGCGACGGCCCACGCGTCGACGTCCGGGTGCGCCGCCGCGATGTCGGTGAACGCCGCCCGGACGGCGCGCGCCGTCGGACTGTCGTCCCGCGCGGCGAGCACGATGCGACGGTGGCCGAGGCCCGTCAGATGCTCGACGGCGAGATGGATGCCGTACCAGTGGTCGGTGCAGACGGTGTCGAGGGCGTGCAGCGCGCTGCCGCGCCGCGGTCGGCGCTCCATCACGACGGCAGGCACCTCCAACCGCGCCAGCCAGGCGTAGTCCGCCTCCTCCGTAGCACTGCTGCGCCAGCGCGGCGCGATCAGCAGACCGCGCGCGCCCTCCGCCAACGCCCGCTCCACCAAGGGCTGTTCGGCGCCCGGAGCGGTCGGCGCGATATGCAGCGCGATACGGATACCGGCCTCCTCGAAGGCCGTGCGGGCGCCGTGCAGCGCCTCGTACAGGTAGGCGTGCCGCTCCGGTACGACGACGGCGACCGGGCCGCCGTCCACCGGGGGCGGCACCGGTGCCGCGGCCCGCTCGGTCTCGGGCAGCACCGGACGGGCCACCCCGTGACCGCGACGCAGTTTGCCCTCGCGGGCCAGCTCCTCCACGTCACGGCGCAGGGTCACCACCGACACCGCGAGCTCCGCGGCGAGATCGCTGACCCGGGTGGCACCGCGCGACTGTACGACGGCGAGGATCCGCTGCCGCCTGAGATCGACCGGTTCGCGCATGCTGAGGGCCCCCTCATGACCGATGTTCGTTTGAGCGCTTCACTGAACGCTTCGGCCGCAGCATAACCAGCGGCGCGGGCGCGGGGTCAGCCCCCGGCGCGGTGAGCGGATGAGACCGAGGGTGCCCCGCTCGCGCTCACCCGCGCGGAGGGTGTCACCGCTGCCGGGCGTCGGGACCCGGCCGGACCGGCAGCCGTCGCACACTGTTGCCGACGAAACCGGTGTGCGCGGGCAGTTCGGCGTCCGCCACGGCCGGCTCCAGCGCGGGGAACCGGGCGAACAGCCGCTCCAGGGCGACGGTCGCCTCCAGCCGGGCCAGCGGCGCGCCCAGGCAGTAGTGGGCGCCGTGCCCGAGGGAGAGGTGCCGGCCACCTGCTCGGCGGGTGAGGTCGAAGCGGTCGGCGTCCGGGCCGTGCGCCGCCGGGTCGCGGCCCGCGCCCGAGTACCCGGCGAGCACGGGGGTGCCCCGGGGGATCACCGTGCCGTCGAGGACGAGATCCCGCGTCGGATAGCGGAACGGGAAGTAGCTGACCGGGCTGTCCCAGCGCAGCGTCTCCTCCACGACGTCCGACCACGAAGCGGCACCGGCCCGCACGAGGGCGAGCTGGTCGCGGTGCCCGCACAGCGCCCGCACCGCGTTCGTGATCAGGTTCAGCGTCGTCTCGTGCCCGGCGACGACGAACAGCATGAGGGTGCCGATCAGCTCCTCCTCGCTCAGCCGGTCCCCGCCCTCCTCGCGCGCCGCTATGAGCGCGCTGGTGAGATCGTCCCCCGGCTCCCGCGCCCGGGCCGCGACGACCCGCGCCAACACCGCGACCATCTCCCTGTTGGCGTCGAAGGCCTCCTGCGGCGTCGTGCCCGTGGAGACGATCTGACTCGACAGATGATGCAGCCCGGCCCTGAACTCCGCGTCCACGCCGAACAGTTCACAGATGACCCGCATCGGCAACGGCAGCGCGAACCGGGAGCGCAGCTCCACCACCTCCTCGACGGCCGCCTGCCGGGCGACCCCGTCGAGCAGCTCGTCGACGAGCCGCTCCACGCGCGGGCGCAGCTCCTCCACCCGCTTCGCCGTGAAGGCGCGGCTCACCAGCGACCGCAGCCGCCGGTGGTCCTGACCGTCGGCCGTCGTCATGCCCCGCACCGTCGCGAAGGTGCGCAGCGGCCAGCCCGCAGGTATCCGCCCCTCGGCCAATGCCGTGAAATGCCGGGCGTCCTTGGCGACATCGGGGTGCGCGAGGAACTCCTTGAGCGCGTCGTGGCCGAGAACGAGCATCCCGGGCACCTCACCGGGCAGCACCACCGGGGCGACCGCGCCGCGCCGCCTCAACCGTGCGTTGCGCGCGTGCGGGCAGCCGCCCGACGGATCGAGACGGTGCGGGAGAGAGCGTGCGCCGTCGGGGTCCGTGGCATCGGCGGAGGCGGTCAACCGGGGCTCCTCACGGGTCGGACGACGAGGACGGCCATCGGATCCTACGGCGCCTGCGATCCGAGACCCAGGTCGTAGATCCGGTCAAGGAGCCACGCCTCATTGCCCGCGAGGCCCGCCCGGTGCAGCGCCTCGTCGGCCTCCGCGATGGGCACGGCGAGGACCGACGCGGTCGCGGGTGGCTCGGTGCCGGAGAGCGCGGCACGCGCCGTGTGCAGCAGCCGCAGACAGGCTTGCGCCGCCGCCACCTCGGGGTTCTTCGTCTGTCGGCCCTGCTGGTCACTGTTCCTGGTCCCGTTCATGTTCCTACTCTTGCGCACGGGTCTGACAATCCGTCTCCAATGGGGCAGCGCTAGCCTCGTCGCTACCCCGGTTCGCCCAGCGGGGTCGAGAACGCACCAGGAGGGATCCGCTTTTGTCGTCACTCGCAGTTCCCCTGTTCGATCCCGCGGCAGGCCAGGGTCTGCGGCAGATGGCCGAGTTGGGGCTCGCGCTCGTCCTGTCCACGCTGATCGGCGCGGAGCGCGCCGTGCGGCAGAAGAGTGCCGGGCTGCGCACCCACACCCTGGTCGGCGTCGGAAGCGCCCTGTTCATGGAGGTGTCGCAGCACGGATTCAACTCGGTGGCCGGCCTGGACGGCGTGTCGCTCGACCCGTCGCGGGTCGCCGCGCAGATCGTCTCCGGCATCGGATTCATCGGCGGCGGCCTCATCTTCGTACGACGGGACGCCGTTCGGGGTCTGACCACCGCCGCGACGGTCTGGTTGACCTGCGCCATAGGGATGGCCTGCGGCGGCGGCCTGCCCCTGCTCGCCTTCGCCGCGACCGCCTGTCACTTCCTCGTCGTACGGGGATACCCGTATCTGACCCGGCGCGTACCGGCCCTGGCCACGGAACGGCGCACCGGCCTGCACCTCGCCTACCGGGTCGGCAGCAGCGTCCTGACCCGCGTCCTGGAGGAGTGCACGAGCCGCGGGTTCCGCGTGGTGGAGCTGCGCACCGACCGCACCGAATGGGAGCAGGCCCCCGAGCGGCCCGGCAGGATGGCCGTCCGCATGGAGATCGAGGGCCCCACCGGCGTCCCCGACCTGGTCGCCGTGCTGGCCGAACTCGACGGGGTCCTCGACGTGGCGTCCATCGAGTCGGCGGCGGATGAGTAGCGCGGGCCCGCCGACAGGATGGTCGAGCCCGGCCCCGGGAGCCGACGGGACCGTTCAGCGGCGCGTCAGCCGCAGCCGCAGACCGGACGGCATCAGCGTCAGCCGCTCCGCGATCCGCAGCCGGTACCCAGGCTCCGCGTGCAGGTCGTAGCGGCGCAGCAGCAGACCGAGCACCAACAGGGACTCGTGCAGGGCGAACTGACGGCCGATACAGGCCCGGGCCCCCGTGCCGAACGGCTTGTACACGTGCGCGGGGCGCCCCCGCACCGCCTGCGGCGCGAACCGCTCAGGGTCGAACGACTCGGGGTCCTCGCCCCACGCCGCCGGGTCCCGGTGCAGCATCGTCGTCAGGACCAGCGCCCAGGCGCCCCGCCGCATCGGGTGCCTGCCGCCCAGCGTCGTGTCGGCGACCGCCTCCCGGGCGTACGCGGGAGCCGTCGGCCACAGCCGCAACGACTCGTCGAGCACCCGCCGCAGATACCGCAATTTGGCGACCTGCTCGTACGCGGGCACGGCCGTGTCGCCCCAGACCCGGTCGACCTCCTCCTGCGCCTTCGCGAGGACCGCGCGGTCCTGCGCGAGGTAGTGCAGCGCGAACGAGAGCGCGCCCGAGGTCGTCTCGTGCCCGGCGACCAGGAACGTGATCACCTGGCGGCGGATGTTCTCCGGCGCGAGGCGCTCACCCGTCACGGGGTGCGCCACCTCCAGCATCCGGTCGAGCAGGTCGCCCCGGCCCCCGCCCGAGGCGCGGCGCGCGGCGATCACCTCGTCGACCACGCTGTTCAGGTAGGCGCGGTCCGCGGCGTTGCGCCTCTCCGCGCCGCGCAGCAGCGTCGAGAGCAGCGGTGGCACCACATTGCGGCGCTGGGCGAACGACAGCGCGCCCACCATGGCCGTCACGAACGGATGCGGCCCCTCCTTGTCGACATCGCGCTCGAACGACCCGAAGTCGTGCCCGAAACCGGTCCGCGCGATCGTCTCGAGCGTCAGTTTCGTCATGTCCCCGGACACGTCCACGCTCCGCCCGGCCGCCTCGCTCGCGTCCCACGCGGCCGTCAACCGGCTCGCCACGTCCAGCATCAGCGGGTGGTAGCCCGCCATCGCCTCACGGCTGAAACCGGGGGCCAGGATGTCGTGCGCCAACTGCCAGTTGGGTTCGTGGTTGTACGCGGTGAACAGCCCGTCGCCCGCCACCGGACGCAGATTGGCGACCCCGAGCCCGACGTGCTTGGCGAACCGTGACTCGTCCGAGAGCTCCGCCGCCAGCGCCGCGCCCGCCACGAACACGATCTCCTTGCCGAACGCCTTGCGCCGGAAGATCGGCCCGAGTTCGGCCGCCACCCGCATCGAGTCCTGCAACGGGGCGCGGACGTCGGAGCCGAGCACGTCGCCCAGCAGCGGTATGCGGCGGGGCGGGTGCGGGATCAGGTCCAGGCGCGGCCAGCCCAGTTCGGCACTGCGAAAACCCCGCGGCACTACGTCCTCCGCCGCCTGCGTCACCTGCGCCATCGTGCCCATCTCCCTTGCGAGGACCGCGGATCGGGCCCGCGCCCGCGCCTTGTTAGACGTGGATTCAATAATGCGGTCACAGTGTGGTCCCGCTGTTGAACCGACGTCAAGTAAGCGGGACGACGTCCAGTAGGGTGCCCGCATGAGCGCGGAGCGAGGGGGAGCGCGGACACCGGGGGAGCGGACCCGGCGCAGGCTGAGCACCGAGGAGCGGCGGGAGCAACTGCTGTCCGTGGGTGCCAAGTTGTTCGCCCGCGACCCCTACGACGACGTCTGGATCGAGCAGGTCGCCGAGCTGGCAGGGGTCTCGCGCGGTCTGCTGTACCACTACTTCCCGACCAAGCGGGATTTCTTCGCCGCCGTCGTCCGCCGCGAGAGCACACGCATGCTCCGGCTGACCGCCGCCGTCCCCGGCATCCCGGTCCATGACCAGCTCGCCGCCGGTCTGGACACCTTCCTCGACTACGTGGCCACGCACGCGCAGGGCTTCCGGGCCTTCCACCGCGCCGAGGCGGCGGGCGATCCCGCCGTGCGCGCCGTGTACCGCGAGGGCCTGGCCGCCCACGAAGCGCAGATCATGGCCGCCCTCGCCGCCGACCCCCAGCTCGTGGGACGGCTGCCGGGACCGGCCGCGCTACGCCTCGCCGTACGCGGCTGGCTCGCCTTCCTCGTCGCCGCCTGCCTGGACTGGCTCGACGAGCCGGAGCTGACCCGCGCGGAGGTGCGCGACCTGTGCGCCCGGACCCTGCTCGGGGCGCTCCTCCCCGCATCCGCGGCACCCGGGGAAGAGCCGTAAGGCAAACTTGCAAGGCTGCCTGTCGACCTCTTACGGTGGAGCCATGTCAGGAACGCAAGACCCCGCCGCCGGGGAGCCGTCCACCGAGCAGGTCGCCGCCGATCTCGCCACCGTCGTCGGCAGGCTCTCGCGCCGGCTGCGCAGCGCCTCGCCGGACAGCCTCCTCACGCCCACCCAGCGCACGGTCCTGGCCCGCCTCGACACGGAGGGGCCCGCCACCACCGCGGCGCTCGCCCGCTCGGAGTACGTCCGGCCGCAGTCCATGCGGCTGACGATCGGCGCGCTCGAGGAACAGGGCTTCGTGGCGCGCTCGCCCGACCCCGACGACGGGCGCCAGTCCGTCATGTCGATCACCGACCACGGCCGCGCCACCCTCGCCTCCGTGCGCGCCGCCAAGCACGGCTGGCTCACCGAGGCCCTCGCCGCCGAACTCGACGCCGACGAGCGGCGCACCCTCGCCGAAGCGACCCTGCTCCTGGAGCGATTGGTGCGGAAGTGAGCGGCGCGGCGAGCGAGGAGACCGCCGCCGCCACGCGGAAGAAGGCCCCCGAGCGGAACGGGTTCGGGGCCCGTCTCACCGCGCCCCTGCTGCTCGGCTCGCTCCTCAACCCGCTCAACACGACGATGATCTCCACCGCCCTGGTGGCGATCGGGCACGACTTCGGGATCGGCGCCGCCTCCACGGCCTGGCTGATCTCCGTCCTCTACCTCGCCAGCGCCGTCGCCCAGCCCGTCCTCGGCAAACTGGCCGACGTCCTCGGCCCGCGCCGCGTCTTCCTCGCGGGACTCGTCGTCGTGTGCGCCTCGGGCGTCGTCGGTGCGCTCGCCCCCGGCTTCGGCTGGCTCGTCGCCTCCCGGCTGCTGCTCGGCATCGGCACCTCCGCCGCCTACCCCGCCGCGATGGCCGTCCTGCGGGACGAGGGGCGCCGCGTGGGGCGCCGCCCGCCGCGACCCGTCATGGCCCGGCTCTCCTTCGCCGCGCTCGGCAGCGCCGCCGTCGGCCCGACCCTCGGCGGACTGCTCGTCACGCTCGTCGGCTGGCGCGGCATCTTCGCGGTGAACGTGCCCGTAGCCGCCGTCGCCCTCGGCTGCGCGCTCCGGTGGGTCCCCACCGACCTCTCACGCGCCCGGGACGGGCGGGCGGCGCCCGGGCTCGCCCTCGACCCCCTCGGCATCGGCCTGTTCTCCACGGCCCTGACCGTGCTGGTCTTCTTCCTCCTCGGCCTCGCCCACCCCCTGTGGTGGCTGCTCGCCCCCTTCGCCGTCCTCACGGCCGCGCTGCTGTGGTGGCAGACGCGCTGCCGCACCCCGTTCATCGACGTACGCATGCTCGCCGGGAACGGCGCGCTCGCCCGCACCTACCTCCGCCACGGCCTCAGCTACCTGCTCATCTACTGCGTCATGTACGGCTACACCCAATGGCTCGAAGAGGGACGCGGCTACTCGTCCGGGCACACGGGGCTGCTCATGCTGCCGATGTCCCTCGCCGCCCTGGTGTGCTCCCTGCTCGCCGCCCGGACGAAGGGCATCCGCGCCCCGCTCACCCTGGCCTGCCTCCTGCTCACCGCGGGCGCCGGGCTGCTCACCGTCGTCTCCGGGCACACCCCGCTGGTCGTCCTGCTGCTCGCGGGCGCCTGCTTCGGCATCCCGCAGGGGCTCATCGGCACCAGCAACCAGGCAGCCGTCCAGGAGTACGCGCCCGCCGCCGACATCGGCGCCGCCGCCGGACTCCAGCGCACCGCCCAGTACATCGGCGCCATCACCGCCTCCGGCCTCATCGCCCTCGCCTACGGGCAGCGCGCGGACGACGGCGGCCTGCACCTGATGGCGGGCGTCTCGGTCGTCCTCGGCGTCCTGCTCGTGATCGTCACCCTGACGGACCGGGCGCTGCGCCGGCCCGGTGCGGTAATGTGACCGCTCCCGTCAGAGCACCACAGAGCAACGAGGGATCGAGGAGGTGAGTCCGATCACCGCTGTGTCAGGTCGGGAGCTCCCTTCTCCTGTCGTACGCACCGTCCCCGCGCCCTGAGCGAGACGGCGGCCGTTCGACGCCGGGGAGCCCCATCGGCTTCCCGAGAGGTCATACATCAGCCATGTCGCTTCCCCCGTCGTTGCCGTCCCCCCCGTCGTCCCCCTCCTCCCCATCCTTCCCTTCCTCGCCGCCCGGGCTTCTGTCTCTCGACCCCTCTCCGGTCGTCGCGACCCTGCGCCGAGCCGGTTGCGTCTTCGCCGAGGACGAGGCGCGCGTCCTGCTCTCCAGCGCCCGGGACGCGGCCGAACTGGCCGGGATGGTCGAGCGCCGCGCCACCGGACTTCCCCTCGAACACGTCGTCGGCTGGGCCGAGTTCTGCGGCCTGCGGGTCGCGGTCGACCCCGGCGTCTTCGTGCCGCGCCGCCGCACCGAGTTCCTGGTCCGCCAGGCGCTGGCCCTCTGCCCGCCCGGGGCCGTCGTCGTCGACCTGTGCTGCGGCAGCGGGGCCGTCGCCGCCGTGCTCGCGGACCGGCGCCCCGCCCGCCTGCACGCGGCGGACCTCGACCCGGCCGCGGTGCGCTGCGCCCGGCGCAATGTCGCGCCGCTCGGCGGAGAGGTCCACGAGGGCGACCTCTACGATCCGCTGCCCGCCGAGCTGACGGGCCGGGTCGACATCCTCGTGGCGAACGGGCCCTACGTCCCCACCGGCGACGTACCCCTGCTGCCGCCCGAGGCCCGCGAGCACGAACGGCTCATGGCCCTGGACGGCGGCGCCGACGGACTCGACGTGCTGCGCCGTGTGGCCGCCGGGGCGCCGCGCTGGCTGGCGCCCGGCGGCCACCTGTTCGTGGAGACCGGTGAACACCAGGCCGAGGCCGCGGAGTCGGCGGTGCGCTCCGCCGGTCTGCGGCCCCGGGTGATGCGGGACGAGGACCTTTACGCCACGGTGATCGTCGCGACGCGGCCCCGCGTTCAGGTGCCGTAGGAGACCCGGACGTCCTTGAAGCCCAGGGAGTTCAGCAGCCCCTTCAGCATGTCGGTCGTGTTGCGCTCGGCACGGCTCGTGAGGCCGCTGTCCCGGGCCGCCTCGCCGATGTGCCGGGCGGCGAGTTTGCGGACGGCGCGCTCGTCGTTGGGGTTGTCGGAGAACAGGTCACCGAGGCGGTCGAGGAGGCCCCGCTGCTTCGACACGGCGTAGGAGCGGTCCGTGTCGAGGGCGGGGCTGCCGAGGCGTGCGTGCGGCAGCTTCAGCGTCGCCGACGTCCGCTCGTCGTTCACCCGGACGTCCCCGGGGCCGACCTTCCCGAGATCCACGTACGCGTCGACGCTCCCGGCCCCGATGTACAGGGTGCGGGTCCCCCGGACCGCGTCCGGGAGGTACTTGGTGTCCTTCTCCAGGTCGACCACGACCTGGAAGTTCCCGGACGCGGCGTCGTAACGGCTCAGATCCCGCACCGACTTGAGCAGCGCGGGTCCCGACCGGTCGTGCGTCTCGGTGCCGAACACGTCGTCCAGCCGGTGCAGCAGCCGCAGCCCGGTCAGGACGAGCAGCAGCACCACGACGAGTACACCCACGAGTTTCGCCCAACGGGGCAGTGGCACAGACCTCGACGTCATGACGGAAACCTCCTTCCGTAGGAGGTCGTGTTCCACCGTTTCGAGTGATCACGCCTCGGGCGGTGCCCCCGGTGTCCGGATCGGGCGGTCGCCCGACACCCGTGACCACCACACTCCCTCGCCCCGCGTCAGCCCCGGCAGCGCCACCTCCATCTCCCGCACCCGGCGCGCCGTCAGCTCCCCGGTGACGAGCCAGGTGTCCAGGCCGCCGGTCGTCGTCCCGAACTCGGCTCCCAGCGCGCCCAGTTGCGCGGTGACCGGGGCGAGCGTGTCCAGCGGGACCTCCACCTCGAAGGTGTGCACCGGCTCGTGGACCCGTGTCCCGGCCCGCTCCAGCGCCTCGCGGGTCACGAGCGCGGTCACGGTCCTGAAGTCGGCCGCGACGCTCACCGGCGAGGAGAACCCCGAGCGGATCAGCGTCACCCGGCAGTCCGTCACGGGCCACCCGCGCGGCCCACCCCGCACCAGGGTGGCGTGCACGGTGTCCTCGACGGCCTGGTGGAACGCCCGTGGCAACGCGCCCAGTTCGGTCTCGTACGCGAAGACGCGACCGGAGCCGTGCGCTCCCGGCTCGATGCGCAGGCCCACGGTCGCGGGCAGTCCTGTGGTGCTGCGCCGCCCCATCTCCTCGACCGCCTCGCCCGTGCCCGCGGGGCGTTCCACGCAGCGGATCCGGCTGGGCTCGAACTGCGCCTCGATCCCGAACTCCTGGGCCAGCGTGGCGCCGATGACCTCCTTCTGCACCTCCCCGTACAGCAGGAGCGCGGTGCTGCCGTCGGGTCGCGGGCGGGCGTGGATCAGTGGGTCCTGGTCGGTGAGTTCGAGCAGGGCCGCGCGCAGGGCGCCGCCCTGTCCCGGCCGGACGGCCCGGACCAGCGTCTCCAGGGTCGGCGGGGCGAACCGGGCCTGCGCGCCGGGCAGTTCGCCGAGGCGGTCGCCCACCCGGACCCCGGCCGTACCGCGCACCTCGGCGATCTGACCGGGGCCCGCGGTGTCCCCCTCGCCGCCGACGACCCGCACCGCGGTGAGCCGCCCCGCGATCCGCTCGGTGCCGCCCTCGGCGTCATGCCGCAGGAGCACCACCTTCTGCCGTGCCCTCACCTCGCCCTCGTACAGGCGCAGGCAACCGATGCGCTCGCCGACGGGGCCCCGACGCACCGCGAACACGGTGCCGACCGGGCTCGCCGACCCCGCCCCGGGCTTCGTGGCCGTGGGGATGAACTCCCGGATGGCGTCCATCAGTTGACGTACCCCTTGGCCGCCGAGGGCGGAGCCGAACAGCACGGGGTGGAGGCGTCCGTCACCGGTGCGGGCGGCGAGCGCGGACCGTACGGCGTCCGTGTCCGGCGGCGGCCCGTCGACCAGCGCGGCCAGGATCGTCTCGTCGACCTCCGCCAGGGCGCGGGCCGCCTCGTCGCGCACCACCGGGTCGTCGAGGCGGCGGCCCGTGACGGTGGCGCGCGGCGTCCCCGCGTGCCGCACGTCCGCGAGCGGCACCACGTGCGGGGTGAGACGGCGCCGGACGTCGTCGAGCAGCGACGCGGTCCGCGCGCCCGCCCGGTCGATCTTGTTGACGAAGACGAGCGTGGGCAGCCCGAGCCGCCGCAGCGTCTTGAGGAGCACGCGCGTCTGCGCCTGCACGCCCTCCACGGCGGAGATCAGCAGGACGGCCCCGTCGAGCACGTCGAGGGCCCGCTCGACCTCGGCGACGAAGTCGCAGTGGCCCGGGGTGTCGATGAGGTTGATCTGTGTGTCGCCGACGGTGAACGCGGCGACGGCCGAGCGGATGGTGATGCCGCGCTGCCGCTCGATCGCGCCGGTGTCGGTGCGGGTGGTCCCGCCGTCGACGCTGCCGAGCCGGTCGATGGCGCCCGCGTCGAACAGGAGCCGCTCGGTGAGGCTGGTCCTACCGGCGTCGACGTGGGCGAGAATGCCGATGTTCAGGGTCGTGCGTACCTGCGGGATCCGCATGGAAGGTCGAGTCCTCGAGAGCTGGGGTCCGGCGGGGTCGCTGAACTGCTTCGAGGAATCGGCGCATGCGGGTCTCCTGAACCGGCGAGGACGTGTCCCGCCCATGATGCGCAGCGGCTCACCGCCGCGCGCAACTCATTTCCCGGGCGCGGCGAACCGGCGTACGTACCGCTTCTGCCACGGTGTCTCCACCGCGCGGCGGTGGTAGTGACGGCGTACGTACGTGACGGCGTCGGCCGCCGGTACCCCGTCGAGGACGGCCAGGCAGGCGAGCGCCGTGCCCGTTCGCCCCCGTCCGCCGCCGCAGGCCACCTCCACCCGCTCGTCGGCCGCCCTGACCCAGGCGTCTAACAGCACGGCGCGGGCGCGCCCGTCGTCGGCCGGCAGCCGGAAGTCCGGCCAGCGCAGCCAGGTCGACTCCCAGTCCACGGGAGCCGGTTCGCGGCCCAGGAGATAGACGCCGTACGTCGCCGTGGCCCCCGGCGGCAGCGGATCGCGCAGCCCCCGGCCGCGCACCGCCCGGCCCGAGGGGAGGCGCAGCACACCGGGGGCGTCCGGCTCCCAGCTCATCGCGCCTCCTGCGCCGCGGAGAGGAGGAACGCCGCGAGACGCCGGGCCCGCCCGAAGGCGTCCGGGAACACGTCGAGCCCGTCCGAGACCAGGGCCCCCTCGTGCAGCAGCGTCAGGGAGCGCCCCAACTCCCGCGCGGCGTCCGGCGACACGTCCGCGGCGAGCCGGGTGAACAGCTCCAGCGTCCACTGCTTCTGCCCGATGATCACGGCGTACGCGGGGTGGGCCGGGTCGCTGATCTCGGCGTGGGCGTTCACCATGCCGCAGCCCTTGCCGCTGTGCTCGGCCATCCACTCCGCGGACGCGTCGAAGACGGCCAGCACCCGCTCGACGGGGGAGAGCGCGGCCGGGTCGTGGTGCGCGGCGAGATGGGCCCGCCACCGGGCGTCCCGCGTGGCCAGGTAGTCGACCACGATCTGCTCCTTGGAGCCGAAGCGGTCATAGAGCGTCTTCTTCGTGACGCCCGCCTCCGCCGCGATCAGGTCGACGCCGACGGCGTGGATGCCCCGTTCGTAGAACAGCCGTGAGGCGGTCTCCAGGACGCGCCGCGCGGCCGGGGTGAGGTCGGGGCGCTCCGGGTCGACGGGCGGCGGGGCTGAGGGCGCGGTGGTACGCATACCCCCACAGTAGACCGATCTGTATAGTGGAGCCAGTAGACCGATCTGTATACCTGGCTCCGATACGTGAGGCGGTCCACGCCATGAACGTCCTGCTGTCCGTCGGTTTCGTCCTGACCTGGAGCTCCGGCTTCATCGGCGCCAAGCTCGGCGCCGGTGACGCGAGCGCCGTGACCACACTGATGTGGCGCTTCCTGCCCCTCGCGCTCGTCCTCGGCGCAGTCGCCGCGACGGCGGGGCGGCACTGGTGGCGCGGTCTGACGCCGCGCGACATCGGACGCCAGACCGTCGTCGGCGCCCTGTCGCAGAGCGGCTATCTGCTGACCGTCTACTACGCCATCCAGCTCGGCGTCTCCAGCGGCACCACCGCCCTCATCGACGGCATCCAGCCCCTCGTCGCGGGCGCCCTCGCCGGACCGCTGCTGCGGCAGTACGTCACCGCGCGGCAGTGGCTCGGCCTGTGCCTGGGCGCGGCCGGGGTCGCCGTCGTCACCACCGCCGACGCGGCGGCCGTCACCGGCGTCGCCCCGTGGGCGTACGCGATCCCCTTCCTCGGCATGCTGGCACTGGTGGCCGCCACGTTCGTGGAGAGCCGTTCGCCCACGCGCGTGGAGCCGATGGCGGCCCTGACCGTGCACTGCGCCACGAGCGCCGTCGTCTTCACGGCCCTCGCCGTCGCGGCCGGGGGCGCCGCGCCGCCCGCCGCCCCCTCGTTCTGGCTCGCGATCGCCTGGCTGGTCGGTCTGTCGACGTTCGGCGGCTACGGCCTGTACTGGCTCGTGCTGCGCCGACGCGGACTGACCCAGGTCAACACCCTGATGTTCCTGATGGCACCGGTGACCGCGGTGTGGGGCGCGCTCATGTTCGGCGAGCCCTTCGGCGTGCGCACCGCACTCGGCCTCGCGCTCGGGCTCACCGCCGTCGTGGTCGTGCGGTGGGGCGACACGCGCCGGTGGCGTCCCGCGCGCGTGCGCGGCGGCTCATCGGCACGGCCGGGCGAGCGCGCGAGCCGCTAGAGCGAGTCGCGAGAGTCCTGCCCCGCCCCGGCGGCGACCAGATGCCGGTTGGGGCGCATGGCCGCACCGGCCAGCTCCGGCACCTCCGCCACGGTGACGCCCGCCTCGGCGAGGACCCCGATCCCGTCGGCGCCCGGCACGAACGTGTCGGGCTCCCGCCACGCCGTCACCACCCGCCGCACCCCCGCGTCGGCGATCAGCCGCGCACACGGCTTCGGCCGCGACGCCCGGCGCGCGCACGGCTCCAGACTGCTGTAGACCGTGGCGGTGGCCAGCCGCGGATCACCGGCGGCGAGCTTGCCGAGCGCCGCCTCCTCGGCGTGCACGACCGGGTCGCCCGCCTCCCGCGAATGGCCCCGGGCCAGCTCCGTGCCGTCGGCCGCGACGATCACCGCGCCGACACTGAACGCGGTCGTGGACGGCGGACACTGCTCGGCCAGTTCGCAGGCGGTCCGCAACCAGTGCCGGTCCGCCGCCGTGGCCGTGGACCCGGCGCCGGGCACGGTCGGCGCGTACCGCGTCACGATCACGTCGCCGACCCGCTCCGTGTCCAGCACCCGCATCCGCCCGCGCGGCCCGCCCGGGTACGAGCCGGGCCCGAACAGGCGGGGCGCGTCGGGCTCGCCCACCACCAACGGGGCGACCGCGAGCCGCAGTTCGTCCGCGAACCCGAGTTGCAGAAGCTGCGTGTGCACCCGCGCCCCGCCCTCGACCATCAGCCGCCGCACGCCCCGCGACCCGAGATGATCGAGGAGCGCCGCCCAGTCCAGCGTCGGACCGAACGGCACCACCTCGGCGGCGCCGCCCACGCGCGCGTGGGCGAGCTTCGAGCCCTGGTCCGTCGTGCAGAGCAGCCGGTCCCCGCCGGTCGTCCAGAACGGGTCGCCGGGATCGACTTCTCCCGACCCGCTGACCGCCACCTTCAGGGGATACGCGGACCGCCCCGCCGCGACCCGCTCGGCGCGCCGCGCGGGGGAGTTGACCAGCAGCCGGGGCCGGTCGGCGCGCAGCGTCCCCGCCCCGACCAGGACGGCGTCGCTCGCCGCGCGCTCCGCGTCGACCCGGTCGAAGTCCTCGGGCCCCGACAGCAGCAGCCGCTCGGGCCCGGTGTCGTCGAGGCAGCCGTCGAGCGAGACGGCGGCGGACAGCAGCACGTAAGGGCGGGACATGGCGACTCCGGGAGCGGGCGGGACGTACGCACCGACCCTACCGAGGCGCGGGCGGCGTCCCGTCACCGAAGGGCCGCCCGCCGAGCCGTTCCCGGCCGTGCGGGGTGTGCCAGCCCGAGAGGTCGGGTCCCAGTGGCACGATGCCGGTCGGGTTGATGCCCGTGTGCACCTGGTAGTAGTGCCGCTTGATGTGGTCGAAGTCGACGGTGTCGCCGAAGCCGGGCGTCTGGAACAGGTCCCGCGCGTACGCCCACAGGACCGGGTCCTCGGTCAGCTTGTTCCGGTTGCACTTGAAGTGGCCGTGGTAGACGGCGTCGAAGCGGACCAGCGTCGTGAACAGCCGCACGTCCGCTTCCGTGATCGTGTCACCGACGAGGTAGCGCTGCCCGGCCAGCCGCTCGGACACCGCGTCCAGGCGCCGGAACACGTCCCGGTACGCGTCCTCGTACTCGCCCTGGCTCGTCGCGAACCCGGCCCGGTACACGCCGTTGTTCACGTCCCGGTACACACCCTCCATCACCGCGTCGATCTCCTCGCGGAGCGGCTCCGGGTAGAGGTCGGGCGCCCCCTCCCGGTGCAGCGCCGTCCATTCCGTCTCAAGGTCCAGGGTGAGCTGCTGGTAGTCGTTGGTGACGAGCTTGCCCGACGGTACGTCGACGATCGCGGGCACGCTGACACCGCCCGGGTAGTCCTTCTCGCGGGCGTCGTACGCCTCGCTGAGGTAGCGGATGCCTAGGACCGGGTCCCGGCCGTCCGGGTCGAGCGTGAAGCGCCAGCTCCGGTCGTCCTGGATCGGGTCGGCGACCGCCAGGGACAGCGCGTCCTCCAGACCGAGCAGCCGCCGCACCACCAGGGCGCGGCTCGCCCACGGACAGGCCCGGCTGACGACGAGCCGGTAGCGGCCCGCCTCCACCGGCCAGCCGTCCCTGCCGTCGGCCGTGATCCGGTCGGCGAAGTGGCTGCGGGACCGCTTGAAGCCCTTCTTGCCGTACGAGTCGTTGCCGCCCACGGGGTCTCCTTCCAGTGCCGGGTCCCTGTACGGGCTACGGTGTCGAGCCTGCCCGGGAAACGCGCCGTACACCACCCGTGCCGCGACCGGCCGCACGCACCGCCTCCCGCGTTCACGGGCCCGGTCTCTCCTCCGGCGCGCCCGCGCCCGCCCCGGCCGACCTGGGCCGCGGCGGCCACACCCCCGGCTCCAGGACGCCCGCCGCGTAGGCGCGGGCGACCAGTTCGGTGCGGTTGGCCGCGCCCCAGCGCCGCGACAGACGCCGCAGGTGGTAGGTGACGCCGTCGGTCGTCAGACCCGTCTCGCGGGCCGCCCGCGCCGTCGACGCCCCCGCCGCGAGCAGGGCGAGGATCCGTCCCTCGTTCGGGTGCGACGTCGCCGGGGCGGGCGCCGGGCGCGGCGCGCACTCACCCGTCACCCGCACCATCACCAGCAGGTCGGGCAGCGCGCTCGGGGTCTCGCTCACCGGGTCGACCGTCAACTCCCCGCAGCGGCCCGCACCGCCGGGGCCCTGCCAGGTCACCGCCACCGTGTAGCGCGAGCGGCGCCGCAGCCTGAGCGCCTCGACGATCCGCTCGACCTGCGTGCCGTCCCGGGGCACGAACAGGTCGAGGAGGTCCCGTCCCTTGAGGCGGCCCGGCGTCGTACCCCACTCGGCGGCCAGCGCGGCGTTCGCCAGGCGCAGCACCCCGTACGCGTCGCACACGGCGACCGGCAGCGGGATGCGGTCGAAGAGGACCATCGCGCGATTGCGCCACACCACCGCGTCCACCGACGCGCCCCCTGTCTCGCGCCTGCCACGAACGCGCGCCGGACGCAAGAGCGTCACGCCGTCGTCCCCTACACAATCATGTAGTGCGCCGGTGCCGACCGGCGGGGGAGCGGGATCAAGCTGGAAGCGCTGATCCCCCCACCCGCGAAAGGCGGTTGCCGCACCATGCCCCACCCCACGCTGTCCCCGCCGGCCCCCACCGACGGCGTTCCGCTCATCGACATCTCCGCGACCGGGCCGGGAGCGGCCCCGCTGCAACAGGTCATGGATCTCATGCGGGAGCACGGCCCGGCCCTGGTGCGCCGCCTGCACGGCCGCGACGCCCTCTTCGTCGCCGACCTCGACCTCGTCACCGAACTCGCCGACGAGTCCCGCTTCACCAAGCACATCGGGCCCGCCCTGGAGAACGTCCGCGCCTTCGCCGCCGACGGCCTGTTCACCGCGTACAACGACGAACCGAACTGGGCCCGCGCCCACGACATCCTCATGCCCGCCTTCGCCCTCGGCTCGATGCGCGCCTACCACCCGGTCATGTACCGCGTGGCCCGCCGCCTCGTCGACACCTGGGACCGCGCCGCCCACGAGGGCCGCCCCGTGGACGTGCCGGGCGACATGACCCGGATGACGCTCGACACCATCGGACTGGCCGGATTCGGCTACGACTTCGGCTCGTTCGCCGGCACCGCGCCGCACCCGTTCGTCGAGTCGATGGTGCGCTGCCTGGAGTGGAGCATGAAGCGCCTCGCCCGCACCCCGGGCGCCGACCACGCGGCGGCCGACGCCGCGTTCCGCGCCGACGCCGCCCATCTCGCACAGGTCGTCGACGACGTCATCGCGGCCCGGGTCCGAAGCGGCGAGCGGCACACCGACGACCTGCTCGGACTGATGCTGAGCGCCGAACACCCGCGCGACGGATCGACGTTGTCCACCGCCAACATCCGCAACCAGGTCATCACGTTCCTGATCGCCGGGCACGAGACGACGTCCGGCGCGATGTCCTTCGCCCTGTACTACCTCGCCAAGAACCCCGCCGTCCTCGACCTCGTCCGCCGCGAGGTCGACGACCTGTGGGGCGACGCCGCCGACCCCGAGCCCGACTTCGACGAGGTCGGCCGCCTCACCTACACCCGGCAGGTGCTCAACGAGGCGCTGCGCCTGTGGCCCACGGCGGCCGCGTTCAGCCGGGAGGCCCGCGAGGACACCCTCCTCGGCGGGCGCGTCCCGGTCCGCGCCGGGCAGGGCGTCACCGTGCTCGCCCCGATGCTGCACCGGCAGCCCGTGTGGGGCGACAACCCGGAGCGCTTCGACCCGAACCGGTTCACGCCCGAGGCCGAGGCGGCCCGCTCCCCGCACGCCTTCAAGCCCTTCGGGACCGGCGAACGCGCCTGCATCGGACGGCAGTTCGCGCTCCACGAGGCCACCATGCTGCTCGCGATGCTGGTGCACCGCTACCGGCTGCACGACCACGCCGACTACCGGCTCACCGTCAAGGAGACCCTGACCCTGAAGCCGGACGGCTTCACCCTTGGCCTCGCCCGGCGCACCCCGGCCGACCGGCGCCACGCCCCGCTGCCCGGCGCCGCCGCGACACCCCGACCGGACCTCGAAGCGGCCGAGCTGCCGGTACGGGTCAGGCCCGGCACCCGCGCCCTCTTCCTCCACGGCAGCAACTACGGCACCTGCCGGAGCCTCGCCGCCCAGCTCGCCGACGAGGCCGCCGCCCTCGGCTGCGAGACCGAGGTCGCCCCGCTCGACACCTACGCGGTGAAGCTGCCCACCGACCGCCCGGTGATCGTCGTCGCCGCCTCCTACAACGGGCGACCCACCGACGACGCCCGCGAGTTCGTCGCCGCCCTCGACCGGGCCGCCGACGGCTCCCTCGACGGGGTGCTGCACGCCGTGCTCGGCGTCGGCGACCGCAACTGGGCCGCCACCTACCAGCACGTCCCCACCGGCATCGACGACCGTCTCACCGCACTCGGCTCCGAACGCCTCTGCGAACGCGCCGCGGCCGACGCCTCCGGCGACCTGAACGGGGCGGTGCGCACCTTCACCACGGGCCTGCGCGCCGCACTCCTCGAACGGTACGGCGACCCCGACGCCACCACCGCGCGGCCCGCGCCCACCGAGGCGTACGAGGTCCGCGAGATCACCGGCGGCCCGCTGGACCTCGCCGCCGCCCGGCACGGGCTCGCCCCGCTGACCGTGACCGAGGCGTACGACCTGACCGCCGCGGCCCATCCGCGCACCAAGCGGTTTTTGCGGCTCACCCTGCCGGACGGTGTCAGCTACCGGACCGGCGACCACCTCACCGTGCTGCCCGCGCACGAACCCGCCCTCGTCGACCGTGCGGTGCGCGCGCTCGGCGTCGACCCGGACGCCGTGCTCGACATCCGCTCCGACCGGCCGCGCCGCGACGCCCTCGCGGTGGACCGCCCGGTGACGGTCCGCGAACTGCTCTCCCGGCACGTCGAGTTGCAGCACCGTCCCACGCCCGAGCAGGTCGCCGTACTCGCCGAGGCCAACCCCTGCCCGCCGGAGGCCGCCGCGCTCGGGTCGCTGCCCGGCGACGATCCCCGGACCTTCGTCGAACTGGTCGAGGCCCACCCGGCCCTGCGCTCCGCCCTCACCTGGACCCAACTCCTGGACGTGCTGCCGCCGTTGCGGCCGCGCCACTACTCGATCTCGTCGAGTTCCGTCGTCCGCCCCGGCCACGTGGACCTGATGGTGTCGGTCCTCGACGCGCCCGCCGCGTCCGGCACCGGCCGCCACCGGGGCACCGGCTCCACCCATCTGGCGGCGCTGCGGCCGGGCGACACCGTCCTCGGCCGCGTCCAGCCGTGTCGCGACGCCTTCCGGATCCGCCCCGACGCGGCCGAGCCGGTCGTCATGGTCGCGGCGGGCACGGGCCTCGCCCCCTTCCGCGGCGCGATCGCCGAACGCCTGGAGCGTCGCCGCGCGGGCGGCCACCTCCCGCCC
Organism: Streptomyces sp. NPDC102406; assembly: GCF_044765725.1. Classification (NCBI taxonomy): domain Bacteria; kingdom Bacillati; phylum Actinomycetota; class Actinomycetes; order Kitasatosporales; family Streptomycetaceae; genus Streptomyces; species Streptomyces sp. NPDC102406. The sequence continues at coordinate 555,952 of NZ_JBIWKP010000002.1, read as the reverse complement.
GCGCTGGTCTACTTCGGCTGCGATCACCCGGACCGGGACCTGCTGCACGCCGACGAACTGCGCGCCGCCGACGCCGAGGCGGCGATCTGTCTGCGCCCGGTCTTCAGCGAGGCCCCCGTCGACGGGCACGCCTTCGTCCAGCACCGGATCGCCGCCGAGGGCGCCGAACTGTGGGAACTGCTCGGCGCCGGCGCCCGGGTGTACGTGTGCGGGGACGGTGCCAGGATGGCCCCCGGCGTGCGGGCCGCTTTCCGCGACCTGTACCGCGCGCACACCCCGGGCGCCGACGCGGGCGAGGCCGAGCGGTGGCTCGCCGCGCTCGTCGCCGAGGAGCGCTATGTGGAGGACGTGTACGGCGGCTGACCCGAGCGGAGTCCGGGCGGTGTCCGGGCGCGGGTGGGACTCGCGGGGCAGGGCCTCACCCGTTCGGCCCCTTCCCGTCGGGCTAGCGGGATCACCGAAGTGGACGCAGAATCAGTCGTATGTCCTTTATGTCCGCGGGTGTGACGTGGCTCGGACTCGGCCTGACACTCAGTGCGGCCGGGCTTGTGACGTATGGCCTCGCCACGCTGCCCTGCTCGGGCGGCGTCCGCCCCGAGGACGCCGAACCGGCCTGCCGCCCGGCGCGGCGGACGGCCCTGGGGTTCGGAGCGCTGGGTGTCGCGGCGTTGATCGTCGGAACGGTCTGCGTGGTCCTGCACGTCACGGATTTCCGCTGAGAGAGCCTGTCCGACGCGTGGCGGGACGCACGGGCGGGGCCGCGTCGTGGACGCGGCCCCGCCGGGTGCCTCACTCCTCGCCGCTCCCGTAGGGGCGGGTGATGACTTCCATGCCGTGCCGTGACGGATCCATGAAGTACACGCCACGACCGCCGTCGTGATGATTGATCTCGCCCGGCCGCTTGCCGTGCGGATCCGCGTAGTACGTGATACCGGCGTCCTCGATACGCCGGAAGACGCCGTCGAACTCCTCCTCGCTGACGAGGAAGGCGTAGTGCTGCGGGACGATGGATCCGGCCGGGACGGACGCGAAGTCCAAGGTCACGCCGTTGCTGAGGTCGAGAGCGACGAACGGGCCCCAGGTGGCGCCGACATCGAGCCCCAGGATGTGCGCCAGGAACTCGGCGGATTCCCGGTTGTCCCGGGCGTGCACGATGGTGTGGTTGAGCTGGACCGACATGATGGATTGCCTCCGCAAGGCAACTCGGGCACCTCCATGCCTCACCCGGACGGTGACCGACACGCGATGCCGGGGCGGATCATAGGCAGAACACGGGGTGGCCCGCCAGTACGCGCCGCCGCGAGGGGGTCAGTCCAGGACGAGTTCCGGGTTGTACATGTCCAGCCACAGGGCCAGGTCCAGGGTGCGTTCCAGGCCGCGGCGGGAGGCCTGGGTGATCTGGGGCGCCTCGCGGTGCGCGGCCCCGGCCACACGCTCGCGGTCGACCAGGTCGAAGACGCGGTGCGAGGGCCGGGAGAGCAGGTCCTTCGCGTGGTCCTGGAGAGCGAGCGCGTACTTCGGGTCCTGCGTCGACGGGTAGGGGCTCTTGACCCGGTCGTACACCGACGTGGGCAGCACGTCCGCGGTCGCCTCGCGCAGCAGACTCTTCTCGCGGCCGTCGAACGACTTCAGCGCCCAGGGCGTGTTGTACACGTACTCCACGAGCCGGTGGTCGCAGAACGGCACCCGCACCTCCAGGCCCACCGCCATGCTCGCCCGGTCCTTGCGGTCGAGCAGGACCCGGACGAACCGGGTCAGGTGCAGGTGGCAGATGCGCCGCATCCGGTACTCGAAGTCGCTCTCCCCGTCGAGGCGCCGGATGCCGCGGACCGCGCCCGCGTAGCTGTCGGCGACATAACCCGTCAGGTCGAGACGCTTGCCGAGGTCGGGGCGGAGCACGTCCGCGTCGTCGCCGAAGTGCCGACCCATCCGCACCAGCCAGGGGAACGTGTCGGCGTTGCGGGCCTCCTCGTCGAAGAACTGGAGGTAGCCGCCGAACACCTCGTCCGCCGACTCGCCGGACAGGGCGACCGTGGAGTGCTCGCGGATGGCGCGGAAGAGGAGGTACAGCGAGGCGTCCATGTCGCCGAAGCCCGCGGGGATGTCGCGGGCCCGGATCACCCGGGCGCGTACCTCGGGGTCGGCGAGCGCGTGCGAGTCGAGCACGATGTCGCGGTGCTCGGTCCCGGCCGAGCGCGCCACGTCGTGCACGAACGGGGTGTCCGGGGTGCCACGCAGCTCGTCCGCGACGAAGTTCTCCGCCTGGCCGACGAAGTCGACCGCGAAGCTGCGCACGGTCTCGCCCTGCCGCGCGAGCTGCCGTGCCGCGATCGCGGTCATCGCGGAGGAGTCGAGGCCGCCCGACAGGAGGGTGCAACGGGGTACGTCCGAGACGAGTTGGCGGCGCACGATGTCGTCGAGCAGCTCCCGCACGGTGGCGATGGTCGTGTCCCGGTCGTCGGTGTGCGGCCGGGTCTCCAGCGACCAGTACGCGCGGCTGCGCAACCCGGAGCGGTCCACGGTGACGACCGTGCCCGGCTCGACCTCGTGCATCCCGTCCCACACGGCATGCCCCGGGGTCTTCACGAACGTGAACAACTCGCGGAGCCCGTCGAGGGTGACGCGCGACCTGGCGAGCGGGTTCGCGAGGATCGCCTTGGGTTCGGAGCCGAACAGCACGCCGTCGGCGGTCCGGTAGAAGTAGAACGGCTTGATGCCCATGCGGTCGCGGATCATGAGCAGCTTGTCCACCCGGCCGTCCCAGACGGCGAACGCGTACATGCCGTTCAGCCGCTCGGGCAGTGCCTCGCCCCATTCGAGGTAGCCGCGCAGCACCACCTCGGTGTCCGAGTCGGTCCTGAACTCATGGCCGAGGGAGGCGAGTTCGGCGCGCAGCTCGGTGTAGTTGTAGGTCTCGCCCGAATAGACGAGGGCGACGGTGCCGCCCGGGGTCGTCACGGTCATGGGCTGCCGGCCGCCCGGCAGGTCGATGATGGCGAGCCTGCGGTGGCCGAGCGCCGCGGGGCCCTCGATCCAGGTGCCGCGGTCGTCGGGACCGCGGCACTCCATCGTCTGCGTCATCGCGTCCAACGCGTCGGCCGAGGCCCGCAGGTCACGGTCGAAGGAGACCCAGCCGGTGATGCCACACATATGCTTCCTCCTGCTTCCCGTTCCACCGTGGACAGCCGGACACGACCGCTCCGACCTGTGGGGACGCAGGTGCGGTCACCGTCGTACGAAGTCCGTTGTACACGGCATCTATATGACGAGCGTGTGACATGACGGGGGGTCCGGTCAACGTGTCCGTAACCTGAGGGGACGGCTGACCCGGGGGGTTTCGGCCGCGTGCCGACCGGCCGCGCGCGATGATCCCCTTCGCAAATCCCCGGTGTGCGCCACACGTTGACCCCGGCCGCCCGGGGCGACCCGTACGATCCGGCCAACGGCAAAGGTTTGATCAATCCTGCCCGGACACGCCGGGGGAGAGGCCTCGCTCACGCCGTCGCGCGCAGCGTCCCGTCGAACGTCGCGGCGGCGAGCCCGAACGACAGCGTCATCCCGACCCCGGACGTCACCGACAGCGCCCGCACGCCCGGCGCCAGGTCCCGTACGAACAGCGGCCCGCGCGAGCTGCTCGCGTACACGCCCTGCCAGCGCTCGGTCACCCGGACCTCGCGCACCCCGAGGACGCGCGCGACCTCGCGGAGCAGCAGCACCGACACCGCCTCGTCCTGGAACGGGATCTCCGTGAGGTCGTACGCGTGCGAGTCGCCGACCAGCACCGACCCGTCGGGCAGCCGCGTGAACATCACGTTGGCGCCGATGCCGAGCAACTCCGCGCCGTGGCGCTCGACCTCGGCCCGCAGCGCGGTCGCCGACGGTGTCGCCGTGAACGCGTCGTAGCGCAGCATCGAGGTGGCGGTCAGCACCGCGGCGTCGGTCCGCAGCGCCGCGGGCGCCTCGATCCTGGCCATCGACAGACGACAGCGCTCGATGCCGTGCGCCTCCGCCTCCACCGGGTACAGACGGTCGAGATCGTGCCCCACGCAGAGCAGGATCCGCTCACCGCGGACCGGGCCGCGGCTCGTGTGCACGGACCCGGTCTCGACGCCGGTCACGTTCGTCCCCCACACGATGCGCACGCCGGGCTGCTCCGCGAGCCACGCGGCGAGCCGGGGCGCCGCCTCCCGCGGGTCGACCCGCAGATCGGCCGGGAGCAGCGCGCCCCCGGCCAGGTCGCCCCGCTGGTGCGCGGGCCTGCCCAGCGCGTCGCCCACCTCGTCCCGTGTGCGCAGGCGTACGGCGTCCGCCCCGCGCTCCTCGCGCAGCTCCTCGAGGACGGCCAACTCGGTCACCGACCGGGCCACCACCAGCGCGCCCGCCTCCGGCGCCCACAGCCCGGCCCGCGCCGCGGCGTCCAGCCAGCCCGCGCGCGAACGGGTCGCGAGGTCGAGCAGTTCGCCGCGCTGGGCGGTGACGCAGCAGTGCCCGAAGTTCCGCACGGACGCCCCCACGGGCCGCCGGTCCCGCTCGACCACCGTCACGCGCAGCCCGCGCCGCACCGCTTCGACGGCGTGCGCGAGACCGATGATGCCCGCGCCGACGACGACGAGGTCGCTGCGGTCGCGCGGCAGGACGGCAGGGGGCAGGGGGGTGGTGGCAGGGGTCATGTGCTCCAGCGTGCGGAGGGTGATCCATTCCGGCAAGAGCTGTCTATACAAGTTTCCCGGATGTTTACCGGAGAGGCAGCAAGAACGGTCTTGCCTCCTTCGGTCTCGGACTGAAAGACTCTGCTTGTGCATACAAGTGAGGGCGGGCCGCTGCATCAGCGGCTCGGAGCGGAGTTCCGGCGGCGGATCGAGGCGGGTGAGTGGCCCGAGGGCGTACCCGTGCCGAGCGAGGCCCAGCTCTGCGAGGAGTTCGGCACCTCGCGCGGCCCGGTCCGCCAGGCCCTCGCGCAGCTCCGCGCCGAAGGGCACCTCGTCGGCGGGCGCGGCAGGCCGCCGGTCGCCCACCGCGTCACGCCCTCCCAGCCGTTCGCCTCGCTGATGTCGTTCACGCAGTGGGCGCGTTCCATCGGACGCACTCCGGGACAGTTCACCGTCGAGGTCGCCCGCCGCCGCGCCAGCCCCGAGGCCGCGGCGCGCCTCGGCCTCGACGAGGGCGCCCCGGTCGTCGACCTCGTACGGCTGCGGCACCTGGACGGGGTGCCCGCCATGGTCGAGCGCTCCACCTTCGTCCTCGACGCGGGCGCGCACCTCTTCGCGGTCGACCCCGACGCGGGCTCCGTCTACGAGGCGCTCACCTCCCGCGGCGTCGACCTGCACCACGCGCGCCACACCATCGACGCCATCGCGGCGGACCGCGCCGACGCCGACCTCCTGGACGTGACGGCGGGTCAACCTCTGTTGCGGGTAAGGCGGTTGGCGTTCACGAGCGACGGTACGCCGGTGGAGTACGCGGACGATCGCTACCTGCCGTCCATGGCCACGTTCACCATCGAGAACACCCTTGAGGGCCGCACCGTCGCGGGGCGGGACCGCTCCGACGGCGCCGCTTTCGACCCCACCGGGAAGGAACCCCAGTGATCGAACTCGCCGTCTTCGACATGGCAGGCACGACGATCGAGGAGCACGGCGCCGTGTACGAGGCGTTGCGCCACGCCGTCGAGTCGACCGGGGTCCCCGTGGCCTCCGCCGACCTCCAGGCCTGGATGGGCACCGACAAGCGCGAAGCGATCGCCGCCCTCGTCCGCATCGGTGGCGGCACCCCCGGCGCCGAACTGGTCGAGCGGCAGTACGGCGTCTTCCGTACGTTCCTGAAGCAGCGTTACGAGCAGGTGCCGCCCCGGCCCGTCGCCCACGCCGACAAGGTACTCGTGGAGCTGCGTGCCCGCGGCGTCAAGGTCGCCCTGACGACCGGGTTCAGCGACGACGTGGCCCTGCCGCTGCTCGCCTCGCTCGGCTGGTCGACCGGCGAGGGCGGCAACCTGGACGCCGTGGTCACCGCCGACGAGGTGCGCCGCGGGCGGCCCGCGCCGTACATGATCCATCGCGCGATGGAGAAGACCGGCGTCGTCGACGTGCGCGCGGTGCTCGTCGCGGGGGACACGGCCGTCGACCTGGAGGCGGGGACGAACGCCGGGGCGGGGGTGGTCGTGGGCGTGCTCACGGGCCAGTTGACCCGGGAGCAGCTCGCAGTCCACCCGCACACCCATGTGCTGGCCTCGGTCGCGGACGTCCCCGGCCTCCCGGAGTCCGCCCGCGACTGAGAGCCTGTCTTGGAGGGCTGGACGGCGACGGCTCAGGCGAGCGCCGCGTCCACGATCGCCTGTGCCTCGCTCTGCACCTGCGCCAGGTGTTCGGCCCCGCGGAACGACTCGGCGTAGATCTTGTAGACGTCCTCGGTCCCGCTGGGCCGCGCCGCGAACCAGGCGTTCTCCGTGGTCACCTTGAGGCCGCCGATCGCCGCCCCGTTGCCGGGGGCCTCGCTGAGCCGGGCGGTGATCGGCTCGCCCGCGAGGGTGTCCGCGGTGATGGCGTCACCCGTCAGCTTCGACAGGCGGGCCTTCTGCTCCTTCGTCGCCTTCGCGTCGATCCGCGCGTACGCGGCGCCCGACGCCCCGTACCGCTCGGCGAGTTCGGCGTAGTACACGGACGGTGTCTTCCCCGTCACGGCCGTGATCTCGGCGGCCAGCAGGGCGAGCAGGATGCCGTCCTTGTCGGTCGTCCAGACGGTGCCGTCCTTGCGGACGAAGCTCGCCCCCGCGCTCTCCTCGCCGCCGAACGCGACCGAGCCGTCGACCAGGCCCGGCACGAACCACTTGAACCCGACGGGGACCTCCACCAGCTCGCGGCCGAGGGAGGCGGCGACCCGGTCGATGACGGCGCTCGACACGAGCGTCTTGCCGACCGCGGCCGACGCCGACCACTGCGGCCGGTGCGAGAACAGGTAGTGGATGGCGACGGCCAGATAGTGGTTCGGGTTCATCAGGCCGGCGTCCGGGGTGACGATGCCGTGCCGGTCCGCGTCGGCGTCGTTGCCGGTCAGCAGGTCGTAGTCGTGGCGGCGCGCGAGCACCGACGCCATCGCGGGCGCCGACGACGGATCCATCCGGATCTTGCCGTCCCAGTCCAGCGTCATGAAGCGCCAGGTCGGGTCGACGGCCGGGTTCACCACCGTGAGGTCGAGGTCGTACATCTCGGCGATCCGCGACCAGTAGTCGACGCTCGCCCCGCCCAGCGGGTCGGCGCCGATCCGCACGCCCGCCTCCCGGACGGCGTCCACGTCGATGATGTTCCTCAGGTCCTCGACGTAGCGCTCACGGAAGTCGTAGGGCTCCGGAGCCGGGGACTCGGCCGTGCGCGGCGTCCAACCCGGGTCCTCCAGCAGCTCGTTGGCGCGCTGGGCGATCCACGAGGTGGTCGTCGAGTCGGCGGGGCCGCCGTGCGGCGGGTTGTACTTGAAGCCGCCGTCGCGCGGCGGGTTGTGGCTCGGCGTGATGACGATGCCGTCGGCGCGGTCGGCCGGTTCCTCGCGGTTCCAGCGCAGGATCGCGTGGCTGAGGGCGGGGGTGGGCACGAAGCCGTCGTGCGCGTCGGCCATGACGCGTACGCCGTGTGCCGCGAGCACACCGAGCGCCGTCTTGAGGGCGGGCCGGGAGAGGGCGTGCGTGTCCGGGCCGATGAACAGCGGGCCCGTGATGCCCTCGGTGGCCCGGTGTTCGACGATGGCCTGGGTGATCGCGGCGATGTGCTTCTCGTTGAAGGCGCCGTCGAGGCTGGAGCCGCGATGGCCACTCGTGCCGAAGACGACGCGCTGCTCGGGGCGCGCGACGTCGGGCTCCCTCGTGTAGTAGGCGTCGACCAGTTCGTCGAGGTCGACGAGATCGTCCGGCCGGGCGGGGGTTCCTGAGCGGTCAGTCATGCGAACAGTGTCCCACCTGCGTCGATGGTATGTCCGGAGCCACCGCTCCCGCCCGGCCCACGATCGCCTCGCGGCGGGGGGTTCAGCCCTGGCCCGCCCCCCTCTCGCGTGCCTCGGCGATCGCGGCGAGAGCGGCGAGGATCCGGCGCTCGGCCTGGTCCTTGGTGACGCCGAGACCGGCGAGGACGCCCGCACCGTTCTCCTCCTCCAACAGCGCGAGCAGGAGGTGCTCGGTGCCGATGTAGTTGTGCCCGAGGCGCAGCGCCTCGCGGAAGGTCAGCTCCAGCGCCTTCTTCGCCCCGAGGTCGAACGGCACCAGGGCCGGCATGTCGTCGCTCGGTGCCGGGAGCCGCGCCGTCGCCGCCTGCCGCACGCTGTCGAGCGGCACGTCCTGCGCGACGATCGCCTTGGTGCCGAGGCTGTCCGGCTCGTGCAGCAGGCCGAGGACGAGGTGCGCGGTGCCGATGGTGGCACTCTGCGCGGCCCGCGCCTCGTTCTGCGCGGCGACCACCACGTTCCTGGCGCGTTCGGTGTAGCGGCTGAAGCCCTGGCTCGGGTCGAGGTCGTTCTCGGAGCCCTTCGGCACGAACCGCTTCTGCGCCGCCTGCCGGGTGACCCCCATGCTCTTGCCGATGTCCGTCCAGGAGGCGCCGGAGCGGCGGGCCTGGTCGACGAAGTGGCCGATCAGGTGGTCGGCGACATCGCCGAGGTGGTCCGCCGCGAGCACGGCGTCCTGGAGCTGTTCGAGCGCGTCGGTGTGGACCTTCTTGATGGCCTCGATCAGATCGTCGAGGCGGACGTTGGCGCCTACGGGATTCGTCATGAGGCAACCCTAGGTTGACAGTCAGAAGGTGTCAACCTCGGGTTGACACTTCTTTGCGGTGCTCGCTCACACGGTCGGCGGGTTCAGCCGCCGGAAGCCTTCCTGGTCGCGGTACGGGTAGTACGGATACGGCACTTTGACCTCGCTCGCCGCGTCGAGCCTGGCGACCTGATCCGGCGTCAGCTCCCAGCCGACGGCGCCCAGGTTCTGTCTCAACTGCTCCTCGTCGCGGGCCCCGATGAGGACCGTGGAGACGGTGGGCCTGCGCAGCAGCCAGTTGAGGGCGATCTGCGGGATCGTCCTGCCGGTCTCCCCGGCGATCTCGTCGAGCGCGTCGACGACCCGGTACAGGTGCTCGTCCTCGATCGGCGGCCCGAACCGCGCGGTCCGGTGCAGTCGGCTGTCGGCCGGCAGGGGCCGCCCGCGCCGGATCCTGCCCGTGAGCCGCCCCCAGCCGAGCGGGCTCCACACCACGGCACCCACGCCCTGGTCCGCGCCGAGCGGCATCAGCTCCCACTCGTAGTCGCGGCCGACCAGTGAGTAGTACACCTGGTGCGCCGCGAACCGCGGTCGCCCGTGCTTCTCCGCCTCCGTGAGCCCCTTCATGAGCTGCCAGCCCGCGTAGTTGGAGACGCCGGTGTAGCGGATCTTGCCCGCCCTGACCAGGTCGTCGAGCGTCGACAGGACTTCTTCGACCGGTGTGCTCGCGTCGTAGGCGTGCAACTGGAACAGGTCGATGTGGTCGGTGCCGAGGCGGCGCAGGGCCGCCTCGACGGCACCCATCAGCCGCGAGCGGGAGACTCCGGCGTCGTAGGGTCCCTCGCCCGTCGGCAGTGCGGCCTTCGTGGAGATGAGCGCCCGGTCGCGGCGGCCCTTGAGCGCGGCGCCCAGTACTTCCTCGGAGGCGCCGTCCGAGTAGACGTCGGCCGTGTCGAACAGGGTGACGCCCGCGTCGAGGCTCAGGTCGACCATGCGCCGGGCCTGGTCGACACCGGCGGTGCCCCAGGCCGAGAAGAGGGGGCCCCGGCCGCCGAAGGTCCCTGCCCCGAAGCTCAGTGCGGGGACCTTGAGCCCTGATGTCCCCAACTGCCGGTACTCCATGATGATCCCCTCGGTTAACGGGTCTACGGTTTCGTTAGTGCGTGCCGCAACCGTAGCAGGGGATCGCGCCATAAGGGAACTGTGGTTCCTTTAAAGAGGTCAGGGGTGGCCGGGCGACGGACCCGGCCACCCCTGGACAGCCGCGTGCTACGGCTGGAGGTTGATCTTGAACGTGGACGTCGTGTTGCGGATGTCCACCGCGTTGTCGCTCAACTTCAGGTTGCGGAAGGTGACTTCACCGACCGCCGGGCCCTGGCCCGACTCCGGCATCTCGTTCGCCCACACCCCGAAGCCGGACTTGGCGTCGTAGGCGTCACCGCTCTTGCGCGCGCCCGAGATGGTCACGTCCGTCAGGATCGTGTCCTTGATCGGGAACTGGGGCTGTCCTCCCACGTAGTTGGTCTGGAACATGATTCCGCTGTACGTCGGATCGACGATGTCGACGTCGGTGACGCGGATGCCCTGGAACACCTTCGACGCGGAGAACATCCAGATCCCCGGGAACGTCTGCCCGTTCCAGAAGTGGCCGCCGGAGCGGACGACCGAGGTGTTCTCCAGGGTGGTCGGGCCGGTGCCGAACCCGTTCATCGGATACCCGAAGTCCAGTGAGCTGATGGTGACCCCGGAGTAGACGAGCGTGTCCGCGACGAGGATGTTGCGGAACGTGTTGTCGTACCCGCCGTACACGGCGATGCCCGCCGCCCGCCACGTCAGCAGGGACGTCAGGTTCTCGAACACGTTGTTCTTCTCGTCCGCGCCGCCCGCGTCGATCGCCGAGAACAGGGCGAAACTGTCGTCGCCGGTCGCCCGGGACTCGTTGTTCACGACGTGGTTGTCCGTGGAGCCGTTCGTCATGTTGACGCCGTCGGCGAACGTGTCCCGGATCCGGGAGTTCTTGACGGTGACCCGGTCGGTGTTCGCGCCCCAGTACAGGCACACCGTGTGCTCGTTCCAGACGTCGTCGATGGTGATGTCCGCGACGTTCGAGAAGTCGAAGACCTTGCCGGGACCGTCGATGCGCGACGTGTAGTTGCCGAAGAACGAGAAGTGCGCGAACGTCGACCCGTTCGCACTTGCCTCCGCGCGGAACCCGGCGTCCGTGTTCTCCTGCGACGACGGCGTGCGGAACCGCGTGAACCACGGCCCGGCGCCGACGACCTTCACCGCCTTGCCGTACACCTGGAACTTGTTCGACGTCTCGTAGTCACCGGCCGGCAGGTAGACCCCGACGAGCTTGCCCGTCGTGTCCATCCGCACCTTGTCCAGCGCGTCCTGCACGGCCTGCTGCGTGAACCCGGTCGGTACGGCGTACGCCGCGGGGTCCGGGTTCGGCAGTTGCGTCGCCTGCTCCAGACTCACGAAGTCGACCGCGTACGTGGTGTCGTTCGCGGCGTCCTTCTGGAGCCGTATCTTGCTGCCCTGCGGCACCGTGCGCCCGAGCAGCAGGTTCGCCTCGTCGTAGATGTGCCGGGGCGCGCCCGCGCTCGGCGCGTTGCCGGGCCCGGTCTCCGCGCCGTACAGCCACGCGTACTTCGACGTCAGGTCGATGGCCTTGAGGAACTGCCCGTCGACATAGACGTTCAGCGTCGAGCCGCGCCCGCCGCCGCCCGCCGCGTCCGGGATCGAGAAGCGGGTGACGAGGGTGTTCGTCGGCGCCTTGGTGGTGAACTCGACATAGCTGCCGGTGCTGTCCAGGGTCACCGCCCTGCGCCCCGAGGCCTCGCCCGCCAGGTCGCCGACCGTGCGGTTGGGGCCGAGGACCTTCGCGCCGCCGCCGACCGTGCCGTCCTCCGCCTCGTAGGTGTCGTACGGCATGCTCGCGCCGCGCCCCACGAACAACGGTTGCGACGACGTGTTGTTGTCCCGCTTGACCGGCAGTTCGTCGGCGTCGGCGGCGATCACGGTCTTCACCGTGAATCTGCCCTTGCCGGCCGTCCACGTGCCGAGCTTGACCGGCGCGGTGGTGGCACCGGCCGCGATCGACCCGTCGTAGGATCCGGTGAGCGTCTTCACGACCGTGCCGGCGGAGTCGGCGACCGTGAGGGTGACGGCGTGGCCACCGGCCGAACTCGCTCTGTTCCCCTGGTTCTTGAGGGCGACCGAGAAGGTGACCGTGTCGCCCTCGCCCGGCGCGCTCGGCGCCCAGGACACGGGCGAGGCCACCAGGTCGACACTGGACACCGGTTTGACGACGAGACTCGTCGGGCTCGTGTAGGCGTTGTTGCCCTCGTCGCGCTCCACGACCTTGTTGCCCGGGTCGACGACCGCGCCGACCTGGTAGGTTCCCGCGCCGCGGGTACCGATGTCCGCGCTGACGGTGGCCGTCGCCCCGGCCGCGAGCGCGCCCACGGAGGCGGAGCCGACCTTGTCGGAGCCGAGCTTCAGGTCCACGTCGGTCGCGGTGCTCGCCTCACTGCCCGCGTTGCGGACCGTCGCCGACAGGGTGATCCTGTCGGACTCCACCGGAGAGGCGGGCTGCGCCGTGACGCCCGTGACCTGGAGATCGGGGTTGGGCGCGGGCTCGCCGATGACCTGGAACTCCGCCAACTGACCCGCCGGAGCCCCGGAGTTGGCGGTGAAGGTGAGACGGACGTCCGCCACGCGCGCGGTGACCGGAACCGTCACCGTGTTCCCGCTCGCCGGGTTGAACGTGTACTCCTTCGCCGCGGCCAGCGTCGTGAAGTCCGACGCCTTCTGCTCCCGGCCCAGCACCTCGATCTTCTGGGTGCGGGTGGACCAGGCGGCGTCCGGGTTCAGCTTCAGGACGACGGAGGACACGTCCGCGTTCGCGCCGAGCTTCACGGTCAGGGTGTTCGGGTAGCTGCCCCCGCCGCCCTCCCAGTACGTGCCGGTGTCGTCGTCGACCGCGTTCTGCGCGACGTACGTGAACGTCGAGGAGGACGCCGTGATCGGCTTGCCGACGGCCAGATTCGCCCCGACGGTCGTGGCGCCGTCGCGGGTCACCGAGTCGGAGTTCGCCGACTGGTTGCCCGCCGCGTCCTTGGCCCGCACGAAGTACGTCACCGTCGCCGACGCGGGCTGCGTGTCGGTGTACGACGTGACGTCCCCGGCGACGGACTTGAGGAGCGTCCCGTTCGCGTAGATGTCGTACGCGGTGACCTTCACGTTGTCGGCCGACGCCTGCCAGGCGAGCTTGACCTGGCCCTTGACCGCCTCGGTGAAGGCCAGGTTCCCGGGCGCGGTCGGTGCCTGCGTGTCGCCCGAAGCGCCCTTGCGCGTCACCGAGTTGGAGTTGGCCGACTGGTTGCCCGCGGCGTCCTTGGCCCGCACGAAGTAGGTGAGCGTCGCCGACGTCGGCTGGGTGTCGGTGTAGGTGAGCGTGGCACCGTCGACCGACGCGCGCAGCGTCCCGTCGGCATAGATGTCGTAGCCCGTCACCTTCACGTTGTCCGTGGCGGCCTTCCAGGTCAGCTTGATCTGACCGGTCGCGGGCTCGGTGTAGGCGAGATCGGCGGGAGCTCCGGGCGCCTCGGTGTCACCGGACGCCGGGCCGTACACCTCCACCTCGGAGAACTGCCCGGCCGGCTGGCGCGAGTTGGCGGTGACGAGCACCCGCACGTAGCGCGTCGTAACGGTGTCGAAGGACAGGGTCTGCGCCTGACCGCCCGCCGAGGTGAACTCGTACGCCTTGGACGCGACCAGATCCTGGAAGTCCGTGCCGTTCGTGCTGCCCCGCAGCGTCAGCGTCTGCGCCCTGGTCTCCCACCCGGACGGCAGCCGCAGCACCACGCGGTTCACGCGCACCGAAGCGCCCAGGTCCACCTGGACCCACTGCGGCAGCGCGTCGTTCCTGGACTCCCAGTAGCTGGCGACATCACCGTCCCCGGCGTTCGCCGCCGCGTACGTCTGCGTCGTGGAACTCGCTGTGAAGGTCTTGCCGCGGGCCAGGTTGACCGAGGACTCACCCGCGCCGTGCACCTCCAGCTCCGACAACTGGGCGGCCCGCCAACCCGTGTTGGCGCTCACCACGATGCGCAGGTAACGGGTCTGCGTCGCGGCGAACGACACCGTCACCGTGTTCCCCGAGCCCGGCGCGAAGGTGTACGACGCCGACGCCTTCAAGGTGTCGAACGAGGTGCCGTCCGCACTGCCCTGCACCGACAGCGTCTGGCTACGGCTCTCCCACGCGCCCGGCAGCCGCAGCACCACCTCGTCGACGCGGGCCGCCGCGCCCAGGTCGGCCTGCACCCACTGGGGCAGGTCGGAGCCGGAACTCTCCCAGTACGTGGCGGCGTTGCCGTCGGTGACCTTCGCCGCGCCGTACTCCCCGTTCGCGCTGCTCGCCCTCGTCGGGGCGCCCGCCGCGAGGTTCGGGCCACCCCCTGCCTGCGCCGGGAGCACCGGCAGGCCGAGGAACGCCAGGGCGAGCGCGAGGAGGGCGACCGCGAGGCCCCGCCTTCCGCCGCGCCGCCCGGATCTGAGCGATGACTGTCCGATCATGCTGCCCCTGTCCCCGCACCGAGGTGCGGTGAAGCGAAGACTCCCACCGAGTGATCTGTTTCTTGCGTTCAGTTGTTGGAGAATTGCAGAGTGATGTTGATGAGTCCACCGTTTGCGCAGGGGTAGTTGCGATGCGAGAGAATCGGGGGAGGCCACTGCCGTCCGCTCGGCCCACGACGGAGGAACGATCGAGATGCCCGCTGTCCATGTCCTGCTCGCCGAACTGCTGGAGGGGGCCGACCCGGCCGCCACGGGAGCGTTGTGGCGCCTCGAAGGCGCGGCGCGGCAGCTCGACGCCAATGTCGTTCGGGTGCGGCCCGGGGCGCGGGGAGAGGCGTACGTCGAGAACGACCTCGACGTCCTCCTCGTCGTCGCCGAGGGCCACGGCACCCTGCGCCGGGCGGAACGCGACGAGGAACTGAAGCCGGGCACGGTCGTGTTCGTGCCGCGCGGCGAGCGGCGCGGCGTCAGTGCGGGCGACGACGGCCTCGTCTACCTCACGGTCCATCGCAGGCGCCCCGGCATGACGATCGGCCGGGCCGCCACCGCGGTGCGCGCGGAGGGCGGAGAGGCGCCTTGTCTGCTGCCGCGCGTCTGCGCCGAGTGCGGCCGGGCCGCCGAGGACGCCGGCGCCAACTTCTGCGGCCGCTGCGGCAAGCGCTTGCCAGGAGGGACTTCCGGCCTTCATTGAGCGGGAGAGATCAAGCCACGCGGCCGGTCCGCGCTCCCGGTCCCGGCCTGGTGCAAGGGATCCGGCGCGTCGCTTCCGTCACTTCTCGCCACTGATTCAACACACAATGTTACTGAAAGGTGGGGGTCCGGGGTGAGTTCCCGGTCTCCCCACGGCAGACTCTGCCCCAGGCGGTCGCCGGCTCACGAGGCGGCCGACCTGGGGAGGGGAAGCACCACTGGGGGAGTCCGGGCGTGTGGGGCGCGCGGACTCCCCGCCCCGTCAGGACGCCGGGACCGTGTCCTCGAACGTCGTGCCCGCCGCGCGGTACGCCGCCACCTTCGCCGCCACCTGGGCCGGGGTGAGCACCTGGTCCTTGACGTGCAGCACGTAGTCGACCTGCTGGTCGTAGGCGCGCGGGCTGGTGCTCGTCTGGCCCGCCAGGTCGATCAGCCACTGGTTGAAGTTGATCGACATCGGCCGCTCCGGCAGGTACGCGGCGTCGTGCGTGCCGAACGACCGACCGTCGATGTAGTACGTGATGGCGCTGTTGTCGATGGTGACCACCAGGTCGTGCCACCCGGCGTAGCTCTGCCGGCTCTCCGTGTGCTGGTTCACCGCCTGCCACGGATCCGGGTTGTACGTCTCCCAGGACGTCGTGTACAGGATGTTCGACGGTTCGCCCCAGCCTCCGTTCGGCAGGTACTCGAAGTCGTACTCGGCGTAGTCGTCCGCCATCGGCGCCTTGAGGTCGTTGATGGTGAAGAACGTCTGCACCAGGTGGTCCCCGTCCGGCCCGCTCCTGGGCGCGTCACTGAACCTGACCCGCGCCGCGTACGTCCCGTTCCTGAACTTCAGCGCCTTGGTGAGGACTTCGGTCTGCTTCGTGCCCGCGCCGGTCCCCGTGGTCGACGTCTCCAAATTCATCACCGCGTTCCCGCCCGAGGTCGGGAACGTCACGTTCTCGGGCGCCCACGTCGCGCCGGGCACGCCGGGACCACCGGAGTTGGCGCGCACGCTCCAGCCGTTCGCCGCGATCCTCGGATCGTTGTGACCGCTGTAGTCGAAGTCGTCGAAGAGGGTGGCCCCGGCACCGGGCGGGTCGGTGGGGTCCGTCGGGTCGGTCGGGTCCGTGGGATCGGTCGGATCGTTGCCCGCGGGCGCCGAGCCCCACACGAGGGCCCCGCCGAGCTGGGCGGTGACCTTCGACCAGTTCCCGTACGCCGACTGCGCCGCGCCGAACGAGTAGTCGTCGGCCTGGTTCAGGGGCTGCCAGTCGGAGCGGTGGAAGCGCAGTTGCAGATCGCCCGTGTCGGCGCCGACGGCGAGGGATCCGGCGCCGGACGTGAAGCCGATCTCCAGATACCGGTCGGCGGTCGCCGTGGGGTGGGCGAGCGTGCCGAAGGTGCCCGTGACGTTGGCGCAGCCCTTGACGGCCCAGGAGCAGGCGAAGCGGTAACTCGCGCCCGCCGTATCGGCCTTGAAGTAATAGCGGACCTTCACCCCGCCGAGCGGCACGCTCGCGCCGCCGGAGTTGCGGACCTTCAGCCACGGCTCGGCCTGATCGCTGCCGGTGCTGCCCGTGTGGTACTGCACGGTCAGCTCGCCCGCGGTCGCGGCGGCGCTCGACGGCGGGGCGAACAGGCCCGCGCAGCCGAGGGCGGCGGCCACGGCGCAGCCCGCGGCCCTGGTGACGGTCGTTCTTCTCGCGACGCTCTTCCTCATGACGGTTCCTTTCCGGAACGGTGGGGGACGGGGAGGTGCGGGTCGAGCGGCCCGTGCCGCACTCCGAGCGCGGCGAGCCGCACCGTGTGCGCGGCCAGCCGCTCACGGAAACCGGCCCAGGACGGGGAGCCGTGCCAGGCGCGGTCGGCGAGGGCGCACAGCCGGGGGAAGGACAGACGGTCGACGTGTGCGGCGGTCGGGGCGAACTCCGTCCACAACTGCGCCTGCATGCCGAGGACGCGGCCGGCCGTGTCGGTGTCGTCCGGTGGCTCGTGGTCGTGGACCGCCCGCAGACCGACCACGGGGCCCGGCTGCCCCCGCGGTTCGTCCGGGGCGCAGGACTGCGCGTAGTCCAGGTAGCTCGCCCGGTGCTGGGCGCTGATCACCGCGTGGCCGCGCTTGAGCGCGATGCGGGTGTGCTCGGGGTCGCGCCAGGTCATGACGGTGAACTGCGGCGGCAGCCCCGCACCGGTCTCCACCCACGCCGTCGGAGTGCGCCCGCGTTCCAGGAGGAACTCCCCGATGCGGCCCAGGAACCAGCCGTGCAGCGCGGCCGGGTCCGCCAGGCCCTCGGCGGCGGCCCGCGCGCGGGCCGCCGGACTCGCCGCCCACTCCGTGCCGGGGCACTCGTCGCCGCCGATGTGCACATGCGGCGACGGGAACACGGAGAGGACCTCGTCGAGGACGGTGCGGCAGAAGTCGAGCACCGGTTCGTGCACGCCGAGGACGTTCTCGCACACGCCCCACCGGGTCCACACGTCGAGGCGCCGCCCCGGCACGGTGCCCAGCTCAGGATGGGCGGCGAGGGCGGCCCGGGTGTGCCCGGGCATCTCTATCTCCGGCACGACGGTGACCCCACGCGCGGCGGCGTACGTGACAAGGCCCGTCAACTCCCGCCGACTGTAAGCCCCTTCGTGCGGGACGCCATCGAAGAGGTGGCTGCCCGCGGGCCCGACCATCGACTCGGCGCGCCGCCCGCCGACCTCCGTGAGGCGCGGGTACGCGGCGACCGGCATCCGCCATCCCTGGTCGTCGGTCAGATGCAGATGCAGCACGTTCAGCTTGTGCAGGGCGAGCAGATCGACGTAGCGGCGCAGCAGTGACACCGGCTGGAAGTGCCGGGCCACATCGAGCATGAAGCCGCGCCAGGGGTGCCGGGGCACGTCGGTGATCTCCGCGCACGGCAGGCGCCAGTCGACGTCGCCCCGGGCGGTGCCCGCCAGGGCCTCGGGCGGCAGGAGTTGGCGCACGGTCTGCACGCCGCGCAGCAGGCCGGGCAGGCGCGCGGCCCGCAGCAGGACCGCGTCCGGCGCGACCGTCAGGCCGTAGCCCTCCTCCCCGAGCCCGCCCAGCCGCGGGTCGAGCGCGAGCACGAACGGCCCGTCGGACGCGGCGCGCAGGGGCAGCCCGGTGGCCGGCGCGAGGAGCGTGCGGAGCAGCACGGCGGCGGGGCCCGCGCCGGGGGAGATCCGGACCGTCGTCCCGGCCCGGAGCGTGAAGTGCCCCGGGCGGAAGGTGAGTTGGGTGGGCAGAGGGAGCAGAGAGGGGCGGTGTGCGGGCACTGCGGACCTCCGAACGGGGGGCGGACCGGATCGTCCGGGCGGGTCAGCCCTTGACGGCGCCGGCCGCGAAACCGGACGTGACATGCCGCTGCAACACCAGGAAGATCACCAGGGCGGGCAGCGCGAACAGGGTGGAGGCCGCCATGGTGGCGCCCCAGTCGGTGCCGAACGTGTTGTGGAACGAGGACAGCCACACCGGCAGCGTCCGGTGGTCCTGCTGCTTGATGATGAGGAAGTTGGCGTACGCGAACTCGTTCCACGCCGTGATGTAGCCGAACAGCGAGGTCGCCATCAGGCCCGGCGCCAGCAGCGGGAACGCGATGTGCCGGAAGGCTCCGGCCCGGGTACAGCCGTCGACCTGCGCCGACTCCTCCAGCTCGGCCGGGATCGTGGCGAGGAAACCGCGCAGCACGACGATCGTGAACGGCAGCGTCATCATGAAGTAGACGAGCGTCAGGGTCGGCAGCCGGTCCAGCATCCCGGTGTCGCGGGAGATGATGTAGACGGGGATGATCAGCGACTCCCACGGTGCCATCTGCGCGACGAACACCATCAGCATGAACTGCCGCCGCCCCCGCCACCGCATCCGCGCCACCGCGAACGACGCCGCGAGCGCCACCACCAGCGCCAGCAGTACCGCGCCCAGCGTCACGAGCACACTGTTGCGCCAGAACAGGCCGAACCCGTCGGCGTCGACCGCCCGCCGGAAGTGGTCGAGCGTCCACGTCCGCGGGAGCGGAGCGGGGCGGTCGGACTGGATGTCGCGGTTCGGTTTGAAGGCCGTCGTGACCATCCAGTACACGGGGAAGAGGCAGACCACCACCGTGACGGTCGCGGCGACATGGAGCGGGAGGCGGCGCAGCGCGCGCGAGGACGTCACAGCTCGCCCTCCTGCCGGAACATCTGCCGGAAGTAGGCGACGAGCACCCCGGACATGAGCAGCACCGTCACCATCGACGCCGCCGACCCCAGGTCGTAGCGCTGCCCGGACAGGGCGGTCTGCACCGCGTAGACGGGCAGGATGGTGGTCGCGTCACCCGGCCCGCCGCGCGTCATCACCCAGATCTGCACGAACGCCTTGAACGTCCAGATCACCTCGAGGGACAGCACCAGCATGAAGATCGGCCGGACGATGGGCAGCGTGATCGACCGGAAGACGCGCGCGCCGGACGCGCCGTCGATGCGCGCGGCCTCGTACAGGTCGGACGGCACGGTGGTCAGCGCCGAGTACAGGGTGATCGCCGCGAACGGCACCGACTGCCACACGACGAGCGTGACCAGGATGGTGAAGGCCGCCGGGCCGTGCGCCAGCCACGGGTATCCGTCGAACGAGGAGAACCCGAGGCCGGTCAGCGTGTGGTTGACGATCCCGAACTCCGAGTGGAACAGCCACTGGAACACGGTCGTCGCCGCGACCACCGGCATCGCCCATGTGAGCACGAGCGCGCAGAGCACCGCCGTACGCCAGGTCCGGCCGAGCCGCTCCACCATGAGCGCCACGAGCGTCGACAGCACCATGATCAGGGCGACGCTGACCGCCATGAACAGGAACGTGCGGCGCACGACGGTCCAGAACCGGGGATCGAAGAGCAGCGTCGTGTAGTTGTCGAACCCGGTGAAGTGCGCGTCGCCCAGGATGAGCTGGCGCAGGCCGAAGTCCTGGAAGGAGATCAGGACCGCCCGGCCCAGTGGATAGACGAGCAGGTACAGCATGCCGAGGACGGCGGGCGCCACCAGCAGGTAGGGCCACGCGCCGGACGTCGTGGCGCGGCGGGCCGGGCCGCGGGGGCGCCGGGGCGGCGGGGTGAGGGGGCGGGGCGCGGTCCGCTCGCGGACGATCGACACGGCGCACACTCCTTGTCGTCGGTTCTCGTGGTGGGAGGGAGGCCGGTCAGGAGCCGGAGTTCATGGCCGAGGTGATCGCCTCGGACGCCTTCCTCGCCTCCCGCGCCGGATCACCGCCCGTGAGGACCGCCGTCATGTAGTCCTTGATCGGATTCTTCGCCTCGACGGCGGCCCAGCCCGGTGTGTTCGGCGTCGCGTGCCCCACCGCCGCGCCGGCCGCCATCGCGGAGGCCCCCGGGTCCTTGGCGACCGCGTCGGCGAGCGTCGTCTTGTTCGGTACGTAGCTCATCGCGACGGCGAGCTTCTTCTGCCACGCGTCGCCGGTCAGCTCCTCGACGAAGGTGTACGCGGCGTCGTGGTGCCGGGACACGGTCGGGATCACCAGGTCGGAGCCGCCGGTGAACACCGCGCCGGGGGTGCCGGCTGTCTTGCCCGGGATGGGGAAGAACCCCAACCTGCCCTTCAGCGCCGGGTTGTTCTGCACGACGACGTCGGCGCCGCCGGGCGTGTTGATGATCTGGGCGACCTGCCCCTCGGCCATGACCTCGGCCTGCGGCGGCTGCGCCTCGTCGGAGTCCGCGGGGCCTTTGCCGAGGGCCTGGAGCTTCTTGTAGAACGCCATCGCGCGCAGCGCCTCCGGCGTGTCCAGTGCGCCCTTCCACTTCTCGCCGGACTCGGTGGCCAGGTCCCCGCCCTCGTCCCAGACGAAGCCGGAGAGGGTGTACCAGTTCTGGCCGGGCAGGTAGATGCCCTGCCGCGCGCCCTTGTCCAGCTTCTTCGTCGCGGCGATCCACTGCTCACGTGTCCTGATCGACGCCGCGTCGACACCCGCCTTCGCGAACAGGTCCTTGCGGTAGATGACGACCCGGTTGGCCGCGTAGTACGGGATGCCGTACTGCTTGCCCTCGTACGCGCCCGGTTCGGCCAGGCCCTTGAGCCAGTCCTTGCCGCCGAGCGCGTCGACCTTGTCGCTCAGGTCCAGCAGGCCGCCGCTCCGCGCGAACTGGGCGACCTGGGTGTTGCCGGTCTCGATGACGTCGGGCGCGTCGTTGCTGGCGAGCGCGGCGGTGACCTTCTCGCCGATGCCGTCCCATTCCTGGATCTGCACCCGCACGTCGATGTCCGGATGCGCGGCCTCGAACCCCTTCTCGAACTGCTGCTGGAAGGCGGCCGAGACGCTGTCGCGCATCAGCCACACGTCGATCCCGGTCCGCCCGCCGTCCCCGGCCTCCCCGTCACCGGAGCCGGACGAACTGCAGGCACTGAGCCCGGCGACCGCGACGAGCGCGGACAGACCGGCGAGCATACGGAGCTTCACGGTTCACCTCTGGGCGCCGGACCTGACCAGTTCTCCAACTGGTCAGGTGACCTCTGGTGGTGGAGAAAGCTGGCATAGACCATTGAGCCCGTCAACCCCCTAGTGAATAAAGGGGAGTTGTCGATCAAGGTGGCGTCGTGGTCAACTGGTCAGGCAACTGGTCGTACGGCACGAGGGGGCGGACGTGAACGCCGACGGGACCACCGAGAACCCGGCCGCGCCGGGGGCGGTGCTCAAGCGCGAGCGGGTGCGCGACCACATCCTGGAACTCATCGAATCCCAGCGCCCCGGTGACGCCATCCCCTCCGAGCGCACCCTCTGCGCCCGCCTCGGCGTCTCCCGGCCCACACTGCGCGCGGCGGTCGACGAACTCGTGGCCGCCGGTCTTCTCGTCCGCGAACACGGCCGCGGCATGTTCGTCGCCCCCGCGAAGATCACCCAGGAGCTCGTCGCCGGGGAACAGACGCTCGCGGTGCCGCAGGCCGCGGGCGCCTGGTCGAGCCGCCTCCTGGAGTTCACCACCATCCAGGCGGGCGCCCGCGTCGGCCGCAAGCTGCGCCTCTCGCCCGCCGCGAGGATCGTCTACGTGGCCCGGCTGCGCCTGGTCGACGGGGCCCCGATGGCCATCGAGCACCTGCACATCCGCGCCGATCTGGTCCCAGGACTGAGCGCCCAGGAACTGGAGAGCGGCGACCTCTACGCCCATCTGCGCGAACACCACGACGTACACGTCCGCGAAGCCGTCCAGGCCATCGAGCCGACCGTCGTCACCCGCGCGGAGGCCGACCTCCTGGACGTTCCCGAGCTGTCCCCGGCGCTGCTCTTCGAGCGGCTCACCTCGGACGCCTCCGGGCGGCCCGTCGAGTACGTCCACTCGCTGTACCGCGGGGACCGCTACCGGATCGTCTCCCGCCTCACGCTGGGCCCCGCCGCGACCCCCGCCGCGCCGTCGGCCGGGCACCACCCGGGGATCCCGCCCGGCGACTTCGCCCATCGCGACACGGTCGCCTCCTCCACCCGCGGCGACGTCCAGCAGGCGCCCTGAGCCCGCCTCGACGCGGGCAGTAGCGCCTCCGGCCTGAAGGCCATGCACCGGTGTCGGAGGCGCGAGCGAGGCCACGAAGCACGGTCGTGGCGGCGCTGGAAACCGCCCCTGAGCTCGACGCGGAGGAACCCGCGTATCCACTGCTCGCCCCTGATCCGGACAGTCGCCTGCCAGGAGGCGATGTCGTGCCCCCGCGACGCCAGTCCCGAGGGGTCACACCCGGTGGTGGACTCCACACCTGGGGACCGTCCAGCCGCAACCTGTGGCTCGACGACATGAGGGGCGGCACGGCGCCTTCGGGCCACTGGGACTCTGAGCTCGGACCAGTCTCCGGACCGCCGAAAGGGTGGGTGCGTAAAGACAGGCTCTGACACACGCCGGGTGCCGTGCCTGCGGGGCACGGACGCGGGACCTCGTTACGGTTCGGCCATGGCCGACTACCGCATCGAGACCGTCCGCAACGGCGAGCGCGACTGGACCGCTCGCAACGACCGGGGCGCCGAGGTCCGCATCGCCCCCGCCGACGCCAGGACCGACACCCCGTCGTTCACCCCCGTCGAACTCCTCCTCGCCGCGCTCGGCGGCTGCGGCGGCCTCGTCGTGGACCGCACGGCCCGCACCGCCGACCACGACGACCTGCGCATCGTCGTCGCGTCGGTCTCCGGGCCCGAGGACGACGGCCGCGTCGGCACCGTCCGCGTCTCCTACGAGATCGCGCTGCCCGAGGGCGACACCCGCACCGCCGAGATCCTGGAGAACGGCATCCGCCTCACCCACGAGAAGTACTGCACGGTCAGCCGCACCGTCGAGCACGGCGCCCGCGTCGAGGCACACGGCCCCGACGGCACCATGCTCTTCCTGGGCGGCTGACCGCCGTGCGGCACGGGGCGGACGCGATGGCCGGATGTCGTCAGGGTCCCGCGCGGTCGCCGGTACTCTCGCACCGCGCCGCGCGATCACCGTGCGTGCGCACCTTCTGACACCGAGTCATCCGCCGAGTCATCGGCCCCTGCAGATCCGGGAGACTTCCGAGTGAAGCCCATGCGCACGATCCTGGCCGCCGCGGTCGCCGCCCTCGCGGTCGCCGCCGCGCCGTCCGTGGCCACCGCCGACGCGTCCGCCCCGGCCGCCGCGCACGCACCGTGCACCGGCGAGTACCACGGCGACGCCCGCCTCGGCCCGAAGTACCTGCCCGGCAAGAAGCAGACGCCGGTGGGCCCGCTGCTCAAGGGCTACCACCGGACCGGCACCCTGAGCCCGGCGGCCTTCCTGAAGAAGTACTGGGAGGGCCCCGCGGACACCGGCTCCTGGAAGTACCCGCCCAACGACGGGTTCACCGAGACCAACGGCCACGTCGACCGCACGGCCACCGAGCTGGCACCCGGCGAGCGACTGGACCGGTTCGGCTCCGAGTACGGCGGCTATCTCGCCCCCGCCGGCGACCCGTACGGCAAGCGGGCGCTGCCCCCGCAGAACCTCAACACCCGCGACGCGGCCTTCGCCTGCGACTACCACGTGTACGTGGTGGAGAAGCCGTTCTCCGTGTGGCAGGGCCCCATCGCCCCCTGGTTCGCGCAGCCGGGCGGTGGACAGCAGATCAAACTGGACGCCGTCTTCCTCGACCCCGGCGCGGGCCGGCGCCTCAACGTCAAGTGGCTGACCGAGCACGACTACCTCGAACCCGCCGCGTAAGGAGCCGGCACCGTGGACGTGCACACACTGGGCGAAGCGCTGCGCCGGGCGGGCGTCCCCGCCGCCTACTACTGGGTCGAGGGCGTCCACGAACCCGCCCCCACGCCCCCGGACTTCCTGTATCTGCGCAGGACGTCCGACGGGGCGTGGGAGACCGGTGCGTACGAGCGCGGCGCGCACCGTCCGATCTCCGCACACCCCTCGGAACAGGAGGCCTGCGCCCATCTGCTGAGCCTGCTCGTCACAGACCCGGCCCGCTGAGCTACGGCAGGCTGTGCACCTTCGGGCCGACCGCGCTCGACCAGGCACCGCCGGCCGTCGCGTCCCAGTTCGTCGACCAGGTCATCGCGCCGCGCAGCCCCGGATAGGTCTTCGCGGGCTTGAAGGAACCGCAGTTCGTGCCCCGCGCCAGGCAGTCGAGCGCGTTGTTCACGACCGAGGGGGCCACGTAGCCGCTGCCCGCCCCGCGCGTCGACGCCGGGACGCCGAGCCCGACCTGCGAGGCGTCGAGACCGCCCTCCAACTGGATGCAGGCGAGCGCGGTGAGGAAGTCCACCGAGCCCTGGCTGTACACCTTGCCGTCACAGCCCAGCATCGAACCGCTGTTGTAGTACTGCATGTTGACGACGGTGAGGATGTCCTTCACGTTCAGCGCGGTCTTGAAGTACTCGCCCGACGTGGACTGCATGTCGATGGTCTGCGGCGCCATGGTGAGCACCAGCTTCGACCCCGCCTTGGTGGACAGTTGGCGCAGCGCCTTCGTCATGTAGGTCGAGTTGAGGCCGTTCTCCAGGTCGATGTCGATCCCGTCGAAGCCGTACTCCTGCATGAGCGCGTACGCGCTGTCGGCGAAGGCCGTCGCCGAGGCGTCGCTGTTGACCGCGACGCTGCCCTTCTCGCCGCCGACCGAGAGGATCACGGACTTGCCCGCCGCGTGCTTGGCGGCGATGTCGGCCTTGAAGTCGGCGGCGGAGGCGTAGCCGACGGCCGGGTCGAGGTGGAAGGCGATCTGCCCCGGCGTCGTCGTGGCGTCCGCGAACGAGACCGCGATGATGTCGTACTGGGAGGAGACGTCCCGCAGCTTCTGCACGGTGGCGCCGTTGTCGAAGTTCTGCCAGTAGCCGGTCAGCGCGTGCTTGGGCACGGTGCCGCCGCCTCCACCGCCACCGCCCGAGGTGGCGGTTCTCGCGCTGACCGCCGCCGACTTCGCCGACTCGCCGGCCGCGTTCGTCGCACTGACCTGGAAGCTGTACGAGGTGTCGGCGGCGAGGCCGGTGACGGTCGTCGAGGCGCCGGTGACCGAGGCGACCTTCGTGCCGTCCCGGTAGACGTTGTAGCCGGTCGCCGTGGAGACCGGGGTCCAGGACAGGGCGACGGAGGACGAGGTGGCCGTGCCCGCGGTGAGGCCCGCGGGCACGGCGGGTATCACGACCGGGTCGCTGCCGCCGCCCCCGTCGGGGCCGAAGACGCTGACGTCGTCGACGTAGTAGGCGCTCTGCCCGTACCAGCCGTGCGTGTAGACCGTGACCGAGGTCGTGTTCGCGCCGGTCTTGAAACTGGTGCTGAGCTGCTGCCAGGAGGAGCTGCCCGGCGTCCAGGTGGAGACGTCGGTGGTGCCGGTTCCGCTCGCGCCGAGGTAGGCGTAACCGCCCTGCGCCCAACTGCTCAGCGTGTACGTCGAGTTGGGCTTGACCGCGACGGTCTGGGTGCACTTGGCGTTGTCCTGCCCCGCCGGGGTGCCCTTCAGCGCCTTGGCGCCGCCGTGCACGGGCGAGGAGACGACGGCGCCACTGCCCGCCGAACAGGTCCAGTTGGACAGGTCCGACTCGAAGCCGGCGTTCTTGGCCACGTTGACGTCCGCGGCCTGCGCGGGAGCGGCGAGCGCGGTGACGCCGATCGCCGCGGCCGAGACGACGGCGAGAGCGCCGCCGAGCCGTCGACGGGATCCGGGTCTGCCATGACGTACACGGTCCACGGGGGTGCCTCCGGGGGGGAGAGGGGGAGAAGCGGTGGTGAACGGTGGCCACCGCTGTGCGCCAAAGCTGGTCCAGACCAATCGAGTTGTCAAGACCTACGGCGCGCGAAGCCGCGGAGAAGGCCGCCGGGGAAGGGTGCCCACACAGCGGAACGGCGCTGAACAGGAAGTTCAGCGCCGTTCGGCAGGGATGGAACCGTGGATGGGGGTCAGAGCAGCCCGCGGACGTAGGCGGCCTGGCCCACGTGCTGGAGATCGTCCGACAGGACGCTGACGAGCCGCGCCCCCAGCGTCACGGGTGGGTCCCAGTTCTCGTCCACGATGCGGTCGAGCGCGGCGTCCTCCAGGCCGCCGAGGAAGTCCAGCGTCCGTTCGTGCACCGCGTCGTAGTAGCCGAGCAGCAGCTCGCCGGATGCGACCCGTACCCGGCCGACCTGTTCGGGCGTGTGGCCGTAGCCGGTGTCGGACGCGGGCAGTGGCAGGGCGAAACGGTCCGCCCAGCCCTGCGTGAGCCAGATCTGCTCGCCGCCCGACGCGTCGGCGACATGGTCGTCCTGCACGCGCGTGAGATGCCAGATCAGCCAGGCGATGGAATTCGCGCCGTCACCGGGGCGCGCGTGGAGATCGTCGACGGAAAGACCGTCGACGGCTGCATGTACTTCTTCCTTGATGCGGCCGTAGGCCTCGATGAATACGTCATGGGAGTGCATGGAGTGCAGTTTCGCCGACCGCGCTGATTTCGGCCAACGCGGCGCCGGAATATGCCAGGAGACTGGCCAGAAAAACGTGGTGACAGTGCGTGCGAAGTGCCGATACTCGACAGGTGGGACGGTTGAATTCCGTTCCTGGGCGGCGTGCGGCGGATCGACGATCGTGATCGCCTCCGCCGCCGGGTCGAACGCTGATCAATCACCGAACAGTTGATGATCAATGGCGCCGGGCAATGGGGGAGATCGTGCACGACGAATTCCTGTGCCACGTCACCGCGTACGGAATCTGCGGCGGACGGCGCGTCGGAGTTCCGCTCGGTACCTATCGCGCCCCCACCCTGCCGCTCGCCCTGTGGTGGCTGCGCGACCGCGCCACCTGGATCGCCGACCGGCTCGATCCGCGCCCCGGCCTGCCGCACGTGCCCGAGGGCGCTCTGATGCCGCTGGGCGACGACGCCCCGGACGTGCCCGCCCTGCTCCGCGCCTGGTGCGCGGACACCGCCCAGCAGGAGCGCGTCGCCGAGGAACTGGCGGGCGGCCGGCTCGTCCGCGTCGCCACCCGGGACGAGACCACCGAGTACGAACTCCTCGCCGAGTCGGTGGACGCCCTGCGCATGGCCCGCACCGCCGTACGCCTACGGGCCCACGCCTCGGTCTGACAGTCCGACTAGTAACCGACACGGGTGAACCCGCGCTTGATCCGACGGGCGCATGGGGAGTGTCGTCACGCACAGTGATGACGACCATATCGGGGGACCCCACGATGAAACGCACGTCCGCACTCGCCCTGGCCCTCGCCGCCGCCGCGGCCGCTCTCGTACCGAGCGCGAGCGGCGCCCAAGCAGCCGCGGGACCCGGCCAGGTCTGCTTCTGGACCGAGACCGGACAGCACGGCCACGCCTGGTGCTACGGCCCTCCCGGCTACGCCGAGGCGGAGAACGGCACGCAGCGGCACGCCTACTCCTTCGAGTCCCGCGTGAGCGACAGCGTCTACGCCATCAGCTACACCCCCTCCAACTGCCTGTACCGCGAGATCCGGCGCGACGACTACTCCGAGAACTGGGAATGGGCCCAGAAGATCGACGGGGTCAGCGACAACAAGATGGGCTGCGAGCCGGGCTGATCCGACGACCGTGCGTTCACGACCCCGACCCCGGGGCCCCGCCCCGCTGACGCTGCTCGCCCTCCTCACGGGCCTGCTCCTCCTCAGCGGCTGCGCCCCACGCCCCGCCCGCCCCGCCCTCTCACCCGACGACACCGTCAAAGCCGCCCAGCAACTGCTCACCGACCGCTGCCTCACCCGCCAGGGCCTCACCCCTCCGCGGCCCGGGCAGCGCGGCGTGAGCGCAGCCGAACAACAACGCGTGGCCGCCGCCCTGTTCGGCAGACCACCCGCCGAACTGTCCCTGACCCTCGCGAACGGTGTGCCCGTCCGCGCCCACACCGACGGCTGTCTCGCCGCGGCGCAGCGCCGCCTCTACGGCGACGAGAAGCGCTGGTTCACCGTGTCGACCGTCGTCAACAACCTGCGGCCCGAAGCCGCCCACGAACACCGCAGCCTCGCCTCCGTACGCGAGAGACACCGCACCGAAGTCGCCGAATGGCGCCGCCTGCGGGCCCACGCGCTCGACACCTCGACGCGCGTGCTGCGCACCGCCCACCACCAAGGAGACACCGCACCGTGAAGCATTCTCTCGCCCTGCTGACCGCCGTCGCCCTCGCCCTCGGCGGGGCCGCGGCCACCACCACCGCGTACGCCGCCCAGTGCCCCAGCGGCAGCTTCTGCGCCTGGACCGACGCCAACTACTCGGGCCAGCGCTTCAACTGGTCGGGCGACGACGGCGACTGGGAGCCCGGCATCCAGGACGAGGACTCCTCCTGGGCCAACCACGGCATCTCGGGACCCGGCGTGAAGGACCACGTCCAGGTCTACGAGAACAAGGGCTGGATCGGGTTCGGCACCGTCTGCCTCGCCCCCGGCCAGGAGATCCCGTCCAACTCGTGGGGCAACGACAGCGGCGACTCCCACACCTGGAAGATGGACTGCTGAACGCCCCGCCGCACGGCAGGGGTCCCAGGGCGGGCTCTCAGAACTCGTCGAGCGTGTGGGGCAGCAGATCCGTGTACAGCGCGGCGTCGAGCATCGACGCCGCGTCCGGCTTGTGCTCGCCTACCAGCCCCGCCCGCACCAGGGACCGCACCGGCGTCGCCCCCATGTAGGCCGTCGCCAGATCGCGCGCGTCGAACGACAGATCCGGGTCGTCCCCGGTCGGCGCGTACGAGAACCCGTCCGGCGACGCGATCAGCCGGAACCGGCCCGCGTTCGCGGGCACCCGCTCGTCCCGGACCGCCAGCACCAGGTCCACGGGCGCCGCCCACGAACGGGCCGCCAACGCCGCCCGCACATCGACCAGGCGCACCCACAGCGACGGGAACGACTCCGTGACCCGCACCTGGTCCCGGTCCGCGGCGATCAACAGCAGCACGTCGTCCACCGGCCGGCCCCAGGCCCGCACGGTGCCGGTCAGGTCGATCGCGCTCAAGTAGCTCCACAACGCGGCGGCCTCCCCGGGACCGTCGGCCTCCACCTCGTCGACCTGGACCAGACCCGGCGTGCGGGTGTCCTCGTCGCCCGGCTTGGTGCGGTAGACCGCGTACCCGGCGAGGGGATCACCCAGGGCGACGACCCGGGGCGGCGACAGAGCGTCGTCGCCCTCGTCCTTCTCGACCAGCAGCTCCTTTCGCCACCACGCCTCCGTACGCGCCTGGCGGCCCGCCCGCCGCGCACGCGTCCGTTCGAAGTAGGGGCCCAGCAGCGCGGGCGCGGAGTCCGGGTCGACCAGACGCAGGGGGCGGGGGTCGGGCGTCGCGCGCAGCGCCAGCGGCTGCCGCGAGTCGATCCGCACGCTCGTGCCGTACGCGCCGGGACCGAAGCCGAACCGGCCGTAGATCGAGGACTCCGACGCCCACAGCGCGACCAGCGGGGCGCCCTCGCGCGCACAACGGGCGAACAGCTCGTCCATCATCCCGGCGAACACCCCGCGCCGCCGGTGCGTCGGGGCCACCGACACGAACGTCAGGCCGGGACAGGGGAGTTCACCGCCGCCGGGCACGGAGACCGAGAAGGGATGCGCGGCGGCGAATCCGACCAGATCCTCGCCGTCGTAGGCACCGATGCGCGGGCAGTCGACCAGCGTCTCGCGGTGGTGCCTGCGCCGCTCGTCCCCCGGCGACTCGTGGAAGACCAGATAGGCGAGAGCGAGGGCGCGCTCGATGTCGGATGCGGGAAGCTCACGGATCTGCACGGATCGGACAGTCATGATCACGACTTTAGGGCGTGTCGCCCGTGCCGGTGAGTATCCCCGTGGGCGGCGTCCGAAAGGGTGCCGCCCACGGGGGTGCGCCTCGGCGGCGCCGACTCCGTCGAGGACGTGGGGCGGCAGGGTCCGGGTCGCCTTGCCGTCGTGGGAGCCGGGTCATACGAGGCTGTCCATCACTTCCGGTGCGCGGCCCCGGTCGGATGCACCCGGTCCATGATTTCTTCCGTGTTCCCGAAGGCGCGTCCGCAGCCGCCCCATGCCGCGCCGGGCGTGACTCTTGACCGTGCCCAGCGGCCACCCCGTGCGGTCCGCGATCTGCGGCTGCGTCAGGTCCTCGTAGAAGGCGAGCCACAGGACCGTGCGCTGCGGCTCCGGCAACCGGGCCAGTTCCTGGGAGATCAGCACCCGGTCGAGCACCGCGTCGGTCTCCTCCACCACCGCCGCGCGTCCGGTGGCCAGCCCGTCGAGCAGGACGGTCCTGCGGGTGCGCGAGGCCAGCGCGTCCGCGATGTGATGCCGGGCGATCCCGGTCAACCAGGCTCCCACGGGGCCGCGTTCGGGCCGATACCCGGCCCGCCCGCGCCACGCGGCGAGGAACACCTGCTGCGTGACGTCCTCCGCGTCCCGGTTGTTGCCCAGCGCCCGCCGGGCGAGCCGGAACACCAGGGGCCCCCACCGCAGGTACAGATCGGCCAGTTGTGCCGCGTCCGGCCTCGACGACTCGTGCGCGGACCGCGGGTCCAGTCGCGCCGCTGCGCTCATCAGTAGTTCGTCAACTCCTCGACGCGCCCTCGGACATGACCTTTACCGAACGGAACCGGACGGCCGGGACGCCTCTCCGTCCATGGATCGGACATCCTCGGAACAGCCTCGGTCGACCCGCAACTCGCGTCGTTTGTGCGTCGTATCGTGAGCCGATGGACGACAAACGGGACGGGAACGGCATGCCGACGACGGAACCCGGAGTCACCACCGGCGCCCTCGCCCGGCGACTCGGGGTGTCACCGACGACCCTGCGCACCTGGGACCGGCGGTACGGGCTCGGGCCCGCCCAGCGGGCCGAGGGCCACCACCGCCGCTGGTCCCCCCAGGACGTCGCGGTGGTCGAGGAGATGTGCCGCCTCACGGCGACGGGGCTGCCGCCCGCCGAGGCCGCGCGGCTGGCCGGGAAACGCCAGGACAGCGGTCGTACCGCCACCGTCCCGGGACCGCGGAGGCCGACGGCCAGGCCGTCCGAGGCCACGCTGGAACGGGAGCGCAGGGGACTGGCGCGGGCCGCCACCCGTCTCGACATGGCAGCCGTCGCCGAACTGCTGGACCAGGCGGTGGCGAAGCACGGCCTGGTCGCCGCCTGGCAGGACGTGATGGTGCCGGTGCTGCACGCGATCGGCCGCAAGTGGGAGGAGGCCGGGGACCGCTACGTCGAGGTCGAACACCTGCTGTCCTGCCAGGTCTCGCGCGTCCTGCACCGCAGCGCCCTCGCGCCCTCCGCCGCAGGCGTGCCGCCGCTCGTCCTGGCCTGCGTACCGGCCGAACAGCACTGTCTGCCCCTGGAGGCGCTCAGCGCCGCGCTCGGCGAACTCGGCCTGCCGCAAAGGATGTTCGGGGCGGCCGTACCGGTCGAGGCGGTCTCGGCCGCCGTACGCAGGACCGGCCCGCGCGTCGTCGTGCTGTGGGCGCAGGCCCGCTCGACCGCCAGCATGCCGCTGGCCCGCCACCTCACCGAGACCAGATGGGGGGTGCGCGGCGCCCGCGGCAAGCCCGCCGTACTGCTCGGCGGGCCGGGCTGGGCGGGGCGCACGGTACGCGGCGCGCTGCGCCCGTCGACCCTGCCGGAGGCGCTGACCGGCATCGCACGGCTCTACCCCGAACTCACCGCAGCTCCCGCGCACGCCTGAACCGGTCGAGCCCGTCGGCGAGTTCGAGCAGCGGTTCCGGATAGTCGTAGGCGGCCCGGTCCCGGCCGGGCAGCTTCCAGGGCTCGTGCGCCGCGGGACCGGACAGCCCCGCCAGCTCCGGCACCCACCGGCGCACGTACGCCCCGTCCGGGTCGTACCGCTTGCCCTGCGTCACCGGATTCAGTACCCGGTTGGGGCGGCTGTCGGTACCGGTGCCCGCCATCCACTGCCAGTTCATCTGGTTGTTGGCGATGTCCCCGTCGACGAGGAGGTCCAGGAAGTGCCGGGCGCCGATGCGCCAGTCGACGTACAGCGTCTTGGTGAGGAAACTCGCCGTCAGCAGGCGGGCGCGATTGTGCATCCACCCCTCGTGGCGCAGTTGCCGCATCGCCGCGTCGACCACCGGGTATCCGGTGTGCCCCTGCCGCCACGCCTCGATCTCCCGGTGCGCCGACCCCTCCTCGCGCCACCGGTCGTGCCGGGTGCGGTAGTCCTCGTGCGCGGCGGCCGGGCGGGCGGCCAGTACCTGGTGGTGGAAGTCCCGCCAGGCCAGTTGCCGTACGAACGCCTCCGCGCCGGGGCCGCCCGCCGCCCGCGCCCGGTGGACCGCCTCGACCGGGCTGACCGTCCCGAAGTGCAGATCGGGGGAGAGCCGGGAGGTCGCGTCGCCCGCCATGTCGTCGTGCCGGTCCCCGTACCCGGCGATCCCCGAGCGCAGCCAGGCGGCGAGACGCGCCCGGCCCGCCCGCTCGCCGCCCTCGGCGAGAGCCGGTGACACACCGGGCACCGTGTCCCGCCCGGGCAGCGGCTCCGAGCCGACACCGTCGGGCACGGTGACGGCGCGCGGCGCCCGGTGCACCGCGCGGACGGGCTGCCGGTCCCACTGCCGGTGGTAGGGCGTGAACACGGCGAAATGGTCCTTGGCGGCCGGGGTGACCGCGCCGGGCGGCACACAGGTGACCACCGCGTCGTGGACGATCACCTCGCAGCCGATGCCGTGCAGTGCGGTCCGCAGCCGGTCCTCGCGCCGCCGGGCGTAGGCGCTGACGTCGCCCGCCAGATGCACCGCACACGCGTCCGTCTCGGTGACGACCTTCGCGACCTCCTCCGCCACGTCCCCGTAGCGGACCACGAGCCGTCCGCCGCGCCGGCGAAGACCCGCGTCGAGGTCGCGCAGGCAGTCGGCGAGGAACGCCTCCCGGTTCGGCGCGAGGTAGCCGGTCGCGGGGATTCCTGTGTCGCGGACGAACAGCGGGACCACGGCGTCGGAGGCGTTCAGGGCCGCCCGTAGCGGTGGGTGATCGTGGACGCGCAGGTCGGCGGTGAACAGAACGACTCGGACACGCACAGAAGTACTCCCGGCTGAGACGAAGGAGGGGTGTCCGGTGGATCGCACCCCGTGGCCCCTTCCACCTTTCCTGCCCCGGGACGTGCACGGATGCATGGTTTCCCTGGCATCCGGGGGCTCCTGTGCATGGTCTCCCAAGGAGAGGGCATGTGCACCACAAGGGACAACGGACGGTCACCGGGTGCGAACCGTCCGTGCGGTGTGGACGGTGTGGAGGTGTCGGCGATATGCGGACGAAGGTGTTGCGACGTTTTCCCGCGGGGGCGCCCCGTGGATCCTGGCCGGCGGAGGAGTATGCCGCGCGGCTGCGTGCTCAGGGGCGGTCCGCGAGGGTAGTGATGGACCTGGATTCGGACGCGTTCCTGGTGGTCGCCGGGGATAATGACGTACCTGGCTGACCGGGCGTCGGCCCGTGCCCGGTCAGCGCGGTGAGCCGAGCAGCCCCC
Organism: Streptomyces sp. NPDC102406; assembly: GCF_044765725.1. Classification (NCBI taxonomy): domain Bacteria; kingdom Bacillati; phylum Actinomycetota; class Actinomycetes; order Kitasatosporales; family Streptomycetaceae; genus Streptomyces; species Streptomyces sp. NPDC102406. Next base: position 522,087 of record NZ_JBIWKP010000002.1, on the reverse strand, counting down.
GTCGAGCCCCCGTCCGGCCCGGACGGGGGCTCGATGCTTTCCGCCGGCCCGGGCGCGGTCGCCTCAGGAACCGACCTGAGGCAGCCGATCCCCGTTGTCCAGGCGGGCCGTCACTCGTACCGCGCCCCGCTCGGGCGCCCGTACGGCCAGCGTGCGCCCGGGACGCGTCGCCTCCACCGCGCCGCTCACGGAGATCCGGGTCACCGCGCGGCTCCCCGCCGCCACGACGTACGCGTGCCCCTTCGGCGACGTCCACCGGGCGGAGGCCACCACATGCTGACCGAACCGGCTGCAGGCGGCCGTGTCCCGCGCCCGCGCGACGACCCGGGCGGGGGCGGCGGCGGTCGAGGCGGGCGTGCGCAGCAGCAGGGCCACGTCGCCCGGACCGCGCCAGGTCGAGGCGCGGGCGCACGACCACACCGCGTGGCCGCCGCGCTCCGGGAGCTCCTGCTCGGCGAAGTCCCACGCGTTCACGGCACGCACCGCGCCCCCGCGCCACGGCCCGAGTCCGCAGGCGGTGCGCGCCCACGCCAGCAGGGCCGTACCGCTCGTCGCCTCACGCGGCTGGCGCGGCGGGGGCGTGCCGTGCCCGGGCAGCGGGGTGTATGTGAGATGCACGGGCGAGAGCCCGCCGAGATCCGCGACGAGGAACGCGTGGTGCTCCACGATCCGCGCGGACGACCGCAGTTGCAGCACCGGGCGCCGGGAGCAGCCGCCCGCCCCGGTGACCGGCACGGCGTCGGTCACGCCGTCCCGGGACACGTGCAGCGGCTTCGCGGGAGTGTCGGGCCGCAACAGATCGCGCCGGTTCGCCTCCGAGATCCACGGGGCGGTGAGATAGCGGGCGGCGCCGTCCTCGCGGGACAGCACCACCGCCGCCGCGGTGGTCACGTCGGCGTCGTCCACACGGGCCAGGGCCAGCGTGGCCCGGCCGCCGTCGGCGGGCTCGCCGTAGCGGGCCAGCCGGTCGCCGTCGGTCAGCAGCACCACCGCGCGCCCGTCGACGTTCCCGGCGAACAGCAACCGCGGCGTGCGGGGCGGCGCGTCCGCCGGGGTGCCGGGGGTCGTCGTCACGGCGACGGTGTCCGCGGGCGCCGCCCAGGTGTCCAGGGCACGGGCCAGCAACGCCTCGTCGTCGGCCCGGCCGCCCCGCGCGGGCCAGACCGTGAAGTCGACCCGGGAGGTGTCGGCCCACTCGTCCGCCGCCGCGCGCGACAGCCGCCCGGCGTCCAGGGCGCTCGCACGCGCAGCGCCCGCCCTGACCTCCGGCCGCTCGTCGTGCCCGCCGCCCGGCGCGGTGAGCACCACCGCCGTGATCACCGCGAGCGCCCCCACCGCCCAGGCCGCCCGCTTGCGGCGCCCCCGCCGGATCAGATCCGTGGGCCGCGTCTGCACGGAGCAGGCGTCGAACTCCTGGGAGCGCAGCAGCGCCTCGGCGGGGGCACCGGCCCCGGCGTCCAGAGCGGCGGCCTCCCGTACGACGGCCTCCGGGTCCGTGACCCCGGCCGCTCCCAGCAGGGCGGCCGTGCGCCCGGCCGGGAAGCCGTCGACCCGGCGGAGCACGAACGCGGCCCTGGCCGGCGCCGACGCCCCGGCGAGCGCCTGCCCGAGGGCGATCTCCTCGGCGCCCCCGGCCCGCGGGAACAACCGCAGACCCCACACCAGGGGCAGCCGGGGCATCAGCGCCCGGGGCGGCGGCAGCACCGCGGGCCAGCCCGTCGGGCGGTGCGCCCCGGCGAGGGCGGCGCGCAGCACCCGTACCCGCAGGGCGTCCTCCGTGCGGGCGGGGGCCGCTTCCGTCCGGGGGCCCGGTACGCGGACCGGCCGCGCGCCGGGCAGGGCACGCTGCGCCGCCGCGTGCGCCATGAGCACCCTGCGGTGGCGGGAGAGGGCGGCGGGGAGGGTCAGATAGGCGAGGCGGACGAGCGCGGTGTACTGCTCGACGAGGGCCGCCTCGGCCCGGTCGGTGGCCATTCGGGTGCGCGGGACCGGTCGGCCGCGGCGAAGGGTCGGCATGGGCGGATCTCCCGCGTCGAGGGGCATGGAGTGCTTCGCCCTTCAAACGACCGTGCCGTGTGACAGTCACACCACGATCCCGTAGGACTGCCCCGGCCGACTCGGGGTATCAGCATGCCTGCGGGGGCCTGACCCAGACAGGCCCGGTCGAAAGAGACGCGGATGATCGAGCATGTGGACGGGGCAGTGATCCCAATTGGCTTCGACACGCCTGTCGAGCCGCTGCGGCGGATGACGCACTACTCCGGCGAGGCGGGCTGCATAGCGCGGGCCCGGACCTTCGCGGAGACGTTCTTGGCGCAGCTCACCCAGGAGTGGTGCGTCGAGGTGGACCGCAAGGCAGCCGGTGACGTGCTCCTCGTCGTCAGCGAGCTGGTCACCAACGCGGACCGGCACAGCTCGGGTCCGTACGTCCTGGAGCTGGAGGGGACCGCTCGGCAGATCGCGGTCACCGTCTACGACAGCAGCGCCGCCGTCCCACGGCGCTACCCCCGGGACCCGGGACGGATCGGCGGTCACGGCCTGGAGATCGTGGACATGCTCGCCGAGGTCACCGTCGAACGGGTGCCGGTCGGCAAGCGCGTGAAGGCCGTCCTCACCCTCCCCACCTGAGCAGCCTCGGGCAACAGGGCCGCCCCCCGAGGCCCGTCGTGGTCGTTCCATCATGGTGTCCGGCAGTCATCCCCGCGGACTCGCCGGTCACACGGACATGCTCTGGAGGCACGACATCAACACGGCAGGCACAGCAGACACGGCACATACGGCAGATTCGGCACATACGGCAGGCACAGCGGACGCGGTGCGCGAACTGGTCGGCGCGTTGCCGGACAGCACCCTCGTCACCGACCCCGACGTGCTCGCCTCGCTCGGCCGCGACGACGCCGAGTGGGCGCCCGCGGGCCGTCCGCTCGCCGCGGTCAGGGCCGGTTCCGCCGAGGAGGTGGCGGCCGTGGTCCGGGCGTGCGCGGCGCGCCGCATACCCGTCGTCACGCGCGGCGCGGGCACCGGCCTGTCGGGCGGTGCCAACGCGGTCGACGGCTGCGTCGTCCTCGACGTCTCCCGGATGAACCGCATCCTGGAGATCGACACCGAGAACCTGCTCGCCGTCGTCCAGCCCGGCGTCGTCAACAACGACCTGAAGGCCGCCGTCGCCGAGCACGGCCTCTGGTACCCGCCGGACCCGGCCAGCGCCCCCTGGTCCACGATCGGCGGCAACGTCTCGACGAACGCGGGCGGACTGTGCTGCCTCAAGTACGGCGTCACCCGCGACTACGTCCTCGGCCTCGAAGTCGTCATGGGCGGCCCCGCGGGCGAGTACGGCAGCCGGGTCCGGCTCGGCCGACGCACCACCAAGGGCGTCAGCGGATACGACCTGACCAGCCTCTTCGTCGGCTCCGAGGGCACCTTCGGCGTCATCACCGAGATCACGCTGCGGCTGCGGCCCGCGCCCGTCGCCGAACCGCGCACGGTCGTCGGTGCCTTCGACAGCCTCGTCGCCGCGGGCGCCGCGGTCGCCCTCGTCACTCGCCGCGGCCTCGAACCCGCCGCCCTCGAACTCCTCGACCGCGCCTGCATGGAGGCCGTCGAGGACTGGAAACACCTGGGCATCGAACCGGGCGCCGAGGCGATGCTGCTCGCCCGTGTCGATGCCGCGGGCGACGCGGGCGCCACCGAGGCCGCCGCCATCGCCGCCGCCTTCCAGGAGGCCGGGGCGCTGTGGGCCGAGCAGTCCACCGACGCCGTCGAGGCCGAAGCCCTCTTCGACGTACGCCGCCTCGCCTACCCCGCGCTGGAGCGGCTCGGCCCCGTCCTCACCGAGGACCTGTGCGTCCCCCGCTCCGCCGTGCCGGGGATGCTCGCCACCATCGAGGAGATCGGCCGCCGCCACGGAGTGCGCATCGCCACCATCGCGCACGCCGGGGACGGCAACCTGCACCCTTTGCTGATCACCGAGCCCGGCGACGAGGCGGCCCGCGTCGCCGCGCAGGCCGCCTTCGAGGAGCTGCTCGGGGCCGCGATCGCCGCGGGCGGCACCGTCACCGGCGAGCACGGTGTCGGCCTGCTCAAGCGCGGCGGCATGCGCAGCGAACTGGGGCCCGCCGTCTGCGCCGTGCAGCGCGCGGTGAAGCGGACCCTCGATCCGCTGGACCTGTTCAACCCGGGGAAGGTCGTCGGCGAGGACTGAGCGAGGACCTCCCGCACCGGGACCTCCCCGGGCGTCACGTCAGCGCGGCAAACCCGCCGGGGCGGTGGCCCAGCGCGTGTCGGGCTGCTCGACGAGCCGGTACGTGAGCGTGCCGCCGCGGCGCAGCAGGCCCGCGTCCGTCCACGAGCGCGGGTGGTCACGGCCGTCGAGCCGCACCCCCGCCACGTACAGGTGCGAGGCGTCGGCGGCGGGCGCGTCGATGACGATGTCGCGGCCCGGCCGGTCCACGACGGCGTGCGGGAACAGCGGGGCACCGAGCAGCAGATCGGCGCTGCCCGGTGCCTTCGGGTACAGGCCGAGCGCGGAGAAGACGTACCAGGCCGACATGGTGCCGAGGTCGTCGTTGCCGGGCAGGCCCGTGGGACCGGTCCCGTACACGGAGTCGACGATCCGGCGCACGGTGGCCTGCGTCTTCCACGGTTGCCCGAGCGCGTTGTAGAGCCACGGGGCGTGGATACCGGGCTCGTTGGTCGGGTCGTAGCGCAGGGCGTCGCCGCCCTTCACCGACCACGAGCCGTCCGCCTTGTGGAAGAACCCGTCGAGCCGGGTCGCCGCGGCCTCGCGGCCGCCCATCGCGGCGGCGAGGCCCTGCACGTCCTGCGGCACCATCCAGGTGTACGTGGCGCTCGTGCCCTGCGCGAAGCCGCGGTCGCTGCCCGGGTCGAACGGGGTCACCCACGACCCGTCCAGGTTGCGGGCCTGGACGTAGCCGGTGGCCGGGTTGAAGACGTTGCGCCACCAGGTGCCGCGCTCGGTGAAGTAGGCGGCCTGCCGGTCGCGGCCGAGCAGTTTCGCCCAGGAGCCGAGCGCGGCGTCGGCGACCGAGTCCTCCAGCGTCTCGGCGGCGCCGCCCCAGCAGTGGCAGGCGTCCTGCGCCGCGTAGTGGGAGCTCAGGTACTGGGCCAGGTTGGGGCGCTGGCCGACGCACTGGCCGGGGCAGCCCGCGTCGGAGAGCCCTTCGTCGCGCGGCTCGGTGGCCTGGCGGGCCAGGGAGTCGAAGGCGGCTTCGTCGTCGAAGTTGCGTACGCCCATCGCGGAGAACGTCGCGAGCGTCGCCGCCGTCGGGTCGCCGGTCATCACATGGGTCGCGCCGTTGATGTGCACCCAGCGGTCCCAGACCCCGTCGTTCTGCCGCGCGAAGTTGAGGAGGGACTGGGCGAAGTCCCCGGCGACCTCGGGCTTGAGCAGGGCGAGCAGTTGTATCTGGGCGCGGTACTGGTCCCAGCCCGAGAAGTTGCTGTACTGGGCCTTCTGTCCGCGGGCGAGGCGGTGCGGCTCGCCGTCCATGCCGGGGTAGCGGCCGTCGGTGTCGCTGATGATGTTGGGCTGCATCAGCGAGTGGTAGAGCGCCGTGTAGAAGGCGGTGCGCCGCGCCTCGCTGCCGCCCTCGATCCGCACCGAGTTCAGCTCCCGGTCCCAGGCGCGGCTCGCCCGAGCCGCGACGTCGTCGACGCTCGCCCGCGGCGCGATCTCCTCGCGCAGGTTCGTCTCGGCGCCCGCGAGGGAGACGTACGAGATTCCGAGCCGCACGTGGACATCGTTGTCAGAGGCGGTGTCGAAGCCGACCCAGCCGCCGGAGCCGCGGCCCGCGCGCTCGGCGCCGGTCGCGTACCCCTCGCCGCCGTCCGCGCTGGTCGAGCCGGGGGAGAGGGTGGCGTCCCGCCAGGTGCCGTACGAGGAGAAGGCGCGGTCGAAGGAGGCGCTGAAGTACAGCTTGTAATAGCTCTTGCGGTTGTTGACGCCGCCGTTGGCCCGGCGTCCGCAGAACGCGCCGGTCAGCACCCAGCCGGTGACCTTGCGGTGCGCGCGGTCGATGTCGATGTGCGCGTCCTCGCTGCCGTTGAGCGAGTTCGAGACGCGGAACAGGAGCGAGGCCGGCTTGTCGGCCGGGAACGCGAAGTCGGCGACGCCCGCCCGCCGGCTCACCGCCAGGTCGGCTTCGGCGCCCGAGTCGAGGCCGAGGGTGTAGCGGCCGGGCACCGCGCGCTCGTTGTCGTGCGAGAAGTCCGACGCGTACACCGCGTCCTTGGTGTCGGCGGACGGCGAGGAGGTGACGTCCCCGACGAACGGCATGATCGGAACGTCGCCCGCGGCGCCGGGATTGCAGCCCGCGCCGTTGACGTGGGTGAGGCTCAGACCGCGGATCCGCCGGGCGTTGTACTCGTACCCGTTGGCGGCGCCGGTGCTGGTCTGGTCGCCCGTGCTGCTGGTCGGCGACCACGCGATCATGCCGTAGGGGCGGGTGGCGCCCGGGTAGGTGTTGCCGCCGTTCGTCGAGCCGATCAGCGGGTCGACGGAGGCGGTGGGCCGGGCGGCGGGAGCCGCGGCCGAGGCGAGGGGGCCCGGCAGCGTCAGGGCGAGAGCGGTCGCCAGGCCGAGCGCTCCCGTGCGGCGCAGCGCCGCGGGTCTGGGCAGGACGTCGAACACGTCGCGGAACCTTTCGGTGGGGCAGGACACCCGCAGTCGCAGCGGATGCCGTCGAGGCGCCGCCGAGCGTAGATCGCCCCACCCCCGGGCGGAACGCCGTCGCGCACATCCGCGGTGAACGCCTGGTGAAGCCCGGTGGAGCCCCGGCCCTCTGACGGCCCTTTCGCGCGGCACGCCGCACCAAATATGCGTTTTGTCGGTTTATCGGATTTACGGTGCGGGGGTCGTTGTCCGTGCGGGGGGCACACGAACGCGCCCTGAGCGGCGCGGATGAGGATGCGCATGAGTGGAATCAGCCGCAGAGGCGCGGCACGCCTGGGACTCGGCATCGGCCTGGGCGCCGCCACCACGACCCTCGCGGGATGCGGCGGCGACGCGGACGGGGAGCTGCCCCCGGCAGGACCCGGCCGCCGCCCGGAACGGCCCGCGGGGCGGAAGAAGGCGGCGCCCGTGCTCATCGGCGACGGCTCGACCGCGTACACCGGTGCGCAGCCCCGCCAGCCCGGCGCGCCCACCCCGCTCGAAGCCGGCCAGACACCACCGCAGTTCGTCGTCTTCTCCTGGGACGGCGCGGGAGAGGTCGGCAACGGCCTGTTCCCCCGCTTCCTGGAACTGGCCCGGCAGCACGACGCCCACATGACCTTCTTCCTGACGGGCCTCTACCTCCTGCCCGAGTCGAAGAAGCGCCTCTACAACCCGCCGAACAACCCGGTAGGCGCCTCCGACATCGGCTACCTCACCGACGGACACGTCAAGGAGACGCTGACCCACGTCCACGAGGCCTGGCTCGACGGCCACGAAATCGGCACGCACTTCAACGGGCACTTCTGCGGCGGCCCGGGATCCGTCGCCCACTGGAGCGCGGCGCACTGGCGCAGCGAGATCGAACAGGCTCAGGCCTTCATCAAGACCTGGCGCACCAACACCGGCTGGCACGAGCACCCCTCGCTGCCCTTCGACTACGACAAGGAACTCGTCGGCGGCCGTACGCCCTGCCTGCTCGGCCAGGACAACCTGCTGCCCGTCGCCCGCGAACTCGGCTGGCGCTACGACGCCTCGTCCCCCGGCGGCACGCAGCGCTGGCCGGAGAAGAAGCAGGGCGTGTGGGACCTGCCGCTCCAGGGCATCCCCTTCCCCGGCCACGGCTTCGAGGTCCTGTCGATGGACTACAACATCCTCGCCAACCAGTCGAAGAACTCCACGAAGGCACCCGCCCACAACTACCCGGCCTGGCGCGAACAGGCGACCGACGCCTACCTGGCCGGGTTCCGCCGCGCCTACGAGACGAACCGGGCCCCGTTCTTCATCGGCAACCACTTCGAGGAGTGGAACGGCGGCATCTACATGGACGCCGTGGAGGACGCGCTCAAGCGGATCGCCGACGAGAAGGACGTACGGCTCGTCTCCTTCCGGCAGTTCGTCGACTGGCTCGACGCCCAGGACCCCGCCGTCCTCGCCAGACTGCGCACCCTGGACGTGGGGGAGCGTCCGAAGGGAGGCTGGTCCCGCTTCCTGCGGCCCGAGAAGCCCGAGAAGCCCGCAAAGGGGGAGAAGGCCGGCGACGGGCGAAGGGCGGAGTAAGGCAAGATCGTCAGGAGACGACGGCGGACGTGACGCAGCGACGGACCTAAGGAGGGCCCATGACCCGGCCGATCACCGTGGGAGTGGACGGATCACCCGAGAGCGCGGCGGCGGCTGCCTGGGCGGCGCGCGAGGCGGTGCGGCACGAGGTGCCGCTGCGCCTGGTGCACGTGGGGACCCCCGCGCCGGAGGTACTCGCCCTCGCCGCCGACGAGGACGCGCAGGCCCGCTGGGCCCGGGACCTCCTGGAGGAGACCGAGCAGGAGATCGCCGACCGGCACCCCGGGCTCCCCGTCACCACCGACGTCCTCGACGAGGACGGCGCCGCCGAGGCGCTGCTCGCCGCGGCCCGGGACGCCGAACTCCTCGCGCTCGGCTCGCGCGGCCACGGCCCGCTCCTCGGCTTCCTGCTCGGCTCGGTCGGCCAGCAGGTCATCGCCCGTACCGAACGGCCCGTGGTGCTGGTCCGCGCCGACGACCAGGCGTCCGCGGAGGCCGCCGGGCGCGAGGTCGTCGTCGGGCAGGAGGGCGACCCGGTGGACAGCGCCGTCGCCCTCGAATTCGCCTTCCGCACCGCGGCGGCCCGCGGGGCGGCCGTCCGCGCGGTACGCGCCTGGAGCCTGCCCCCGGTGTTCGCCTACAGCCCCGCCTCCCTGGAGCTGCTCGACGAGTCCGGCGGCATGGAGCCGTACGAGAGGAAGGCGCTCGGCGAGGCCCTCGCCCCCTGGCGCGAGCGGTTTCCCGACGTGCCCGTCACCGAGCACGTCGAGATCGGCAGCGCGGGTCAGGTGCTGCTCTCGGTGGCGCCGGGGGCCCAGCTCCTCGTCGTCGGGCGGCGCGCCCGCCGCACCGCCGTCGGCGCCCGGATCGGCTCGGTCGCGCACGCGGTGCTGCACCACGCCCCGTGCCCGGTCGCCGTGGTGCCGCACGTGTGACGGACGGGGCCGTCACCCTCCGGTGAGCTTCACCGCCCCCACCGGGCAGGCCCGGACCGCCTCCTTCACCATCGGATGCTCCCCGGCCCGCTCGGCCCCGCCGGGGAGCACCTCGCTGAATCCGTCGTCGTCCTGCGTGAACACGTCCGGCGCCGTCAGCGCGCACATCCCGGCGCCCACGCAGCGCTCCTTGTCGACCTCGATCCCCATGGCGCTCACCATGCCACGGGCAGTTCGAGCATGCCCTGGATCGTGTCGCCCGGCTTGAAGGGGATCTCCTCGGCGGGGGCGGCGAGCCGGAGTCCCGGCAGCCGTTCGAAGAGGGTGCGCAGCGCGATCTCCAGTTCGGCGCGGGCGAGGTTCTGGCCCAGGCACTGGTGGATGCCGAAACCGAACGCGAGGTGGTGGCGGGCCGAGCGGTCCCAGTCCAGGGCGTCCGGCGCCGCGAACGCCGCCTCGTCCCGGTTGATCACGGACGTCGCGAACACGACGCCCTCACCGGCCCGGATCGTCTCCCCGGCCACCTCCAGATCCTCGGTCGCCACGCGCAGCAGCCCGTCCGCGATCGACAGGTAGCGCAGCAGTTCCTCCACGACCACGGCCGGCGTCGTCCTGCCGGACCGCAGCGCCGCGAGCTGTGCGGGGTGGCGCAGCAGCGTGAACGTACCGAGCGAGATCATGTTCGCCGTCGTCTCGTGCCCGGCGACCAGCAGGATCACCGCGAAATCGATCAACTGCGCGCGGTCGGGCGGCCCGTCCGCCGACTCGCGGTGGATCAGCTCGTCCAGGAGGCCGTCGCCCGGGTCGCGCCGCTTGCGGTCGATCAGTTCGCCGAGGTACGTCTCCAGTTCGGTCCTGGCCCGCTCGACGTCGGCCGCCGTGGGCCCGCGCAGTAGCCGTCGTGAGCGCTCCTCGAAGAACTCGTGGTCGGCGTAGGGCACGCCGAGGAGGGCGCAGATCACCATGGACGGCACCGGCAGGGCGAACGCCCCGACGAGTTCGGTCGGCGGTCCCTGCCGCTCCATCGCGTCGAGGAGCCGGTCGACGGTCTGCTGGATCCCCGGGCGCAGCGCGGCGATCCGCTTCAGCGAGAAGCCGGGGATCAGCATGCGGCGCTGGGTGTTGTGCGCGGGGTCGTCCACGCCGAGCAGGGCCACGCGCCGCACGCGTGTCTTCGCGAGCCGTTCGGTCGTCGCGGGGAAGCCGGCTCGCTCGCGGGCGCTGGACAGCCGCGGGTCGGCGAGCAGCTCACGGGCGAGGGCGTGCCCGGTGACGACCCGGACCGTGCGGCCGTCGTAGAGCGTGACGCGGCCGAGCGGGCCCTGTTCGCGCAGGGGTGCGTAGCCGGAGGGCGGTCGGTAGGGGCAGCCCCGGTCCTGGGGGAAGGGGACCCCGGCCGGGTCGGGGGTGTGGTCCTGGAGGGCCGGTTCCGTCGTGGATCGCGTCATGGATCGGATCGCCTCGCAGTGCTTGTCCGTACGCGCGGAGCCGGTGGTTCCGCGCTCCTCCCGACCATTGGATGCCTTGGGCATCTATCGGGTCGACGGCACAACCGGCCAGTTCCGGCGGGCGGAGGATCTGGCCGGTGCCTTTCGCACGTGTTCGATCCCGGGTCGCGTTCGCTCAGCTCGGGGCGGCGGCCGTGGGGTGCGGTGGCCGTCGCCGGTCCGCGTCGACGGCCGGAATCGCCGGTCGTGTCCGACCTCACGTGGCCGGAGGTGGGAGGTGTGCGGAGCACGGCCGAATAGCTGTTAAACTTTTAACCAAGGCCCCGACCGTTCTCCCCCGTACGGTCGGGGTCCTTTTTTGTCGTTTCTCATGTCCCACTGAGACATGATTCCCAGAGGGACATGTGTCCCATTGGGACGCACACGCGTTACGGTGGAGTCGCGGGGGTCCGCGAGAGCGACAAAGGAGTCGAGCCATGAAGGCACTTCAGTACCGGACCGTCGGGGCAGCACCCGAGGTCGTCACCGTCCCCGACCCGGAGCCAGGTCCGGGACAGGTCCTCCTCAAGGTCACCGCCGCCGGTGTCTGCCACTCCGACATCGCCGTCATGAGCTGGCCCGCGGAGAACTTCCCGTACGAGCTGCCGCTGACCCTCGGCCATGAGGGGGTCGGCACCGTCGCCGGCCTGGGTGCGGGCGTGAGCGGCCTGGAGGAGGGCGACTCCGTCGCCGTCTACGGGCCCTGGGGCTGCGGCGCCTGTGCCAACTGCGCGCAGGGCAAGGAGAACTACTGCCTGCGCGCCGACGAACTCGGCATCCGCCCGCCCGGCCTGGGCGCCCCCGGCTCCATGGCCGAGTACATGATCGTCGACGACCCGCGCCACCTCGTGCCGATCAACGGGCTCGACCCGGTGGCCACCGTACCGCTCACCGACGCCGGTCTCACCCCGTACCACGCCATCAAGCGCTCGCTGCCCAAGCTGGTGCCCGGCTCGACCGCCGTCGTCATCGGCACCGGCGGCCTCGGCCACGTCGCCATCCAACTGCTCCGCGCCATGACCGCGGCCCGCGTCATCGCCCTCGACGTCTCCGAGGACAAGCTCGCCCTCGCCCGCACCGTCGGCGCGCACGAGGCGATCCTGTCGAACGCCGAGGCCGCGGGGAAGGTCCGCGAGTTGACCGGCGGGCGCGGAGCCGAGGTCGTCCTCGACTTCGTCGGCGTGCAGCCCACCGTGGAGACCGCGGGCGCCGTCGCCGCCGTCGAGGGCGACGTCACCCTCGTCGGCATCGGCGGCGGCGCGCTGCCGGTCGGCTTCGGCCTGACCAACTTCGAGGTCAGCGTCACCGCCCCGTACTGGGGCAGCCGCGGCGAACTCATCGAGGTCCTCGACCTCGCCCGGGCCGGGGCCGTCTCCGTGCACACCGAGACGTACTCGCTCGACGAGGCACCCCTCGCGTACGAGCGCCTGCACGACGGCAAGATCAACGGCCGCGCGGTGATCCTGCCCAACGGCTGACACAAGCCGCGCCGACCGATGCTTTTCAGCCACGTCATTGGTGCAGCGCTCAACTGTCGGCGCGGAGGGGGCTGTTACGGGTGACGGGTGATCCATAGCCTTGGCGGCGGATCGTCCGTCACCCACTCAGGGAGTTCCATGTCCACCGCCGCGCAGGTCCCCGACATCCTCTCGCCGGAGTTCGCCGAGAACCCCTACCCCGCGTACCGCGCGATGCGCGAGACCGCGCCCCTCTTCTGGCACGAGGCCACCCAGAGCTGGATCATCTCGCGCTACGCCGACGTGGAACGCGTCTTCAAGGACAAGCAGGCCCAGTTCACCACCGACAACTACGACTGGCAGCTCGAACCCGTCCACGGCAAGACGATCCTCCAGCTCAGCGGCCGGGAGCACGCGGTGCGCCGCGCGCTGGTCGCGCCGGCCTTCCGCGGCAGCGACCTCCAGGAGAAGTTCCTGCCGGTCATCGAGGCCAACTCCCGCGCGCTCATAGACCAGTTCCGCACCACCGGCGCCGCCGACATCGTCGGTGACTACGCCACCCGCTTCCCGGTCAACGTCATCGCCGACATGCTCGGCCTGGACAAGGCCGACCACGCCCGCTTCCACGGCTGGTACACCGCCGTCATCGCCTTCCTCGGCAACCTGGCGGGGGACCCGGAGGTCGCGGCGGCGGGGGAGCGGACCCGCGCCGAGTTCGCCGAGTACATGATCCCGATCATCCGGGCGCGCCGCGAGAACCTCGGCGACGACCTGCTGTCCACGCTGTGCGCCGCCGAGGTGGACGGCGTCCGCATGAGCGACGAGGACATCAAGGCGTTCTGCAGCCTGCTGCTCGCCGCCGGAGGCGAGACCACCGACAAGGCCATCGCCAGCATCTTCGCCAACCTCCTGGCCCACCCCGAGCAGTTGGCCGCCGTCCAGGAGGACCGCTCGCTGATCCCGCGGGCCTTCGCCGAGACCCTGCGCTACACCCCGCCCGTCCAGATGATCATGCGGCAGTCGGCGGTCGACGTCGAGGTCAGCGGCGGCACGATCCCCGCCGGGGCCACCGTCACCTGCCTCATCGGCGCCGCCAACCGCGACGAGGACCGCTACCGGGACCCCGACCGCTTCGACCTCTTCCGCGAGGACCTGACGGCCACGACCGCGTTCTCGGCCGCCGCCGACCACCTCGCCTTCGCCCTGGGGCGGCACTTCTGCGTCGGCGCGCTGCTCGCCAAGGCCGAGGTGGAGATCGGGGTGAACCAGTTGCTCGACGCCATGCCCGACATCCGCTTCGCGGACGGCTTCGACCCGGTCGAGCAGGGCGTGTTCACCCGGGGACCGCAGTCGCTGCCCGTGCGGTTCACGCCGCTGGCACCCTGAACCGGCGGGCCGGCGGGTGTTAGGCTCGCCGTATGCATCGCTTCTCGTGTCTTGGCTGGTGGCGCCTCGCTTAGAGGCGGCCACAGCCATGCACGAACCAAAGGGCCGTCCCCGGACGGCCCTTCTTCTCTCTTTCCCCGGAAGCCATGCCGTCCCGAGGGCGGCCATGACCCCAGGGAGAGACCATGCACAGCACCGACGAGCTGGAGAAGCGCGTCCATGAGGAACCCGGCCGGTTCCGGGTGCTCACCGGCGACCGCCCCACCGGCCGCCTCCACCTCGGCCACTACTTCGGCACCCTGCACAACCGCGTAAGGCTCCAGGACCTCGGCGTCGAGACGTTCGTGCTCATCGCCGACTACCAGGTCCTGACCGACCGTGACATCGCCGACGACCTCACGGGACACGTCGAGGAACTGGTCCTCGACCACCTCGCCGTCGGGATCGACCCGGAGCGGTCCACGATCTTCGCGCACAGCGCCGTGCCCGCCCTCAACCAACTGCTGCTGCCGTTCCTCAGCCTCGTCTCCGTGGCCGAGCTGGGCCGCAACCCCACTGTCAAGGACGAGATCGCCCACTCCCGCCAGGCGGCCGTCAGCGGCCTGATGTTCACCTACCCCGTGCACCAGGCCGCCGACATCCTCTTCTGCAAGGGCAACCTCGTCCCCGTCGGCCAGGACCAGCTCCCTCACCTGGAGATCACCCGCACCGTCGCCCGCCGCTTCAACGAGCGCTACGGCGCGGGCGGACCGGTGTTCCCGGTGCCGGAGGCGCTGCTGTCCACCGCGCCGCTGCTGCTCGGCACCGACGGCACCAAGATGAGCAAGAGCCGCGGCAACGCCGTCGCCCTGGCCGCCGACGCCGACGAGACCGCCCGGCTCGTCCGCGGCGCCAAGACCGACTCCCGGCGCCGCATCACCTACGAACCGGAGCTTCGCCCCGAGGTATCCTCACTCGTCCTGCTCGCCGCGCTGTGCGAAGGCGGCGACCCCTGGCGGGTGGCCGAGGAGATCGGCGACGGGGGAGCCGCCGCCCTCAAGCGGCGCGTCACCGAGGCCGTCAACACCCGCCTCGCCCCGATCCGCGCCCGCCGCGCGGCGTACGCCGAGGACCGCGGCCTGGTCAGGGACGTCCTCAAGGCGGGCAACGAGCGGGCCAGGGCGATCGCCGAGGCGACCCTGAAGGAGGTGCGCGCCGCGATGAACGCCGACTACCACTGAAGGACAGCCGCTGTGCACCCGCCGCGCGGGCGCACAGCGCCTCACTGCACGACGGGCGTGAAGCTGACCGGCAGCGACGTCAGACCCCGCATCCAGATCGACGGCCGCCACGTCAGCTCCGCCGGGTCCACCCCGAGGACCAGGTCGGGCAGCCGGTCGAGCAGCGTCTCCACGGCCGTCCGCGCGATCACGTCGGCCAGCAGGGGAGCGGGGTAGGGGCAGCGGTGCTCACCGTTGCTGAACGACAGGTGCGCCGCGTTCTCCGCGCCCACATGGGACTCCGGCCAGATCTGCGGGTCCGTGTTGGCCGCCGCGAGCCCGAGCACCAGGCAGTCGCCCGCCCGGATCTGCCGCCCGCCCAACTGCGTGTCACGCACCGCCCAGCGCCCGATGAAGTTCTGCGTCGGCGTGTCCAGCCACAGCACCTCGTTCAGCGCCTCGCCGACACTGAGCCGCCCGCCCGACACGTTCAGGGCGAACCGCTCGTCCGTCAGCAGCAGCCGCAGCGTGTTGCAGATCCAGTTCGCCGTCGGCTGCTGCGCCGCCGCGATCACCGAGATCAGGTCCTGCACGATCTCCTCGTCGCTCAGCCCCGCCGGGTCCTGGATCATCCGCGAGGTGACATCGGCGCCGGGCCGCTCCCGCTTCTCCTTGACCAGCCGCTGGATCCGCTCGCCGACCCGCACGTACGCCGCCACCGGGTCGTCGCCCTCGGCGGCGTCCAGCGAGATCTTCAGGTCGTCGACCAGGTCCTGGGTGTCCGTGCCCGCGTGCGGCATCCCGCACATCTGCACCGCGGCCGTCATCGCCAGCGGGTGGGTGAACGCGTCCATCAGCTCGGCCTGCCCGCTGCCCGCGAACCCGGAGATCAGCCGGTCGGCGATGAGCCCGCAGTCCCGGGCCAACTCGAACTGGTCGACCTGCTCCAGGGCGTGCGTGATCACCCCGGCGCGCCGCTGGTGCTCCGCGCCCTCCGTGAACAGCACCGAGGGCTGGTAGCCGACGAACGGCAGCAGCGGCCAGTCCGCGGGGATGTTCTCCCACTGGTTCCAGCGCCGCGAGTCCCGCGCGAACAGCTCGTCGTGCGCGGTCACGTAGCTCACCTCGGAGTACCCGAGGACCAGCCATGCGGGCACGTCCCCGTCGAGCAGCACCGGCGCGACCGGACCGTGCTCCCGGCGCAGCGAGCGGTAGAGCTGCGAGGGCGTCTGCTGGTACTCCAGGCCGCTCAGCGGGACCGCGCCCGTGTGCGCGGGGCAGCCGGCGGGCGCGGGCGAAGGGGCCGGGGTGGGCGGGCTCTGCTCGGTCACGGTGTCGTCTCCTGGGCCATGGCCAGTGCGTAGAGGTGGTCCACGAGGGTGATCAGCACGTCCTTGCCCGACGAGCGGACGCGGGCGTCGCAGTCGACCATCGGCACGTGTTCCGGCAGCGCGAGGGCCTGCCGGATCTCGTCGAGGGAGTGGCGCACCGGTTCGTCGTCGAACCGGTTGACCGCCACCACGAACGGTGTGCCGTGGTGCTCCAGGCGGTCGATCGCGTACCAGGAGTCGTCCATGCGGCGCGTGTCGACGAGGACGACCGCCCCCAGCGTCCCGGAGAACAACCGGTCCCACAGGTACCAGAACCGCTCCTGGCCCGGAGCGCCGAACAGATACAGCACCATGCGGTCGTTGAGACTGATGCGGCCGAAGTCGAAGGCGACGGTGGTGGTGGTCTTCGCCGCCACGCCCGTCGTCTCGTCGACGCCGACCCCGGCCTGCGTCATCACCTCTTCGGTGTTGAGCGGCCGGATCTCGCTGACGGAGCGGACCAGCGTGGTCTTGCCGACTCCGAACCCGCCGACCACGACGATCTTCAGGCCGGTGTCCGCGAGGGCGCCGAGCGGCGTGCGCGCGGGCAGTTCAGAGGTTGCGGAGCCCATGGAGCACCTCCTTGAGAAGGGCGGAATCGGGGAGTTCCGCGACGGCGGCCGCCGCGCGCGGATGACGGGCGGTGACCTTGCCGCCGGCCAGCAGGTCACCGAGCAGGATCCGCACGACGGTGATCGGCAGCCGCAGCTCGGCGGCGATCTCGACCACGGCCGCGGGCTGTCGGCACAGTTCGAGGATCCGTACGTGCTCCGACTGCATCCCCGCGACCGGCTCGCACTCGCTGACCACCAGCGTCACCAGGTCGAACGAGGTGTCGTCGGCGCGGCTGCGACCTCCCGTGACCGTGTAGAGCCGGTCCGGGTCACCGGTGTCCACCGGCCGGCGCGTCACGAGGCGCCGCCCCCCGCGGGGGTCTGGCGCGGTTCGGCCCGCAGGTGCTCCCCGATCTGCTCCACCAGTTCCGTCATCTGGTGGCCGACGACCCCCGGGTCGGCGTCCTCGTCGGCGACGACCGCCAGATGCGCGCCCTCGCCCGCGTCCACGATGAACAGCAGGCCGCCGTGGAACTCGGTCATCGAGTGCCGTACGCCGCCGGTCCCGTCGCCGAACTCCACCGACGCGCCCTGGGCGAGGGCCTGGATGCCGGAGCAGATCGCCGCGAGCTGGTCGGCCTGGTCGAGGGGCAGATGCTCGCTCCAGCACAGCTTCAGCCCGTCCCGGGAGAGGACGAGGGCGTGCCGCGTGCCGGGGGTGCGCTCCAGCAGGCTCTCCAGGAGCCAGGTCAGGCTGGTGTCAGTGGTCTGCATGGTGGGGTCGGGCGGAGCTGCGTCCGGTTCTTCCGGGCACCGCCCGTGCCTCCAATCTCACGGTGTCGAGCGGGGGGTCGGGGGATCTCGAAGCGGGCCGCGGCCTACGCGGGCCGGTCGCCGTCCTTGGCCTTGCGGCCGCGGTGGAAAGCGCCGAAGCGGGAGCCCGCGTCCCGGCCGGGCTGCACGGCCCGTTCGGGTGCGGGCGTAGGGGCCGGCCGCTCGCGCTCCTGCTCGGCGGCGGCCATGGTGCGGCCGGGCGGGCGCACCGGCAGTCCGCCGGGGGTGGCGGCGGCCGGCTGCGCGGGCCGGGGTTCGCCCGCACCTGCGGCCTCACCGACCACGCCGGCCGCGGCGGGCCCGGTGTGATCGGCGCGCTCGTGCGTCTCCGCCGGGGCGGGGCGCGGTGCCGGCACGGCGAGGGGCTGCACGACGTCCCGCTGCTGGGCGAGGAGCTGGGGCGGCAGCAGGACCACGACGCCGGTGCCGCCCCGCGAGGAGGGGCGGAAGTTCACGTCGATGCGGTACTTCGCGGCGAGCCGGCCGACGACGGCGAGCCCGAGGCGGGTGCCCTGGAGCGACGCCAGGTCGGTGACCTGCCCCGACACCGCCTGCTCCGCGCGGCGCATCGCCGCGGCGGCCATCTTCAGGCCGCTGTCCTCGATGGTCACGACGAGCCCCGCGGAGCGTTCCTCGACGTAGACGTGCACCTCGTCGATGGGCGGCGAGAAGTTCGCCGCGTTGTCCATCAGTTCGGCCAGCAGGTGCATCACGCCCTCGGCCGCGAACCCGGCGATCGCCGCGTCCGTGGCGCAGTGCAGCCGCACCCGCTGGTAGGCGGCGATCCGGCCGACGGCGCCGCGCAGGACGCTCTCCATGACGATCGGCTTGTTCCAGGCGCGGCTGGAGCGGCCGCCCATGAGCAGGGCGAGACGGTCGGTCATCAGGCCGAGCTGGGAGGTCGAGTGGTCCAGGCGCAGCAGATCGCCGAAGACCTCCTCGCCGTGCCGCTCCTGCATGCCGCGCAGGTCGGCCAGCATGCTCACCGCCTTGGCCTGGACCCGGCTGAGCGCCTTCGCCGAGGCGGCCTGGGCGGCGGCGGCGCGCCGCTCGCTGCGCGCGAGTTCCCGCAGGAACCCCTCGGCCGGAACGCGCAGCAGCGGGTTCTGCGGCCAGTCCAGCTCGGCGAGGACGGTGTCGGCGGACGAACCCTCCCGCAGCCGCGCCACCGCGGCGGGGAACGTCTCCGCCGTGAGGCGCTCCAACTCGACGCCCGCGCGCTCCAGTTCGCCCCGGGCCGCGTCGCGCTCGGCCGCGGCGTGCACGGCCTCCCGTACGGACGTCTCGACGGCCGCGGTGAACTCGTCCAGCAGACGGCGCAGTTGGGGGTCGGACGGCACCGTCGTCGGGCCGGTGCTCGCGGTCTCCCGGAGCTGCCGCACGACGCCGGGCAGCGTCACGTTCACCAACTGGGCTGCTTCCGCCGCCTGGTGCGTCAACCGGCCCTGGGCCTGGGCCAGCTCCTGCCGGGCGCGGGCGGCCTCGCGCCGGGCGCGGCCGAGCAGGACGGCGCCCGTCACGACGGCCGCGGCCAGGCAGACCCAGGCGGTCGCGGCCGTCCACACCGCCCAGGTGCGGGCCGCCGACGGGGCGAGGGCCGCCGCGGCGCCCGCGGCGGCGGCGGCCACCACGAGCACGGCGAGTGCCGCGCCGAGCGAGGAGCGCCCCGTCCTGGCCGTCGCGTGCGGGCGGGGAGGTGCAGGCACTGACATTCCGCGGGTCCCTCGGTCCTTGAGTGCGGGAAGCGACGAGCCGACCGGCCGGGCCGGCGGCAGATCCGGTCAGAGGACGCCGAAGGGGACGCCGATCTTCCGGACGGTATGAACGTTCATGCTAGTCATGCCGCGCGCCGAGAAGACCGGACAAGCCGGGCAGTTGGCCCGGCCGGCGACTTCGTCGCGAACTCGCCGTCGTTCGGCCGGAGCATGTTAGTGGCTGATCGGTGGATCTTGCCACAGGCGCGGGGGGCCGCACGCCCGTCCGCGGGGCCGTCACGAGTCGCCGAAGCCGCCGGGTGTCGTCCGCCTCCGCCGAGCGGTCCGCTCCACCCGGCCCCGCTCACCAGCAGGGAAGGGCGCTGGCCTCCGTGGCGCGCCCTGAGCCGCCGCGTGGGACTCGTTTCCCCGAGGGGGTGCGGTCCGGGCGTCCGGCGGGCCGCGCGCGCCGGTCGCCCCGTGTCCCGGGGCGTCTCGGCACGCCTGTCGCCGAAAGGTTTCAGCCATCGTCGTCCGGCTTCCGCCCCTGTCTTCCGCCCGCGCTTCCTCCCGTAGGCGGCCGTCACGGAAAGTCACGGAAAGAAAGTCGGCATGAGCCGTGCATGCTCCGGCCGATCCCGGGCACCAGCAAGGCAGAGCAGCTCAAGCAGCCCACCCCCCCCGGGCGCTCGAGCCTGTGGCCCCGCCGCCTCCTCTCCCCCCCTGTGAGGCGGCGGGGCCTTTCTCGTGCCGGTTCCGTCGCGTTCCGGAAGAGTATCGTCACAGAACGTACTGACATGGCCGTGTCGTCGGGCCGAGTCGGCGATCCGTGGGGCGTGATGCAAGGATTGCGGCATGGCAATCAAGACCTACTTCGACATCACGATCAACGACGAGCCCGCCGGGCGGATCACGTTCAACCTCTTCGAGGACGTCGTCCCGAAGACCGCGGAGAACTTCCGCGCGCTGTGCACGGGCGAGAAGGGCTTCGGCTACGCCGGTTCCTCCTTCCACCGTGTCATCCCGCAGTTCATGCTCCAGGGCGGCGACTTCACCGCCGGTAACGGCACGGGCGGCAAGAGCATCTACGGCGAGAAGTTCGCCGACGAGAACTTCCAGCTCAAGCACACCAAGCCGGGCCTGCTCTCCATGGCCAACGCGGGGCCGAACACCAACGGCTCGCAGTTCTTCATCACGACCATCGTCACCGACTGGCTCGACGGCAAGCACGTCGTCTTCGGCGAGGTCGCGGACGAGTCGAGCATGGAGCTCGTGAAGAAGATCGAGGCCCTCGGCTCCCGCAGCGGCGCCACCTCGGCCAAGATCACGATTGCCGAGTCCGGCCAGCTCTGATCGGCCCACCCGAAGCCGGGGCCCCCGCCGCACAGGCGGGGGCCCCGGCTTTTGGCACGAAAGCAGAGCACCGGCCCAACTCCCCGACGGGCGGACCGGGTTAGGGTCTCGGTCACCGCATCAGTGATCCACCTCACCGATCGACCGAACCGGGAGACCCCGTGCGTCTGCGCACCCTGCCCACACTGCTGTTGTCCGCCGCCCTCACGGCGGGGGCCCTCGCCGCCACCGCGGCACCGGCCACCGCCTCCGTCTCGTCCGCGGACTTCGAGGACCGACTGCGCGCGATACCCGGCGTCACCGTCACCGGCGTCACCGACAAGGAGGGCTTCCCCCTCTACTCCCTGTCGATCACGCAGCCGATCGACCACGACAGGCCCCGGGCGGGCACCTTCCGGCAGCGCTTCACGCTCTGGCACAAGTCGGCGGCCAAGCCGGTCGTCTTCTACACCGGCGGCTACGGCCTGTCCTCGTCCACCCGCGAGCCCACCACGCTGCTCGACGCCAACCAGCTCAGCGTCGAGCACCGCTTCTTCGGCCCGTCCGTCCCGGCCGGCGCCACCCCGTGGCGGAAGATGACCGTCCAGCAGGAGGCCGCCGACGAGCACGCCATCGTCCGGGCCGTGCGACCGCTGTACGAGAAGACCTCGAAGTGGCTCGCCACCGGCGGCAGCAAGGGCGGCATGACCGCCACGTACCACTACCGCTTCTACCCGCGGGACTACGACGGCGTCGTCGCCTACGTCGCCCCGAACGACGCGAACAACAACGACGACAGCACGTACGACCGCTTCTTCCGGACGGTCGGTACGAAGGAGTGCCGCGACGCGCTCGCCGCCGTCCAGCGCGAGATGCTCGTACGGCGCGACACGCTCCTGCCGAAGTTCGAGAAGACGGCGAAGGACGCCGGCTACACCTTCACCAATACGCTCGGCACCACCGACCGCGCGTACGAGTTCGCCGTCCTCGACCAGGTCTGGAACTTCTGGCAGTCCGGCACGATCGCCGACTGCCCCACCGTGCCCGACGCCCGCACCGTCTCCGACGACGCCCTGTACCAGTGGTCGCTCGACCACGGCCTGTCCGTCTACGAGGACTCCACGCTCGGCGCCAACGGGTCGGGCCCCTACTATCGCCAGGCCGCCGCCCAGCTCGGCTGGGCCGACCTCGCGTTCAAGAATCTCAAGGGCGTACGGCACTACCCGGACATCTACCAGCCGAACTCGGTGCTGCCCGCCGAGATGCGCACGGGCTACGACGGTGCCGTCGTCAAGGGCGTCGACAAGTGGGTGCGTACCGAGTCGCGACGGATGCTGTTCGTGTACGGGCAGAACGATCCGTGGAGCGCCGAGCAGTTCACGCCCGGCAAGCGCGACTCCTACAAGTACGTCGTGCCGAACTCCAACCACGGCGCCCGTATCTCCGCGCTCCCCGCCGACGAGCGGGCCGCGGCCACCGCGACCATCGAGCGGTGGGCCGGGCAGTAACCGCTCCTACGTGCGCGGGCCCACCGGCACGTCCAGCGGCCTGGCCAGACCCGCGATGCCTTCGTCGAGGCGTTGCAGATGGCGCAGGACGCGGAACGTGACGGTGTGCGCGGCCGGGACGCCGAGGCCGTCCGTCTCCAGCATCGCGGCGATGCTCGCCCCCGACTCGACGCTGCCCGTCGTGTCCGTCTCGGTCACGTGCGCGACGAGCACGTCGATGTTGTGGGCGATGCGCCGGGCCGCCCGCCCCAGGCGCGGGTCGGCGCCCACCCGCTTGCTGTACGGCACCAGTTCGGCCGTCGCCGCCAGGGAGCGGGCGTGGTAGGCCGACGTCTCCAGGAGCGCCACGAGGTAGCGGACGGTCTGGCGCCGCTCGCGCAGCGGCGTGATCGGATGCGTCAGCGGCCGGGTGGAGGCCCGCAGATCGTCGAGGGCGGTGTCCAGGTCCCTGGCCTTGTCCAGGAGGTCGGCCGCGGGGCCGCCGCTGAGCTGCGCCACCGCGTCCGCCACGACCTCGCCGAGCCGCTCCAGGACGGTGGCGAGCAGTTCGTCGGTGCGGCTGTCGGTCCGCACGGGCAGCACCAGGATCGCCGCGATGATGCCGCATGCCGCGCCGAGGGCCGTCTCCTCGATGCGCAGGACGAGCACGTCGAGGCTGTAGGTGTTCAGGAGTGTGTACAGCAGGCCCAGCATCGCCGTCACGAAGAACGACATGAGCGCGTACGACAGCGGGGCGGTGAAGAACATCGCGAAGACGCAGAGCAGGACGAGGGCGAACGCGAGCCAGGTGTGGTGGCCCACCGCCCCGGCCAGCACCACACCCGCGACGACGCCGAGCACCGTCCCGAGGAGCCGGCGGTAGCCCTTGACGACGATCTCGCCGGTGGACGCCGTGTTGAGGAAGACGACCCAGCAGGTCAGCACCGCCCAGTACCAGCGCTGGGTGGACAGGAACTCGCCGCCGACGATGGCGAGCGCCGAGCCGACGGCGACCTGGAACGCGGCGCGGGTGGTGGGCCGCCGCAGTCCGCGCGGCTCGTCGCTCTCCTCCTCGGCGGGCGCCTCCTTCTCCGCCGTTATCGACACGTCCTCCGCGTCGAACTCCTCACGCGAGCGGGTCGTGGCGGGGGAGTCGTCGGACTCGTCCTGCGGCCCGTCGAGCGCGAGCCGCAGGCCCATCACGGCGCGGGCCGCCTCACCGATGCCGCGGAACACGTCCTGCGCGGCGAGCGTGGCGCCGGGCGGCATGCGCTCCTCGTCGCGGTAGCCGAGCAGCCGGTTGCGGACGTGGGCGACGGCGGTGCCCCGGTTGGCGTCGGCGGGGCGCGCCACCATCAGGTGCAGGGCGCCCAGGTCGCGGCGGAGCGTGGCGGTCGCCTCGTCCTCGCGGGGCAGCAGCGCGCCCGCGGCCGGTACCGGCGCACCCGGCAGATGCAGCGTCAGCGTGTCGGCGCGCTCCGCGCTGCGGGCGTTCAGGAGCAGCATGCCGAGGCGCTCGGCGGAGACCTCGGCATCCGCGACGCGGCGCTGGATCAGCGCGGCCGTGGCCTCGTCCCGGGTGCCGTCCTCCAGGCGGGCCTGGATCATCAGCGCCGACTCGTGCAGCCGCGCCGTGTGCCGGCGCAGGTCGTCCAGGACGTCGTCGAGTTCTTCGGGAGGGGCGTCGAGGAGCCGGGTCTGCGCGGTGACCAGTTGGGCGAGCCGCGCCCGGAACGCCTCGCGCAGCCGCCCGAGGACCCGCTGCGGTGTCTCCGGCACGAGCAGGAAGCGGGCCACCGCGCTGCACGCGAAGGCGACCGCCAACGTGGCGAAGAGGCGCGGCAGTTGCTCCACCGTCGCGTTCACGAACAGGGACACGAAGTAGACCTGGAACCCGATGAGTCCGAGAGCGGTGCCCCGGTCGCCGAATCTGCGACTGTAAACCGCGCCGAAGATCAGCGCGATGAAGAACAGGTCACCGGCGACGACCCGGCTGTGCAGCAGGGCGCCGAGCGCCATCGCGGTGAGCGCCACCGGGAGACCGAGCGCGAGGGTGACCGCCTGTCCGCGCACCGTCTTCTCGCGGATCGCGAACGTGGCGACCATCGCCGCCATCGCGCCCGCGACCATGTGCGTGACGTCGGTTCCGGCGAGGCCGAGCACGGCGAGCGCCAGGCCGATCGCGGTGACCGTCCGCAGCCCGGCCATCAGCCGCAGCAGCCCCGGGTCGGACGCCACGAAACGGTCCCACGCCCGGGTCGGGCCCGGCCGTCGTGCCACCTGGGTCACCTGAGTCGCTCCAAGATCGATCCGTCGTTCGTGCCCCCGAGCATACGAGGATGCGAACGCGGCCCTTGACGTGAGCATGGCCTAGTCCTTTACTGCTCCTGCGGTGGTTCATATCGATACGCAGCGTTCATGGACGTGAATCTCCCCGCTGCCTCCCGAGAGAAGGCCCCCATGCGCAGACGCCACTTCCTCGCCTGCGGCGCCGCCCTCACGGCGACGACCGCGCTCACCCCCCTCGCCCACGCCGCCCCCCGCCCCGCGACCGCGCTGCCGCCCCGCGCCGAGATCATCGCGGTGCTGCGCCGCGTCGCCGACCACTGGATCGGCGCCCACACCGACCCCGGCGACAACCTCTGGGCCCGCGCCACCTTCTTCAGCGGCCTGCTCGCCCTGCGCCGCCTGACCGGCGACACCCGCTACCTCACCTATGCGCGCAACTGGGCCGAGGCCCACGCCTACGCGCTCAACGGCGGCGTCACCACCCGCCACGCCGACAACCAGTGCGCCGCCCAGGCCTACCTCGACCTGTACGCGGCCGAGCCCGAGGAGGCCAAGCTCACCGCACTCGAAGCGAACCTGCGCCGCATGACCTACACCGACCAGCCCGACAAGAACGACGACTGGTGGTGGGACGACGCCCTGCACATGGCCATGCCGCCCTTCGCCCGCCTCGGCGTCCTGCGCGCCGATCCCGCGTACGCGCGCAAGCTGCACCGCCTGTACACCCACACCAAGCACACGGAGGGCGGGCCCGGGCTCCTCGACGACTCCACCGGCCTGTGGTACCGCGACAAACGCTTCCTGCCCGGCGGGATCGTCGCGCCCTCCGGGAAGCCGGTCCTGTGGTCGCGCGGCAACGGCTGGGTCGCGGGGGGCCACGTCAAGACCCTGAAGGCGCTGCCGGCCACGCACCCCGACACCGCCGAGTACCGGGCCACGCTGACCCGCCTGGTCAAGGCGGTCGCCGCCGTCCAGCGCCCCGACGGGTTCTGGAACGTGAACCTCGCCGACCCCGCCCATCTGCCGGGCCCCGAGACGAGCGGCACCAGCTTCTTCCTGTACGGCACCGCGTACGCGATCCGCGCCGGACTCGTCGACCGGGCCGCGCTGCTCCCCGTCGCGGCCCGCGCCTGGAACGGGCTCGTCACCACGGCCGTGCACCCCGACGGCTTCCTCGGCTATGTGCAGAAGGTCGGGGACCGCCCCGAGTCGAGCCAGCCCATCACCTACGACAGCACCGCCGACTTCGGCGTGGGCGGCTTTCTCCTCGCCGGAACGGAACTCGCCGCCCTGGCCTGAAGCCCCTACCGCTCCCCGACCGCTTCGAGCACCGCCGCCACCAGCGGGCCCGACGACTCCCCGCCCCGGCCGCCCCGCCGCATCACGGCGGCCGCGGCGAGGTCGCCGTGCCAGGCCGCGAACCAGCCGTTGCTCCGCTCCTGCCCGGCGACCTCGGCGGAACCGGTCTTCGCCCCGATGTCCCCGGACAGCCCCGCCATGGCACCGGCCGCCGAACCGGACGTCGCCGTCGTGCGCAGCAGATCCCGCAACTTCTCGTGCGCGTCGGGGTCCAGGGGCCGCCGCGCCGTGGCGAGCCTGCGGTGATCGACGGACGGCGCGACGAGATACGGCTGCCTGAACCGCCCCGTCCGGGCCGTCGAGACGACCGACGCCATGGTCAGGGGGTTCATCCGCACCGCCCCCTGGCCGATCAGCGACGCCGCTTTGGACGCGGCGTGCTCGACCGGCACCGCCCCGTCGAACGCCGCGACACCGACCGACCAGCCCGCGCCGATCCCGAAGACGTCCCGCGCCTGCCGGGACAGGTCGTCGTCGGCGAGCTTGCCCGCCTGCGTGATGAAAGCGGTGTTGCAGGACGCCGCGAAACTCGCCCGGAACGTGCCGCCGTCGATGGCGAAGTCATCGACGTTGTGGAACCGCCAGCCGCCGTACGAGGCCGTCCTCGGACACGGATGGGGCTTGTCCGGGTCGGCCAGCTTCTTCTCCAGGAGCAGCGACGCCGTGATCATCTTCATGGTCGAACCGGGCGCGAGCCGCCCCTCCAGCGCCGTGTCCGGGCCGTCGCCGCGGGAGTTGGCGACCGCAAGGATCTCCCCGGTCGACGGCCTGAGCACCACGATCGAGGCGTCCGTGCGCCGCGCTGCCTCCCGCTCGGCCACTTCCTGCACGCGTGCGTCGAGCGTGGTCCGCAGCCGCCCGGGCGCGCCCTCGGGGACGGAGAGCACCGCTGTGCCGCTCGGCGGCGCCGCCTGCGACCCGGCCCCCGCGCGCGGCACGAGGCGCAGTTCGACGCCCGGCCTGCCGCCCGCCGCCGTCCCGTACGCCCGCCGCAGACCGTCCACGACCGGGCCGAGCGAGGGCAGCGCCCGCGTGTCCAGCGCCCGGCCCCGCCGGTCGACCGCGCGGACCGGCGCGGCCCCCGCCCGCCGCACCACGAACCGCTTCCCCTGCCCGAGCGCCGGGTGCAGCACCTGGGGCTCCCAGCGCACGACGGCCTTCCCGTCCCCGTCCCGGCGCACCACGGTGAGCGCACCCCGGTAGGACAGCGGCGCGCGGGCACCCTCGTACGCGAACTCGGCCCGCACCGAGAACGGCACCCGCGCGCCGTGCGGTGCCCCGGGCCGTACCTGCCGCGCCGTGAGCCGGGCGCGTGCCTTGTACGCACGCAGGGCGGCGCCTGCCGCCCGAGGGTCGTCCGTGCGGCTCGCCGCCGCGCCGCTGTCGCCCTCGGCCCAGGCGCCGAGGAAACCGTCCGCCGCCGAGCGAACCTCCGACGCCGACAGGGGCCCGGTCCGCGGGGCTCCGCCGCCGTCGGACACGGCGCAGGCGCCCGCCCCCGCTCCGAGGAGGCCGACCGCGACCGCGCCCGCGACCCAGCGGTGCCGTCTCCCGCGCTCGCCGCCCACGAGGCCTCCACCCTGCCGCTGATCGATCCTGTCCCGACGCCTCACGGTAGGGCGGGCGACGGCCCCGCCCCCTGTCGGAATGCGCCGTTCAGGGGCGCGCCGGTTCGGCGCCCATATCTCCGGACCCCCGAAAGTCACTGGGGACACCCCCCGGCCGCCCGGTGGGTCTGCCGTATGGTGCCGCGTACCCGGCACCGGCAAGCCTTGGGCCATGGACGATCACGAGTTCACCGCGACCACCGGCCCGGCCCGCCGCTCCGTACTCACCATGGGCGCGGTCGCCGTCGCCCTGTCGGCGCTCGGCGCGACCTCCGCGTCGGCCGCCACGCGGACGGCCCCCTCGGCCGGCCGCGCACGGCTGCGGCTGCCCGCGCCGACGGGCCCGTACCCCGTCGGAACCACCAAGCTGCGCCTGGTGGACCACGACCGGCGCGACCCCTGGACGGCGGCCCCCGTACGGGAGTTGCTGGTGGACGTGCGCTATCCGGCGCGTTCCGTGGCCGGGTACCGCCGCGCCGCGCAGATGACGGCGGGGGAGGCGGCGGTTTTCGACGGGCTCAACAACTTCGCGGGGCTGCCCGCGGGCCGCGTCGACTGGGCCGCCACCCGCACCTTCGCCCACATCGGCGCGCCCCTGGACCGCCGGGCGCCGCGCCCGGTGGTGCTGTACTCGCCGGGCGTCCTGGACCCGCGCACCCTGGGCACCACCCTCACCGACGAACTCGCCTCCCGGGGCTACGTGGTGATCGCGGTCGACCATCCCTACGACGTGTCGGCCGTCGAGTTCCCCGACGGCCGCGTCGTCACGAGCCGGCTGCCGCAGGAGTTCGCCGCGGCCCAGGAGGGCGGGCCCGCCGCGGTGACGGCGCTCCTGGAGAAGACCGCGGCGGTCCGGGTCGCCGACCTCCGCTTCGTCGTCGACACCGTGACGCGCGCCTTCGACGAGGGCCGTCTCGACCCGGCGCCGATCGCCGCGTTCGGCCAGTCCGCCGGCGGCTTCGGCGCCCTCCAGGCGCTGCACGACGACCGCCGCCTCGCCGCCGCCGCCGACCTCGACGGCGTCCTCGCGTACGTGCAGGACGATCACGACGAGGGGAACCTCTCCACCGTGGCCGCCGAGGGCACGGACCGCCCGGTCCTCCTCATGGGCGGCGACGGGAACGACCGCACCACCGTGCCCTCCTGGCGGGAACTGTGGCGGCACAGCACAGGCCCCCGCCTCGACGTGACCCTCACCGGCTCCCGGCACGCGACGTTCACCGACGCGGCGAGCCTGCTCCCGCAGATCGCCCGCCACGTCGGCCTGGACCGGAAGACGCTGACCGGCTGGGTCGGCACCGTGCCGACGGCCCGGGCGGTCGCGGCCCAGCGGGCGTACACGACCGCCTTCTTCGACCGTCATCTACGCGGCAGGGACAGCGGTCTCCTCCACGAGCCGTCGGCGCGCTTCCCCGAGGCCGATGTCGTGCCCGGACCGTTTGGCGGTGCGGTCAGCCGAGGCCGAGCGCGCCGATCGTGAGGTCGGCCATCGCCGCCTCGCCGCGCGCGTTCGGGTGCACCGGCACGAAGTTCGTGCCGAACAGCGCGGGCTCCACCCAGCGCGCGCCGCTCGCCTGACACGCGTCGTGCCCCTCGGACGCCGCGGACAGATCGACGTACGTCGCCCCGGTCTCCTCCGCGGCCCGCCGCACCGCGCTGTTGAGGTGGGTCTGGATGTCGCGCACGTACGGTACGTCGCCGGACGCGATCGGCATCTTCGCGAAGCAGCCGGCCTGCGCCTTGGCCGGCATGATCCAGGGGTAGCCGAGGATCGCGACGCGGGCCTGCGGCGCCTTGTTCCTGGCAGCCTGGAGCGCGGCCTTCACCGCCGGGTAGGTCTTGCCGTCGATCTCGTCGGTGAACTTGGACCCGTACAGGGACGAACACGGATGCCCCTGCCCCGCGGTGGCGATCCCGGCCGTCGCGCAGGCCAGGACCGTGTTGATGAACGTGTTGTTGTCGTTGCCGCCGATCGTCATGGTCACGAGGCGGGTGTCCGCGCCGAGCGCGTCCAACTGGGGCGGGACGCCGGGGTACTGCGCCGAGGCGAAGTCCTTCGTCTGGGCTCCGCCGCAGGTCACGTCCTTCAGGGTCGCGCCGGTGCGGGCCGCGAGGACGTGCGGGTAGTTCGCCGTGGAGCGGGCGCACAGCAGGTTCGCGGACGGGTCCAGGGGGAGGACACCCGACGCGGCGCTGTAGCTGTCGCCGAGGGCGACGTAGGGGAGGGGCTGCGGTGCGGCCTGGGCCGGGGCGGTGAGGCCGATACCGGCCACCGCGGCTGTCACGGCCACGGCCGCGAGGTGCTTCCTGAACGCGCGGAACTCCATCTGTTGCTCCTTCGAAACCCGCTCGGCGCAAGGCCAAGTTCCGTATGAGACAGGGGACTTCAGCGCTGACAGTTGAAGCTACCGACGAGTTCGAATTTGCGTCAATAGGCGTGCACGCACGTCATGACCCGGGAAAGACGGGACCACGGAGCGGCACGGGGCCGCGCGGCGCTCAGCCGGCCGGCGGCGCGCCTTGCGGGAGGGCGAAGTCGAGGACGTCCTCCGCGGTGCGCTCGGTGAGCTGCGCCGCTTCGCGTACGTCGGCGAGGACATCGCCCTGCTCGTCGACGAGACGGTCGTAGATGGGCGCCGGGGCGGTGGACGGTGCGGGCACGGTGCGAGGCTCCTGCTCTTCGGCGGCGCCGGGGCCCGCGCGCTCCGCGCGACCTCGTGCCACCTGGTGGTTCGGGACAAAGGGGGACCCTACGCGGCCCCGGTCCGCCGCGATCAGCCGGGGCCCCGCCATGGTCACCGGCGATGCCGACGCACCCCCGTGCCAGACTCGGACCCATGAGGATCAGAGACGCCCGGGACGAGGACTGGTCCCGGATCTGGCCGTTCTGGCAGCGGATCGTCCGCGCCGGCGAGACGTACACCTGGGACCCGGAGACCAGCGAACCCGACGCCCGCGCGCTGTGGACCGGCCCCGGGAAGCGGGTGTTCGTCGTCGAGGACGACGCGGGGGAGATCGTCGCCACCGCGTACGTCAAGGCCAACTACGGCGGCCCGGCGGCGGCCGTCGCCAACGCCGGGTTCATGGTGGACCCGGCCCACGGCGGGCGCGGCCACGGCCGCGCCCTGGCCGCACACGTCCTGGCCGAGGCCAAGGCGGACGGCTACCGCGCGATGGTCTTCAACGCCGTGGTGGAGACCAACCCGGCGGTCGGGCTGTGGAGATCGCTGGGCTTCACGATCCTCGGCACCGTGCCGGACGCCTACGACCACCCGCGCCACGGCCGGGTCGGACTGCACATCATGCACCGCGCGCTGTAGAAGGGCGGTGGCGCCGGGGGCACCCCATCGGGTTAGGCTTACCTAACTAACCGGCGGGGTGTCCCCGTTGTGGTCCGCGCCTGCCCCGAAGGAGCCCGCATGACGGCGACGCCCGCCGCCGAGCCGCCGACCGCCCTCGCGTCCGCCGCGCCCCGGGACCCGCGCCGCTGGCTCGTCCTCGGCGTGATCTGCCTCGCGCAACTCGTCGTCATCCTCGACAACACGATCCTGAACGTCGCCGTCCCCACCCTCACCGACGACCTCGGCGCGACCACGGCCGACATCCAGTGGATCATCAACGCCTACGTCCTCGTACAGGCCGGGCTCCTGCTCACCGCGGGCGCCGCCGCCGACCGCTACGGCCGCAAGCGGCTGCTGCTGGCGGGCCTCGCCGTCTTCGGCGCGGGATCACTGGCGGCCGGACTCGCCCAGAGCGCGGCCCAGTTGACCGCCGCTCGCGCCGGCATGGGCGTCGGCGGCGCCCTGCTCCTGACCACCACGCTCGCCGTCGCCGTCCAGACCTTCGACGACGACGAACGCGTCCGCGCCATCGGCATCTGGGCCGCGGTCAACGCCCTCGGCTTCGCCGCGGGCCCCCTCGTCGGCGGCGTCCTCCTCGACCACTTCTGGTGGGGCGCCCTCTTCCTGGTCAACCTGCCCGTGGTCGTCATCGGCCTGTGCGCCGTCGCCCGGCTCGTGCCGGAGAGCCGGGCCGAACACGGGCACCGGCCGGACCTGCCCGGCTCCCTGCTCTCGACGGTCGCCATGACCGCGCTCGTCTACGCCGTCGTCTCCGGCCCCGACCACGGCTGGACCTCCTCCCACGTCCTGCTGGGCGCCGCCCTCGGAGCCTGCGCGCTGGCCGCCTTCGTCCTCTGGGAGCGCCGCTTCCCGCACCCCATGCTGGACATGAGCTTCTTCCGCGACCGCACCTTCACGGGCGCCGTGTTCGGGGCCCTGCTCATCACGTTCGGCAGCGGAGGCGCCCTGTTCCTGCTGACGCAGCAGCTCCAGTTCGTGCTCGGCTACGGCCCGTTGGAGGCGGGCCTGCGCACCGCCCCGTTCGCCCTGACCGTCGTCCTGCTCAACTTCACCGGCGTCTCCACCCGGTACGGCGCCCGGCTCGGCATCCCGGGGAGCGTCGCCCTCGGCATGACGCTGCTGGCCTGCGGACTGGCCGCGGTCGCCCTCGCCGGACGCGTCGTGGACGGGTACGGGGGACTGCTCGTCGGCCTCGTCCTGATGGGCGTGGGCTGCGCGTTCGCTAACCCGGCGATGGCCGTAGCCGTCCTCGGCGCCATCCCCCGCGAGAAGGCGGGCGCGGGAGCGGGCATCGAGGGCACCGTCACCGAGTTCGGCAGCGGCCTGGGCGTCGCCGTGCTCGGCGCCGTGCTCAGCGCCCGCTTCTCCGCGCTGGTCCCGGTGACCGCGGCCTCGCTCCCCGCGGCGCTCGCCGCCACGGACTCGGCCGCCGAACGCCACACGGTGACGCGGGCGTTCGGCTCCGCCCTGGAGACCGGCCAACTCGTGGGCGCGGCGGCCGTGCTGGCCGGTGGGCTGACCGCGGCGACGCTGCTGCGCCGGGCCGAGCGGGCGAAGGCGCCGGTGCCGGTCGCCGTCACAGGTCCAGCGTGAGACGCGGTCCCTTCGCGCGGGACACGCACACCATCAGCGTCTCGCCTGCGGCCTTCTCCTGCGGGCTCAGCACGCTGTCGCGGTGGTCGATCTCGCCTCCCAGCACATCGGTCTCGCAGGTGCCGCAGGTCCCCTCGGCGCAGGAGTACAGGACCTCGATGCCCGCGTCCCGCAACGCGGCGAGGATCGTCCGGTCCGCCGGTACCGTCACCGTCCGCCCCGACCTGGCCAGTTCGACCTCGAACGGCCGGTCCCCGGCCGTCTCCGCGACCGTCGGCGTGAACCGCTCGGTGCGCAGCGCCTCGGCCGGCACCAGCGCCTCGACCGCCGACAGCAGCGACTCGGGCCCGCAGGCGTAGACGAGTTCACCGGGGCGCAGACCGGCGAGGTGGGAGACCAGATCGAGCGGCCCCTCGCACAGGTGGAGCCGCTCGGCCGGGTACCGGGCCGCCAGCTCCCCGGCGAACGCCTTCGAGCGCCGGGACCGTCCCCCGTAGAAGAGGGACCACGGCGCCTCCACGGTCAGCATCGGCAGGATCGGGGTGATGCCGATGCCGCCCGCCACGAACCGGTAGGCGGGCGCGGGTTCGAGCCGGAAGTGGTTGCGCGGGCCGCGTACCGACACCCGCGCGCCGGGCCGCAGCACGTCGTGCACGTGGGCCGAGCCGCCCCGGCCGCCGGGCTCGCGCAGCACGGCGATGCGCCACGCGTGGGCATCGCCGCCGCACAGCGAGTACTGCCGTTCGAGGCCGTCGGCCAGGAGCAGGTCGACGTGGGCGCCCGGCTCCCACCCGGGCAGGGGTGCGCCGTCCGGGTGGCGCAGGACGAGGGAGACGACGTCGGCGGCCTCC
Source organism: Streptomyces sp. NPDC102406 (assembly GCF_044765725.1). Taxonomy (NCBI): domain Bacteria; kingdom Bacillati; phylum Actinomycetota; class Actinomycetes; order Kitasatosporales; family Streptomycetaceae; genus Streptomyces; species Streptomyces sp. NPDC102406. The sequence goes on along the minus strand of NZ_JBIWKP010000002.1, from coordinate 489,061 downwards.
TCGCGGCGGTCGGCGACGACGAGGGTGAGCGGGTCGAGCGGATCGGTCACGAGGCGCGGTCCTCTTCCGTGGTGGGGTGGTCGGGGTGGGCGAGCATCCATTCCCACATCGCGACCGGGTCCTGGCAGGTGTGGAGCGCGCCGCAGTGGCACCGGCCGCTGAGCAGGTCGGTGCCGGGCAGCCACTCGACGCGGAAGACCTGGCCGCTCATCCGGCGGCCAGCTTCCCGAGGATGCGGCGCGCGGCGAGGCCGCCGGTGTCGATGTTGATGCTCAGCTCCTGGTAACCGGCGGGCTCGGTGTCCAGGGTGCGTTGCAGCAGATTGAGGGCGTCCACGTCCTGCATGACGACCTTGTGGTTGAAGTCCCGCAGGAACGTGGTGACCTCGTCGTCGTCCACCGCGAAGTCCCGGGAGACGGCCCAGAAGTCGTAGACCTTGCCGGGGGCGGACGGTGTGATGGCGTACGTGATCTCCGTACGGAACTGCGGGGTGTCGGCGCCTGCCGGGCTGATGCGGCTGTGCAGCAGGTACAGGCACGGGGCGTGGTACTCGATGTCCTGGAGGCGCTGGATCCGCCCCTCGATCCCGGTGGACCGGGCGTAGAACGGCGGGCATTCGGCGTCCCGCATGTGCCGCGAGACCCGGACGATCCCGGCGTCCTCGTCGACCTCCGTGGTGATCGGGGTCTCGGCGACCTCCGGCGTCCCGATGTAGCCGCCGTGCAGATACGTCTCGTGCGAGAGGTCCATCAGATTGTCGACGAGCAGCATGTAGTCGGCGTCGATCGGTTCCATGCCGCGCACGGTGACCCAGCCGTCCTCGGCGAGATGCGGGGCGCGCGGGATCGTGGTGGCGTCGGCCGCCGCCGGGTCGCCGAGCCACACCCACACCATCGCGTCGACCTCCGCGACGGGGTACGAACTCACCCTCGCCGTCCGGGGGATCCGCTTCTGCCCGGGCACGTACACGCACGTACCGGTCGTGTCGTAGGTGAAGCCGTGATAGCCGCACACCACCCGGTCACCGTCGAGGCCACCGGCGGAGAGCGGGAACCGGCGGTGCACGCACCGGTCGGCGAGGGCGACCGGCTCGCCCGCCTCGGTGCGGTACAGGGCGATCGGCTCGCCGAGCACGGTGCGGCCGAGCAGTTCGCGGCCGACCTCCGCGCTCCACGCGGCCACGTACCACTGCTCGCGGGCGAAGGCCGAGTGGTTCGGGTGTCCGGTCATGGCAGGCGTCCCTCCTGTCATCGCGCGCGGCACCGTCGCCGCGCGTCGCCCACCAGAGTGGTGACCGGCGTCACAGCCCACAACGTCCCTTCCGTCAGGCGGAAGCCGGGGGTGGGGCGGGGTGCCAGCCGAGCGCCCGGGAGATGCCGCGTCCGGCCACCTGGACGGCCGGGATCAGGGCGGGCGTCCGCGGACCGGTGACCGGGACGACGACGGAGACCGCCGCGACGACGTCGCCGCGTGGCCCGCGCACCGGCGCCGCCACGGACAGCGCGTCCTCGGTGATCTGCCGGTCGCTCACCGCGACGCCGCCCCGCCGCACGTCGGCCAGGACCCGCCGCAGCCGGTCCGGATCGGTGACGGTGTACGGGGTGAACGCGGCCAACTCCCCGGCGTGGTACCGCTCCTGGAGCTCCGGGCCCCCGTGGGCGAGCAGCACCAGGCCCACCCCCGTGGCGTGCAGCGGCCAGCGCGCGCCGACCCGCGAGTGCACACCGACCGCCGACCGGCCCGACAGACGCTCTATGTAGACGACCTCGAGGCCGTCGCGGACGGCGAGATGCACGTTCTCGTGGGTCGCCTCGTACAGGTCCTCCAGGAACGGCAGCGCGGCCTGGCGCAGCCCGAGCCCGCGCGGGGCGAGCGCGGCGAGCTCCCAGAGCCGCAGCCCCACGTGGTAGCGGCCGGTGTCGTCGCGTTCGAGGGCGCCCCACCGGGACAGCACGCCGACGAGCCGGTGCGCGGTGGGCAGCGGCAGGTCGGCCCGGTGGGCGATCTCGGTGAGGGTCAGGGCCGGGTGGTGCTGGTCGAACGCGCCGAGCACGTCGAGCAGCCGGTCGGCCGCGGAGCGGTTCACCGGCCGTGCCTACGGGCTCGGCGTCGGGCAGTGGGCGCGGAGGAAGTCGAGCAGCACGGCGTTGAAGCGCTCGGGCCGCTCGGCGCCCGGCAGGTGCCCGGCCTTCTCGATCACGGCGAGGGTCGCGTCCGGGACGAGCCCGGCGATCGCCTCCGCCTCGGCGACCGGCGTGTACACGTCGTCGGCGCCGACCACGACGAGCGCGGGCACCCGGGCCGCGGCGAGGCTGTCCCGGTAGTCGGGCCGCTCGGCCCGCCCGCGCAGCGCGGCCGCCGCACCCCGCGGATCGGTCGCCCGCATCATGGCGAGGACGCGCTCGGCTACCTCGGGCAGCGCCGCCACGTTGTAGGCGGCCAGCATCTTGTCGATGACCTCGTCGGCGTACCCGTCCATGCCCTCGGCGAGCAGCCGGTCGGCCATCCGGTTGCGCGCCGCCCTGCCCTCGGCGGTCTCGGCCGGCGCCGAGGTGTCCGACAGGACCAGGGCACGGGTGCGCCCCGGGTGGCGCAGATGGAACTCCATGGCGATCTGCCCGCCCATGGACACGCCGCCGATCACCGCGCGCCCGATGTCCAGGTGATCGAGGAGGGCGGCGACGTCGTCGGCGAAGCGGGACAGCGGGACGCTGCCCGGGGTGACGTCGCTCGCCCCGTAGCCCCGGAGATCGGGCGTCAGCACCCGGTACCCGGCCGCGGCCAGCGCCTCGGCCTGAGGGCGCCACAGCGTGCGGTCGAACGGATGCCCGTGCACCAGGACGACCACGACCCCGTGCGGCGGGCCGAAGTCGTCGTGGCGCAGTACGGCGCCGTCCACCGTGAGTCGATCCACCGAGCACTCCTGACCTGGTCGTCCGCCGCTGATCCGGTGGCGGCACCGTAGGCCGCGCCGTCCCGTTCGATCAAGGGGCTCACACGATCACCGGCCCGGAGCGCTCACTAAACTGGAGGACACCCGTACTGAGGAACGCCTTTGATCACGCACCACCGCCCCGACATCCGCCTCGTCGTCACCGACATGGACGGCACCCTCCTGGACGCCGACGGACGCATCCCGGACTCCCTGTGGCCGCTGCTGGCCGAGCTGAACCGGCGCGGCATCGTCTTCTGCCCCGCCAGCGGCCGGCAGTACGCGACGCTCGCCGACCAGTTCGCCGCCGTGGACGACGGCGGCATGGTGTACATCGCGGAGAACGGCACCTACGTCGTCCGCGGCGGAGCCGAGATCAGCTCCGACCCGATGGACCCCGCCGTCGCCCCCTGGATCGTCAAGGAGGTCCGCCGCCTCACGGAGGAGGGCGTGGACGCGGGCGCCGTCGTCTGCGGCAAGCGGTCCGCGTACGTGGAGCGCTCCGACGAGGCGTTCCTGGCGGAGGTGCGCAAGTACTACCACCGCCACGAGATCGTCGAGGACGCCACCGCCGTCGAGGACGACGTGCTCAAGGTGGCCCTGTTCGACTTCGGCCGCGCCGAGGAGACCACGGCCCCCGCCCTCGGCCCCCTCACCGACTCCCACCAGGTCGTCGTCTCCAGCGCGCACTGGGTCGACGTCATGAACCGCACCGCCGACAAGGGCGCGGCGGTCCGCCGCCTCCAGGCCGCCCTCGGCATCACCGCCGCCCAGACCATGGTGTTCGGCGACTACCTCAACGACCTGGAGATGCTGGACGCCGCCGACTGGTCCTACGCCATGGCAAACGCCCACCCGGACGTGCGCCGCCGCGCCCGCCACCTGGCCCCGCCGCACACCGAGAACGGGGTCGTGCGCACCGTCCGGGAGGTCCTGGAGCTGCCCGCCGAGTGACTCGGGCGTTTCGTGGAGGGGGCGCGTGCCGGAGCGTGGGCCCATGACACCAGAGGCCATCCACGCACCCGGCCCCGGCCGCGCCGCCTGCTACGCCTGCCGCGCCGAAGCCCGCTTCGACACGCTGCCGCCGCGCGAGCGCATCGCCGCCGACCCGCACTGGCGCACCACCCACGCCTTGGGCACCGCACTGCCCGGCCGGCTGGTGCTGGTGTTGGTGCTGGTGCCGCGACGCCATGTCACCGCCGTGCACGACCTCACCGGCGAGGAGGCCGCCACGCTGTGGAGTGGCAGGTCCGCCTCTCCCGGGCGCTGCGCGAGGTGACCGGATGCGCCAGGACGTACGTCGTCCCGTTCGCGGAGGCCGAGGGGTCCGCGCACGTCCACTTCCACAGCGTGCCGCGCGCCGACGACCTGCCCGCGCCCTGGCGCGGGCCCGGCGTCTTCGCGTTGCGGAGCCGCCCCGAGGCGGACCAGGTGACCGCCGACCAGGCCGACGACCTGGCCCGCGCGCTGCGCGCCAGGCTGTGAGCACGGCCGCCGACAGCAACGTCCGCGCCACGCAGCCGGATTGCACCCCTCCATTGGCATGGACCTGTTCATGATCCCTCGCTAGGCTCCTCCACGGCACCTCGGGGGAGCGCTCCCAGCTGTGCCGATCCACCGCTGTCCCATGCCTGTCCCATCCTGTTCCACCCCCACACGGGAACGACGAAGGGCTGATCCATGCGACGTACCAGACCTGTCCGTGCCGTCCTGACCGCGCTGCTGGTCACCGGCGCCTGCGCCACCGCCGGATTCCTCCCGGCCCAGGCGGCCGGCGCGGACACCCCGCGGACCGAACGCGCCGCCGCCTCCGAGGGACTCCTCAGCGCGATGCAGCGTGACTTCGGCCTCACCGCCGCGCAGGCCGAGGCCCGGATCGCCGCCGAGAAGCAGGCGACCGCCACCGAGAAGAAGGCCCGGCGAGCGGCCGGATCCGCCTACGCCGGATCCTGGTACAGCCCGCGGAGCCGGACGCTGACCGTCGCCGTGACCGACCGCGACAAGGCCGCGGACGTACGGGCCACCGGCGCGAAGGTCCGCCTCGCCGATCGCAGCGCCGCCCAGCTCGACGCGGCCAAGAAGCGGGTCGACGCACTCCACGCACCGGCCGGCGTGAGCAGTTGGCGCGTCGACTGGAAGTCCAACCGGGTGGTCGTCGAGGTGCTCGCCGACCGACAGTCCGACAACGATGTCAAGGGCTTCCTCGCCCGCGCCCGCGCAGCGGCCCCGCTGACGGTGCGCACCACGCAGCACGCCCCCACCACCCTCGCCGCGGGCACGGTCGGCGGGGACCCCTACTACACCGGCAACGTCCGCTGCTCCATAGGCTTCTCCGTCCACGGCGGCTTCGTCACGGCCGGGCACTGCGGCGGCGCCGGGCAGGGGGTCAGCGGCTGGGACGGCTCCTACATCGGCAACTTCCAGGGCTCCTCGTTCCCCGACAACGACTACGCGTGGGTCAACGTCGGCAGCGGCTGGTGGACGGTCCCGGTCGTGCTCGGCTGGGGCACCATCTCCGACCAGCTCGTACGCGGTTCGGCCGAGGCCCCGGTCGGCGCCTCCATCTGCCGGTCGGGCTCCACCTCGCACTGGCACTGCGGCACCGTCCTCGCCAAGAACGAGACCGTCAACTACAGCCAGGGCGCCGTCCACCAGATGACCAAGACGAGCGTGTGCGCCGAACCCGGCGACTCGGGCGGCTCGTTCATCAGCGGCGACCAGGCCCAGGGCGTCACCTCGGGCGGCTGGGGCAACTGCTCCAGCGGCGGCGAGACCTGGTACCAGCCCATCAACGAGATCCTGGGCCGCTACGGCCTGACCCTGCACACGGCCTGAAGTGAGAGCCGGGCGCGAGCGGCCCGTCGCACCGTCAGTTCACCGCCCGTTCAGGTGAGTTGAGGGAACGCGTCGCCCGGTGCTGTCGGGGGCATGACATCACTGTCATGCCCCCACAGTGACGCAGGAGACCCCAGTGAATCCCAGCAGAGCCCTCCGCAGAGCCGCCCTCGCCACCGGCGGCGCCCTCGCCCTCGTCATCGGCTTCGCGGGCAGCGCGCTCGCCGCGCCCCCCGGCGCCCTGCCTGCTGCCGCCGACGCGACCGAGCAGACGTACCAGCCCGCGTACGACTACGACACCGACGGCTGCTACCCGACGCCCGCCATCGGCCCCGACGGAACCGTCAACGGCGGCCTTCAGCCGAGCGGCGCGCTCAACGGGCAGTGCCGTGACGCCTCCGACCTCGCCAACACCAACGGCTACGCGCGCTCCAAGTGCAACAACGGCTGGTGCGCCGTGCTGTACGGCCTCTACTTCGAGAAGGACCAGGCGGTGGCCGGCAGCGGACTCGGCGGACACCGCCACGACTGGGAGCACGTCGTCGTCTGGATCCACGACGGCCAGGCCGCCTACGTCGCCACCTCCGCCCACGGCGGCTTCCACATCTACCCGCGCGAGCAGATCCGCTGGGACGGCACCCACCCCAAGGTCGTCTATCACAAGGACGGCATCAGCACCCACTGCTTCCGGCCGGCGACCTCGGGCGACGAACCGCCGGAGAACCACCGCGGGACCTGGCAGTTCCCGGCCCTGGTCGGCTGGAACGGCTATCCGGCCGGTCTGCGCGAGAAGTTGAGCGCCTACGACTTCGGCAGCGCCAACTTCGGCCTGAAGGACGCGAGCTTCGCCAGTCATCTCGCCGCCGCGCTGCCGTCCGGCGTGCCGTTCGACGTCAACGCGTGAGCGGCCGGACAGGGCTGCCCCGACCGTAAGTTACTGAACCGTAACCTCCTGGGTGCTACCCGCGGTAACGAGTTGCTCGATAGCGTCCCGGCGACGCGTGGGGCCGGTGGGGACGACCGGCCGCACGCCTCGTCGGCCTGCTCGCCTCGGGCCGTCCGCCGTCAGGTCCGGAGCCCCGCTCCGCCTGAACTCAGGAGGTTTGCCATGCCCGCATCCACCCGCCTGCTGGCCGCGGCCGTCGTCACCGCCGCCTGCCTGGGCGCGCAAGCCGTACCCGCCGCCGCACAGTCCGGCACGCAGAACGAGGTCTCGCGCGGCGTCACGATCCCCGCCTTCTACAACCCGCCCGCCGAACTGCCCGCCGCCAACGGCGCCTTGATCCGCAGCGAACCGCTGCCGCTGGCGCTGAGCCTGCCCACGCTGCACGGGCCGCTGCCCGGCACCGCCACCCGCATCATGTACCGGACGACCGACTCGACCGGTGGCCCCGCCGCGGTCACCGGCGCCTACATCGAGCCCGCGGCGAAGTGGCGCGGCGAGGGTCCCCGCCCGCTGGTGGCGCTCGCCCCCGGCACCATGGGCCAGGGCGACCAGTGCGCCGCCTCGCTCGGCCTGGAGCACCCGCTGCGCCTCAACGGGCAGACGGTGTCGGTCGGTTACGAGGATCTGGCCATCTACCGGCTCCTCGCCAAGGGCGTCGCGGTCGTCGTCACCGACTACATCGGCCTGGGCGCGACCGACCGCCTGCACACCTACGTCAACCGGCTCGACGAGGCGCACGCCGTGCTCGACGCCGTCCGCGCCGCCCGCGCGCTCGACGGGGCGACGGTGACCGCCGACTCGCGCGTCGGCCTCTTCGGCTACAGCCAGGGCGGCGGCGCCACCGCTGCCGCCGCCGAGCTCCAACCGGAGTACGCGCCCGACATCACCCTCTCCGGTACGTACGCGGGGGCGCCGCCCGCCGACCTGACCGAGACGACGAAGGGCATCGACGGCACCGATCTCGCGGGCGCGCTCGGCTGGTCCCTCAACGGATTCCTCCAGTCCGACCCCGAGCTGCGGCCGATCGCCGAGGCCCACCTCAGCGACAAGGGCCGCGCCGCCCTGAAGGACCTCTCGACGATGTGCGTCGGCGACACCATCCTCGCCTACAACTCGGCGCGCAGCTCGTCCTGGACCACCGACGGCAAGAGCCTCGCCGAGATCATCCAGGCCGAACCCCGCCTCCAGGCGTTCCTCGCCGACCAGCGCATCGGCACGATGAAGCCGGCGAGCCCGGTCCGGGTCGCCACCGGCGTCAGCGACAACCTCGTCCCGCACGGCCAGGCGCGCCAGTTGGCCGTCGACTGGTGCGGGCGCGGCGCGCAGGTCACGTACAAGCCGGTGCGCCTGCCCGACGTGGGGCGCGCCCTGCTGAACCACTTCGCCCCGCTCCTCACCGACCAGGGCACCGCCGTCACCTGGCTCACCGACCGCCTCGCCGGTGAGCCCGCCACCTCCACCTGCGCGGCCCTGCCCACACAGCCCTGATGTGACAGCATGAGCGGGCTCAGCCCCGTCGCTCCGTACCCGCCGCCAGAAGGGATGCCCCGGCCCATGGTCCGCGCCGTCACCCTCATCCGCTCCGACGCCCTGTCCGATGTCGCGGAGTACGCGTACGCGGCCACGGCGCCGGCCGACGCCCGGCTCGTGTTCCTCGCCGGGGCCTGCCCGTTGGAGAAGGACGGTTCGACGGCGGCGGTCGGTGACTACGCGGGCCAGGCGGCCAAGTGCGTGGAGAACCTGCGGACCGCCCTCGACGCGGCCGGCGCCGAGCTGCGGGACGTCATCAGCACCCGGGTGCTCGTCGCGTCGACACGGCAACCGGATCTGGTGGCGGCCTGGGAAGTGGTCAGGGACGCCTTCGGCGAGCACGACGTGCCGAGCACCTTGCTGGGCGTCACGGTGCTGGGCTACGCCGACCAGCTCGTCGAGATCGAGGCCGTCGCGGCCGTGCTCGACGACTGACAGGTCTGCCTTGCCCGCAGGTCCGACCGCCCCGCACGGAAGGGCGGTCGGACCCGGCCGGCGGTGTCAGAGCGCGGTGACCTTCACCGGCTCCGTCTCGGCGGTGCTGTGCCGCTCCGCCCAGCTCTCCAGCGCCGTCCTGCACGCGTGGTCGAGATGGTGCAGGCCCGACAGGTGCAGTTCGACGGGCCTGTCCTGCGGCAGGGCCTCCAGGCTGTCGAGGATCTTCGGCAGCCGCAGGAACGTCGCGTTGCCCGACAGGTACGCCTGGACCGGACCCGCGCCCTTGTCTATGACCTCCAGCTTCACGTGCGAGGCGTCCCAGGCCGTCTTGACGACGGACAGGGCGACGCCGACGAGCACGCCCTCGAACATGCTGACCGCGACGATCGACACCGCGGTGACGACCAGGATCAGGGCCTCGCCGCGGTGTTCGCGCCACAGCTTCAGCAGTGAGCGGACCGGGATGAGCTTGGCCCCGGCGTGCACCAGCACACCCGCGAGCGCCGGGATCGGGAAGTAGGCGAGGACGCCCGGCAGCAGCGCGGCGAACAGCAGGAGCCAGACGCCGTGCAGCACGCGGGACGCCTTGGTGCGGGCGCCCGCCTGCACGTTGGCAGCGCTGCGTACGATCACCGCCGTCATGGGCAGCGCGCCGAGCACACCGCACACCGCGTTGCCCGCGCCCTGCGCCAGCAGTTCCTTGTCGTACGCGGTCCGGGGCCCGTCGTGCATCCGGTCCACGGCGGCGGCGCTGAACAGCGACTCCGCCGAGGCGATGAGCGTGAACGCCACGACGGTGCCGATCAGGCCGATGCTCGCCAGCTCACCGAAGGCGCTCATCGACGGCGGCTGGATCGAGCCGAGCAGACCGTTGACCTCGACGGTCGCCACGGGCGCGTCGAGAAGGACCGCGGCGGCCGTCGCGAGCCCGATCGCGGCGAGCGGCCCGGGGACCACCCGCACCCGCGCGGGCAGCCGCTTCCACAGCACCAGGACGGCGACGGTGCCGGCGCCCAGCGCCAGCGAGGCGAGCGATGTCGTGCTGTCCAGGGCGTCGACCACGGCCTCGGGCAGCCCGGCGATCTTGTCGAGCCCCGACTCCGGTGCCTTCGCGGCGAGGACCGAGTACAACTGGCCCGCGATGAGCACGAGTCCGATACCGGCCAGCATGCCCTCGACCACCGAGACCGAGATGGCCCGGAAGTAACGGCCCACCTTCAGGGCGCCCATGCCTATCTGGAGCAGCCCCGTCGCGAGGACGATGACGCCGAGAACGGGCAGGCCGAACTCGTCCACGGCCTCGTACACGAGCACGGTCAACCCGGCCGCGGGCCCCGAGACCTGGAGGCTGCTGCCGCGCATCAGGCCGGTGACGATGCCTCCGACGATGCCGGTGACGAGACCCAGCTCGGCCGGGACGCCGGAGGCCACGGCCACGCCCACGCAGAGCGGGAGCGCGACGAGGAAGACGACAAGAGAGGCGGTGAAATCCGCCTTCAGGTGCGGGTATTTGGTCATCAGGGTGCTCACAGGACCTCGAACGTGTCGGTGTCCGGGCGGTGTTCACGGACACATCCGGTGTGGACCTCGTAGTACCAGCCGTGCAGGCGCACCCGGCCGTCCGCGAGGCGGCGCTCCACGCACGGGTACGAGCGCAGCCGCAACAACTGGGCGAGGACGTGGTGCTGGACGGCCGCCGCGACCGCGGGGTCCGCCGGGTCCCCGGTGGGAGGGTGCTCGGTGGCGTGCGCGAGCCAGTCGCGCACGGCGGGCACTGCCTCGAGATCGTCGCCGCGCACCAGCGCGCCGACCGCCCCGCAGTGCGAGTGTCCGCAGACGACGATGTCCTGGACACCGAGCACCTCGACGGCGTACTCGATCGTGGCGCTCTCCCCGCTGGGCAGACCGGTCGGGTGGGCGGGCACGATGTTGCCCGCGGTGCGCAGTTCGAAGAGTTCTCCGGGGCGGGCGCCGGTGATCAGGGCCGGCACGACCCGGGAGTCGGAGCACGTGATGAACAGAACCTGGGGGGACTGGCCCTCGGCGAGCCGGGCGAACTCCTCAGGGCGTTGTCCGAACGTGCGGGCGTTGTCGATGAGGGGCTGCATGACGTGGTGATTCCTCCTGGCGCGCCGTGGGGGCGCGTCGGGCTGACAGGACAGGTGGGGGACGTGTCGGTCCCTGTCAGCAGCGGAAGACCTGGAGCGTGGCCGCGGTGCGGTCCGGGACGGCTCTGCCCGGGCGTCCGCACACGTCCGCGGTCACCGCGGGCGGCGGGAAGGCCGGGGGCCGCAGGGCCGGCGTGGGCGGGGCGGGGGTGGGGAGGTGGAGACCACCCGCACCCGCGCGGTGCCGGTCCCGGGTACGAAGCGCCTCGGCCGGGTCCTGCGGGTACGGGTGGCCGGCGGGTGCGGCCGTCGGGACGTGCTCGCCGGACGCGGAGACCGGCGTCCGGTCGTACTCATGTGCGGGAGCGAACGCGCGCACGGAGGTGAACAGGGACAGCGCCAGTACGGCGGCGACGACGAGCGTCACCCACCTGCGGGCTGTCCCACCTCGGAACACGCGACCCCCTCCCGGATATCCGAACGTCAAGGCAGAACCAACGATTGGTCAACCATAGGTCAAGCAGCAGATTAGCTGTGCAAAGGTGATCGTCGGGTTAACACAGTGTTTCCTCTGCGAGGAAGCGTGAAAAGTGCGGTCGATTGGCGTGAACGGCACGGTAGGGAGCGCCCGGGTTCCCGGATAGGTAAGGTTAGGCTAACCTTCGTCTCGTGAGATCTGGTGAACGCGCAGGCAGCGCCCCACGTCCGCGCGGTCACGAGCTGTCCGCCGCGCACATGACCGTGTCGTACGACGGTGTCGACGTCGTGCACGACGCGGCCCTCCTCCTGCGGCCCGGCGAAGTGACCGCTCTCGTCGGCCCCAACGGCAGCGGCAAATCGACCCTGTTGCGCACGATCGCCCGACTCCAGGGCGCCCGCGCGGGCACCCTGACGCTCGATCCCGGAACGACCGACGCCGCCGACGGCTTCGACCTGAGTGCCCGTCAGTTCGCGCGCCACGTCGCCCTGTTGACCCAAGGGCGCCCGACACCGGGCGGACTGACCGTGCGCGACGTGGTGGAGTTCGGCCGCTACCCCTACCGCGGGCGCTGGGGGCGCACCGACCCCGACGGCGCCGCCGTGGTGGACCGCGTCCTCGGCCTGACCGGCGTCGCCGAACTCGCCGACCGCGGCGTCGACCAGCTCTCCGGCGGCCAGTTGCAGCGGGTGTGGCTCGCGAGCTGCCTCGCCCAGCAGACCGGTGTACTGCTGCTGGACGAACCCACGACCTACCTCGACCTGCGCTACCAGGTCGAACTCCTCGACCTCATGCGCGATCTCGCGGACGACGGCATCGCCGTCGGCGTCGTCCTGCACGACCTCGACCAGGCCGCGTCCGTCGCCGACCGCATCGCCCTGCTGTGCGCGGGGCGCATCGTCGCCGACGGACCGCCCGAGGACGTCCTGCGCCCGGAGCTCCTCTCCGCGACGTACGGCATCCGCATCGACGTCGACACGGACCCCCTCACCGGCCGACCGCGCACACGCGCGACGGGCCGTCACCACAGCAGAAGCGAAAGGCTCCACAGCACGTCATGAGACGCCTCCTCCTCACCGCGGCCGCCTCCACCGCGGCAGCCCTCGCCCTGTCCGCCTGCGGCACCTCCGAGCCCGCCGACCCCAAGGCCGGCAGCGCCTCCGAGCGCATCACCCTCACCGACGCGAGCGGCGGCACGGTGCGTCTCGACCGCCCTGCCACCAAGGTCGTCGGCACCGAGTGGAACGTCGTCGAGTCCCTGGTCACCCTGGGCGTCGACCCCGTGGGCGTCGCCGACGTCAAGGGCTACACGGCCTGGGACACCGCCGCCCCGCTGAAGAACGCGCCCAAGGACATCGGCACCCGTGGCGAGCCCAGCATGGACACCATCGCCGGACTCACGCCCGACCTCATCGTCACCACGACCGACCTGTCGGCGTCCGCGGTCAAGCAGATGAAGAAGATAGCGCCCGTCCTCCAGGTCAGGTCCGCCGACGGAGCCGACCAGCTCGGACAGATGAACAAGACCCTCGACGTCATCGCCGAGGCGACCGGTACGCAGGACGAGGCCGAGGCCGCCAAGACGTCGTACGAGACCAAGATCGAGGCGGGCCGCAAGGCGTTGAAGGACGCCGGGGCCGGCGGTTCGAAGATCGCCTTCGCCGACGGCTACTCCGCCTCCAACCAGGTCTCGGTCCGCGCCTACACCGCCGGTTCCCAGGTCGGCGCCGTCAACGAGGCCCTCGGCCTGAAGAACGCCTGGAAGCTCAAGGGCGACAAGGACTACGGCCTCGCCACCACCGACGTGGAAGGCCTCACCGGCCTCGGCAAGGACGTGCGGTTCGCCTACATCGGCAACAAGTCCGAGACCGACGTCTTCACCAAGGACCTCGCCGGGAACTCCGTCTGGAAGTCCCTGCCGTTCGTCAAGGCCGGCGAGGTGCACCGCCTCCACGACGGCATCTGGATGTTCGGCGGACCGAAGTCGATGGAGCAGTACGTCGACGCGGTCGTCACCGCCCTCACGAAGTAGCGCCATGGCCGTCACCGCAACCCCCGCCGCCACGCCCGCCCGCACGGCCGCGTCCTCATCGGGCGCGCTCGCGGTGACGGCCGCGCTCGTGCTCCTGGTCGCCGTCCTCGCCGTCGTCGACATCACCCAGGGGACCGCGTCCGTCGGCGCGAGCCAGGTGTGGAAGGCCCTCACCGGCCACGCCGAGGAGGGTGACGCCTCCGTGGTCGTCGCCTCCCGGCTGCCCCGCATGGCCGCCGGGATCCTCGTCGGCGTCGCGCTCGGCGCGGCCGGCGCCGCCCTCCAGGCCGTCAGCCGCAACGTGCTCGCGGCGCCCGACACCCTCGCCGTCAACGCCGGCTCGTACCTGGCGCTCGGCGTCCTCACCGTCACCGGCGTCAGCCTCCCGCTGCTCGCCTCCTCCTCGGTCGCCTTCCTCGGCGGCCTCGCGGCGGCGGCCGTCGTCCTCACCCTCGCCGGGCGCGGCGCCGGGACCGTCCGCCTCGTCCTCGCGGGCAGCGCCCTGACCCTCGGACTCAACGCCGTCACCGAGGCGCTGCTGCTCCTGTTCCCCGAACAGACCGACGGGCTCTACCAATGGGCCCAGGGCAGCATCAGCCAGAACGGTTTCGACGGCGTCGTCCGCATGGGCCCGGTCGTCCTCGCCGCACTCACCGGCCTCGTCCTGCTCGCCCGCCGCGTCGACGCCCTCGCCCTCGGCGACGAAGCGGCGCGCGGCCTGGGCGTGTCCGTCCGCTCCACCCGGGTCACCGCGGTTGTCCTCGCCTCGCTGCTGTCCGCGGCCTCGGTCACGCTCGCCGGCCCCATCGGCTTCGTGGGGCTGTGCGCGCCCGCCCTCGTCCGCCCCCTCGCGCGCCGCGTCCGCCCCCTCGTACGGCACCGGCTGCGCGTCCCCGTCGCCGGGCTCGTCGGCGCGGCGCTCGTGCTCGGCGCCGATGTCCTGCTGCGCGCCGTCACCTCCGCCGAGACCGCGGTGACCGTGCCCACCGGCGTCGTCACCAGCGTCGTCGGCGCCGTCTTCCTCGTCGTCATGGCGGTACGGATGCGCGACGGCGACGCCGCCGCGGCCCCGGAGCGCCTGCGCATCCCGAGCCGGGCCGCGTTCACCGTCACCGTCCTCGTCCTCGGCGCCGTCCTGATCGGCGTGAGCGTCGCGGCGGTCCTCGTCGGCGACAGCACCCTGCTCCTCGGCGACGTCGCCAACTGGGCGAGCGGACAGGCAGGACAGGCCGTCAGCTTCGTCCTCGACACCCGGGTGCCCCGCGTCCTCGCCGCCCTGTGCGCGGGCGCCGCGCTCGCCCTGTCCGGCACGCTCGTGCAGTCCGTGACCCGCAACCCGCTCGCGGAACCCGGCGTCCTCGGTGTCTCGGGCGGCGCCGCGCTCGGCGCCGTCCTGCTCGTCACCACCGCGCCGGGCGCCGGGGCGTGGAGCATCGCCGGGGCGGCGCTCGCGGGCGCCGCGCTCAGCTCCGCGCTCGTCTTCGGCCTTGCGGCGAAGGGCGGTTTCCAGCAGAGCAGGCTCGTCCTCGTCGGCATCGGCGTCGCCACCGGCGCCACCGCGCTCATCAGCCTCCTGATCGTGCTCACCGACCGGTTCAGCGCCACCAAGGCCCTGATCTGGCTGTCCGGTTCGACGTACGGGCGCACCTTCCCCGACGTCCTGCCGGTGGCCGCCGTGCTGGTGCTCGGCACGGCCGTGGCGGTCGCCCGGCGCAGGGAACTCGACCTGGTCTCCCTCGACGAGGACACCCCGCGCCTGCTCGGCCTCGACCTCGCGCGCGGCCGGCTCGGCTTCCTCGCGCTGAGCGTCCTGCTCAGCGCCACGGCCGTGGCCGCCGCCGGCACGATCGGCTTCGTCGGCCTCGTCGCGCCGCACGCGGCCCGCGCCCTGGTGGGCCGCCGGCACGTACGGGTCGTCCCCGTCGCCATGCTGCTCGGGGCGGCCCTGGTAGGCGCCTCCGATCTGCTCGGCCGGACGGTGATTGCCCCGGCGCAGCTCGGCGCCGGAGTGATGACGGCCGTCATCGGGACGCCGTACTTCCTGTATCTGCTGATCCGCAGCCGCCGGTGAGCCGCGCGGGCCCGGGAATCGGCCGACGTCGCCGCGCGTTACAGCCTCCGGCGGCCCGGGAGCAGAACGGACCGTCCGTAACGACGTGGGCAGGGAGTTTCGCATGACCGTGGGAACCGAGAAGGCTGTGCTGGCCGGGGGCTGCTTCTGGGGCATGGAGGACTTGATCCGCAAGCAGCCGGGCGTCCTCTCCACCCGGGTGGGGTACACCGGCGGCGACACACCGAACGCCACGTACCGGCAGCACGGCGACCACGCCGAGGCGATCGAGATCATCTACGACCCGGCGGTCACCAGCTACCGGGAGCAGTTGGAGTTCTTCTTCCAGATCCACGACCCGACCACCCGCGACCGCCAGGGCAACGACATCGGCCGCAGCTACCGCTCGGCCATCTTCTACGCCGACGAGCAGCAGCGCGCCGTCGCCGCGGACACCATCGCGGACGTCGAGGCCAGCGGGCTGTGGCCGGGCAAGGTCGTCACCGAGGTGGCGCCGCTGGGCGACTTCTGGGAGGCCGAACCGGAGCACCAGGACTACCTGGAGCGCTACCCGAACGGCTACACCTGCCACTTCCCCCGGCCGAACTGGAAGCTGCCCAAGCGCGCGGAGTCGACCGCCGACTGAGGACAGCGAGCGATGGTGGTGTGGAGACGGATCGGCCGGGGCGTCCGGCAGGTCCCCGAGCCGTGGGCGACGCCGCTCATCTGGACCGCCGCCTACCTGGGCGCGTTCGCCCTCGTGGGCGTCCTGCACGTACTGGGCTTCCTCGACCGTACGGGCCTCGCGCTGCTGCTGCTCTCGCTGCTGGCCGGGCTGCTCGGCACCCGGGGCCGCCTCACCGCGGCCCCGGGCACCGCGCTCCTGTGCTGGGCGTGCCTGAACATCGTCGGCACCGAGCCGATCGGTGAACTGTCCTGGGCAGGTCACCGCGACCCCGGCTGGATGGCGTGCCTGCTGGCCGCCGCGGTGGTGGGCACGGCCGCGGGCCGGCTGCTGCACGCGCGTGCGGCGTACCACCGCGTGACCCCCTTCGAGGAAGCGGGCTGAGCGCGCGTGACCCGAGACGGAAGGGCCCCGGCGCTTATCGCGTCGGGAGCCCTTCCGTACATCCGCCGTGCGGTCAGGCGCCGCTCGCGTCGAGCATCGCCTCGCGCTCGACGATCTTTACGCGCTCGCGCGCCTGCGGCTCACCGAGGGCCTTCTCGGCCGCGTCGAGCCGGTACCAGCCGTCCCACGTGGTGTAGCGGACACCGCGCTCGCCCAGGAAGGCGTCGACGGCCTCGGGAGCAGGGCTGGTCGGGGTGTGCAGGCGGTCGTTGCCGAAGTCGTCCAGCAGGTTGGCAACCGTCTCGTTGGCGTCGCCCTTGGTGTGGCCGATCAGTCCGATCGGTCCGCGCCTGATCCACCCCGTGACGTACGTGGACCGAAGGTGCTCACCGTTCTCCTGGATCACCCGGCCGCCCTCGTCGGGCACGGTGCCGGTGGCGACGTCCCAGGGCAGCTTGGGCAGCTCGTCCGAGAGGTAGCCCACCGCGCGGTAGACGGCGGTGACGTCCCAGTCGGTGAAGGCGCCGGTCCCCTTGACGTTGCCGGTGCCGTCGAGCTCGGTGCGCTCGGTGCGCAGACCGGTGACCTTGCCGTCCTCGCCGATGATCTCGGTGGGCGACTCGAAGAAGTGCAGGAACAGCTTGTGCGGGCGCTCGCCGATGTCGCGGATCGCCCAGTTCTCCAGGGTCTTGGCGACCATGTCGGCCTGCTTGTTGGCGCGGCGCGTCGCGATCGAGCCCTCGTCGTAGTCGATGTCCTCGGGGTTGACGATGACCTCGATGGTGGGGGAGTGGTCGAGCTCCCGCAGCTCCATGGGGCTGAACTTCGCCTGCGCGGGACCCCGGCGGCCGAACACGTGTATCTCGCGCGCCTTGTTGGCCTTCAGGCCCTCGTGCACGTTCGGCGGGATCTCGGTCGGCAGCAGCTCCTCGGCGGTCTTGGCGAGGATGCGGGCGACATCGAGGGCGACGTTGCCGACGCCGAGGACGGCGACCTTCTCCGCCTCCAGCGGCCAGGTGCGCGGGACGTCCGGGTGGCCGTCGTACCAGGACACGAAGTCCGCGGCGCCGTAGGAGCCGTCGAGCTCGATGCCCGGGATGTCGAGGTGGCGGTCGGCGGTGGCGCCGGTCGAGAAGACGACCGCGTCGTAGAAGCTCCGCAGGTCGTCCAGGTCGATGTCGCGCGGGTAGTCGACGTTGCCGAAGAGGCGGATCTGCGGCTTGTCGAGGACCTGGTGCAGGGCGGTGACGATGCCCTTGATCCGCGGGTGGTCGGGCGCCACGCCGTAGCGGATCAGGCCGAAGGGGGCGGGCATGCGCTCGAACAGGTCGATGGAGACGCCGGGTTCGGTGGCCACTGCGGACTTCAGCAGAGCGTCGGCGGCGTAGATGCCGGCGGGGCCCGCTCCGACAATGGCGACCCGCAGAGGGCGAGGCATGTTCAGATTCCCTTCGAAGGAAAGCGTGGTACTCCCCCCGATCTTAAAGTAAGGCATGCCTTAGTTGGCAGGCGGGTCCGGTCTATGAGCCCATAAGCCGCGGTTATGGGCGGCCATAGGCATGCTTTCGGTGGTGCTTGCTCCGCCGTCACCACCGGCCTACGGTGCCGCGATGGACTCCTTCTCGCGCTCCTGGTCGGCCTTGCGCACGGCGGTCGCCGCTCTGTCCGACGAGGACTTCGCGCGGCCGTCCGGCTGTACCGGCTGGCTCGTCCGCGACCTCGTGTGCCATCTGGTCATCGACGCGCAGGACGTCCTCATCACCCTCGTCACCCCCGCCGACACCGAGCCGACCGCGGACGCGGCCACCTACTGGGACCTCCTGGCCGCGCCTCCCTCGGGCGACGACCCGCTCGACGCGCTGATCCCCCGGCTGGCCGCCGCCTACGGCGAACCGCGGTGGCTCACGTTCCACCTCGACGACGTGGGGTCCGCCGCGGGCCGCGCCGCGCAACTCGCCGACCCCGCGGCACGTGTCGCCACGCAGGGCAAGGTGCTGACCGTTGGCGACTACCTGGCGGCGTACGTCCTGGAGTGGACCCTGCACCATCTCGACCTCGTCGCCCACCTCTCCGGGGCCCCGCAGCCGCCCGCCGAGACCCTGGCCACGGCGCGCGCGTCGCTGGAGACGATCGCCGCAGCCGTGTTCCCGTCGTCGTTCACGGACGCGGAGGCCCTGCTGATCGGCACCGGACGCCGGGCGCCGACCGCCGGGCAGCGGGCCGCGCTGGGTGACCTCGCGGCGAAGATCCCGCTCGTTCTGGGCTGAGACCCTGCCCTCGGCGGGGCACCGCCCGCATATGTTGTCGCCATGACACTTTCTACCGCCACCCCTGGTACAGCCCTGGTCACCGGCGCCTCGCGGGGGCTCGGAGCCGTGATCGCCCGTCGTCTCGCGGCCGAGGGGCACCCGGTGGCCGTCGCGTACCGCTCGGGCGCCGAGGCGGCCGGCGCGGTCGTCGCGGACATCCGGGCGGCGGGCGGGACCGCGGAGGCGTTCGCCGCCGACGTGACCGACGAGGACGCGGTCGCGAACCTCGTCGCGGACGTCGCCGCCGGTCTCGGCCCCGTCACCACGCTCGTGGTCAACGCCACCGGCCCCCAGCCCCTGCTCGATCCGACGGCAGTGACCTGGCAGGACCACCTCGACCAGCTCACCTTCTTCGTCAAGAGCCCCACCCTGTTGATGCGGGCGGTCCTGCCGGGGATGCGGGAGCGAGGCGGCGGTCGCATCGTCCAGATCGGCTCGGACGTGATCGAACGCGTCCTGCCCGAGATGTCGGCGTACACGGCCGCCAAGGCCGCCCAGCACAGCCTGACGGAGTGCTGGGCCCGCGCCCTCGGGCCCGACGGGATCACGGTCAATACCGTCGCCCCTGGCTGGATCCCGGTCGAGCGGCACGTCGACGTCCCCGCCGAGGACCGCGTCGCCTACGCCGCCGAGGTCCCGCTGCGACGGATGGGCGACCCGGACGACGTCGCCGCCGCCGTGGCCTACCTCGTCTCCCCGCAGGCGGCCTTCGTGACGGGGGAGCGCATACGGGTCAACGGCGGTCACACGCTCGGTTAGGGCCGTGCGGCGCCCCGCTCAGTCGAGGGTGTCGGGGTCCGGGCCCGTGCGCAGGCCGCGGTCGGCCGCGGTCAGGGCGTCCATCTCCTGTGCGTCGAGCTCGAAGTCGAGGACGTCGAGGTTCTCCCGGATGCGGGCCTCGGTGACCGACTTGGGGATCACCACATTGCCGAGCTGGAGGTGCCAGCGCAGCACCACCTGGGCCGGGCTCCTGCCGTGCCGCGCGGCGATCGCTGTGACGGCGTCGTCGCCGAGGACGGCGCCCTGGGCGAGCGGGCTCCAGGCTTCGGTGACGATGCCGTGGCGGGCGTGGAAGGCGCGCAACTCCCGCTGCTGGAGCGCCGGGTGCAGTTCGATCTGGTTGACGGCCGGGACCACCGAGGCGTTCTCGAGCAGCCGCTCCAGGTGGGAGGGCTGGAAGTTGGAGACGCCGATGGCGCGCGTGCGCCCGTCGGCGAGCAGCTTCTCCAGGGCCCGCCAGGTGTCGAGGTAGAGGTCGCGGGCCGGGGTCGGCCAGTGGATGAGGTAGAGGTCGACGTGGTCGAGGCCGAGCTTCTCCAGGGAGGCGTCGAAGGCGGCGAGCGTGGCGTCATGGCCCTGGTCGGCGTTCCACAGCTTGGTGGTCACGAACAGCTCGTCGCGGGCGATCCCGGAGTCGGCGAGCGCTCGGCCCACGCCGCGCTCGTTGCCGTAGACCGCGGCGGTGTCGATGCTGCGACAGCCCGCGTCGAGGGCGGTGGCCACGGCGGCGGTGGTCTCCTCGTCGGGGATCTGGAAGACGCCGAAGCCGAGCCGCGGCATGGTGACGCCGTTGTTGAGGGTGGCCGTGGGGATGGTGGGCATGGGGTGGTCCTTGTCGTGCGAGGGTGCCGCGCGGTGGTGTGCGCCAGGGCTTTATAGGCGTCGACAATAATTGCGCACGCGGGTTAATTGCAAACGCGGGCAATGGTGCGGAGGCGTCGCGGTTTCTTCACATCATCGGGACGGTGCGCGCCTCACACAGGGGCAGGCGAACCAGGACGGCCACGCGACCGCGGCCGGAACGTCGATGGGGGCACCTGATCGTGCATACATGTGAGGCGAGCGGCGAGGCGCTGCGCGGCGAAGGCCCGGAGGCCGCGGCCCGGGCCAGGGAGCTGACCCGCGGTTTCCTGCGGGAAGCGGTACCGGACGGTCGCGCGGCGGGCCAGGACGTCCTGCTCGTCGTCTCCGAACTCGTCACCAACGCCGTACGGCACGCCGGGGGCCTCGCGGGTTTCCGGCTCCGGAGCGGCCCCGGGACGGTGGAGGTGTCGGTGCGTGACCACAGCCGCGCCACCCCCCTGACCGGGGACCCGGACCCGACCTGCCCGGGAGGCTTCGGCTGGCCCCTGGTACGCCGGCTCGCCGAAAGCGTCGACATACGTCTGCACACGAGCGGGAAGACCATCACCGCCGTACTGGCACTGTGACCGCACGGCGCCCCGCGCCCGCCGCTCGCCAGCCACACGGGCGAAACACGGACGGAGCGCGGACTGAGCGCCGCAACCGGGGGAAGACGTGCGGGCATGACCGTACTGAGGAAAGCCGCACGTCCGATGCTCGCTTCGGTCTTCGTCACCGGCGGGCTGTCCACGCTCCGCGACCCGGCACGCGTCGCGCCCGCCGCCGAGCCCGTGGCGGTCCCCGTGGCGACGCGCGTACCGCGCCTGCCCGAGGACCCGGAGCAACTGGTCAAGATCAACGCGGCGGTGCAGATCGGCGCGGGGTTGATGCTGGCCACCGGAAGGCTGCCCCGCGTCGCCTCCCTCGCCCTCGCCGGCTCCCTCGTGCCGACGACGATCGCGGGGCACGCCTGGTGGAAGGAGAAGGACCCCGAGCGGCGCGCACAACAGCGGACACAGTTCATGAAGAACCTCTCGCTGATCGGCGGCCTGCTCATCGCCGCCGCCGACACGCACGGCAAGCCATCGGTGGCGTACCGGGCGCGGGGCGCCGCGGCGAGCGGACGCAGTACCGCGCGACGCGCGCGACGGGACGCCGCGCATACCCTGCGAGGGGCGTCCGGAACCGTTCGCACGCTGCCGTCGAGCGCACGCAAGGCCGTCTCCGAGCACCTCTGAGGCGGGCCGCCGACAAGGGAAGGACCCTCCCGTGACCACATTTGTCATCACCATCCCGGGGACGTTTCTGCGCGCCGCGGACGAACGGGCACGGGCCGACATCGCCGCCCGCCTGCGGCCGGCCGACCCGAACCAGACGGAGCTGGGCCGCGAGGAGGACCTCGACCTGCTCACCGTCAACGACGACAACACCTTCAGCATGCGCCTCGAGGTGACCGCGGGCGCCGGTGAGGAAGCCCAGCTCAAGGCCGAGCGGACGGCGGCGGAGGCGCTGCGCGCCGCGGGGTTCTCCTCGGACGAGGCCCCGCTCGGTCCACCGGCCGTGACCGGTATCGACAATCCCGCCTGACGCCGCACCCCCGACGTACCACCGCACAGCCCGGCGCCCGCTCCCTCAGGGACGGGCGCCGCGCTGTCGGCTCGAAGAGAGGCACTCAGGCTCTCAGGCCCACGGCCGCTGCCCGGACGTCATGCCTTCTGCGCGGACGCGGCCAGCTCCTTGAGGTCCACCGTCTCGCCCGCGGCCGGCTCCTGCGGGTGGACCGGCTTCCCGTAGTCACTGAAGGTCGCGGTGCTGGGCTCCTTGCCGCCCGTCGACGTCGTCCGCAGGATGTAGGGCTTGCCCTCCGTGGCCACGTACAGGGTGAGCGTCTCGCCGCCCGCCTTCTTCTTCGTCAGGCGGATCGCCTCCGTGCCGTTGACGGTGGTGGTCGCGCCCTTCTTCATCCCCTTGCGTTCGGACTTGTTCTCGTCCATGGACGAGACGAGCCCCTGCTTGTCGCACAGCCCCTGCGTCATCGAGTCGTCCGCGGGCGTCTTCACCCACTTGTCGGCCACCTTCGGCACGACCTTGCCGCCACCGGGCTGCCCCTTCAGGGCATTGCGCCAGTACTTCTCGTCACCCCGTAAGTACAGCGTCGCGTTCGTGTGCCGCACGTCCGCGCTCGCGCCCCCGTTGCTGATGGTGCCGTCACAGTTCTTGCGCTGGTCCACCGACAGGTCGACGGTGACCGCGGCCCCCGAGGAGCCGGACTGCCGCACGGTCCCCTTCATGTGCATCGAGTCGGCCTCCTGGGTGGCCTTCACCGCGTCGGCGGCGATCTCGTCGGCGCTCTTGCCCGCGAAGGGCTTCTCGTCGCCCGCGTCACTGTCACCGCATCCCGCCACCATCATCAGAGCCGCACCGGCCACCGCGGCCGTCATCGCTCCACGGACCCTCATCGACCTGCTCCTTCCCGAGGACACGAATGGCCCTCCGCTCGTGCCACGGCCGTCGGGGCCGCGGAACGCCCCGCTTACCCGAGGTGTCCTGCGCATCACCGGAAGGACGGTTCCCACTTGTCGCGCCGGCGGCTCCGGGCCGCGGCGGCGTGGCCGCGCGCGCCGCACGTCCGGCGTTTATGGTGGCCGTGCGGCAGACCGGAGACAGCGATGACCTCAGCAAGGAAGTCTCGAAAGACGCACATCGGTCTCGAACAACGCATGTCCCTGACCGGCACGGGCAGTTTCGACTGGGATCTGGACAGCGGCGAGGTCAGCCTCGACGCGAGCGCCCTCGACCTGCTCGACCTGCGCCCCGGCGAGTTCGGCGGTTCGATCTCCTCCCTGCTCCAGCGCATCTCCTCCGAGGAGATCGTGCGCCTCACCTTCGCGGTCACGGAGGCGATCACCTCAGGCGCCGACTGCTACGGCGTCTACTTCCGCGTCCGTCACCGCGACGGCAGGGTGCACCTCGGCCATGTCCGCGGCCGTATCCTGCGCGACGAGGACGGGCGGCCCGTACGCGCCGTGGGAGTGATCAGGCCCGCTTCCGGCGACGGCGAGCAACTGGCGGCCGTCGACCCGGTGGAGGAGCGCCGCCAGGGCATCGCCCTCATGGTGCAGGGCACTACGGACGCCCTCTCCCGGGCCGTCACCGTCGACGACGTGGTGGCCGTGCTCTCCGGGGCCAGCGGCCTCGACCGGTTCGCCGCCGACGGCCTCGTCCTCGGCCTCGTCGAAGGGGACCACCTCAAGCTGATCGCTCTCGTGGGCCAGACGATGCAGGCCCTCGACGAACTGAAGCTGCACAACGTCGACGCCTCGCTCCCGCTCGCCCAGGCCGTCACGACGCGGCAGCCCCGCTTCATGGGCTCGCTGACCGCCTCGGCACGCCACTACAGCCGCCTGGGGCCCTACATCGACCGGATGAAGCTGGACTCGGCGGCGTTCCTGCCCCTGGTCGCGCAGGACCGCGCCATCGGCGCACTCGCGCTCTTCTACCGCGGGCGCAAGGAGTTCACCGACGCCGACCGCAACCTGTGCATCGGCCTGTCCGGCATCGTCGCCCAGTCGTTGCAGCGCGCCATGCTCTTCGACGAGGAACGGGACCTCGCCAAGAGCCTCCAGGCCACGATGCTGCCGCGCGACCTCCCCGAGGTCGCGGACGCCGAGATCGCCGTGCGCTACCACGCGGCCTGGGGCGGACGGGACGTCGGCGGCGACTTCTACGACGTCATCGCCCTGCCCCGCGGACGCATCGGCGTGGTCGTCGGCGACGTACAGGGGCACGACACCCACGCCGCGGCCATCATGGGGCAACTACGCATCGCCCTGCGCGCCTTCGCCGGGGAGGGGCACGCGCCCGCGACGGTGCTCTCCCGCGCCTCCCGCTTCCTCGCGGAGCTGGACACCGAGCGGTTCGCCACCTGCACTTACGCCCAGTTCGACCCCGCCACCGGCATCGTGCGCGCCGTGCGGGCCGGGCACCTGCCGCCCCTCGTACGGCACGTCGGCGGACAGGTCGGCATCCCCCGCGTGCGCGGCGGGCTTCCCCTCGGCCTCGCCACCGAGTTCGGCATGGAGGACTACCCGGAGGTGCGGCTCGACCTCGTACCGGGCGAGACGCTGGTGCTCTGCACGGACGGCCTCGTGGAGGACGCCGGGCTCGATCTCGACACCGGCATCCACAACCTCGCCGAGGTGCTGCGCGAGGGCCCCGAGTCGGCCGAGGGGCTGGCCGATCATCTCTCCGAGGCGCTGTGGGAGCGATGGGGCGGCGGTGACGACGTGGCGCTGCTTGTGCTGCGCCGGCTGCCCGACCCCGGCACCCCGCAGGAGCCGCGCATCCACCGGTACGTCCACCAGGCCGACCCCGAAGGACTCGCCGACACGCGCGCGGCGCTGCGGGAGCACCTCGCGGCGTGGGGGCTCGGCGCGGTGGCCGACGACGTCGAGGTGGCGGCGGGCGAACTCCTGGTCAACGCCCTGGTCCACACGGAGGGCGGCGCGATCCTCACCCTGGAGGTGCTGTCCGGGCCGCCCTGCCGGGTCCGCCTGTGGGTGAAGGACCGCTCCAGCACCCGGCCGCGCAGAAAGGATCCCGGCGAGACCGCCACGTCCGGCCGGGGCCTGCTCATGGTGGAGGCGATCGCGTCCGGCTGGGGCGTGGAGCCGCGCGGCGAGGGCAAAGCCATCTGGTGCGACTTCACCGTGCCGGAGGAGTGACCCTCCCCGGCAGCGGCCGGGGAGGGGGCGCGGATCAGCCGACCGGCGCCAGATCGGTGATCTTCCGCGTGGTCAGATCGGACTGCACCTTGATCTTGGTGGTGTCCGGGTTCTTTCCGTCGTTCCATGTGAGGGTGACCAGAGCCGTGGAATGCCCGGCGCCCGAACCCGTGTAGGTGACGGCCCATTTCACCGGTACGTTCTGCGCGAAGAGGATTCCGTCCGCGTGTTCCCGGGCCTCGAAAGCCGCGACCTTCTTCTGTGCGGCGGCGGACAGATAGAAACCGCGCAGCGCCTTGGTCTGGGCGGCGGATCCCGCGTCCTCGTTGTCCCACACGGCGTCGATGTAGGCACCGTAGAAATGGGCCACCCGGTCGGTGGTGCTGCGCGGGTCGCCCTGCGCCGTGGGGGCCGCCGCGACGCCGCGCTTTCCGGTGTCGGCCGGTCCGGCCAGCGCCGGGGTGACGGCCGCCAGCGTCAGGACCGCGGCGACTCCGCCGGCGGCGAGGAAACGGGTGCGAATGGTTTTGCGCATCGGAAATGCCTTCCCCGTACAACATCTGTGGTCGCCCGGGATGAAGAAGAACCGGGCTCCTTGGTCACAGAGGAAGATGACCGGCGCGCCCCGTCAGTTCCCGGAATTACGAGGAAATTCCTCCCGACATTGTCAATGTGTGGCGGGTCGGAATGGTTGTACGCCAAAAAGAAAAAAACCGGCAAAGGCGCGCGGCTCCCTACTCGATCGGACGCAGATCGGACGTCCCATGGCGCGCCCCAGGCCGCCGCGCACAGTCCCGGCGTAGCGGCCCCGAGGCGGGGCACTCGTCAACTCCCCGACTCCGCAGCGGAGTTGCTTCGCCAACGAAAGGCATGCAGACATGGAGATCTCGGGCATCTTCACCGCGATCGTGATCGGCATCGTGATCGGCGTCCTCGGGCGCCTGGTCCTCCCCGGCCGTCAGCGCATCGGCATCCTGTGGACGGTCGCGGTCGGTATCGTCGCCGCGCTTCTCGGCACGGTCCTCGCCGCCGCGTTCGACGTCGCCGACACCAAGGGCATCGACTGGATCGAACTGATCATCCAGATCGGCCTGGCGGCTGTGGGCGTCGCGGGTCTGGAGCGGCTCAAGGGCCGCCGCTGACCCCGCGCGGACCCGTAAACCAGATGTGCTCCCGGGCGGAGCCCGTTACCGTAGGGCCCATGAACGTCATGGGCCCACGCACCACCGCGACCGCGCGAGCGACCAGCTCGCCGGTTGCCGCCGCCTGACGTTCTTCTCCCACCTCGGCGACCGGAGACGGCCCGCCGATGGTTCCGTGGCAGTTCCTCAGCTCCTCAGCCCGGTTCTCCCGTGTCCCATGCGGTCCGTGTCCGGTGCCTCCCCGCCCTCCGCGAAGGAGCCACCCCATGAACACCGAGACCGTCATCCGTACCTTCGTCGAGTACTACGAGGAACGCGGCCACCACCGCGTCACCGGCTCGACGCTGCTCCCGCCCCCCGGCGACCCCGTCCTCTTCACCACCTCGGGCATGCACCCCCTCACCCCCCATCTGGAGGGCCGACCGCACGAGCACGGGCGGCGGCTGGTCAACGTGCAGCGCTGTCTGAGGACCACGGACCTGGAGGAGGTCGGCGACCCCACCCATCTCACCGTCTTCGAGATGCTCGGCACCTGGTCGCTCGGCGACTACGAGGGCCCGCAGAGCCTCGACTGGGGACACGCCCTGCTCACCGAGGGGTTCGGCATCGACCCCGGCCTGCTCCACGCCACGGTGTTCGGCGGCGACGACCAGGTGGGCCCGGACACGGACTCCCTGCGGGTGTGGGAGGAGCGCGGGGTACCGGTGGAGCACACCGTCGACGACAACTGGTGGTCCAACGGGCCGACCGGACCGTGCGGCCCCGACTCGGAGATCTTCCTCTGGACCGGTGACACGCCCCCGGAGTCGACGCCCACCCGCGACGAACGCTGGGTCGAGGTCTGGAACCACGTGATGATGCGGCACCGCCGACTGCCCGACGGCAGCCTCGTGCCGCTGCCGCAGCGCAACGTCGACACGGGCCTCGGCGTGGAACGGCTCGCCGCCCTGCTCCAGGGCGAACGCTCGGTGTTCGACTGCGACGTCTTCACGCCGTGGCGCCGCACCGTGCCGGACCTGTGGCACCTCGACGAACCCACCTCACGCCTCGTCTGCGACCACCTGCGCTCGGCCATGGTGGTCGTCGGGGACGGCGTACGCCCCGGCACCACGGGCCGCGGCTATGTACTGCGCCGCCTGATCCGCCGTGCCCTCACCGCCTTGTGGCGGGACGACCCCTCGCGCGGACTCGGCGATCTTCCGGGCGAGTTGACGCGGCACACGCTCGACCACTTCCGTCAGTCGGCCGACCCGGACGAGGTGCGCCGCGTCCTGCTCGACGAGGAACGCCGGTTCGCCGGTCTCCTCCGGCGCGGCCGACAGGTGCTGGCCCGGCCGCGCTTCCGCGGCACGCTCGACGAGGAGGACCTGCACTACCTCCACGACACGCACGGCCTGCCCCCGGAGCTGGTACGGAGCCTGCGCGAGGAGGACCCGAGCCGCGTCTCCTAGCCCGTCCTCAGTCGCGGGCGGCCCGTACGTCACCGTTGACCGTGGTCAGCGTCATGGTGCGGGCGGGCCGGTCGCCGCCCGCGGGGAGCGTGATCAGGGGGCGGCCGTTGTCCGTGGTGGCGTTCACCCGGTAGGCGGGGGAGTCGTGCGGGACGGAGACGTCCACCGAGCCGTTGACGGTCCGCCCGGCGACCTGCCGCGGGGCGGTGGCGCACCCCAGGGTGACATCACCGTTGACCGTACGCGCCCGCAGTGCCGACGCGCGTACGGCGGTGGTCCGCACGGAACCGTTCCGGGTCGCGAGCCGTACCGTCGCCTCGCGCTGCCCCGAACCCGTCACCGTCACATCGCCGTTGACGGTGGTCAGGTCCAGGGGGCCGGACACCCCGGCCGCATCGACCCCGGCGTTGCGCGCGGTGACGGTGACCGAGGTCCCGGCCGGGACGCCGATCTCCGGCATGCGCGGGCAGGGGCGGTCCGGCCCGTCGTCCTTGCGGCACGACAGATCGAGGACCCGGCTGCGGCCGTGCCCGGACCAGTGGGAGGCGACGGCCTGGTCGACGCCGATCTCGTCACCGTCGGCGGGCCGCAGACGCACCCCGTTCTCCGTGGTGATCGTCAGACGCGTGACGGAACCTGTCAGTTGTGCGTCCGCCGCGTCGGACCGACCGTGCCCGTCGCCCTCCGCGCACCCCGCCAGAAGAGGGCCCGCCGCCAGCACGAGAGCCCCGACGGCCAGATACCGGGCGGATGACTTCATCGCTGCCTTCATCCCGACCGACTGCCCCGTGCCGGGCCCCGCTCACCCGATCGCGGAACCCGGCCTGCCGCAGGGGGCCGCGGAGGTCTGAGGGCCCCGCCCTCCGCCCGGAGGCGGAGGGCGGGGTGGCGGGCTCACTGCCGAACCCTCCCGGGAGGGGTTCGAGGTGATCCGTGTCGCACGAAGTCCCCTGAACAACGAGGGTGAAACGTGGGAAACCGGCGGTGTCTCGCGTGACATCGGCCGGAACCTCGCGCCGGCCGGGGGCGTGTGCCGCCCGGCCGTGGGTAGGCGCGCCCCACACGGGCCGCGCCGGCTGCGCCGCCCGCCGACTGAGGGGTCCGAGGATGGAGCGAGCGGGGGCGCGGTTTCCGGCGCGTTGGGAGGACGGCGGCGTCCTGGTCGTCGAGGTCGTCGGCGACTTCGACGGACCCGCCGCGGCCGAGCTGAGCGGGCTGCTGACGCGTACGGCACGGACCGGACAGCGGCTCTTCGTGGTGGACTTCCGGGAGGTCGACCGCTGCTCTGCGGACGCGGTCCGGCAGTTCGTCGGCGCGGGCCCGGAGACCGAGGCGCTGCCGGGCGGCTTCCTCGCCGTCGTCCCCGGCACCACCGCGCGCCCCGTGCTGGACGCCGAGGGTGCCGATCGCCTGTCGGGCGGCATCCACGACACCGTCCTGAGCGCCCTGGAGGCCTGCCGGTCCTCGGCACCGGAGGCCGGGGGAGCGGGCGTCCTGAACTAGCGGCTAGTCTTCGCATCCGTACTGCCCGACACGGGGTGCCCCACGACATCGACGGGGCTGAGATCACACCCGTAGAACCTGAACCAGTTAGCACTGGCGGAGGGATGTCAGCGATGCCGACACCGCACGCGCCCGCGACCACGCCCGCTTTCGACGGACGGATGCCCGCCGCGCCGGGCGACTGGCGGCCCGAGGCGCGGGGCATCGCGCCGGTCCCCGAGGACGCCCGGTACGGCGGCGCCGGACGGCTGTTCACCGTGTGGTTCGCGCCCAACCTGACCATGAGCGGCGTCTTCACCGGCACCGTCGGCATCGCCCTCGGCCTGGACTTCGCCACCGCCCTGGCCGCCGTGGTCCTCGGCACCGTGCTCGGCGCCGTGCCCACCGCGTACCTCGGCACGTGGGGCAGCCGCACCGGAGCGGGGCAACTGCCCCTCGCCCGCCTGGCGTTCGGCCGGGGCGTCGTCGTCCCCGGCACCCTGCAATGGCTGTCGTCCATCGCCTGGGACGCGCTCATCGGACTGTTCGGCGCGGACGCGCTGGCCCGTCTCTGCGGCTGGCCGTTCTGGCTCGGGGCGCTGGTGATGATGGCGGCCCAGGGAGCCTTCGGAGCACTGGGCTACGAGGCCGTCCACCGCCTCCAGAAGTGGATGACGGCCGTTCTGGCCGTCGCCCTCTGCGCCCTGGCGCTGCGGCTGGCGCACACCGGTGTCACGCCCGCCGGCCACGGAAGCGCTCAAGGCGCCGACCGCGCCGGGGCGTTCGTCCTCACCACCACCATCGCGTTGAGCCTCGCGATCTCCTGGGCCCCGTACGCCAGTGACTTCAGCCGCTACCTGCCGCGCACGACCTCGGCGCCCCGCATGTTCTGGTGCACGCTGGCGGGCATCGTCGTGTCCTTCACGGCCGTGCAGACGCTCGGGCTCTGGGGCGCCTCCGTCTTCACCGACCAGACCGCCCGGGGCGTCGACACACTGCTGGGCGGGGGAGTGATCGGCTCCGTCGGGCTCCTGGCCGTCGCGCTGGCCGCGCTGTGCAGCAACGCGATGAACGACTACAGCGGTTCACTGGCACTCCAGGTCATCGGCGCCCGCCTGCCACGCCCGCTCGCCGCCGGGCTCGCCGCGCTCCTCGGGTTCCCGCTGGCGCTGTGGATGCACGCCGCCGACACCGCGGCCCGCTTCCAGGACGTACTCCTGTTCGTGGGCTACTGGATCCCCGGCTTCGTCGCCGTCGTCCTCGTCGACTGGCTGGCCCGGGCCCGCGCGCGAGCGGGCGCCCCCCTCGACCTCGCCACCGAACTCTCCCGGCGACGGCCCTCCTGGCCCGCGCTCCTGGCGTTCCTCGCCGCCTTCGCCGCCACGGTCCCGTTCATGGACACGAGCCTCTACGTCGGCCCGGTGGCGCGGGCGCTGCACGGCGCGGATCTCGGCTACTACGTCGCCTTCATGACCGCGCTGGTCATCTACGCCCCGCTCAGGCCGGGCGTCCGGTACGGCCGGAAGAACGCCCGCAGTTCCTCCGCGTAGAGCTCGGGCTCCTCGAACACCGCGAAGTGACCGCCGCGGGCGGGCTCGGTGAAGCGGACCAGGTGGGTGGTGCGCGCGAGCCAGGCGCGCGGCGGGCGGACGACATCGCCGCGGAAGACCGAGAAACCGGACGGCACCTCGACCCTTCGGGTGAGCTGCGGGGTCGATCGCCGCGTTCGCGTGGTACATCCGCATCGACGAGCCGATCGTCCGCGTCAGCCAGTACAGGGTGACGTTGGTGAGGATCTCGTCCTTGGTGAAGCTGCGTTCGACGTCCCCGCCGCAGTCGCTCCACGCCCGGAGCTTCTCCACGCTCCACGCGGCGAGCCCGGCGGGTGAGTCGGTGAGTCGGTGAGTCCGAAGGCTGCGGTCTGCGGCTTCGTGCGGTGCATCGCGGCGTACGCCCCCCTCGCCCGCGGCGCCGAACCTCGCGTAGCCGAGGACGGACATGAGCTCGGCCCGGAAACCGGCGACGGCGATCGCGTCGAGCGGCGGACCGATCGGAGTACCCGTGACCCGGGTTGTCGGGCACGACCACGTCGAAGGCGTCGGCGGGGTCCGCGCCGTGCGCCCCGGGATCGGTGAGGAGCGGGACCACCTTGGAGCAGCGCCAGAACGAGTCCGGCCAGGTCGTCGCCCGCAGGCGTGCGCGCAGGTCCTCGATCGCGGCGGGCGGGGTCTTCGGGCTGAAAGGTTCCGGGCGGGGCGAGGGTCCGATGTGGGGCGCATGCCAACTCGCTTGCTCCGCGGGCCTGTTGGGTTCCGGCGACCGCCTGTCTGCCTGTCGACCTGTCGGCTTTGCGACGTGCGCGCGCCCGTGACCACGCGCTGACCGCCGACCGGCGTGCTCCGGTCGGCATGTCAGGGCATACGCGGGTCAGCGTGTCCGGCCGGCCACCAGGCGGTAGACGAGCAGCACGATCACCGAACCGATGATGGCGGCGATCCATGTGGAGAGGCTGAAGAAGCCGTTGATCGAGTGGACTCCGAAGATCACCTTGCCGAGCCAGCCACCGAGGAGACCACCCACGATGCCGATCAGCATCGTGATGAGGCAGCCACCCGGGTCCTTGCCGGGGGTGAGTGCCTTGGCGATGGCTCCAGCGATGAGCCCGATCAGGATCCAGGCGATGATGCCCACGAGTTCGTCCTTTCCGTTCGGTGCGGGGACGCTGCAAGCAGCAGCGATCTTCCTTATGTCCCGGACCGATCTTCGTACACAGGACCAAGGTCCTCATCTGCGCCGGAGAAGTTGCTGCGCGTTCCCGGGCGCCATAATTTGGCGCCGAGACGACCTTTCAGGGCTGAAGGCCAGGAGCGGCACCAGCACAGGAAGAGACAAGCCTGATGGCGAAAGGCTCGCCGCGCGGAAAGCTCGGACGGACCCGGACCCGGACACGGGGGACACCACCGCACCGCACACCCGCCACGGACCGCATGGTGCGCACCCTCCTGCGGCAACGCAAGAAGACGCTGAGCGCCGCGGACGTGACGGTGTCGGACCGGCCGACGGTCCGGCGCGCCGTGACGGCCGCCGCGCTCGGCAACACGATGGAGTGGTTCGACTTCGGCGTCTACGCCTATTTGGCGGGCACCATCGGCAAGGTCTTCTTCCCCTCCAGCTCGCCCGGCGCGCAGGTGGTCTCCACCTTCGCCACGTTCGCCGCGGCCTTCCTCGTCCGCCCGCTCGGCGGTTTGGTCTTCGGGCCGCTCGGTGACCGCGTGGGCCGCCAGCGCGTCCTCGCCGCGACCATGATCATGATGGCGGCCAGCACCTTCGCCGTCGGGTTCCTGCCGTCGTACGCCTCGATCGGCTTCGCCGCGCCGCTGCTGCTCCTCCTGTGCCGCCTGGTCCAGGGCTTCTCCACCGGCGGCGAGTACGCGGGCGCCACGACCTACATCGCGGAGTACGCGCCCGACCAGCGCCGCGGCTTCCTCGGTAGCTGGCTCGACTTCGGCACCTTCGTGGGCTACTCCCTCGGCTCCGGGCTGGTCACGGTCCTGACGCTGACCCTCGGCGCGGACGGTCTGGAGAGCTGGGGATGGCGCATCCCCTTCTTCGTCGCCGGACCGCTCGGCCTCATCGGCCTGTACATGCGGCTGAAGCTGGAGGAGACACCCGCCTTCCAGCAGGAGGCGGCCAACGAGGCGGCGGCGCGCGGAGCGGGGGACGGGGACGGCGACACGGACCCCGTCGAGGCGGCCCGGCAGTCCGGCAAGGGCCGCCTCAGGGAGATCTTCGCCCGCCACTGGCAGGCCCTGCTGATCTGCATGGGGCTCGTGCTGCTCTACAACGTCACCAACTACATGGTGACGTCCTATCTGCCGACCTTCATGACCGTGACGCTGGGGGAGAGCGACACCACCGCGCAGCTCCTGGTCCTCGGCACCATGCTGCTCGTCGTCGTCGCGATCACCGTCGTCGGCCGCAGCTCGGACCGGTGGGGCAGACGCCCCCTGTTCATGGGCGGCAGCATCGCCATGATCGTCCTGGCGGTCCCCGCGTTCCTGCTGATCAGAGAAGGCGGCATCCTGCTGCCCGCGTTCGGCTGCGTGATCCTCGGCCTGCTCCTGGTCTGCTTCGCCGGAACGGCGGCGGCCACCCTGCCGGCCCTGTTCCCCACCCGGCTGCGCTACGGCGCCCTGTCCATCGCCTACAACCTGTCCGTGTCCGTGTTCGGCGGCACCACCCCGCTCTTCGCCTCCTTCCTGGTCGACAAGACCGGCAACACCCTCGTCCCGGCGTTCTACCTGATGGTGGCCGGGCTGATCGGTCTCGTGTCGACGTTCTTCCTGTACGAGACCGCGGGCCGTCCGCTGCGCGGCTCGGGCCCGATGGTCGAGACGTCCGACGAGGCCCGCGCCCTCGTGGCCCGCAGCCGCACCGACGCCGGGCGGCACGCGCGAGACGTATGGCTACGCCTGTGGCACCCCCTCGGCGGGCGGGGCCGCGGTCGCACTCCCCGGGACAAGGACTGACGGCCGGCCGTACCCCGCGCGCACCCGCCATGGTCATGTCCGTCTCATCCCGCGGTTAGAGGGCACACGGAGGAGGACCCTCACACACTAGGAGCCACGACGATGGACGATTCCTCCCTGCGCGCCGTGGGGTGGGCACGGTCCCTGCCGATGAACAGCGGAGTGAAGGCGGCCCGGGACTGGACCCGTGACCATCTGCGGGCGCTCGGCTGGCTGGAGCGTGCGCCGGACACGGTGGACGCGGTCCTGCTGGCCGTGTCGGAGCTGGTCACCAACGCCCATGTGCACGCCAGGAGCGCGGCGCTGCTGGTGCTGACCTGGGACGGCGACTGCCTGCACGTCACCGTGCACGACTCCTCGCCGCGCCCGCCCGAACCCCGCAAGCCGGACGACGACGCCCTCGGCGGTCGCGGCATGCTGCTGATCGACGCGCTGGCCGACACCTGGCGGGCCTACCCGTGCCCCCGCGGCAAGGACGTCACCGCGTGCTTCCGCCCGGCGTACGTCGCGTGAGCCCGCGGGTTCTCACACCCCGCCGGTGAGGACCTTGTCCGGGGTGAGGGGCAGTTCGCGCAGCCTGACCCCGGTGGCGTGCCGGACGGCGTTTCCGATCGCCGCGGGCGTGCCCACGATGCCGATCTCGCCGATGCCCTTGCTGCCCATGGGGTTGAGGTGCGGGTCCTCCTCCTCGATCCAGTGCGCCTCGATCGCGGGTACGTCCGCGTGCGCGGGCACATGGTAGGAGGCCAGGTCGGACTCGGTGAAGTCGCCGAAGGCGGGGTCCATGGTGCTGTCCTCCGTCAGCGCCATCCCCAGGCCCATCGTCATCCCGCCGATGAACTGGGAGCGTGCGGTACGGGGGTTGAGGATGCGCCCGGCCGCGTACACGCCGAGCAGCCGGCGCACCCGTACCTCGCCGGTCACCGTGTCGACGCCGACCTCGGCGAAGTGGGCGCCGAAGGCGTGCCGGGCGTAGGCGCTGTCCGCGTCGGCGGTACCCGCGGTGTCGGCCGCGGCCGTGACCCCCTCCGGGGGCAACGGCTGCCCCTGCCGCCCCCGCAGCGTCTCGGCCAGTCGCGTACAGGCCGCGTGGACCGCCCACCCCCAGGAGGCCGTGCCGGAGGAGCCGCCCGCGAGCGGCGCCGTCGGCAGGTCGCTGTCACCGATCCGGATGCGCACCCGGTCCAGCGCCACATCCAGCGCTTCGGCGGCGACCTGGGCGAGCACCGTACGGGCGCCCGTGCCGATGTCGGTGGCGTTGACCCGCACCTCGAAGCCGCCGTCCGGGCGGGCGTGGGCGCTCGCCCGGCTCGGGGAGACGAGCACCGGGTACGTCGCCGCCGCCACGCCGGTGCCGATCAGGACCGGCCCTTGCCTGCGCGCGCGGGGGCGCGGGTCGCGCTCGGCCCAGCCGAAGCGCCGGGCACCCTCGCGCAGGCACTCGGCGAGGTGCCGGCTGCTGAAGGGCAGCCCGCTGTCCGGCTCGGTGTCCGTGTCGTTGCGCAGGCGCAGCTCGACGGGGTCCATGTCCAGGGCCACGGCCAGTTCGTCCATCGCGGACTCCAGGGCGTACATGCCCGGCGCCTCACCGGGAGCCCGCATCCACGAAGGGGTCGGCACGTCGAGGGGGAGGACGCGGTGGGTGGTCCGGGCGTGCGGCGAGGGGTAGACGACGCGGGTGGCGGCGGCGCCCGTCTCGACGAACTCCTTGACGCGCGAGGTGTACGAGGTCACCTCGTGCACCACGGAGACCAGCGTGCCGTCGGTCTCGGCGGCCAGCCGCACCCGCTGCGACGTGGGCGAGCGGTGACCCACCACGGTGGGCAACTGCCGCCTCGGCAGGGCGAGTTTGACGGGTCGTCCGGTCACCCGCGCCGCCATGGCGGCGAGCACCACGTGCGGGCGGGGCGTCCCCTTGGAGCCGAAGCCGCCGCCCACGTGCTCCGAGACGACCGTGACCCGGTCCTTCGCCAGGCCGAACAGGTCCGCGAGGGTGTCGCGCACCGTGGAGCTGCCCTGGCTGGAGTCGTGCACCGTGAGGCGCCCGTCCCGCCAGACGGCGGTGGCCGCGTGCGGCTCCATCGGGTGGTTGTGCAGCGGCGGCACCCGGTACAGGACGTCGACACGGACGGGCGCGGACGCGAACGCGTTGTCCGCCTCGCCGCGCAGGTGCTCGCCCGAGGTGCCGTCCTGGTCCTCGGGGACGTAGAGGTCGGGGTGGTCGGTGCCCAACTCCACCTCGTGCGGCTCCTCGGCGTAGGAGACCCGTACCGCGGCGGCGGCCTCGCGGGCGGTCTCCAGGGTGTCGGCGACGACGAGGGCGACGTACCAGCCCCGGTGCGGGACCCGCGCGTCCTGGAGCACGGCGAGCGTCGCGTCGTCCGGCTCGTTCAGGCGCGGCGCGTCGCGGTGGGTGAGGACGGCGACGACGCCGGGCAGCGCCAGCGCCTCCGTGTCGTCGATGCCGCTCACCCTGCCGCGCGCGATCGTGGCGGGCACGGGCCACGCGTAGGCGCATCCCTCGGGGGTGTGTTCCGCGGCGTAGCGGGCGGTCCCCGTCACCTTCGCGGGGCCCTCCCTGCGCCCGGCGGGCGAACCGAGTGCGCTGACCGTGTCCGGCATGATGTCTCTTTCTGTGAGCGGGGGCGGGGCGTCAGGAGGCGGTGGGGGCGCCGGCCAGGCGGCGCAGCACGTCGCAGGCCACATTGCGGGCGAGCGGGACCTTGAAGGC
This sequence comes from Streptomyces sp. NPDC102406, assembly GCF_044765725.1. Lineage (NCBI taxonomy): Bacteria > Bacillati > Actinomycetota > Actinomycetes > Kitasatosporales > Streptomycetaceae > Streptomyces > Streptomyces sp. NPDC102406. Next base: position 452,652 of record NZ_JBIWKP010000002.1, on the reverse strand, counting down.
GTTGTCCCGCAGCGGTGCGGCGTCGGCGAGTTCGGCGTCGACCGCCCGCCGGAACGCGTCGTCCGTCGCGGGACCGTTCACCAGCGCCTGTTCGGCGCGCAGCGCGCGCCAGGGCCGGTGGGCGAGCCCACCGAAGGCGATCCGCACGTCGCGGACGACACCGTCCCGCACGTCGAGGACGACGGCCACGGAGGCGAGGGCGAAGGCGTACGACGCCCGGTCACGGGCCTTGCGGTACGCGCTGGGCAGCCCCGCCGTCGTGGGCGGCAGGAGAACACCGGTGATCAGCTCGCCGGGCTCGATCTCGGTGTCCCGCTCCGGCCGGTCGCCGGGCAGCCGGTGGAAGTCGGCGGCGGGCAGCGTGCGGGCGCCCGCGGAGCCGTGCAGCTCCACCTGGGCGTCGAGGGCGGCGAGCGCGACCGCCATGTCGGAGGGGTGCGTCGCGATGCACTGCGGCGAGTGGCCGAGGACGGCGTGGTCGCGGTGCACGCCGTCGCGCGCGCCGCACCCGGACCCCGGCTCCCGCTTGTTGCACGGTTTGCCGGTGTCCTGGAAGTAGGGGCAGCGGGTGCGCTGGAGGAGGTTGCCGCCGGTCGTGGCCATGTTCCGCAACTGGCCGGAGGCGCCCGCGAGCAGCGCCTGCGACAGCACGGGGTAGCGGCCCCGGGCCAGGGGATGGGCGGCGAGGTCGCTGTTGCTCACGGTGGCGCCGACGCGCAGGGAACCGTCGGGCAGTTCCTCGACCGTGTCGAGCGGCAGATCTTGGACGGCGACGAGGGTGCCGGGCTGTTCCACGCCCAGCTTCATGAGGTCGACGAGGTTGGTGCCGCCGCCGAGATAGCGGGCGTCCGGCCGGCCCCCGTGGGCGGCGGTCGCCTCTTCGACGGTGCGGGCGCGCACGTAGCGGAAGGGTTTCACCGGATCACGTCCTCGACGGCCTCGACGATGTGCGGGTAGGCGCCGCAGCGGCACAGGTTGCCGCTGAGCCGTTCGCGGATCTCGTCCCTGGTGAGCGGCACGGGCTCGCCGGTTCCCGCGTCCGGGGGCGTGACGTGGGAGGGGTGCCCCGCCGCGGCCTCGGCGAGGGCGCCGACCGCGGAACAGAGCTGCCCGGGTGTGCAGTAGCCGCACTGGAAGGCGTCCCGCTCCACGAAGGCACGCTGGAGGGGGTGCAGTTCACCCTCGGCCGTGTCCGGCAGACCCTCGACCGTGGTGATCTCGGCGCCGTCGTGGGCGACGGCCAGCATGAGGCAACTGTTCGCGCGCCGGCCGTCGACCAGGACCGTGCAGGCACCGCACTGGCCGTGGTCGCAGCCCTTCTTGGCGCCGACGAGACCGAGATGTTCGCGCAACACGTCCAGGACGGTCGTGCGGTGGTCGAGAGGCAGGCGGTGCGGGCTGCCATTGACCGTCAGAGACACGTCCGAACGGAAGGCATCGGTGGGCATGGGGCGCTGCTCCTCGGGTGATGCGGGGACTGCGATGGACATGGCACATCCCCAGCCTGGGCCAGGACGCGCCGTGCGGCATGCCGGGAGCGCCCGGCGCGCACGCTCATGCGGGGTGTCCGGCGGTGATGTCGAGGGTGTCGTGCAGCGAGAGCGGACGGCCCTCGGTGTCCGGCGACGCCCCGCCGGTGACCGGGTCCAGGACGAAGGCGACGTGGTCGCCCCCGTCGAACCGGTCGTGGACCCGGCCCGCGAACCAGGCGAGCGCGTCGTCCAGGACGGGCACCCCGTCCGGGCCCTCGGACCAGCCGAGCCCCGTGAACTTGTCGTGCTGTACGCCGCAGCGCCCCCCGAACACCTCGGCCAGATGGTGCATCCGCCGGTCGACGAGGTGCACGGCCAGGCTCTGCGCCGTTCGGGCGAGACGGTAGGTGTGGTTCGCCTTGGACAGCCACACGGCGAACCGCACGGGGTCGAGGGAGCACTGGGCCGCGAAGCCGACGAGGCACCCCGCGCGTTCGCCGCGGGCGGCGGTGGTGACCACGTAGACGGGGGAGTCGGCCAGCGAGGTGAAGGCGTCGAAGCCGTCGACGTCAGCCACGGCGACCTCCCGGCCCGCCCGCGTCCTCCGGCCCCGCGTTCGGCCGTCCGCTCATGCGCCCTCCTCTCCGCACTGCTGGCATGGAGTCGTCCGATCACCCCAGCGACGTTCGGAGCCAGCCGTGCCCGGTCCCGTGCCCGAGCCCCTTCCCGACCCCGCGAACGACGACCCCTTTCCCGCCGAGTGCGCCCGTACGCATCTCTACGCGGGCGCGCGCTGCCTTGTGCGGGGCCTGCCCGATCCGGCCGGCTTCGCCGCCGCCCCCACCGCGGTCGGCCTGGCCCTGCGCTTCTCCGACGGGGTCACCACCGCGGCGGAGCTGCTGGTCTCCGACCGGGGCGACCTGGCCCTGGCCGTCGCGGCCCACACCACGGCCGCCGGCACCCCGACGGCGGAACGGCTGTGGGGGGTGCGGCGGACGCTTCCCGCCGAGGGCGGCGTGGAACTCGTGATCGGCCGCCGACAGGACCAGGAACCCACCGGCCCCCGGAAGTGAGACCTCGGGCTGCCACACCCCACCTACGATGCCCTCCGTGATTACCTGCGTGGTCCACTACGAGATCGGCCCGGCGAAGATCACGCGTGCGAGCGGTTCGACCGCCGCTGCATGCGGCTCCTCGACCGGCACGGCGGCACGCACCACGGCTACTTCCTCCCGGCCGAAGGCGCCGGCGACCTCGCCCTCGCCCGGTTCGGCTTCCCCAGCCTCGCCGCGTACGAGCAGTACCGCGCGCGCTACGAACGCACCTTCATGCGCCCGCTGCTGCCCGATTCCTCCGCGCCTTCCGACGGTGACACACGCCCGTAGCACCACCTTCGAAAAGCCCGTGCAGGGTTGATCGTCGGGCCACCGGGACAGACACACGGGGTTCGCACCGCACCGAGACCGCCGGGAGGCCAGCAGCCGGCCCGGCCGACCGAGACTGGGGACGACCGACATGACCATCAGCCGCAGGGGACTGCTCGCCACCGGTGCCGCCTTCGGCCTGCTCACCGCATGCGGGTCCGACACGGGACGCGGCGAGGGGAACGAATCCGGCACGGGACTTGAACTGTCGCAGTGGTACCACCAGTACGGCGAGCAGGGCACCGAGCAGGCCGTGAAGAGGTACGCCGCCGCCTACAAGAAGGCGCGGGTCACCGTCCAGTGGCGCCCGGGCAACTACGACCAGCAGACGGCCGCCGCCCTGCTCACCAAGTCGGGACCGGACGTCTTCGAGGTCAACGGCCCCACCCTGGACCAGATCCAGGGCAAGCAGGTCGCGGACCTCACCGACCTCTTCGAGGGCGTCAAGGACGACTTCAACCCGGCGGTGCTCGCCCCGAAGACGTACGACGGGAAGATCTGGGGCATCCCCCAGGTCATCGACATGCAGATGCTCTTCTACCGCAAGAGCATGCTCGACGACGCGGGAGTGCGACCGCCCGGCACGCTCGACGAACTCGTCGACGCGGCGGCGAAGTTGACGAGCGGGAAGGTCAAGGGCCTCTTTCTCGGCAACGACGCGGGCGCGGGTGTCCTCGGTGGCACCCCGCTGTACGCGGCCGGACTCTCCCTCGTCACCGACGACGGCAAGGTCGGCTTCGACGACCCGGCCGCCGCCCGCGCGCTCGGCAAACTGCACCAGTTGTACGCCGACAAGTCGCTGCTGCTCGGCGCCCCCGCGGACTGGTCGGACCCGTCGGCGTTCATCCAGGGCCTCACCGCCATGCAGTGGTCGGGACTGTGGGCGCTGCCCGCCGTCCAAAAGGCCCTCGGCGACGACTTCGGGGTGCTGCCGTTCCCGAAGGACGGCACCCACGGCGCCCCGTCCGTGCCCGTCGGCGCGTACGCCGCCGCGGTCTCCACGCGCGGCGCGCACCAGCGGGCGGCCAAGGACTTCGCGAAGTGGCTGTGGATCGACCGCACCGCATACCAGGAGGACTTCGCCCTCGGCTACGGCTTCCACATCCCGGCCCGCGTCTCCCTCGCCGAGAAGGCGGACAGGCTGAAGGACGGCGCGGCGGCCGACGCCGTCCGCTTCACCACCGAACACGGCTACGCCCAGCCGCTGTTGTGGACCCCGGCGTCCCAGACCGCCTACCAGGACGCCCTCAACCGCGTCATCAAGGACGGCGCGAACCCGGAGAGCGAACTGCGTGACGTCGTGCGGAAGGTGTCGGCGGAGCTGACCCGCGTGACGTCCAGGTGAGCGCCGTCCCGTCGCAGTCGGCGAAGCGGATCACCCGTCGCCGCACGGGATGGTTCTGGGTGTTCGTCGGCCCCTTCGCCCTCGGCCTCGGCCTGTTCACGTACGTGCCGCTCGCCTGGAGTGTCTGGCTGAGCTTCTTCGATGCCCACAACACCGTCACGCCGGACCGTTTCGTCGGCCTCGACAACTACGTCTCGCTCCTTGAGGACGACGCGTTCCGCGACAGCCTGTGGACGTTCTGCCTCTTCACCCTCTTCATCGTGCCGACGACCTACGCCGCCTCGCTCGCGCTCGCCCTCATGGTGAACCGGCTGCGGCGCGCCCAGGCGTTCTTCCGCTCGGTCTTCTTCCTCCCCGCCGCGTGCAGCTACGTCGTCGCCGCGCTGATCTGGAAGATGTCCCTCTTCAACGGGGTGCGGTTCGGGCTCGCCAACACCCTGCTCGGGTACGCCGGTTCGGACCCGGTCGCCTGGCTGTCCACCACGGACCCGCCCTGGTACTGGCTGGTCGTCGTCACCGTACGACTGTGGCTCCAAGCGGGGTTCTACATGATCCTCTTCCTGGCGGGCCTCCAGCGGATCAGCCCAACCCTCTACGAGGCGGCGGCCGTCGACGGCGCCAGGCCCGGCTGGCAGGTGTTCCGGCACATCACCTTCCCCCAACTGCGGGCGACCTCCGTCGCCGTCGTGCTGCTGCTCGTCATCAACGCCTTCCAGGCCTTCGACGAGTTCTACAACCTGCTCTCCGACGCCCGCGGCTATCCGCCCTACGCCCGCCCGCCGCTCGTCTACCTCTACTACACGGCCCTCGGCCAGGGGCAGAACCTCGGCCTCGGCAGCGCGGGAGCGGTGCTTCTCGCCCTGATCATCGCGGTGGTGACGATCGGGCAGGCACGGTGGTTCGGCCTCGGCAGGAAGGAGGCGGACTGATGCCGCCGATCCGAGAGGGCGACGCCCTCGTCCGCGCCGGCCGGGCCCTGCGGCTCGTCCTCCTCATCGCCCTGGCGACGCTCTTCCTCATCCCGTTCTACCTGCTCGTCCGCAACGGCCTCGCCACCGAGCAGGACATCACCTCGCCCGACTGGACGTTCTTCCCCTCGCGGCTGCGGTGGGACAACGTGCGCGAGCTGTTCGAGGACACCTCGGTCCCCTTCGCCCGGTCCCTGCTCAACTCGGCGCTCATCGCCGTCGCGACGACCCTGGGCACCGTGCTGCTCGCCTCGCTCGCCGGTTACGGCCTCGCCCGCATCCCGTACCGGCACGCGAACAAGGTGTTCTACGTCGTCCTCAGCACGCTCATGGTTCCGGCGGCGGTGACGTTCGTGCCCACCTTCGTCCTGGTGTCGTCGCTCGGCTGGGTCTCCACCCTGCGCGGGCTCATCGTCCCGACGCTGTTCTCCGCGTTCGCCTGTTTCGTCTTCCGCCAGTACTTCCTCGGCTTCCCCGGCGAGCTGGAGGACGCGGCCCGGGTCGACGGCCTCGGCCCCTGGCGCACGTACTGGCTGGTGGTGGCGCCGAACGCCCGGCCCGTGTTCGCCGCCGTCGGCACCATCGTCTTCATCGGGGCCTGGAACGCGTTCCTGTGGCCGCTGGTCATCGGCCAGGACCGAGACGCGTGGACGGTGCAGGTCGCCCTGTCGTCGTTCACGACCTCCCAAGTGGTGCGCCTGCACGAGCTGTTCATCGCCGCCACGGTCTCGATCGTGCCCCTGCTCGTGGTGTTCCTGCTGTTCCAGCGCTGGATCGTGGCGGGGGTGGAACGCTCGGGTATCGACTGACCGGGCCGGCCGACCCGGTCGCACGGCATCGTGAGGCGGAGGACATCGCGCCATGTTCGGCGGGGCCCGTTTGAAGACGGGCCCCTCGGACAGTCGGGTTACGTCGCCGGACAGGACGCACGATGCAGCCCTGCATCGCCTGACTGCATGCGACTGATGTACGGAGGTAGCACTATGACCGAGAACATCTGGAACTACCCGGCCAGTGCTGGTCACACTCCGAACGCCGACCTGACGGGGTACAAGGTCGAGGCCACCGACGGGCACATCGGCAAGGTGGACAAGCACTCCAACGATGTCGGTTCGCAGTACATCGTGGTCGACACCGGTGTGTGGATCTTCGGCAAGGAGGTCCTGCTCCCCGCCGGCACGATCATCGGGATCGACGCCGAGGCGAAGACCATCCAGGTGGCGCGCACCAAGGACGAGATCAAGAGCGCGCCGGAATTCAACAAGGAGAAGCACCTGGGCGACGCCGGCTACCACGAGCAACTGGGCTCGTACTACGGCACGTCCGGCACGTCCGGCACCCCCGGCACACCTGGTACCCCGGGCGCGCCCGGCGCTCCGGGCACGGGCCCCGGCCGACCCACGATCTGAGGGTCGCCGACGCGACACACCGGGACAGAGGGCCGGGCCGCCATGTGGGGTCCGGCCCTCGCCCGCGTACGCCGCCCCTGCCGGCCCCGCATTCCACGAGGTGGGAAGGGCGGCACTTCGGGGAACGCGTCCGTGCATGTCCATGGATCACACACAGGCCCCTGTCCTGGAAGCTCTCGACGCCTACCGGAGCAACGGCTCGCTCGCGTTCACCCCGCCCGGGCACAAGCAGGCCCGCGGCGCCGATCCCGAGACCCGCAGGGTCCTCGGGGACGCCGTCTTCTTCGGTGACCTGCTCGCCTCCGGCGGCCTGGACGACCGGCGCCGGCGCGGCCAGTATTTGCGCCACGCCGAGGAACTCATGGCGGACGCCGTCCACGCCGACCACACCTTCTTCACCACCTGCGGCAGTTCCCTGTCGGTCAAGGCGGCGATGCTGTCGGTCGCGGGCCCCGGCGACCACCTGCTGATCGGCCGGGACGCCCACAAGTCCGTGGTGTCCGCCCTGATCCTGTCCGGCATAGTGCCGGTGTGGGTCGAACCGCGCTGGGACGCCGAGCGGCACCTGGCCCACGCCCCGTCCGCGGCGGACTTCGAAGCCGCCCTGAAGGCCCACCCCGACGCCAGGGGCGCCCTCGTCACCAGCCCCACACCGTACGGCGCCTGCGCCGACCTGGCCGCCATCGCCGACGTCTGCCACCGCCGGGGCCTTCCGCTCATCGTCGACGAGGCGTGGGGCGCGCACCTGCCGTTCCACCCCGACCTGCCCACCTGGGCGATGGACGCGGGCGCGGACGTCTGCGTGACCAGCATCCACAAGATGGGCAGCGGCCTCGAACAGGGCTCGGTCTTCCATCTCCAGGGCGACCTCGTCGCACCGGACGTCCTGAAGAACCGCGCGGACCTGTGGGGCACGACCAGCCCCTCGGTCCTCATCTTCGCGGGCCTGGACGGCTGGCGGCGCCAAATGGCCCTGCACGGGCGCGAGTTGCTGACCCGCGCCCTGGAACTCGCGGGCGAGGTGCGCGCGGGCATCGAGGCGATCGACGGCATGCACGTGAACGACCGGAGGGACTTCTGCGGCCCGGGTCTCGCCGACGACCTCGATCCGCTCCCCGTCGTCGTCGACCTCACCGGGCCCGCGCTGTCCGGTTACCGTGCCGCGGACTGGCTGCGCGAACACCGCGGCATCGACGTCCACCTCGCTGACCACCGCCGCATCAACGTCCAGATCACGCACGCCGACAGCCACGAGACGACAAGGCCGCTGCTGCGGGCCCTGCGGGACCTCGCCGACGCGGCGCGCGACTGGGACGCGGCACCGCCGGTCGAGGTCCCGGACCCGGACGAACTGCGGATGGAGCAGGCGTGCCTGCCGCGGGACGCGTTCTTCGCCCGGACCGAGGACGTGCCCGTCGACAAGGCGGCGGGCCGGGTCGCCGCCGAGATGGTGACGCCCTACCCGCCCGGCATCCCCGCGGTCCTGCCGGGCGAGCGCCTCACCGAGCCCGTCCTCGACTACCTGTCCTCGGGCGTCGAGGCCGGAATGAACCTCCCGGACGCCGCGGACCCCTCCTTCCGCACCGTCCGCGTGACGCAGGACTAGAGGAGGGAGGGGCCACCGCCCGGCCGGAGCGCGCTAGAGAGCGTCCCGGGGCAGCGTCTCGTTCCAGGTGCGCGAGAAGACGCGGCGGTCGGACTCGTACGCGTCCAGCGTCGCGTTCACCTGGAACGAGGTGGCGTCGCAGCGCAGCGTCGTACTGGTGCGCACCCGTACGTCCCAGTCGTCGCGCCGGAAGCTCATGGTCCAGGTGGACTCGCCCGCCGGCGACGTGAAGTCGTCGGCCGTCGACGTGTACCGCTCCACCGCGCGGCACCCCACATCGAGGTCGATGTCGTCGAAGTGGAGGGTGCCGCGGTCCTTCACGATCTCCAGGGTGGAGCCGTAGTCCACCAGGTCCCGGGTCACCTCCCAGCGCTCCTCCGGTGGGGTCACGGAGCGGGCGGTGAGGGGGGACGCGCCCTCCGGCGCCTCGAAGGCGGGCACCGGCGTGTCGTCGTCGCTCCCGGCGGGCCGGACCGGCAGCACCGCGCGGCAGGACTCCTCGTGGACCGTCAGGAGCGTCGGGCACGGCGGCGGCCAGGCCAGCGGCCAGTACGACGTCGACAGGGAGAGCCGGACCCGGTGGCCGGGCGGGAACGCCTGGGCGACGCCGTTGAGGTTGACCACGGCGCGGTAGCGCTCTCCGGGCTCCAGCGGGGCGGGCTCGTCCCCGCCGTCCCGGCGCGTCAGGTTGAGGATGCCGTACGTGACGCGGGTGGCCCGCCCGTCGGGCGCCACGTCGGAGAGCCGCGCCGCGATCATCGCGACGGGCCGGTCCGCGCTCACCTCGACCTCGACGCGCGGCACCCCGAGGATCTCAAGGCGCTCCGTGAGCGGCTCCGTCTCGTAGACCAGGGAGCCGCCGTCCTCCTCGCGCTGGTCGTAGGGAAGGTCCGGCGGCGCGTTGTACGAGGCCCACTTGCCGGCGAACTGCCCCACGGACAGCGGGGACTGGATGCTCGCCCCGACCGGCTCCCCGGCCTTCTCCGCCGGGGACGACAGACGGCCCGAGCCGAGCTGGTAGGCGGTCTCCTCGATGCGCTCCGACGGCCAGGACTCACCCACCCAGCGCCCGGGGCGCTCCTCGTAGGACGTGGACGGCGGGACGCTCTCCTGCATCCAGGCGCGCAACATCGGCCCGTCCATCACCCCGTTGTCCACGCCCTTCAGCCAGTGGTCCCACCAGCGCACGACCTCCTGGAGGTAGCCGATCGCGGGCCCCGGCTCACCCAGGTGCGGATACTTGTGCGACCACGGGCCGATCAGGCCCTTGCGGGGCACGTCGAGGTGGGCGAGCAGCCGCGTCACGGCGTTGGAGTAGCCGTCCGCCCAGCCGCTGGAGGCCAGCACGGGGCAGCGGACCGCCGCGTAGTCCTCGCAGACGGAGGCGTGCCGCCAGTAGGCGTCGCGGCGCTGGTGGCGCAGCCAGTTGAGCACCCACGGCTCGACCGCCTCCAGGCGTTCGTGCCACATCTCGCGCCAGGCGTCGCCGACCGTCGCGGGGTCGGGCGGGCAGGTGGAGTAGGCGAACATCGTGCCCGCCTCACCCAGGTTGTCGGAGAGCAGCGCCCCGCCCATGTAGTGCATGTCGTCGGCGTAGCGGTCGTCCGTGAACGAGGAGAGGACGACGGCCCGCAGGCTCGGCGGTCGGCGGGCGGCGACCTGGAGCGCGGCGAACGCGCCCCAGGAGATGCCCATCATGCCGGTGTTGCCGTCGCACCAGGGCTGCGCGGCCAGCCATTCGAGGACTTCCTCGGCGTCGGCCTGCTCACGTTCCAGGTACTCGTCGGTGAGGACGCCCTCGGAGTCGCCGGTGCCGCGCAGGTCGACGCGGACGCACGCGTAGCCGTGACCGGCGATGTACGGGTGGTGGATGGAGTCGCGGACCGAACTCAGGTCCCGCTTGCGGTAGGGGATGTACTCCAGGACGGCGGGGACCGGGGTGTTGTCGGAGGAGAGGGGACGCCAGATCCGGGCCGACAGGTGGATGCCGTCCGACATCGGGATCCTGACGTTCTCCTCTTCCTTGGTGGCGTGCGGGAGATGATCGACGTAGCGCATAACTCTCTCAGGACGAGTGGTCGGTCGGGCTGTCGAAGCTCAGGCGGAGGGCGGCCACGCAGCGGTCGAACTTCTCGCGCAGCTCCTCCTCACTGTCTCCGCCGGTGAAGATGTGCGCCACCTCGTAGCTGTAGCTGTCCTGCTGGCCGATCTCGGAGAGGCGCTGCTCCTGGTCGGGGACGATGTCGATGCGGACGCCGGGGATCGACTCGGCGATCCTGGCGACCTCGTCGGCCGACGGGATCCGGCGCACGACACCGTCGGTGAACCAGCGGTAGTACCACTTGGCCGCCAGCGCGTAGGGGCCCTCGCGGTGCGGGAGCGCGGGGTCCTCGCCCAGGGCGAGCGCCAGCATGCAGTGGTGGTTGGGCACTCCGTCGACGTACTGGAACAGTTCGGCGTGCGACTGGGAGTGGCGCGGGTTGATCTCCAGGACGGCGACCGAGTCGGTGTGCGGGTCGTAGAAGAACTCGATGCTGAACGTCGCCTCGTTCATGCCGATGCGGCGCATCACCCGCTCGGACACGTCCCGCAGCCGCTGCTGCACGGGCGCGGGCAGCGCCGAGGGGTACTGATGGCGCAGGAAGCTCGTCGAATCCGGGTAGTTGATCGAGTCGAGTACGCCGTAGACGGTGACCTCGCCGTCGTGGACGTACCCCTCGACGGCGACCTGGAGCCCTTCGAGCGCCTCTTCCGCCAGGCACACCTGGGCGCCCACCCCGGCCATCTCCGAGGGCAGTTCGAGCTGCTCCAGGATGTACTCGAAGGGGCGGCCGACCCGCGCTATGCCGTCGCGGATGTGCTCGACGGCGTCGCGGAACTCCGTCATGTCCTCGACGCCGTAGGCGAGTTCGGAGGAGTACGAGAGCGCCGGCTTGAGCCACATCGGGAAGGAGACGCCCTCGGGCGGCCGGGGGTCGTCCGCGGTCAGGTCGACGCGCCCGAAGTTCGGGTGCTCCGAGACGACCTCGGCCTGGACCAGCCGGCTCCAGTACTTGTGCTCGCACTTGACGACCGACTCCAGGCTCGTGGCGCGGGTGCCGTACCGCTCGCCGAGAATGGCCACCAGCGTGCTGACCGGGAAGTCCCAGTAGCCGACGATCGCGTCGATCGGGCCGTCGAAGGCGTCGAGCACCTTGCAGGCCCGGTCGATGAGGTCGGGGACGCTGACCTCGCCCTCCTGGAGTTCCTCGATGGTCAGCAGGCGATGGAACTCCAGGTCGCGGGCGCGGGGGACGGCTTGCAGGGTCGGCAGGTTGGCGTCGTCCAGTCCGAGGACGAACACGTTCTTGCGGCGCTGAGTCACGTGCGGCTCCCAAAGTTGACGATGGGGGCCTGGGTACCCGTCGTCAGCCCTGGCACACGTCCCGCTCCACCGCCGCCACCTGCGACAAGCCCGCCCCCCTGTGCCTCACGTGTCCCGGTGCCCGCCGGGCAGCATCTCCTGCACCTTCGCCTTGAAGCCCTGCTTCAGCACGTCCGCCGAGTCGCTGTCACCCTTGAGGATCGCGGTGGCCGCCGCCTCGATCTGGTCCAGCGTGGCGTGCGGCGGGATCGGCGGCACCGCCGGGTCCGTGCGGAAGTCGAGCACGAACGGCCGGTCGCAGGCCAGCGCCTGGCGCCACGCGCTCTCCACGTCGCCCGGCTTCTCCACCCGGGCGCCGCCGAGCCCGATCGACCGGGCGAAGTCCGCGTACGCCACGTCGGGCAGCGCCTGCGAGGGCAGGAACTGCGGCGCCCCCGACATGGCCCGCATCTCCCAGGTGACCTGGTTGAGGTCCTGGTTGTTGAGGACGGCCACGACGAGCCGCGGGTCCTCCCACTCCTTCCAGTACTTGGCCGCCGTGATCAGCTCGGCCATGCCGTTCATCTGCATCGCCCCGTCGCCGACGAGGGCGATGGCGGGCCGCCCGGGATGCGCGAACTTCGCGCCGATGACGTACGGGACGCCCGGGCCCATCGTGGCCAGCGTCCCCGACAGCGAACCGCGCATGTCGCCGCGCAGCCGCAGGTGACGCGCGTACCAGTTGGCGGCCGAGCCGGAGTCCGCGGCGAGGATGACGTCGTCGGGCAGGAGCGCGTCGAGGGCGTGGACGACGTACTCCGGGTTGATCGGGTCGGCCTCGACGGCGGCGCGCCGCTCCATCACCTGCCACCAGCGGGCGGTGTCCTTCTCGATCTTCTTGCGCCACTTGCCGTGGGACTTCTTGCGCAAGTGAGGCAGCAGCCGCTCCAGGGTGGCCCGCGCATCGCCGACGAGGTTGAGCTCGAAGGGGTACCGCAGCCCGATCATGTGCGGGTCGATGTCGATCTGGACCGCCCGCGCCTGACCGAACTCGGGCAGGAACTGGCTGTACGGGAAGCTGGAACCGATGACCAGCAGGGTGTCGCACCCCTGCATCAGCTCGTAGGAGGGGCGGGTGCCGAGCAGGCCGATGGACCCGGTGACGTACGGCAGGTCGTCGGGCAGGGCGTCCTTGCCGAGCAGCGCCTTGGCGACGCCCGCGCCCAGCACCTCGGCGACCTGCTGCACCTCGGCGCGGGCCCCTCGCGCGCCCTGGCCGACGAGCACGGCGACCTTCTCGCCCGCGTTCAGGATCTCCGCGGCCTTGAGCAGGTCCTCCTCGGCCGGGACCGGCGCGTAGGAGGACATGCCGAGGCTGGAGGGGACCATCTTGAAGGCGTGCGTGGGCGGCGTGTAGTCGAGTTCCTGCACGTCGGCGGGGACGATGATCGCGGTGACGGTACGGCGCGCGTACGCGGTGCGAAAGGCGCGGTCGATGACGCCGGGGAGTTGTTCGGGGACGGTGACCATCTCGCAGAAGTCGGACGCCACGTCCTTGTAGAGGCTCAGCAGGTCGACCTCCTGCTGGTACGAGCCGCCCATGGCGCTGCGATTGGTCTGCCCGACGATGGCGACGACCGGGACGTGGTCGAGCTTGGCGTCGTAGAGCCCGTTGAGGAGGTGGATCGCGCCCGGTCCCGAGGTGGCCGCGCAGACACCGGCCCGCCCGGAGAACTTCGCGTAGCCGACCGCCTCGAACGCGGCCATCTCCTCGTGGCGGGCCTGGATGAACTCGGGTTTGTTGTCGGCGCGTCCCCAGGCGGCGAGAAGGCCGTTGATGCCGTCGCCCGCGTAGGCGAAGACATGCTCGACCTCCCATTCGCGCAGGCGCTCCAGGATGTGGTCGGAGACCTTCTGCGTCACGGGTCAGTCCTTTCGTGCGGTGGTGTTCTCGCTCTGTCGGCCGCGTGGGGCCAGGTGTGTCCGGGTTGCCGTCATTCGTCGGCCTATGCGCCGTGGGCCGGGGCCGTCCGCGGCTGCGGGAGATCGGTCGCCGCCAGCGCGGTGCCCCGCAGGCTGCCGAACCACAGCCGTCCGTCGGCGCGGTACGCACTGGTCGCCATGGAGAAGCCCCGGGGCAGGCGCCGCACGTCGTGGACGGTGCGCCCGTCCGGGGCGATGCCGAGCGCCCGCACGGAGCGGCGCGGGCCGGGCAGCAGCCGGGCGGGCAGCGCCGCGAGGCCGCGCCGCACGGCCGCCGGGCCGCGGTGCAGCGCGTCGACCAGCGGATCGCGGGGGCCGGCGATCGCCGCCCAGATCAGGCCGTCGGCGTCGCGGGTGAGGTTGTCGGGGAAGCCGGGCAGCGCGTCGGCCAGGACGTCGTGCCGCCCGGCCCGCTCGCCGTCGAGCCGGACCCGCACGAGGCGGTACGCGCCCGACTCGGCGACGACCGCGCACGACTCGTCGGCGGTGAGGACCACGCCGTTGGCGAACTGGAGCCCGTCGAGGAGGACGTCCACCGACCCGTCGGGCGCGAGGCGGATCAGCCGGCCGGTGCCGACGTGCTCCAGCAGGTCGCGCTTCCAGTCCCGCAGCCCGTACCGGGTACTGGAGTCGGTGACGTACACCGTCCCGTCCGCTGCCTCGGCCACATTGCTGCACAGGCCGAAGGGGACGCCCCGCACCCCGGTGAGCAGGGTGCGGACCGCCCGGGTGGAGAGGTCCACGGCGAGCAGGCCGCGTTCGGCGTCGCACACGAGCAGCGTGCCGTCGGAGCGCGGGGTCAGGCCCATCGGGCGCCCGCCGGTGCGCGCCACCTCCCGCACCTCGCCGGTGGCGGGATCGACGCGCAGCACGCGCCCGTCCGCGACCCCGGTCAGGAGCCCGCCCCGGCCGTCGCCCGTGACGTGCTCGGGCCCCTCCCCGCCGAGCGGCAGCAGCCGGGGCGGGGCGGCGCCGCCCCTACCGCGGCTCATCGGCGTCACGGTCCTTGCGGGCCCGCAGGCAGCGGATCATCTCCTCCGCGTAGGGGAGGGCGACGCACAGCCCCACTCCGGCGGTGATGGCGGCGAGGTACCCCGCCGACAGCGGGCGCTCCTTGGGGACGAGCTTCCAGTCGTCGGGCCGGCCACCGCCCCGCAGGGTCTCCCGGAGCTGGTCCCAGTGCAGACACGTGGTGAAGGCGGCGGCCGTCAGGGGCAGCACCTCCAGGAAGCTGTGGATGTGCTGCTCGACGGGGCGCACCTCACGTTTGTCGGTGGCCAGCGACACGTCCCACAGCGCCGTCGCACCGTGGGTGAGCGCCGCGCCGCCCATGAGGGAGAGCACCAGCGGGTTGATCTTCGCGGTGAGCCCCGCGACGACGGGCACACCGGCCTCGGTCATCATCAGGGCGTGCACCGCCGACTCGCGGATGCCACTGGTGTGCTCGATGTCCGTGCGCCGGTGCATCACCCAGTCGGCGACGGCCGGCACGAACCACAGCGGCAGCACGCCGTACAGCAGGAACCTGCGGCTGGCGTTCTCCACGTCGTCCGCCCCGCGCGGAACACGCAGGGCGGGACCGGAGCGCCACCGCTGCCAGCGGCTGAGCGTCGAACGGCGGATACGCATGAGTGCCTTTCCTCGTAGGGACGTGTCTGTACGTCGGGCCTCGCGTCGCCCGCGGGATCGTCAGGGGCGCGCGGCGTCGCGCAGCCGCGGCAGGACCTCCGCGCGGTAGAAGTCGAAGAAGCCCTGCTGGTCGGGGCCGATCTGGTTGACGTAGACCTCGTCGAAACCGGCGTCGGCGAACTCCCGTACCGCCCGGACGTGTTCGTCCTTGTCGTCGCCGCAGACGACGGCGTCGGACACCATCTCCTCGGTGACCAGACCGGAGGCCTGCTCGAAGTGGGCGGGCGTCGGCAGGACCTGGGGGAGTTCGCCGGGAAGCTGCTCGTTGGGCCAGAGCCGGTGCACGGTCTTGACGGCCTGCGCCCGGTCGGTGCCCCAGCAGACCTTCAGCCCGCCGATCACCGGGTTCTGGCCGCCGCCCGCCCGCCGGAACTGGCCGACCAGATCCGCGTCCGGCGTCATCGTCACGAAGCCGTCGCCGATCCGGCCGGCGAGCGCCGCGGCCTGCGGGCCGAACCCGGACACGTAGAGCGGCGGCGGGTTGTCGGGGAGGGTGTAGAGCCGGGCGTTCTGCACCGTGTAGTGCGCTCCGCGATGGGTGACCTGCTCGCCGCTGAACAGCCGGCGCATCACGTGCACGGCTTCCTCCAGCATCTCCATGCGCTGCGGGGCGTCGGGCCAGGCGTCACCGAGGATGTGCTCGTTGAGGGCTTCGCCGGTGCCTATGCCGAACCGGAAGCGCCCTTCGGTGAGGACGGCCGCCGTCGCCGCGGCCTGCGCGTTGATCGCGGGGTGCATCCGCACGGTCGGACAGGTGACCAGGGTCGTCACGGGCAGCGAGGTCACCTGGGACAGGGCCCCGATCATCGACCAGACGAACGAGCTCTGGCCCTGCTCGTCGTTCCAGGGGTGGAAGTGGTCGGAGATCGCCAGTGCCTGGAACCCGGCCTGCTCGGCGGCCCTGGCCTGGGACAGCAGCTCGGCGGGGGTGAACTCCTCCGAGGAGAGGAAGTAGCCGTATGTGGTCATGTCGCGCCTTCCAGGAACTGATCGCTGGGTCTTTTGTCTCAGTGGTCGCGAGTACCCGCCGGACGCCGCGCGGAACGGGTGACGCACGTCGCGCCCACCGGATCTCCGCACCCCAGGGGCGCTCCGGGTTCTCGTCAGGCGGAGCGCGACGTGCGCTTGGCCGTCTTCTTCGCGGTCTTCTTCGCCGTCTTCTCGGCCGAGGACCGCGCTCCCGTGGACCGCCCCGCCGTGGCCTTCTCCTCCGACCCCTTCTTCGAGCGGCCCGCGCTCTTCGTGGCCTTCTTGGCGGCGGCCTTCTTGCGCGGCATCTCATGCACGGTCGCCCGACCGCCCCCGGCACCGTCCCCCTCGGCGGACCTGGACTTCTTCGCCCGCTGCACGGACTGCTCCAGCGCCGACATCAGATCCAGGACCCGGCCCGACGGCTCCTCCTCCGGCTCCGCCACGGGAGGCTTCTTGCCGTCGGCCTTGGCGTGGATGACCTCCTCCAGGGCCGCCGTGTAGCGGTCGGCGGCCCACTCGGCGTCCTCCAGGGGCTCCTCGCGCGTCATCGAGTCGATCAGCAGCAACGCCTCCTCGACCTCCTCGCCGGTGATGTCGACCTCGTCCGGGGCCAGTTCGCCGGGGGAGCGGATCTCGTCGGGCCACTTCAGGGCGTGCAGGGCGATCACGTCCTCCTTCACGCGCAGCAACCCGAGACGCTCCCGGCCGTGCCAGGCGAACTTGGCGATCGCGGCCTTCGCGTTGCGCTCCAGCGCCTTGCGCAGCAGGACGTACGGTTTCGTGGCGGCCTGCCCGCCCGCCTCCAGGTAGTAGCCCTCGCCGATCTGGATCGGGTCGATGCTCTCGTACGGCACGAACGCGACGATCTCGATGGCCTTCGCGGTCGGCAGCGGGATCTCCCGCAGCTCCTCGTCGGAGACGGTGACGACCTCGCCCGGGGCGACCTCGTACCCCTTGCCGATCTCGTCCTGGCCGACCTCGCGGTCCTCCAGCTCGCACACCTTGCGACTGCGGACCCGTCCCATGTCGTCCAGGTGGTACTGGTGGAAGCGGATGCTGTGGTCCTCGGTGGCCGTCATGACCCGGATGGGGATGGTGACGAGCCCGAACGAGATGGCGCCGCTCCACACGGGACGGGGCATGACGAACCTCCCTGGTCGGCCCCGAGAACGCCAGCGTAGGCAGCGCACGGGCGCCCGGCACGTCGAGCGGTTCTCCGTGTGCGCCGCGCACCGCCCGCGCGTAGCGTGATCAGAGCCGCACCGTTTGTCCCCGAGGGCGACGGGCAGGCGCATTCGAGTGCTTGAGACCACAGGTCCGCGACCGCAGGCGCGGCCGCGAGGAGCCGGGTCACCCGCATGCGGGTCCGCTCCCCGCGCCCCGGGCCCGGCCGCGTCGAGGAACGAGTTCTCCATGGCCACGCACCGTCCGTACGACGACGCCCCCGACACCGAGCAGATGTTCGTGCGCCTGGCCGCGACGCCGGCCGGACGCGAGCGCGAGATCCTGTTCGAGGAGTTGGTGAAGGCCTGGCTGCCGATGGCCAACCGGCTGGCCAGGCGCTTCCGCGACAAGGGCGAGCACCTGCAGGACCTGGAGCAGGTCGCGGCCATCGGCCTGATGAAGGCCATCGAGCGGTACGACGTCCGGCGCGGCGCCTTCCAGGCCTACGCGGTCCCCACGATCACCGGTGAACTACGCCGCCACTTCCGCGACCACACCTGGGACGTGCGGGTGCCCCGGCGCGTCCAGGACCTGCGCAACAAGGTCCGCGTCGCCCGCCGTGACCTGATGAACCGGCCCGGCCACGACGGCGAGCCGAGCGTCGACGAGCTCGCCGCGCACACCGGCCTGACCCCCGGCGAGGTGCGCGACGGCATGGAGGCCTTGCAGAGCTACAGCGCGCTGTCCCTGGACGCCGGGGCGGACGCGGCGGAAGACGGCCACAGCCTGGCCGACACCCTCGGCGCGGCCGAGGCGGGCTACGACCTCGTCGCCGACCGGGAAGCCGCCAAGGCGGGCCTGCGAAAGCTCTCCGAACGCGAACGCACCATCCTCTACCTCCGCTTCTTCGAGGACATGCCCCAGGCCCGCATCGCCGAGGTGGTCGGCATCTCGCAGATGCACGTCTCCCGCCTCATCCACCGCAGTTGCGCCACCGTCCGCGCGCACGCGGCCCGGCCCTCCCGGCACCACCGGACCGCGCGACCGACGGCAGAGGGGAGTCACGCGTGAGCGAGAAGGACGGGCTGCGGACCTACCGCGCGAAGCGGCACTTCGACCGGACGAGCGAGCCGAGCGGCGAGCACGAGACGCGGGAGAAGCGGGAGAAGAGCGCGGCGGACTCCTCCGACGAGCCGGCGTTCGTGGTGCAGATCCACGACGCCAGCTCGCTGCACTTCGACTTCCGCCTGGAGGTCGACGGCGTGCTCAAGTCCTGGTCGATCCCGAAGGGCCCCTCCACCGACCCGCACGACAAGCGGCTCGCCATCCCGACCGAGGACCACCCCATGGCCTACCGGGACTTCGAGGGGGTGATCCCGCACGGCGAGTACGGCGGCGGGACCGTCATCGTCTGGGACCAGGGCACCTACCGCCCGACCAGCCACGACAAGCGGGGCCGCCCGGTGCCTTTCGCACAGGCGCTGGAGAACGGCCACGTCACCTTCGAGATGCACGGCGAGAAGCTGCGGGGCGGGTACGCGCTCACGCGGTTCCACGGCCGCGAGGAGCGCGACGGCGGCCCGCCGAAGAAGCCGACCTGGCTGCTGGTCCGCACCCAGGGCCCCGGCGCCGGGCACGGCGGCGGCACCCCCGACCCGCGCCGGGCCCGCTCCGCCCGCACCGGCCGTACCCTGCGCCAGGTCGCCGAGGCACCCGACGCGCCGACCTGGCAGCCGAAGGACGGTGAGCACGCATGACCGGCCTGCTCGACACCCTGCCGCCCGGACTGGACAGCCGCACGCGCGCCGCGGCACCGGGCGTGGAACTCGCGGCCTCCCCGATGCTCGCGACGCTCAGCGCCCGCCGTGACTTCCCCACGGGCTGGGTCTTCGAACGGAAGCTGGACGGCATCCGGGTCCTCGCCGTACGCGAGCGGGGCGAGGTGACACTCCGCTCCCGCTCGGGCCGGCGCCTCGACGCCACGTACCCGGAGATCATCGAGGCGCTCGCCGCACAGGACTGCGCGGACTTCACCGTCGACGGCGAGATCGTCGCCTACAGCCAGGGACGCACGGACTTCTCCCTGCTCCAGCAACGCATGGGACTCACCAGGCGCGCCGACGTCGAGGCGAGCAAGGTCACCGTCACCTACTACGTGTTCGACCTGCTGCGACTCGACGGCGTCGACGTGCGCCGCCTGCCCCTGCGCCACCGCAAGTCCCTGCTGCGCCGCGCGCTCGCCTTCCAGGCGCCGCTGCGCTTCAGCACCCACCGCAACGACGGCGGCCCCGACCTGCTCGCCGACGCGTGCCGGCGCGGCTGGGAAGGGCTCATCGCCAAACGCGCGGACAGCACCTACCAGGCCCGCCGCTCCGACGACTGGCTCAAGCTCAAGTGCAGCCGCGGTCAGGAGTTCGTGGTGGGCGGCTTCACCGAACCCGCGGGCAGCCGCGAGGGCCTCGGCGCCCTCCTCATCGGCTACCACGAGGACGGGGAGCTGCGGTACGCGGGCAAGGTCGGCACCGGGTTCGACCGGCGCACCCTGCTCGCCCTGCGGCGCCGGCTCGACGCGCTCCAGGTGGCCGCGTCGCCGTTCACCGGCCGCATCGCGCAGCGGGGCGTCCACTGGGTACGTCCCCAGCTCGTCGTGCAGATCGACTTCGCGGAGTGGACGCGCGACGGCATGCTGCGTCACCCCCGCTACCAAGGACTGCGCGACGACAAGAATCCGGCCGACGTCGTGAGGGAGCGCGCCACGCCATGACCGATCCGAAGAACGTCCTGAGGGAACTGCTCCGCGAGCACGGACTGACCTACGCCGAGGAGGCGGGCATCCACCTCAAGGACACCCCGCAGCCGCTCTACCGGACGCTGGTCCTCGCGAGCCTGCTCAGCGCCCGGATCCGGGCCTCGGTCGCGGTGGCGACGGCCCGGGCGCTGCACGACGCGGGGCTGCGCGATCCCCGCCGCATGGCCGACGCCACCTGGCAGCAGCGCGTCGACGCGCTGGGACAGGGTGGCTACCGCCGCTACGACGAGCGCACCGCCACCCAGCTCGGCGACGGCGCCCGACTGGTGCTCGACGAGTGGGGCGGAGACCTGCGCACGGTACGCGAGCAGGCCGACGGCGACGTGGGCGCCCTGAGCGAGCGGCTGCGCCGGGTACCGGGGCTCGGCCCGACCGGGGTCGACATCTTCCTGCGCGAGGTGCAGGACATCTGGCCCGAGTACGCGCCGTACCTGGACGCCAAGACGATGCAGGGCGCCGAACGCCTCGGACTGCCCAAGGACGCCGCCGCGCTGACCCGCCTCGCGGGCGACGCCCCGCGCGCGCGGGTGGCGGCGGCACTGGTGCGGGCCGCCCTGGACAAGGACGTGGCGCGGGACTGCCTGACACGGGCGGGGGCCGCCTGAGGACCGGATCCCGCGGCCCGTGACCGAGGTCACCCGCCCGCAGGGTCCGATCATGGAATGTGCGTCATCCGCCACGCTGCTGCATGCTTGTGGGCTTGCCCCTTCACAAGGTGGCGCCGGGCAACGGGGCTCGGGTTCCCTGTCCACAGACCGCTGTACTTCGAAAGGTCTCCTGCACCATGCCGCTGGCCCTCCTGGCCCTGGCTGTTGTCGCGTTCGGCATCGGCACCACCGAGTTCGCCACGATGGGGCTGCTGCCCCAGATCGCCGACGGGGTCGACGTCTCCGTGCCGCACGCCGGCAACCTCGTCTCGGCGTACGCCCTCGGGGTCGTCGTCGGCGCGCCCGTGCTGACCGGCATCGGCGCGCGCGTCCCGCACAAGCGGCTGCTGCTGCTCCTGTCCGGACTCTTCGTGGTCGGCAACGTGGCGTCCGCGCTCGCCCCCTCCTTCGGCCTGCTCTTCGCCGCCCGATTCCTCGCGGGGCTGCCGCACGGAGCACTGTTCGGCGTGGGTGCCGTCGTGGCGTCGCGCCTGGTCGCCCCCGAGCGGGCGGCGCGCGCCGTGTCGAAGATGTTCCTCGGGCTGACCGTCGCGAACATCGTCGGCGTACCGGCCGGCACCGCCCTCGGGCAGCACCTCGGCTGGCGCGCCGCCTACTAGGGGGTCGCCGTCATCGGCGTCGTCGCCCTCGCCGCGCTGGCCCTCTTCGTCCCGCACCAGCCCCGCGGCAAGCAGTCGGGCATCCGCCACGAGCTGCGCGCGATGGGCAACAAGCAGGTCGTGATCGGCCTGGCCACCGCCGTCGTCGGCTTCGGCGGGTTCTTCGCCGTCTACAGCTACCTGGTGCCCATGCTCACCCATGTGACCGGCATCTCCGACACCTCGACCACCCTGGTCCTCGCGCTGTACGGCGTCGGCATGACCCTCGGCACGCTGATCGCGGGCCCGCTCACGGACCGGGCGCTCAGGCCCACCCTGTACGCGGGTCTCGCCCTGCTCGTCGTGGCGCTGGTGACGTTCTACTTCACCGTCCACAGCACGGTGCCCGCGCTCGTCACCATCACCTTCATCGGCGCGATGGGCTCCCTCATCACCACGCCCGTGCAGATGCTGCTCATGGCCAAGGCGGAGAAGGCCCCCACGATGGCGGCGGCCTCCAACCACTCGGCCTTCAACCTCGCCAACGCGGGCGGCGCCTGGCTCGGCGGCCTGGCCATCTCGGCGGGCTGGGGCTGGGCCTCGCCCAACCTGGTCGGCGCGGCGCTCGCCGTGGCCGGCCTCGGCCTCGCCCTCGTCGGCGGGTTCATGGACCGCGGCACCCGCCGCTCCGAGGTGGTCACCTCCTCCCGCCCCGACCTCCCGCACCAGGCCGACCGGGTCAGCTCGACCTCCTGAGCGGGCCCGCGCGAGGGCCGCACGAAGGGGCCGTACGTCCCGCCGCGATCACGGCGGGACGTACGGCCCCTTCGTTCACTGCCCGGATCCCCTGCCGGGGCTCACCTCTGGACGACGTACGAGAACAGTCCGACGACCGCGCCGACACCGCCCGCGCACCACGCCAGACAGCGCGCCCTGAGCCTGAGATAGCGCTCCTCGTACTCACCGCGCAGCTCACGCGCGCGGTCCGCGAGCTGCGCCAGCGCGGCTCTGTGGAACGCCAGCCGCTCCTCGGTGAAGACGCGCTCGACCTCCTCCCGCTGCGCCGTGGTGAGCCAGGGGAGGCGCCGGGTGAAGGCCTCGGCCTGCGTCCGCGTCTCGGCGACCTTCGACGTCCACAGCAGATAGCCCTCCATCTGCCTGAGGCCGGACTCGACGTCCTGCTCGGTGCTCATTCGGAGTTGGTCTCGTTGCGGTAGGTGTTCTGGCTCTGGTCGAGGGCGGCGACGCCGGGGTGGTGCAGGTCGAACGCGGGCGACTCGGAGCGGATCCGCGGCAGCGTGACGAAGTTGTGGCGCGGCGGCGGGCAGGACGTGGCCCACTCCAGCGACCGGCCGTAGCCCCACGGGTCGTCGACCAGGACCGGACGCCCGTACTTGGCCGTCTTCCAGACGTTGTAGAGGAACGGCAGCAGGGAGAGGCCGAGCAGGAAGGACGAGATCGAGGAGATGGTGTTCAGCGCGGTGAAGCCGTCGACCGCGAGATAGTCCGCGTACCGCCGCGGCATGCCCTCGGCACCGAGCCAGTGCTGCACCAGGAACGTCCCGTGGAAGCCGCAGAACAACGTCCAGAACGTGATCTTGCCGAGCCGTTCGTCGAGCATCTTCCCGGTGAACTTCGGCCACCAGAAGTGGAACCCGGAGAACATCGCGAACACCACGGTCCCGAAGACGACGTAGTGGAAGTGCGCCACCACGAAGTACGAGTCCGACACATGGAAGTCCAGCGGCGGGGCCGCGAGGATCACTCCGGTCAGACCGCCGAAGAGGAAGGTCACGAGGAAGCCGGTCGCCCACAGCATCGGCGTCTCGAAGGACAGCGACCCCTTCCACATGGTGCCGATCCAGTTGAAGAACTTCACTCCCGTCGGCACCGCGATCAGGAACGTCATGAAGGAGAAGAACGGCAGCAGCGCGCCCCCGGTGACGTACATGTGGTGCGCCCAGACCGTCACCGACAGACCCGCGATGGCGATGGTGGCGCCCACCAGCCCCGAGTAGCCGAAGATCGGCTTGCGGCTGAAGACCGGGATGACCTCGGAGACGATGCCGAAGAACGGCAGCGCGATGATGTACACCTCCGGATGGCCGAAGAACCAGAAGAGGTGCTGCCACAGCAGCGGCCCCCCGTTCGCCGCGTCGAAGACGTGCGCCCCGAACTTCCGGTCGGCCTCCAGGGCGAACAGCGCCGCCGCCAGCACCGGGAAGGCGAGCAGCACGAGCACGCCGGTCAGCAGCACGTTCCAGGTGAAGATCGGCATGCGGAACATGGTCATGCCCGGGGCGCGCATGCAGACGATGGTGGTGAGGAAGTTGACCGAGCCGAGGATCGTGCCGAAGCCCTGGAACGCCAGGCCCATGACCCACATGTCGCCGCCGACGCCGGGGGAGTGCACCGCGTCGGACAGCGGGTTGTAGGCGAACCAGCCGAAGTCCGCGGCCCCCTGCGGCGTCAGGAACCCGGCCACCGCGATCAGCGAGCCGAACAGGTACATCCAGTAGGCGAGCATGTTCAGCCGCGGGAACGCGACGTCGGGGGCGCCGATCTGGAGCGGCATGATCCAGTTCGCGAAACCGACGAAGAGCGGAGTGGCGAACATCAGCAACATGACAGTGCCATGCATGGTGAACGCCTGGTTGAACTGCTCGTTCGAGAGGAACTGCGTGCCGGGGCGGGCCAGCTCCGCGCGCATGAAGAGCGCCATCACGCCACCGACCAGGAAGAACAGGAACGATGTCGTCAGGTACATCGTCCCGATCGTCTTGTGATCGGTGGTGCTGAGCCACTTCACCACGATGGCGCCGGGCCGCCGCGCGTGAGCGCTTTCCGCGTCGGGTGTGTCGGGCGCCGCCTCAGCGCTGTCCAAGGACGTCATCAGGTGGGGCTCTCTTCGTCGGTGCTGTCGAGGGACGCGACCACGAGTAGTCCACCGCCGCCGGAAAACCGGTCCTACGCGCCCGCGCGCGTGCGTGGTTCCCCCGGATGCAGCAACCGCACCCCGTCGGCAGGCGCTCCGGCGCCCCTCCTCCCACCCGTGCGGAGGTCAGGCGGCGACGGCCACCGCGAGACCCGCCAGAATCAGGGCGCAGGCCATCCCGATCATCGCGTAGCGGAACGATCCTCCCGGTCGCGGAAACGGCTCCGCCTCATCGAGGCAGCAGCCGCACAGCCCGGGGTGAGTGATGTCGTGTGTCTCCATGGCATGCGCAACGACCTGTGCGCGGGCAGCGCCACGCCCCGGTCAACCCCCGTCCGCCACAACCATGCATCCGGATCGAATCCGGCCCGCGAAGGTTTGGCGGCCCGGTCACGAATGTACCCGGGTGGGCAGGCGCTTACCGTCGCGTCGACGGACCATGGGGGAGAGTACGCGTGGGCCGAGCAGACGGGAGTGCCACAAGTGGGTGCGGGGCGCGAGCACGGCCGTTCTGAGGAGTACGCCGCCGAGGTGCGCCAGGTCGAGGCGCTCAACCGACTGGAGGGCCCGACCGGCGACGGCCTCGGCAAGGTGCCGGACCGGGTACGCCATCGCGGAGCCGACCTGCTCGTGACGGGTCACGCGCTGGCCCGCACGGAATCGCTCGGCGAAGCACTCGCCCTCATCTCCCGGCTCGCCGACCCCGCCCTGCCGCTCTGCGGCCAGGCGGTCTTCCGGGCGGACCGTGAGTTCCTGCACTGCGTGGGCCACTTCGGATTCCGCGGTTGCGACGAGGACACCCTGCGGATGCCGCTGGACGCCGACTACCCCGGCGCGCAGGTGGCCAGGACCGGGCGCCCCGTCTTCCTGGCCTCCCCGCAGGAGTACCGGGCCCGCTACCCCTCCACCTGGCAACTCGCCGACCGCGAGGGGCACCGGGCCTGGGCCTTCCTGCCCCTGACCACCTATGGCCAGCTCACCAGCGTATGGATGACCGCCTTCGACGCGCCGTTGGCGATGACCGACAGCGTGCGCGCCCTGCTCGTGACCATCGCCCGCCTGCTCGGCCGGAGCATCGAACACACCTACACCGGCCAGGCGGACCGCGCCCTCTCCCAGAGCCTGCGCAGCAGCATGGGCGGGGCCGGCCCCGCCGTCGACGGGCTCACCACCGCCGCCCGGTACCTGCCCACCGGCGGCGGACTCATGGTCGGCGGCGACTGGTTCGACTGCCTGCCCCTGCCCAACGGCCGCCTCGGCCTGGTCATCGGCGACGTCCAGGGCCACGACATGCACGCCGCCGGACTGATGTCCCAACTGCGCACCGCCATCCACGCCTACGCGGCCGAGGGGCACGGCCCGGACGCCGTCCTGGTCCGCGCCTCCCACTTCCTCTCGGCACTGGCCGCGGACCGCTTCGCCACCTGCATCTACATCGAGGCCGACCCCGCCACCGGCATCCTGCGCATCGCCCGCGCCGGCCACCCGCACCCCGTGCTGCGCCTGCCGGACGGAACCTGCCTGCTCAAGCACCTCAGCGGCGGCCTGCCCCTCGGCCTCGACCTCGCGGAGGACAACTATCCGGTCAACGTCCTCACCCTGCGCGAGAACGAGATCCTGATGCTCTGCACCGACGGCCTGATCGAGACCGGCGGCCACGACATGTACTCCGGCTGGCTCCGCGTACGCAACGCGCTCTCGCCGGGCGCCCCCGAGGACCTCGACGCGATGGCGGACCGGCTCCTCAACGCGGTCGTGGCCCCCGAGACCGCGCGCGATCCGGACCAGCCCGTCTCCCTGACCGAGGACGACATCGCCCTGCTCCTGCTGCGCCGCGACCCCTCCACCAACCCCGCGGCCCCGCCAGGACGCCACCTGCACCTCACCCTCGAACAGGACCAGGCGGAGGCCCTCAGCGAGGCGCGAACCGAGTTCCAGGGCCTGCTGCACGACTGGGCCCGCCCTGAGCAGGTCGACACAGCGGTCCTGCTCACCTCGGAGCTCCTCGGCAACGTCCTGGTCCACACCGAGCACGCCGCCGTCCTGCACGCCGACGTCAGCGGCGTAACCGGCCGTCGTCGGCTCCGCGTCGAGGTCACCGACCGCAGCGACGACGTCCCGCACCGGCGCGCTCCCGGTGAGCTCTCCTCGTCCGGACGGGGCCTGGTCCTCCTCGACCTGCTGGCGCACCAGTGGAACGTCCGCCCCGAACCGGAGGGCAAGACGGTCTGGTTCGCGCTCGACGAGGACGGCCCGGAAGAGCCCTGACGCGGCACGAAGAAGGGGCCCGGCTGCTGCCGGGCCCCTTCGTTTCGTAGCGGGGACAGGATTTGAACCTGCGACCTCTGGGTTATGAGCCCAGCGAGCTACCGAGCTGCTCCACCCCGCGTCGGTGACTCCACTGTACACGGGAGCGAACGCCCCGGTGGACGCCGCCGGAGGGCAGGCTCCTCGACGAGCGGGTCAGGACCGGCTCTTGAGGGCCATCGTGACCTGTTTGGTCGCGGTCGGGAACAGTTGGGGCGTGGGACCGGCGCCCAGAGAGGCCGTGATGACGACGTCCCGATGAGCGGCGGCGACCGGTCCGGCGTTGCGGGCCGTCTCGACGACGGCCTTGTGCAGGGCGTTGTCACACACCGGGGTGATCGAGGCGGAGTAGATGCCGCCCTTGGCGGTGTCGGCGAGAGCGACGTCCAGGGTGTCGGTGCCCATGAGCGACTCGCAGCGGTAGCGCACGGCCACCTCGACATGGTCGTTCTCGGCGGTCGCCGAGAGCACGTCGAGACGGTCGTCCGCCGCGGCGGACGCGGTGGCCAGCGCCGCGGCCGTCGTGGACAGGGCGAGGACGACCGCGGTGTGGACGAGACGTCTGCGCATACGGGACATGGATCCTCCGGGCTGGTGCGAGCGAACTCCGGACCGGTCGGTCTCGGCGGTTCGAGTCTCTGTCGCCTCCCGAGAGCGTGCAAAAGGTCCTGGTATCTGGTGGAAGATGCCTTGCCCGCCGTGCGGGCGAATTCCGGTGTACGCACCGAAGGTGTCACTACGGCTGTCTGTGCAGCTCAGAGGGGTGGAGGGGCCTGATCGAATCACCCGTCCGTCACGGATCGTGACGCCAGCGGATGCGGAGGGTTGCCCGAGGCGGCAATGTCGATCGCGGCGGGAAGACGGCCCGTTCCGCCGAGCCCCGGTAATGGTGCCGGGGTTTGCCCTGGGCCCGCGAACCCTGAAAGGACCGCATCAGATGCGCAAGATTGCCAAGTACGTCGCTGTCGGTGCCCTCGTCACCCCCCTTGTCATCGGCAGCGCCGGCTTCGCGTCGGCCCACGACGGCCCCGGCTACGTCAACGGCCCCGGCTACGGCAAGGCCCAGAACTCCGCGAGCGCCAACGGTGGTCAGACGGCCGCCACGTTCAGCGGCTTCACCCCGGACGGCAAGGCGTACTTCCTGACCACGATCAAGAAGGCCGGTCCCAAGGGCGCCGGTGGCAACACGGTCGGCTCGCACTCCTGACGCGGTCCACTGTGCGGCCCGGCCGCTGAGCCGAGCCGATCCGTGTGCCCCGAAGTCGACGACTTCGGGGCACACGCCTGTCCGGGGCCCGGGCGGTCGGAACGTCAGGAATGGGAGTGGGTCGTGGTCCAGCGGAGACTGTCGGGCCCGCCCACCGTCAGGACGTACTGCTCGAAGTACGCGCCGCCCGCGGAGTCGAAGCCGGACGAGGTGTCGCTGTAGACGATGCGGCCGCCGGTGAAGTCGACCGTCTCCTGGTCCCAGGTCGGGCCCGCGGAGACGGCCGGGGCCGACGCCGTGGGCGCCGGCCCCTCGGTCGTGGTGGATCGGTCCGCCGCGGCGGCGATCCCTGACGAAGCCAGGCAGAGCCCGGCGGCCAGGGCGAGAGTCAGAACGGTCGGACGAAGCGGATGACGTGACAGCGACGGAATCGACATGGCACGACCCTGCCCGCCGCCCGCCCGCCGCGACGGCGACGCACCGGACCGGTACCGGCCCCGCCACCCGTAGGTGTCATCTCCTGGCTGCGGCCGGACTAATGGGCGGCGGTCGGCGGGGGAGTGGCGGACGGCGGCGCCGCGAGCGGGGCGGCTGCCGCGGGCGGCGCGGGGTTCTGATCGGCACCGGCGACGCTGGTGGTGGCCGTCCCGGGGGCGAACAGGGCGTTGCCCGCGAAGGTGGCGGTCGCCGAGGTCGTCCGGTGCGCCGCCACCTCGAACGTGCAACTGAACCGGCCCTCACGCGTGGTGGTGGTGTTGCACTTCTGCGAGGAGGTCGGGTCCTCGCCGCTGATCCGCACCGAGACGGCCAGCCGCGACAGCGGGAAGAGCATCGTCTCCCCCTCCACGAGCCGTCCCTCCACCCGCACCGTGGCGCCGGTGGGTCCCGCGGAGGTCTCCTGCGCGCTCAGCTCGGTGACGACGGTGGCCGTGCGCGTGCCGATCGTGCTCGCGGCGGAGGCGGAGGCGGGGGGCCGGGGCTCGGCTCCGGCGGTCGAGGCGGCCACGCCGATGGCCAGTGGCGTGACCGCCATGAGCAGTAGTCGTCCGCGGATACGCATCACACAGCACTCCCGTAGGAAGAGGAAAGACGAATGATCTTCTTTGAGGTTTATGCCACTCGGGGCACGACGGATAACAGGGCGGTCGTGCCCCACGGGCGATGCGGCCCCTCCGCGGCTCCGGATGGGCCAACCCAGGCGCGGGCCCGGCGGGCCCGCCCTCCCGCCAGGCAGCCGGTACGCCCGAACAGTGCTTCGAAACAATCAATATCTGCGACCGCCGGATGAGAGTTTGGCGCGGCCTGCGGTGAGGATTTTTATCGCCTCAAGCAGGGCGGCATTTTCTGCCGGATGTCGCCCCTCGATGCGTGCTACTGTCGATCTCAGTTGCAGTTGTGGTTCCCGAACTTCAGGTGCCCCTGGCCGGCTCGCCGGACAGGAGCACTCTTGTATTTCCGGTCATTTCCGGGCGGGGTAATCATCGCGGCGACACGGAATCCGCACAGGGCGGACTCCGATGTACTGCCCCTAAGGAGAAATGACATGGCTACAGGCACCGTGAAGTGGTTCAACGCCGAAAAGGGTTTCGGTTTCATCGAGCAGGACGGTGGCGGCGCTGACGTGTTCGCCCACTACTCGAACATCTCTGCCCAGGGCTTCCGCGAGCTCCTCGAGGGCCAGAAGGTGTCCTTCGACATCGCGCAGGGCCAGAAGGGCCCGACGGCCGAGAACATCATTCCGGCCTGACGCTGACGCGCACTTTGTAGCTGGGGCCCGCATCCTTCGGGGTGCGGGCCCCAGCCGCATGCACTTTCCCCGCAGTGGTTCCACCTGCGGGACGGCTGGATCCAGAGGATTTCACCGGGGTCTCATCTGCCGGGTCCTCATCCCCGCTTCAGGCGCCCACCGCGCGCCGTCCATCACGTCACCGCGCCGCAGAAATCACCCCTCGGCCGGTTTCGCTTTCGCGTTCCATTCGGTCCATGTCCTGTGCTTCTCCGCGCCGCTGTTCGCCGGAGAAATTCCATGATGTGCACCGCATTGAGGAAGGTTCCGCATGAACCGCACACGCACGAACGACCGTTTCGCACGCACCCGTAATGGTGGCGCCGGCAGCGAAAGGGGCGGCAGCCGCTTCGGCGCGCCCGCCCCGCGCCGCTCCGAGCGGCCGAACCGTTCCGCCGGCTACGGCCGTCGGCCCGCGGCCGGCCCCCAGGGCGAGTTCGCTCTCCCCAAGACGATCACCCCGGCACTGCCCGCCGTGGAGGACTTCGGCGCCCTCGACATGCCCGCCCCGCTCCTCGCCGAACTCGGCAGGCAGGGCGTGGCCGTCCCCTTCCCGATCCAGGGGGCGACGCTGCCGAACTCCCTCGCGGGCCGGGATGTCCTGGGCCGTGGGCGCACCGGTTCCGGCAAGACTCTCGCCTTCGGCCTCGCCCTGCTCGCCCGTACCGCCGGGCAGCGCGCGGAGCCCCGCCAGCCGCTGGGGCTGATCCTGGTCCCCACCCGCGAGCTCGCGCAGCAGGTGACGGACGCGCTCACCCCGTACGCCCGCTCCGTGCGGCTGCGGCTGGCCACGGTCGTGGGCGGGATGTCCATCGGCCGCCAGGTCGCCGCGCTGCGCGGCGGTGCCGAGGTCGTCGTGGCGACCCCGGGCCGGCTCAAGGACCTCATCGACCGGGGCGACTGCCGGTTGAACCAGGTGGGCATCACCGTCCTCGACGAGGCCGACCAGATGGCCGACATGGGCTTCATGCCCCAGGTCACCGCGCTCCTGGACCAGGTACGCCCTGAGGGGCAGCGGATGCTCTTCTCGGCGACGCTGGACCGTAACGTCGATCTGCTGGTGCGCCGCTACCTGAGCGACCCGGTCGTCCATTCCGTCGACCCCTCGGCCGGTGCCGTCTCGACGATGGAGCACCACGTCCTGCACATCCAGGCCGCCGACAAGCAGACGGCCACGACCGAGATCGCGGCGCGCGACGGCCGCGTGATCATGTTCCTGGACACCAAGCACGCCGTCGACCGGCTCACCCGCGACCTTCTCAACAGCGGGGTGCGGGCCGCCGCGCTGCACGGCGGGAAGTCGCAGCCGCAGCGCACGCGCACCCTCGCGCAGTTCAAGACGGGGCACGTCACCGTGCTTGTCGCCACGAACGTCGCCGCGCGCGGCATCCACGTCGACAACCTCGATCTCGTCGTCAACGTGGACCCGCCGACCGACCACAAGGACTACCTGCACCGGGGTGGCCGCACCGCCCGCGCGGGCGAGTCCGGCAGCGTCGTCACGCTGGTCACCCCGAACCAGCGCCGCAGCATGACCCGCCTCATGTCGGACGCCGGGATCCGCCCGCAGGTCACGCAGGTCCACTCCGGCGAGGAGGAACTGCACCGCATCACGGGCGCCCAGGCCCCGTCGGGTGTCCCGGTCGTCATCACCACGCCGGTGGCCGAGCGCCCCAAGCGCGGCGCCTCGCGCGGCCGTCGCCGCCCCGCCTCGGCGGCGCGCCGCTCCTCGGTGCGACAGTCCTCCGTCGACGCGGCGGCGTAGCACCGCGCACAACTGGTCCCATTTTCTCTTCGCTGGAGGCACCTTTGACGTTGGTTCAGGTAGATACTCGTTCGGCGAGCGGCGATCCCGAGCGTCGGGCGGCGACGGACGCCGGGCTGCGGGTATGGGCGGACATGACGGTCGAAGTGGCCCTGTCCGTCATGGCGGGCGCCCGTGTCGGGCACCTGCTCGTCTGCGACGACGACGGCCGGCGCACCGGCCTGGTCACGCGGGCGAGGCTCGCCGTCGTCCGGGACAGCTCCGGCTACACGGACGAGACGCGCCTGCGTGACGTCCCGCTCGCCCTCGCCGGCTGAACCAACTCGATCCTCTGCCCTGCCCAGCCTCTCACTCCCCTAATGAGG
Source organism: Streptomyces sp. NPDC102406 (assembly GCF_044765725.1). Classification (NCBI taxonomy): domain Bacteria; kingdom Bacillati; phylum Actinomycetota; class Actinomycetes; order Kitasatosporales; family Streptomycetaceae; genus Streptomyces; species Streptomyces sp. NPDC102406. The sequence goes on along the minus strand of NZ_JBIWKP010000002.1, from coordinate 420,857 downwards.
TCTCATGCGCTGCGTCATCGCTCGCTTCCCGTTCGACCTGACCAAGGACGCGGTCCTCGACACGATGAAGGGCGTCAAGCCCGAGCCGGTCACGGGTGAGTCCGTGATCATCGGGCGGCGCCACTACCCCGTCAAGCAGGTCGGCCAGCTCGTCACGGGCCAGGACCGCCGTGACTTCAGCGTGGGCGAGGTCGTCCGCGCCATGACCCAGCTCGGGTTCACCTGCCGCGCCGCCGCGCCGGTCGAGGTGGTCGCACCCCCGGCCGCCGCCACCGCCTCCTACCAGCGGGCCTCCGCGATGCTGGGATCCTCCGTCTCCCTCTGAGCGACGTTCGCTCGCACGGGAGCGCTTGACGGACAGTCAGGGCCCGACCGGTTCTCCGGTCGGGCCCTGACTGCTGTCCGGTGGCGTCCTCACGCCCCGTGGGACGGCTTCAGTGGTCGGAGTAGCTGAAGTCGCCCACGGTCCACGCGTTGACGTCCGAGATCGCGACCCGGTACATCCCGCCCGTCTCGGGGATCCCCATGGTGCCCTGAAGGATGCGGGCGACATGGAAGTGCAGATGGGTGGGCGGCTCGGCCGTCTCGCGGAGCGCGGACGCGTCCTGGGCCTCCAGGGCGGTGAAGGCGACCGAGAACGGCCTGAGCTGGTCCGAGTCCTTCAGGACCTCCGACACCCGCTGGCGCCAGACCGCTTCGGGCGCCAGCCGGCCGGTGATGACAGTGCCGCCGGTGACCACGGTGAGAGACATCTGTGTGCTCTGTTCGGACTCGACGGTGGCAGCGAGCACGGTGAGCAGTTCGTCAGGCTTCGACATGGCCGCAGATTCTATTCGGCTTCCGGGGCGGCGGCCTCCTGTGGTCCCCGGCAGGCCCAAATCTGTCCTGGCCGAGTTAGACATTCCTCGCCCAGGTGGCTAGTGTTTCTCTCGTAGACGAGGTCGATGAGGACAGAACAGGAGGAAGCAGGCGCCATCAGGATCGCCTGGCCCGACAGGAAGTGGGCCGGGTACCGCAGACCCCCGGTAGGAAGGTGGTCCTCGGTCAGGCAACCGCGATCCCCGCGCAGCGCCCCCGTCGTGGGAGCGTCGGCGGAAACAGAAGGCCGGCGGCGTAAGAGGGCCGGCAGATGGTGTTGAATTTCCTTCGGGGCCCTGGTGCCGTACGGCACCAGGGCCCCTCGACGCGTGTTACCTATCGAGGTGGAATGACAGCAGATACTCCGCTCAGCGGCCGGCTGGACGATGACGACTATCCCGCGTACACCATGGGGCGGGCTGCCGAGATGATCGGCGCGACCCCCGGCTTCCTGCGGGCGCTCGGCGACGCCCGCCTGATCACGCCACTGCGCTCGGAGGGCGGGCACCGCCGCTACTCCCGCTACCAGTTGCGTATCGCCGCCCGCGCCCGCGAACTCGTCGACCAGGGGACCCCGATCGAGGCGGCCTGCCGCATCGTGATCCTGGAGGACCAGCTCGAAGAGGCCCAGCGGCTCAACGAGCAGTACCGCCGGGCCGCGACCGAGCCTCCCGGCGACACCGGCTGACGCCACCGGCGACGGCGGCACGGCCCGCCCGCGCGCATGCCCCGGCCCACACACACTCCGAGGGCGGCCCCTGTGCGGGGCCGCCCTCGAGGCTTGCGTGGTACGGCACTGCGTCCGTCACCGGTGCTCGGCGATGCCGGCGCACCGGCGCTCGCCGGACTAGTGCTTGCCGATGTCCTTGGTCTTCTCCTTGGCCTGGCGGGCGTCGCCCTTCATCTGCTCGGCGTGGCCCTCGGCGGTGAGCCGTTCGTTGCCCACGGCGCGTCCGGCGGCCTTCTTGGCGGCTCCGGTGGCCTGCTCGGTCTTCGCCTTGGCCTTCTCGTTGGCGGTCATGTCCGCTCACGCTCCCTTGGCATCGACATCACGTTCTGTGGTCCGCCTGGCCGCTCTCGCGCTCGGTAAACATGCATGGCGGAAGCGGCAGCGGGCACTTCACGACGCGACGTGACCACGTGCCCGGCGAGATCATGAAGGAAACGCGCTTTTTGTGTGTTTGTAGGGGCAAGATAAGAGCACACGATGGCCAGGAGGTAATGACAATGGTTCCCCTGCTTCTGGTTCTGCTTCTGGCTCTGATCCTCTTCGGCGCGGGATTCGCGCTGAAGGCCCTGTGGTGGATCGCGATTATCGTCCTGGTGGTGTGGCTGCTCGGCTTCGTGATCCGGCCCGCCGCGAGCGGTCGTAAGGGCCGCTGGTACCGATGGTGAGGCGCATCGCCTGACCTGGAACGAGGGGTGCCCCGGCCTGCGACAGGCCGGGGCACTCCTCGTTCGTGCGGCGGTGCTCATGCCGTGCCGCGCCGGACGAGGCGGTGCGGCACGATCAGCTCCTGCGGGGGGACGGCGTTGCCCGGGCTGTATATGCGGTCCGCCAGGCACTGGAGGGACCGTTCGGCGATCTGCCGCTTGTCCGGCGCGACGGTGGTCAGGGGAGGATGGCTGTAGCGGCCGTCCTCGATGTCGTCGAAGCCGACGATCGCGATGTCCTCGGGGACGCGCAGGCCCCGTTCGTGCGTCACGTGCAGGGCGCCCAGGGCGAGTTCGTCGCTGAAGGCGAAGACGGCGTCGGGGGCGGCGGAGCCGTCGAGGAGTTCGGTCATCGCGCGGGCGCCGTCCGCGCGATGCAGCGCGGCCACCGGGCGCTGGGCGCCGGGGAGCGCCGGAAGTCCGGCCCGGTCGAGCGCGCGGCGGTAGCCCTCGGCGCGCAGCCGGGCGGTGCCGTTGTGCAGCTGGGGCTGGAGGCCGATGGCGGCGATGCGGCGCCGCCCGAGACCGATCAGATGGCCGGTGGCCTCGTCGGCGGCGGTGACGTTGTCGACGGCGACGCGGTCGGCCGCTCCGTGCGGACTGCGCTCGCCGAGCAGGACGAGGGGCACGGCCGGTGCCGTGGCGGCCAGTTCGGCCGGGTCCAGGGCCCAGGGGCTGATGATCAGGCCGTCGACCACGCGCCCGCCACCCTGGGCGAGGAGTCGGCGTTCGGCGTCGGCGTCGCCCCGGGTCTGGTCGATGATGACGGTCCAGGAGCGGCGCTGCGCCTCGTCCACGAGCAGTCCGGCGAGTTCACCGAAGTACGGCGAGTGCAGTTCGGGGATGGCGAGCCCGATGATGCCGGTGCGGCCCGCGCGCAGGCTGCGGGCGGCGAGGTTGGGCCGGTAGCCGAGTGCGTCGATCGCCTCCTGGACGCGCTGCCGGGTCTCGGGCGCCACCGAGGCGGATCCGCTGACGACGTTGGACACGGTGCGCACGGAGACGCCTGCCCGGGCGGCCACATCTTTCAGACGACTGCTCACCGCGCCATCCTTTCACGCGGTCCTGTCCGCGAAGCCCTTCACGAAAGAGGTGCGCCGCAGGGTATTGCAACGTTGCATTCAACGATGCAATCTATGGGCGGAAGCTCTGCTTGCAAGGAGGCAAGGATGACTGTGTCCGCATACCCCGGTGTCCACCCCGCCGACCTGGACGTCGACGTGACGCAGGAGGTGACGCACCTCTACACGGACGGCATCACCGCGCGGAAGGGGGCCTTCACCAAGGAGTGGGCCGACCGGCTGCGCGAGGACATCGAGGTCGCGTTCGAGGAGGCCCGCTCCCGTCCGGACGGTGCCGTGGGCCGCGGCCCCCACCGCTACTACGTGGAGATCCACCCCGAGCAACTGCGCGGATTCGTCGACCTCGTGGACCACCCCTGGGTCCGCTCCGTGGCCACCGCCGTCCTCGGCCCCGACTACCGCATCGTCGAACTCGGCTTCGACGTACCGCTCGAAGGTGCCGTGCACCAGCCGTGGCACCGTGACTTCCCGATCCCCGAGGAGACACGCGCCGACCGCCGCCTCACCTCACTCGCCTTCAACGTCACCGCGGTCGACACGGCCGAGGACATGGGCCCCTTCGAGATCGCGCCCGGCACCCAGTGGGACGACGAACCCGACTTCGAGCACGGGATGTTCCCGCCCCGCGAGCGCTACGGCCGCTACGAGGAGCGCGCGGTCCGCAAGTACCCGCAGCGCGGCGACATCTCGGCCCGCACCGCCCTGACCATCCACCGCGGCACGAAGAACGAGTCGGCCAAGGCGCGCCCCGTCCTCGTGCTCGGCCTCGACGGGCCCGAGGCGAACAACGCCGACCGCCACGACACCGCGGTCACCCGGCGGTTCTGGGAGTCGCTGCCGGAGCGGGTGCGTCGCCATCTGGACTGCCCGGTCGTCGACGAGCTGACGCCCCTCACGCAGAAGCACACCATCGAGGGCCTGGTCATGGGCGATGTCTGAGGCGGCCACGGTGACCGGCCGCCCGCCGGCGCCGCCCGCACCCTCGGGGCGCCCGCCGCTGCTGGTCTACGCCGTCGCCGCAGTCTCGGCGCTCGGCGGACTGCTGTTCGGCTACGACACCGGCATCATCTCCGGCGCCCTGCTCCACCTGCGCGACGACCTAGACCTGTCCTCCCGCGAGCAGGAGATCGTCGTCAGCGTCATCCTGCTCGGCGCGATGGCCGGCGCCCTCGTCTCGGGACGTACCGCAGTGCGGCACGGCCGGCGCAAGGTCGTGGCGGCGGTCGCGGTGATCTTCGCCGCCGGTGCGGTGGCCGCCGCCGTCGCGCCCGACGTGACGACCCTGGTCGCCGCCCGCTTCGTGCTCGGCCTCGCGGTGGGCGGCGCCTCCAACATGGTGCCCGTCTACATCGCGGAGCTGGCACCCGCGGCGGTGCGCGGCCGGCTCATGGTCCTCTTCCAGCTCATGGTCGCCATCGGACAGCTCATCGCCTACCTGTGCGGCTGGGCCCTGTCCGGCAGCGGCGGCTGGCGCGTCATGTTCGCCCTCGCCGTCATCCCCGCCGTGGCCCTGGCCGTCGGCATGATGTTCCTGCCGGAGAGTCCGCGCTGGCTCATCGAGCAACACCGCGCGGACGACGCGGTGCGCACGCTGCGCCGACTCAGGCCCGCCGGGGCCGACGTGGCGGCGGAGGTCGCCGAGATCACCGCGGTGACGGCCGACGCCCCCGCCCCAGGCGGCAGTTGGGGACAGCTCCGACAACGGTGGCTGCGCCCCGCCCTGGTGATCGCCGTGGGCATCGCCGCCTTCTCGCAACTCACCGGGATCAACGCCATCGTCTACTACGCGCCGACGATCCTCGACGACGCGGGCTTCGGCGACTCGGTGGCGCTGCTCACCGGCATCGGCATCGGCGCGATGCTGGTCGTCGCGGGCGTGGTGGGCGCGATCGCGGTCGACAAGGCGGGACGGCGCCGCACGATGCTGTGGTTCCTGCCCGGCTCCGCGCTCGCCATGGGGGTGCTCGCGCTCGCCTTCGCGACCTCCACGGACTCCGCCGCGCAGCGCTGGACCGTGATCGTGTCGCTGTTCGCGTACATCCTGTTCAACGGTGTGGGGATGCAGGCCGTCGTCTGGCTGATCGGCCCCGAGGTGCTGCCGCTCGGCGTGCGCGGCCCTGCCACCAGTCTGGCCACGGTCTCCGTGTGGGGCTTCGACCTGCTGATCGCCATGACCGCCCTCACGGCGATCAATGCCATCGGCCGCTCGGGCACCTTCCTGTTCTACGCGCTGATGAACGTCGCCTGCATCGTCTTCGTCGTCCTCAAGGTCCCGGAGACCAAGGGCAGGAGCCTGGAGACCATCGAGCAGGCGCTGCACAGCCCGCTGCCCTTCCGCGAGGCGCTGGAGAAGCGGTGAGGTGAGCGGCGGCCCGGACCCGGTTCACACGCCCGGATCGGGCTCGGCGGGGCCGGGGCGCAGTGCTCGCGCGGCTTCGAGCTGGGCCGCGAACGACAGTCCGAGGAACAGGGCGATGGAGGTGAGGTACGCCCACAGGAGCAGGGACATGAAGGCGCTGAGCGGCCCGTAGACGGTGTCGAAGGACCCGCTGACCGAGAGGTACAGACTCAGCCCCCAGGTCAGCAGCGACCACAGCACCAGATACAGGGCCGCCCCGAACGCCAGCCACGTGTAGCCGGGCTGGCGGCGGCGCGGTGAGCGCCGGAAGACGGTGCTCGCCGAGATCAGGGCCAGCGTCAGCCCGAGCGGCCAGCGCAGGACGTCCCAGACGGCGTCGGCCCCGTCACCGAGATGGTAGACGGAGACCGCCGCCGCTCCCAGATCGCGTCCGGCGACCATCATGACGAAGCCGAGGCCGAGCGGAAGCCCGGCACTGACGGCCATCACGAGCCCCCGCGCGTACTTCTTGAGGAAGGGGCGGTCGCGCTCGTTGCCGTAGATGCGGTTGGCGCCGCGCTCGACCTGGCACATGGCGGTGGTGATGTTGGACAGCGAGAACACCAGCGCGAACCAGAGCGCGATCTGGGTGCCCCCGTCCGCGGTCCGGCGGCTCCTGGCGAGCGCGTCGTCCACCACCGAGGCGCTCGGGCCCCGGGCGATCCGGTGGATGGCCACCTCCGCGAACCGTCCGATGCTCTCCGTGTGGAAGGTCGTCGACAGGCCCACGAAGACGATGGCGAGAGGGATCAGCGCCAGCACGGTCTGGAGCGCCAGGGCCCGGGCGTGGCTGAACCCGTCCGCGTAACGGAAGCGGACGAAGGAGTCGTGCAGCAGCTTGCGGCCCCCGTAGCGGCGCAGCGCCTCGAAAGCCTCGTCGCCGGAGAGTTCGTCGCCCCGCATGTCCCGGGTCTCGGGGACCTTGGTCGCCGTCCCCATCTACGCGCCCTCCTACGTCAGCAGGGAACGCACCCGTGTGCGTTCCGCGCACACCACTGCCCCCGAATGCGCCGCGCAATCGGGGGTCCGGTCCGAGCTACGGGAGCGGTGCCTCGGGCCTGGGCCGCTGGAGGCCCTTGAGGAGCAGGGCGATCAGGCGACGGGGGTCGTAGCGGGGGTCGTTGTCGCGTCCGATGCAGAGGTTGCCGATGCCGCGCATCAGCTCGTACGGCTGCGTGCCGGGGCTGATCTCGCCTGCCTCGACCGCGGCGTCGAGCAGGCGGGCGCAGACCGGCAGCAGGCGGTCGAGGAAGTAGGTGTGCAGCGCGGCGAAGCGGTCGCTGTCGGATTGCAGGGCGTCGGCGAGTCCGTGCTTGGTGACCAGGAAGTCGACGAAGAGGTCGACCCATCGGCGCAGCGCGTCGAGCGGGGAGTCGGCGTCGGCGAGCAGACGTGGACCGGCCTCGGCGCATGCCTCGATCTGGTGCCGGTAGACCGCCGTGACGAGATCCGCGCGGGTCGGGAAGTGGCGGTAGATCGTGCCCATGCCGACGCCCGCGCGGGTCGCGATCTGGCGGATGGGCGCGTCCACGCCCGAGGTCACGAACACCTCGGCGGCGGCCGTGAGCACCGTTTCCCGGTTGCGCTGGGCGTCGACCCGCTTGCTGCGGGGCGGCGTGCTCCCCGTGGGCCCTTCGGCGGACATGGCGTTCCCTCCTGAACCGCTTGACAAAGCGGAGCGGTGTTCCGGATAGTAGGCGGAGCAGCGTTCCGCTTCAGGTTAGCCGAAGCGGGACGCCCTTGATCTCCCGACCCCGCACGCCAGTACGACCGAACCGGCGTGCGCCAGGGACCGCAGAAGGGGACCCCCATCTCATGACCGCCTCCGCCGGCCTCGCCGACCACGCCTTCGGCTCACCCGCTCCCGTGCTGTCGTACACCCCGGTGGTGCTGCCCGTTCCGGGCCGACCGGTGGACCTCCGGATACGGGTCTCCGCGCCCGCGACCGGCACCGACCTTCCCGTCGTCCTTCTCTCCCACGGCCACGGCCCCTCCCACCACCTCTCCTCCCTCCACGGCTACGCACCGCTCGCCCACCACTGGGCCTCCCGCGGCTTCGTCGTCGTCCAGCCCACCCACCTGTCCTCCAGGACCCTGACCGACCTGGTCGCCGACGCCCCGGGCGGGCCCTTCTTCCTCACCTCCCGCGCCCAGGACATGACCCACATCCTCGACCGGTTCGACGCCGTCGAGAGCGCCGTGCCGCAGCTCGCCGGGCGCGTCGACCGCACCCGCGTCGCCGTCGCCGGGCACTCGCTCGGCGGATTCACCGCGAGCCTCCTGCTGGGCGCCGAGTTCACCGACCCCGACACAGGGGAGGTCGCACACCTCGCCGAGCCCCGTATCGCGGCAGGCGTGCTCCTTGCCGCACCCGGCAGGGGCGACGTCCTCAACGGGCCCATGGCCGACCAGTTGCCGGCCTTCCGGTCCATCGACTTCTCGTCCATGACCACGCCCGCGCTGGTCGTCGCCGGTGACAAGGACGACTCCCGGCACTTCACGGACATGGGCCCGCAGTGGCACGCGGACCCGTACACCCTCGCCCCCGCGCCCAAGACGCTGCTGACCCTCTTCGATGCCGAGCACGGCCTCGGCGGGATCGCCGGACACGACGCCGCCGAGACCACCGACGAGAACCCGGCGCGGGTCGCCGCGCTCGCACAGCTCAGCGCGGCCTACCTGCGCACGCGGCTGCGGCCCGGCGACGACGCCTGGCGAGCCGCGTGCGAAGCGCTGGCCGCCGACCCCGCCCCGGTGGGGCGCGTGGAGTCCAAGTAGCCCGCCCGCGCCTTACGACCGCCCTTCGCGGGCATGCGGTGTCCGTCGCGGACGCGCGGCGGACACCGGCGCGGCCCGGGAGGTGCAGGGGATGGGTGGGACGGAACAGGCGTTGATGGCGGTGGGCGGCCGAGCCCCCGACTTCGTGCCCGTATGGGTGCAGGTGCTGCTCGTGGTGGTGGCCTTCGGCGCGGCCGGTCTGGCCTGGCGCCGCCGGAACAGGGGCTGACCGGGCGGGCACGGAAGGCGCTCCGCACGTCCTGGGGCACCGCCGATCGCGTGCGTCGGCGCCCTCCCGGTCGCGGCGCCGGAAACGCGCGCCGCGACAGCGCTCATGTGCGATGCGAGGCTGGGTACTCGCGTCGCGGATCACGGGCGGAGCGCCGCTCGCGGTCCGCGACCCGCACGACGAGCGTTCAGGAAGGCGGTCCCTCACATGGCTCGCACCTCCCCGCCCGCCCCGCCGGTGGACGTACCGCGCCTCGGGGAGGTCCGGTTCGACGCGGGCAGCCGAGGTGCCCGCGTCACGGGCGGCTCGAACCACCGGCCGGCGAACCCGTCCCGTGCCGCCCGCCGGGCGCCTACCGCGGGCGTCGCGGCCCTCGCCGCGACCGCCACGGCCACCGCGGCCCGGGGAGCGCTGCGGCCATGACGCCGCCCGTAGCCGCCGCCCCCTTCCGAGCACGGGAAAGGTCCCTCCAGATCCAGCACACCCCACCGCGGGAGGCCCCCGACCCCTTGCCCCGACCGGCCGCGATCCGTTCCACCCGCACCACCGAGCGCGCACAGCCCCGTCGCGTGGCCTGACCGCAGGAGACCGCACCCGTGAGCACCACCTCTTCCTTCCCGGCCCACGCCCTGCACGACTACGCCCTCCTCGCCGACGGCGAGCGCGGCGCGCTGATCGGACCCGACGGCGCCCTGAACTGGATGTGCGCCCCGAGCTGGCACGACGACGCCGTCTTCGCCTCCCTCATCGACGGTGCGGGGGTCTACGCGGTGACGCCGAGCGGCCGGTGGGTGCCCGGTGGCCACTACGAACCCGGCACCCTGATCTGGCGCAGCCGATGGACCACCCACGACGGCGTCGCCGAGTGCCGCGACGCCCTCGCCTTCCCCGGCGAGGCCCACCGCCTGGTCCTGCTCCGCCAGGTGTACGCCGTGGAAGGGACCGCCCGGCTCCGCGTCGTACTGGACCCGCGCGCCGACTACGGCCGCGCCTCGCTCGCCTCCACCCACCGCGACGACCAGGGCGTGTGGCACCTGCGCACCGGACGCCACCGGCTGCGCTGGCAGGGCGCCCCGGCGGCGGCCGTCGGTGCCGAGGGCCTGACCACCGACCTCGTGCTGCGACCCGGCGAACGCCGCGACCTGGTCCTGGAGTGCTCCGACCAACCCCTGCCCGCCGAACCGCCGAGCGCCGAACGGGCCTGGGTCGCGACCGAGCAGGCCTGGCGCGCGGCGGTGCCCCCGCTCACCGGCACCGTCGCCACGTCGGACGCCCGCCGCGCCTGTGCCCTGCTGCGCGGCCTGACCACCCGCGACGGCGGCATGGTCGCCGCGGCCACCACCGGCCTGCCCGAACGCGCGGAGGCCGGACGCAACTACGACTACCGGTACGTGTGGATCCGCGACCAGAGCTACGCGGGACAGGCCGCGGCGAGCGCCGGTGCCCACGATCTGCTCGACGCCGCCGTCCGCTTCACCGGCGCGCGGCTGCTCGCCGACGGCCCGCACCTCACCCCGGCCTACACGGTGCACGGCGACCCCGTCCCGAGCCGGCGTGAACTCGATCTGGCCGGCTACCCGGGCGGCCACAGCTACGTCGGCAACCACGTACGCCGACAGTTCCAGCTCGACTGCTTCGGCGAGGCGCTGCTGCTGTTCGCCGCCGCCCAGCGCCACGACCGCCTCGACCCGGACGGGTGGAAGGCGGCCGAGATCGCGGTGCGGGCCGTCGCCGACCGGTGGCGGGAGCCCGACGCGGGGATCTGGGAGCTGGACGCCCGGCCCTGGACCCACAGCCGACTGGCCTGCGTCGCCGGGCTCCGCGCCCTCGCCGACGCCGCGCCGGGCCACCCGCTCGCCGCCACCTGCACCGGCCTCGCCGAGACGATCCTCGCCGCCACGACAGCCACCGGCCTGCACGCCGACGGCCACTGGCAGCGGGCCGCGGACGACCCCGCCGTCGACGCGGCCCTGCTCCTGCCGCCCGTGCGCGGCGCGCTGCCCGCCGACGACCCACGTACCGGAGCCACGCTCGCCGCCTGCCGCGACCGGCTCGCCCAGGACCACTTCATCTACCGGTTCCGCCATGACGAGCGGCCCCTCGAAGAGGCCGAGGGCGCCTTCCTCCTGTGCGGCTTCTTCATGGCGCTGGCCGAGCACCAGCAGGGCGACGAGGTCGAGGCCTACCGCTGGTTCGAACGCAACCGCGCCGCATGCGGCGCGTCGGGCCTGTACGCGGAGGAGTTCGACCTCGCCCAGCGCCAGCAGCGCGGCAACATCCCGCAGGCCTTCGTCCACGCCCTGCTGCTGGAGACCGCCTCCCGCCTCGCCCAAGACCCCCCGCGACACGGCGCACGCCGCCGAGCAAGGAGTTGACCCCGCCATGTCCCAGACCGTCGTCATCACCGGCGCCAGTGCCGGAATCGGCCGTGCCACCGCCCGCCTGTACGGCGGCCGAGGGGCCAATGTCGTCCTGATCGCCCGGGGCCGCGCCGGACTGGAGGCCGCGGCCGAGGACGTCGAGTCCCTGGGCGGACACCCCCTCGTCCAGGTCGCCGACACCGCGCGGGCGGACGAGGTCGAGGCAGCCGCCGAGGCCGCCGAGCAGGCCTTCGGGCCCATCGACGTGTGGATCAACTGTGCGTTCAGCAGTGTCTTCGCGCCGTTCGACGAGATCACCGCCGAGGAGTACGAGCGGGCCACCCAGGTGACCTACCTCGGTTTCGTCAACGGCACCCGCAGCGCCCTGAAGCGGATGCTGCCCCGGGACCGCGGCACGATCGTGCAGGTCGGCTCGGCGCTGGGGGAGCGGTCCGTGCCGCTGCAATCGGTGTACTGCGGGGCCAAGCACGCCATCAACGGCTTCACCTCCGCCCTGCGCACCGAACTGCTGCACCGGGGCAGCAACGTGCACGTCACCATCGCCCAGATGCCGGCCGTCAACACCCCGCAGTTCTCCTGGGTGACGTCCCGGCTGAGCAGGCACCCGCAGCCCGTCCCACCCATCTACCAGCCGGAGGTCGCGGCCCGGGGCATCGCGCACGCCGCGGACCACCCGCGCCGCAAGCAGTACTACGTGGGCGCCACCACGGTCGCGACCCTCTGGGCCAACCGGCTGGTCCCGGCGCTGCTCGACCGCTATCTGGCCCGCACCGGTGTCGACTCGCAGCAGACCGACCAGCGGCCACCGAGCGGCAAGAGCAACCTCTTCGAACCGGTCGACCGGACCGAGGAGGGCGTGCACGGCGCTCACGGCATCTTCGACGAGGCGTCGCACGGCCGGTCCTTCGAGGCCGCGCTGGCCCGCCACCCGGCGGCGGCCCTGTCGGCTGCGGTGCTCGGCGCGGCCACGGCGACGGCCTGGCTCGGCAGGCGGGCCCGCCGCTGAGACGAGTCGGTCGGCTCCGCCGGTCACGGGGATACGAGTCAGCGGAGCCGACCGTCGCCCGCGAGGGCGACACCCCGCATTGTTCCCGCGCCGGTCCCTCCCCACCAGGGCGCTTCGGCGGGGGAGGGGGCGCACGGTGCGGGACGTGTGCGGGGCGCTTTCGCCCGCGTCAGTCGCGGATGAGCAGGACGAGCGCGGCGATGACGACGGCGAGCACCACGGCGGCGACGCCGTAGCGGAGGCGGTGGGCGCGCAGGCCGGGCAGGAAGCGGTCCACGGCGATCCGGCCGGGGCCGGTGAGGGCGAGTCCGGCGGCGCCCGCGAGAAGCAGCAGTTCGTACTCGACACCGGCCGGGGCGAAGAAGCCGCCGCCCCACTTGACGGCCAGGGCGTTGATCATCGTGCCGAGGACGGCGGCCCCGGCGAGCGGCGTCAGCAGGCCGAGCACGAGCCCCAGTCCGCCGAAGGTCTCGCTGAGACCGGCGATGACCGCCATGGTCTTCCCGGAGGGGTATCCGCTCTGCGCGAAGAACTGGCCGGTGCCCTCGATGCCGCCGCCCCCGAACCAGCCGAACAGCTTCTGCGTGCCGTGCGCGGCGATCGTCAGCCCGAGCGCGAGCCGGAGGATCAGCAGCCCGACGTCGTAGGCGTGGGGTGACGCGTCGGCACGGGTGGGGGACGTGGTGGCGGCCGGGCTGGTCAGTCCGGTGGTCATGGGCACGGGTCCTTCCGACGGAGTAACTTGAAGTTTCAAGCGTGCGGATGAGCGTAGCCGATGCGTGAAAGTTGAACAACGCAGGGTGTGACTCCTGCCGGAAACCCGGAGACGGCCGATCCGGACGAACGGCCTAGCAGGGTCTGCGGGTTCCGCCGTACTCGGCAAGCCTTAGGACGTGGAGTTTCCCGTCGCTGTCGCGCTCGCCGAGTCCGTGTCCGCGCTGCCCACCGGCCCCGGCTGGTGGTACGAGCCCAAGTTCGACGGACACCGGCTCGTCATGTTCCGAACCGAGGAGACGGTGAAGTGCCAGGCCCGCTCGGGCCGCACGGTCACCGGCACCTGGAAGGACCTCGCCGTCGCCGCGCAGACCGCGCTGCGCCCCGGCACGGTCCTCGACGGCGAGGCCGTCGTCTGGGTGGACGGCCGTCTCGATCTCGCGGCGGCGGAGGCCCGCGGGAACTGCACCCCCCGCCGGGCGTCCGCGCTCGCGGCGGAGTACCCCGCGTACTACGCCGTGTGGGACTGCCTCGCCGTCGACGGTGTGGACCTGCGCGAGCGGCCCTACGTCGAACGGCGCGCGGCCCTCCTCGACGTCCTCGCCGACGCGGGGCCACCCATTCGGCCGGTTCCGGCGACGGAGGACGCGGAGGTGGCCCGGGTCTGGTTCGAACAGCTCCAGGCGCAGGGGATCCACGGCGTCGTCGCGAAAGGCGCCACGTCGCCGTACCGGCCGGACCGGGTCTGGCGGACAGCCAGGCACAGCGAGACCGTGCACGCCGAGGTCGTCGGCTACGTGGGGCCCGCGGTCCAGCCGCAGCGGGTCGCGGTGCGGCTGCCGGACGGGCGGCACCTGCTGTCGCAGACGATGATCGCCCCGGTCGCCGCGGAGATGGCCCGGCACCTCACGGAGGCGGGGCCGGGCCGACGGGCGCGTACGGACGGCGGCGAGGTGTACATCACCACCGGGGAGGGGCTGGTGGTGGAGGTCGTGGCCGGGACGGCGCGGCACACCACCGTGACGGTCGCCCGGGTGCGATGACGCGCCGCGCGGGGCGTCACCTCACACGGGCCGCCCCGTCGAGCGGTGCTCGTGGGCCGGGTAGACGCCGAGGACGCGTACCTCGGAGGAGAAGAAGCGCAGCTCCTGAAGCGCGAGCGCGACGCGCGGCTCGTCGGGGTGGCCCTCGATCTCGACGTAGAAGCAGCTCGGGTTGAGTCCGGCGCCCATCTGGTAGCTCTCGATCTTCGTGAGGTTCACCGCGCTGCTGGCGAAGCCGCCGAGCGCCTTGTAGAGCGCGCTCGGGATGTTCCGCACGGCGAAGAAGAGGCTCGTCATCGTGGGCCCCGCGTCGAGCGGCGCGAACGCGGCCTCCCGCGACAGGACCACGAACCGCGTGGTGTTGTCCGGGTCGTCCTCGACTCCGGCGCGCAGCACGTCGAGACCGTAGTGGGAGGCCGCGGCCGGCGGGGCGAGAGCGGCGTGCCGCGGGTCGCCCAGCTCGGCCACCTCGCGGGCGGCGCCGGCGGTGTCGTCGCTGACGAGCGTGCGCCAGCCGCCCTCGCGCAGGACTTTGCGGCACTGGCCGAGGGCGTGCACATGGCTGCGTACGCACTCCACCTGCTCCAGGGTCGTCCCGGGGACGCCCACCAGGTCGAAGTGGATGGCGAGGAAGTACTCGCCGATGACGAACAAGCCCGACTCGGGCAGGAGGTGATGGACGTCGGCGACCCTTCCGGCCGCGGAGTTGTCCACCGGGATGACCGCCAGGTCGGCGGCGCCGAGCGTCACGGCGTCCAGCGCCTGCTCGAAGTTGGAGCAGGGCAGTTCGGCACTTCCGGGGAACAGATGTTGGGTGGCGGCCGCCGAGTTGGAGCCGAATTCGCCCTGATAAGCGACGGTCGTCACTGTCAGACACCTTCCAGCCGGAGGTCCGGCCCGATCGGGTAACAAGACCACCACCGTAGACCGCCCGCGCCGCGGACCGGTGCCGCTGTCCACAAGGAGAGACATAATGCGGTACCGCTCGCGGCCGCGATGGTGTGTGATCCCTGCCATGACGACGATGCTGGACGTGGCGCGGGTGGACGAGCTGGACGGGATCGTGGGCGCGCTGCGCACGTGGCAGGACGACGCGGCGCCGAGGCAACTGCACCCGGGGGACCTGGGCTGGTACTGGCGGTTCGGCGCGGAGGCGACAGCCGCGGCGGTCCGGACGTGGAGCCGGGCCGGACGGACGCTCGCCGTCGGGCTGCTGGACGGGCCCGAGCTGTTGCGCCTGGCGTTCGCCCCGGGCGCCGAGCGGGACGAGGAACTGGCGCGGCGGCTGGTCGAGGACGTCACCCGTCCTGAGCGCGGCGTTCTGCCCGCGGGGACGGTGTCCGTCGACGCGCCGGACGGCGCGCTGGTCCAGGGGCTGCTGGCGGAGGCCGGATGGGAGCTCGGCGAGCTGTGGACGCCGCTGCGCCGCGACCTCGCGGAGCCGGTGGAGGACCCGGGGGTGCGGATCGAGGTGGCCGGGCCGCGGCAGGGGCCCGTACGCGCCGCCGTGCACCGGGCCGCGTTCGCCAGGCCGACGTTCACGGACGAACGCCGGAACGCGATGGCGGCGGGGTCGCCGTACGCCGACGCCCGTTGCCTGCTGGCGTACGACGCCCGGGGCGCGGCGGTGGCGGCGGTGACGGTGTGGTCCGCAGGGCGGGGCAGGCCCGGGCTGCTCGAACCGATGGGCGTGCACCCGGAACACCGCGGCCACGGCTACGGCAGGGCGATCACCGTCGCCGCCGCTGCCGCACTCCGCGCACTGGGCTCGTCGAGCGCCCTCGTCTGCACCCCGAGCGACAACGCCGCCGCCGTCGCCACCTACGCGTCGGCCGGGTTCCGGCGCCTTCCCGAGTTCCGGGACCGCTGCCGCGACGGCGACCTCACACATTCGGTGTGATCTGGTCCTCGCGGCGGTATGCGGTGAAGATCAGGGGGGACTCCGGAACCATGAGCGAGAACCATGACGGGCAGACCCGCGCGCACCAGCGGCCCGAAGGCGTCGACGACACGACGGTCGAGGCGCTCGGATCGGTGTCGAAGGCGCTGGAGACGGTGGAACGGGCGCGCGGCCACCTCTACTCCTTCCACCAGCTCACCGGCACCGCCGACCTCGAACTGGGCCGCGCCGTCGAGCTGCTGCGCGCCGCGGGCCACAAGGAGTGGGCGGAGCGGGTCGACCGTGAGCTCGTCGGCCGCAACGTACTGGAGGGCCGGTGGACGTTCCAGGTCGTGGAGGAGTACAACGCCGCCTTTTATGAGCCATACCGGAGCCTGGAGCGACAGATGCGCGACGACCTCGTCCGGGGGCGGGAGCACCTGTACGAGGCGGAGATGAAGGAAGCGCGCCGGACGAAAGGACACCCCGATCACAGCGCGCACCCCGCCGACGAGGCATGAGACCCGCGAGCGGACGGTGCGGAGGAGGGCGGTGCCCCGGGCCGCCGCCCTCCCGTCCCCAGCGATTATTTCCCGCCGTCTGTGCGGGAGTTGCGACGAAAGCGGGGCCGACCACGGCTACGGTATTCCCAGGCTCAACGCCGCATCCCCCCGTATGCGGCGTTGAGCCCTTTCACGAGGGCCCCCGGAGGTCAGGGGCGCCGCAGGGTGCGCTCCACCTCGTAGACGGCTGCCGAACTCCGCGCCCGGCCGCGGCAGGTCAGTTGGAGCAGCGGCGTGCGGTGAGACCGAACGTCGACGTCGAACGCCGGCGCTCCGGACGGCCGGCCCGCGACCCGGATCCGCCAGCGGTCCGCGGAGCGCGACGTCGCCTCGATGGTGTACGCGTGCCGCCCGGCCGGACCGAAACGCCGCAGGACCGCGGCGACGGCCGCCTGCTGGGGCGGGAAGAGATCGGTGTAGCCGCGCAGGTGGTCCGCGTGGACGCGATCGGCCAAGTGCTCCTCGACCACGGTGACGGACGACGGGGCGTCGAGATTGCCGTAGTAGACGCCGTCGGGCACGACCACCACGTTGGCGGCGAACCGGTCACCGCCCACATGTGTGCACTCCCACACCAGCCCCGGCCAGCGCTCGCTCAAGGCACGTCCCACGGGTCGGCCGCGCACGGCGCAGCAGGCGTCGTGCAGACCGTGGGCGCAGACGAGGACGACGGGCGGATGCCCCGGCTCCCCGGGGGCGCCGAGGGCCTCGGCGACCTGGGCCAGGTCCTCGGGGCGTCTCCAGGTGCCCCACCTCTGCCGGTGAGCGCCGTCTGCCTCGTGGTGCAGTACGGCCCAGCGCCCGGGGCCGTCGGAAACACGGCGGCCGTGACGCCTGATCAGCAGCACGCGGGCCCGCACCGCACGAGCCGCCTCGAAGACGAGCTCCTTGATCCCCGGTTCCAGGGGGAGGCCGTCGAACCCGTTGGACGGCCAGCCGCCCCGGTACTCGATGAGGACCCAGACGGTGCCGTACGGCGCGGTGCCCGCGAGCGCGTCGCCCCGCGCCCGGGCGGAGTCGGCGCAGAAGAAGCGTGCCGCCGCGGTCACCGGGGCCACGTCATCGGTCGGCGGGAACCAGTACGCCCGCGCGCAGGAGCCTGTCGGCCAGGTCGAGGCCCAGGCTGTCAGCGGTGTGGATCCGTCCGTCGAGCAGCCGGGCCACGGACGGCAGTTCGCTCTCCGCGACGTCGAACCGGCCCACCCGCGTGGACAGGCTCCCGTCCTCCAGCCGTGCCTCCAGCGCCTCCCGCAACCGCACCGGCGAGTCGGGGGCGAGGGCGTCGACGGCCGCGAGCTGGGCCAGCGGTCCGAGCGGCGCCGGACGGGCCTGGCACCGCCGGGCGCGGTGGAACAGCGGTGCGGGATCGGCCTCCGTGAGCGCGGCGACAAGACGTTCCCGGACGACGTCGAGCTCCGCGCCCGGCCCGTCGATGCCCAGCGGGAGCGAGCCGCGCATGTACGGATCGTCACGCAGCAGCGCGAGCGCGGCGCGGGTGAGCTGCTCCGCCAGCGCGTGACGCGTCCAGACGTGGACCCCGAGTGTCAGATGGACCGAGACGGCTCCCTGCGCCTGGGCGGCGTGCAGCCAGCCCCGCGGCAGGTAGAGGACGTCACCCGGTTCGAGCACGGTGTCGAGGTGGGCCCTGTCCCCGGCGGCCTCCGCCACCGCCGCACGGTGCCCGGTCCAGGGCTGGTCGCGCAGCGGGTCGGGGTGGACAGGCTCATGGACGGTCCAGCGCTTGGCGCCGGAGATCTGGAGGACGAACACGTCATGGACGTCGTAGTGGTCGTCGAAGCCGCGGTTCTGCGGGGGAGTGACGTACGCGTTGGCCTGTACCGGGTGCCCCAGCTCCGTGCCCAGCCGCGAGGTGAACTCCGCGATCGGCTCCCAGGTGCGCTGAAGGGCTTGCAGGACCAGCGTGGCGCCGTCGGCGAAGTTGCGCCACAGAGCCGTGTCGTCGAGCTGGTCGCGGACGGTCGCGCCGACTCCGCCGGACGAGGTGTACGACGACTCGGGGAGCGTGGAGCCGTCCTTGGCGACGCGCAGGAACGGCGTCCGCAGTCCGCGCCGCGAGATCAGCTCGTCCACGGCGGCCGGGGAGAACAGATCGGAGAAGTCACCGGCCCCGCGCGTGAGCAGCGGTGCCCGCGCCCACACGTCACGGGCGAACTCCTCCCGGTCCATGCCGATCAGGCGCGTCTCCAGGACACCGGCCCCGGTCCGGGGGCCGGTGTCCTGGAGGGCGGAGGGGGACGCGCTCAACGGCCGCTGCCGGACTCGTCGGCGCCGCCGTCCGCGCCGCCGTCGTGGACGCCGGGGGTTCCGGCCGCGCCGCCGTCCGCGGGGCCTTCGGCTCCGCCGTCCGCGCCGCCGTCGTGGACGCCCGGGGTTCCGGCCGCGCCGCCGTCCGCGGGGCCTTCGGCTCCGCCGTCCGCGCCGCCGTCGTGGACGCCCGGCGTACCGGCCGCGCCGCCGTCCGCCGGACCCTCGTGCTCGTTCGAGTCCTGCTCGGGGTTGGTCATGGTTCCTCCTGAGAAGCGAACACCGGGAGTGTGGGGGTGGCACCCTTGTGAACCCCCTCGATCCCTAACAAACTCGCTCAAGCGGTGCACAGCGGCAACCGGAAGGGCCCCGAGCCCGCGCACGTGACGCGGCGCATGGCATGCTGCCGCCGGAAGGAGGGCCGATGGCGCAACAAGGGACGACGGCGCTGCTCGCGGTGGTGCCCGCCGCCGAGCCGCTGCTGGAGCTGGCGGCCGAGGTGGACGCGCGGGCGGTACGGCCGAGGGTGCCCGCGCACGCCACGCTGCTCTACCCGTGGCTGCCCGCGGACCGGCTCGGCGCGCCCGAGCTGAAGCGCCTGCGCGCCGCACTGCCGGTCGGCCCGGTCGCGATCCGGCTGACCGACGTCGAGCGGACCGGCGGCTTCGTCTCCGTCCCTGTCCCCGAACTGGCTGCCCCGGCCTCGGCCGCCCGGGCCGCGTTCCCCGCGCAGATCCCGTACGGAGGCCGGTTCGGCCAGGACCCCCCGGTGCACGTCACCGTGGCCCTGGACGCCGACCCCGAGCACGCCGAGGAGATCGCGCGCCGCGCCGCCGCCCACCTGCCGATCACCGCCGAGATCAGCGCGCTGCACGCGGTGGTGCTCACCGCCACCGGCTGGCAACTCCTCGCCGAACTGCCGCTCGCTCCCTAGGAGTGGACCGCCGCTCCTCCGTGGGAGAGCGGCGCCCCAGTCGGCCGGCGCCGGGTCTCAGGCGTCGGCCGCGGGCGTGCGCAGCGCGAGCATGGCCACGTCGTCGTCGTTGTCGCCGGGGCGTACCTGTTGCAGCAGGGAGTCGCAGAAGGAGTCCAGCGGGCGGCGGGCCAGGGAGGCCGCGTACCGGCGCAACCGGTCGAGGCCGTGGTCGATGGTCCGGTGCGGGCTCTCGACCAGGCCGTCGGTGTAGAGCAGGAGCGTCGACTCCGGCGGCAGGACGGTGACGGCGTCGGGACGGACCCGCGTGACGCCGGTACCGAGCAGCAGGCCGTGCGCGTCGTTGAGGAAGTGGGCCTGCCCGTCGCGGTGGACGAGCAGCGGGGGCGGATGGCCGGCGTTCGTCCAGTGCAGCCGCCACACGGTGTCGTCGCCGCGTACGAGCCTGCCCAGGACCATCGTCGCCATGGACGCCTCGACGATGTGCCTGATCGCCTCGTCGAGCTGCGTGACGACGGAGCTGGGAGCGGCCTCGGCCTGGGACCACGCGAAGGCCCGCAACATGTTGCGGACCTGCGCCATTCCGGCCGCCGCGTCGAGATCGTGGCCCACGACGTCGCCGACGGCCAGGGCATGGGCCCCGTCGGCCAGGGTGAACGCGTCGTACCAGTCGCCGCCCACGGCGGAGGCGTCGGGAGCGGGCACGTAACGCGCCCTCATCTCCACGCCGGGCACGGTCGGCAACTGGGGCAGCAGGTGGCGCTGCATCGTCTCGGCGACCTTGCGCTGACGCTCGTAGAGGCGGGCGTTGTCCAGCGCGAGCCCGGCCCGGCGGGTGATGTCCTCCAGCAGCGGCAGGTCGGCGACGGTGAAGGCGTCGGGGCGCCGCGAGCGGCCCAGGGTCAGGGCGCCGAGCGTGTCGCGCAGACCCCGGATGGGCGCGATGGCGGCGCTGTGCATGCCGGTCGTCAGGAACAGGCGGCGCTGCTCGACCGCGATGCCGGAGTCGGGCGGGCCCTGGTAGGTGGCGGGGGTGGCCAGGGACGAGGCGGCTCCGCGCAGGGCCCGCGACAGGGGCATGGGGGACGACTCGAACACGGGCGGCATGGGGCCTTGCAGCTCGTCGCGTTCCTCCAGCCCGTTGTCCGTACGCTCCATCACCAGGGCGCGTCGCACCTCGCCCTGATCGGTGACCAGGTCGATCACCGCCCAGTCCGCGAGGCGGGGCACGGTCAGGGCGGCCAGCCGGTGCAGCGCCTCGCCCACGTCCAGGGTGGAGGTGAGCTGGGTGGTCGTCTCCGCCAGCAGGGCGAGACGGTCCAGCTCCGTCAGCGGCCCCGGGACGCGGTCACCGTTCTTGCCACCCTTGTGGTGGTGGTGTTCCTGTTCCGGTCCGTACAGCACCACCAGCGCCCCGGCCTTCTCCACGCCGTAGGTGAACGGTGTGACCAGCCAGGACGACTGGAGGACGGTGCCGTCCTTGCGGGCGAACGACTCCGCGTCGCCGTGGTCGGTGCTTCCGGTGAGCAGCGCCTTGCGCAGACGGCAGCGGGTGCGCGGCATGGCCTGCCCGTGGTCGTCCCGGTGCAGCAGGTCGTGGGCGTCCTCACCCACCAGCTCGTCGCGGGTGCTGCCCAGGAGGATCTGGACGGCGTCGTTCGCGGCGACGATCAGGCCGTCGTCATCGATGACGAGGGCGGCCGCCGCAAGGTCCTCCATGAAGCTGCCCCGCAGAGCGCCGAAGTCTCTCTGGTAGCTGTCCTCGGGTGACCCACCCGTGCCGTTGTCGGCGACGTCCATGCGTGTCCTCGTTGATGACTTCGACGCTGCTGCATTGAGACCACAGTGCGTACCCCGTTCCATCCGGGTCAAGCCAGGCCGCCTCCTCCGCCGCCCCCGCAGGAAGACCATCGAGGCACACCGCCCCTTCACCGACAGGCTGCCCGCGCGGCTTTCGCAGGTGATCCTGTGAAGAGGGACCTGGCAGAAGTGTCATTTCCGCGTATTCGGGGGTACGCGGTCGCCACGGAAAGGAGGGCCAAGCATGGATGAGACAACCACGCGATCGACCGTCCACACGCCCGGCCGCCCCGGCGGGGCCGAGGAACCGGTCGGCGAGCTGGTCCAGCGTGCCTCGCAGCAGCTCACCGAGCTGGTACGCGGCGAGATGCGGCTTGCGCAGGCGGAGATGAAGGAGAAGGGCAAGCGGTACGGCAAGGGCGGCGGCCTCTTCGGCGGGGCCGGCCTGGTCGGCTTCCTGGCGCTCCAGGCGCTTGTCGCCACCGCGATCGCCGCTCTGGCGGTGCCGCTGCCGGTATGGGCCGCGGCGCTGATCGTGACAGCCGTGCTGGCCGTGATCGCGGCGGTACTGGCGCTGACCGGGAAGAAGGAGGTCAGCCAGGCCGCGCCGCCCACCCCTGAGCAGACCATCGACAGCGTGAAGGCCGATGTGGCCGAGATCAAGGAGAGTGCCAAGCGATGACGCAGCCGCCCCACGACGAGCCCACCGCCACCAGCCCCGAGGAACTGCGCGAGCAGGTCGAGCAGACCCGGCACGAGCTGGGCGACACGGTGCAGGCGCTGGCCGACAAGACGGACGTGAAGGCCCGTACGCAGGCCAAGGCCGCCGCGCTCAAGGAGCAGACGGCGACGAAGGCCTCGGAGCTGACCGCGCAGGCCAAGGCGAAGGCGTCCGAGGCGGTCCACGCGCTCCAGGAGCAGGTGCCCGACGAGGCCAAGGACAAGGCGGCCCTCACCGCGGAACAGGTGAAGGCCAAGGCGGCGCAGGCGCAGCGCGTCTGGCAGGACAAGGCGCCCGAGCCGGTGCGGGACAACCGTGCCGCGCTGGTCGCCGCGGGCGCGGCCCTGGTGACCGCCTACCTCCTGCTGCGCCGCAGGAAGAAGTAGCAGAGCGGCGAGAGCCGCATGTCGGTCGGAGGTCCGCCCCGGACCTCCGCCACGACGACGTCGTCGTCGGCCGGGCGGGCGACCGGGCCGGACGGCGGATCAGGACGCGGGTCCATCGGGGCCCGTGGGGCCGGCGTCGAGCAGGTCCTGGACGCGGCGCACACCGTCGTCGCGGGTTGCGGCCAGCTCCAGGACACCGGTGACGCCGGTGATCTCGAAGAGCCGCTGCACGCCGCTGTGGTAGGGACCGGTCAGGACGAAGGGGCGCGCCGCCCGCTGGTGCTCGGTGTGCGCCCGCAGGATCACGTTGAGCAGCGTGCTGTCGGCGAACGTGAGCTCGGCGAGGTCGAGCAGCGTGGCCGCGGTGCTCGTGTCCGTCCGCGCATGGGCGAGGACGGACGTGGCCTCGTCCTGCTCCTCCAGTTCGATGGTGTCGCGGAACGAGACGACGGCCAATCTGCCTTGATGAGTGAGTTCGATGCTCTGGCTGTCGGGAACCATCCTGCGACCCTCCCACACCCCGCCCCTCGGGCGGCAGGCGGCTCCCTCCACGGATGTCCGCGAAGCAGCAGGTCCGGACCGGTTTTCGCGGCTGTGAACGCTGTCGGAGAAATATCGGGACGGCACGGGGCGGGGGAGTGTGGGGACCGGACCGTTGGGCACGCGACATGACAGGGGCCGACGCAGCAGCAGGATTTGCACGCGCGCAGAGAGAGGATCACGCCGTGATGAGCGTTCCCGAGACACTCGAGGTGGAAGGCGTCAGTTGCGCCGGGGCACGGTCCGTGGTCCGCTCGGTGCTGACGGACGCGTGCGGCGCGCTGCCACTGGCCGCGGCGCGGCGACTGCGTGACGATGCCCTTCTGGTGGCGAGCGAGCTGACGTCCAACGCCCTCCTGCACGGCGGCGGGGTGACCCACTTCAGCGCCAGTCTGCGTGGCGACGCACTGGAATTGCGCGTCAGCGACCGCAGCAGCGAGGTGCCGGGCCAGAAGCCCACCGTTCGCGGGCGGCCCGGCGGATACGGCTGGATGGTGGTGCAGCGCCTGTGCTCGCGTCTGGGCATCGAGGTCGGGCCCGGAGGCAAGACGATCACCGCCGCGCTGGCCCTGCCCTGACACCACCGGAAGAAAGTCACCCGTCTGACATGTATACGTTGGCGAGGGCGGGGTACTGGCACGCCCACGGGGAGACCAGGTCGAACGGACACAGATGAGGGCGGGATTCATGAACAGCGTGGCAGTCCGCGAGCAGACCCGGAACACGGCCACCGGGGCCGAGGAGAGTCTGATCCAGCGTGCTTACACGGATCCGGCCTCGATCGCGCCGAAGGACGCCCGTGAGGTGGGCCGGCACTTCTTCGACCGGCTGACGCAGTTGGAGGAGGGCACGCCCGAGTACAGCTACGTGCGCAATGTGCTGATCGAGATGAATCTGTCTCTCGTGCAGTACGCCGCGTCCCGCTTCAAGCACCGCGGCCCGCAGGAAATGGAGGACATCGTCCAGGTCGGCACCATCGGCCTGATCAAGGCGATCGACCGGTTCGAGCTGACGCGCGAGGTGGAGTTCACCTCCTTCGCCGTCCCCTACATCACGGGCGAGATCAAGCGCTTCTTCCGTGACACCTCCTGGGCCGTGCACGTGCCGCGCCGCCTCCAGGAAGCCCGGATCGAACTGTCCAAGGCCACCGAAGAACTCCGTACCCGTCTGGGCCGCTCCCCGTCGACCGCCGAGCTGGCCGAGCTGATGCAGCTCGACCCGGCCGAGGTCGCCGAGGCGCAGCGAGCCTCCAACGGGTACAACAGCGTCTCTCTGGACGCGGCCGTCAACGGCAAGGACGACGAGTCCGACACGATGCTCGCCGACTTCATCGGCATCGACGAGGACCGCTTCGAGCTCGTGGAGAACTTCCACTCCCTGGCCCCGCTCATCGCCGGCCTCGACGAGCGTGACCGCCGCCTGATCCACCTCCGCTTCGTCGAGGAGCGCACCCAGCAGGAGATCGGCGAGGAGCTCGGCTGCTCGCAGATGCACGTCTCCCGACTGATCACCCGTGTCGTCAAGACGCTCCGTGCGGGCCTGATGACCAGCGACTGAGACCGGCGGACGGACCCGGGCGGAACCGGCGGGCGGAACGGCGACAGCGGAGTGTACGAGGAGCAGGACGTGTGCGAGGGTGCCCCTCATGGCGTCTGACAGCAGAAAAATACGGGTCGACCGGCACGAAGGCGTGGCGGTGGTCACCGTGTGCGGCGCCCTGGACCTCAACGATGTCGCGGAGGTGGTCGACGCGTTCACGCAGGCGCTCTCCGACGCGTCGACCGACGCGACCCTGATCGATCTCTCCGGGGTGACCTTCGCCGACAGCGCTTTCCTCAACCAGCTCCTGGTCACCTACTCGGGGCACGGCTTGAAGCGCCGGCCGCTCGCCCTGGGCGGGCCTCTGACCCCGACCCTGGGCCGACTCCTCGAGATCACCGGAACCGATACCGTGCTGCCGCTCGCGGCCACCCGGTCCGAGGCGCTGGAGCGGCTGCGGGCACCGTCGCAGCGGTGAGTCGCGGCCGCGCTGGCGGCTGAGCAGGGCCGGTCGCCCGTCAGGCCGAGCCGTTCCCCGCGGGGACGAGGTCGAGGGCGGCGGTGATGCACTTGCCGACGACGGTGGGCCGCATGGCCAGCGACCGGGCCAGGATGTTGACGATCTCCAGGCCGTGCTGGCCGATCCGCTGCGGGTCGGGGGAGCGCGCCGACGGCAGCGTCGGGTCGCTGTCCCACACCTCCACGTGTACGGAGTCACCGCTGACCCGCAACTGCAGCAGGGCGGGTCCCGGGGCGTACTTGACGACGTTGGTGACCAGCTCGCTGACTATCACCTGGGTGTCCTCCACCGTCCGGGGAGCCACCTCGATCCGGTGCCGCTCGCGCGCCTCGGCGAGGAAACGGGCGGCGGCCCTGCGGGCCTGGGCTATGCAGGAACTGTCCCCGTCCAGGGCGACGGCCATCTGGAGCGGCGCCGCGTCGGTCGTATCGGCGCCCGCGCCCGAGTCGGTCTCTTCCGGCATGCTAGGCCCCCGCTGTTCTCGCCCACTGGCCGGCGCCTGAACGTGCCACCGGCTCATCCCCTAGACGTTACCCGCACGTCGGCCGATGTGGGGAGCGTGGGAAGGAGGGCACGACCGGCGCCGCGGCCTCCCCGGAGCCGGTCGCACCCGCGGGGCGGATGGCGCGGCTCCGGAGAGGGACGCTGTCTATCGTGCTGCTCAGTCGAGCACCATGTCGCCGAACTGCGTCACCATCGTGGTGTCGTCGATGACGTGGACGTCGTTGTCGTCCCATCCGTCGGTGACGCCGTTGGCGGAGGCGAGTCCCGCGCCGCCGAGGACGGTGACGGCGGCCAGAACCGTGGCGGTGAACGCTGTACGCAAGCGCATGAGGCAGTCCTTTGCTTCGTGGGTGGAAAATGCAAACCAAGCCTTAACCGGTTTGTCCGCGCGGTATGCGGCCCACGGTGAAGCCCACTCGTCCGTGTGTTCCATACGGCCGATGCGCGGAACACCTCCAGGGACGCGGGAGCCCCCGCGCCGGTCGCCCCACCGGGGCACGGCGGCTCTCACACCCGTACGCATGTGGAGACACCTGGGCGCATTTGCCGGAGCGTCACACTTGCGCGAGAAGCCGTCCGCGGATATGAGGGCCGCCACGAGGGCCGGGCGGGCCGGGGCGGACCGCCTCTGGCAAGCTCGAAGCCGACCACACATGTCACCCACCGAGAAACCGAGGAGCGCACATATGTCCAAGCCCCCGCTGACACCTGAGGCCGTCGAGCTGTTGCGCCGCCCCAACCCCGCCGTCATGGCCACACTGCGCTCCGACGGCACACCTGTGTCCACCCCCACCTGGTACCTCTGGCAGGACGGCCGCGTCCTGATCAACCTGGACGAGGGCCGAGTCCGCCTGAAGCACATCCAGCGGGACCCGCGCGTCACCCTGACCGTCCTCGACGGCGACGACTGGTACACGCACGTCACCCTCATCGGCCGGGTCGTCGAGATCCACGACGACGAGGGCCGGGCCGACATCGACCGCCTCTCCACCCACTACACCGGCGAGCCCTACCCGGACCGCGTACGGCCACGGGTCAGCGCGCTCATCGAGATCGACCGCTGGCACGGCTGGGGCGCCCACCGGGACACCGACCAGGCGTCCGTGTGACCCGGCGGCCGGGTGGCCGGGTCGACTGCCTGCGGCAAACATGGGTACCGGGGAACCTGCTGATCAATTGATTTCCTGACCCACACCACGCGTCCGGCCGGAGTGAAGCATGGGCAACGACCAGAACGAGACGGCCACGATGAAGGCCATGACCTACGACACGTACGGGGACAACGGAGTCCTCGCGCTGACCGACCAGCCCGTGCCGAAGGTGGGCCCGGGCGAGGTTCTCGTACGGGTGCGGTACGCCGCGGTGAACCCGGTCGACTGGAAGGTGATGTCCGGCGGCCTGGACGGGATGATGGACACCGTCTTCCCGGTGGTCCCCGGCTGGGACGTCTCCGGGGTCGTGGAGCGCGCCGGCATCGACGCACCCGAGTTCACGGCCGGGGACGAGGTCTTCTCCTACGCCCGCAAGGACTATGTGCACGGCGGGACGTTCGCGGAGTTCGTGACGATCCCGGTGCGTGCCGTGGTGGCCAAGCCGCGCTCCCTGAGCTGGGGCGAGGCGGCCGGGGTGCCGCTGGCGGGACTGACGGCGTACCAGACCCTGACCCGCCTGGACACCGGCAGCGGCGACACGGTCCTGATCCACGGGGGCGCGGGCGGCGTCGGCACCTTCGGGGTGCAGATCGCCAAGGCGCTGGGCGCCCGGGTCATCGCCACGGCCTCCGAGAAGAACCATGACCGGCTGCGGGAGCTGGGCGCGGAACCGGTCGCGTACGGGGACGGCGTGGTCGACCGGGTCAGGGCGCTCGCGCCCGAGGGTGTGGACGTGGTCGCCGACTACGTCGGGGGCGTGCTCGACGTGACGCGGGCCGTGCTGCGCGAGGGCGGCAGGCACGCCTCGGTCGCCGACCCCGACGTGATGGGGGCGGGCGGCCAGTGGATGTGGGCGCGCCCGGACGCGGCGGGCCTGCGCGCCCTGGCGGACCTCGCGGACAAGGGACAGTTGCAGGTGCCGGTGGCCGAGACCTTCCCGCTGGAGCGCCTCGCGGACGCCTTCGAGCTCAGCCAGACGGGGCATGTGCACGGCAAGATCCTCATTCGCGTCTCGGAGGAGTGACCCGGCGGGCTACCGGGGTTCGGTCGCGATCGCGATCAGGTTGCCGCAGGTGTCGTCGAGGACGGCGGTGGTGACGGGGCCCGTCTCCACGGGTTCCTGAGTGAAGTGGACGCCGAGTGCGCGCAGTCGTGCGTACTCGGCGCGCACGTCGTCGACCGCGAACTGGGCGAGCGGGATGCCGTCCGCGACCAGGGTGTCGCGGTAGGTCCGGGCGGCCGGATGGGCGGCGGGCTCCAGGAGGAGTTCGGTGCCGCCGGGCTCCTCGGGCGAGACGACGGTCAGCCACCGGTCCGTCTCGCCGACCGGCACATCGTGCTTCTTCACGAAGCCGAGGACCTCGGTGTAGAAGTGCAACGCCTTCGCCTGGTCGTCGACGAACACACTGGTCAAGTGGATCTTCACGGGTGCTCTCCTTCTGCGGAACCGCATGGTGGCGCGATGGGCGGCGCGATGTGATCTCGCCCGGACCCCAGGCAAGCACATACGCGCCGGTCGCTCGTGCGGACCCGCGCGGCGCTCAGGCGACCGTCAGCTCCAGGACCGCGAGCCGTTCGGGTTCGGCGATCACGTCGACGGCGGTGATCGGGCCGCCCTCCGGGTCGACGGTGAACGCGAGGACCAGGCGAGGGCGCCCCTGGGGCCATGACCAGACCGATGGCTCCGTCGAGGAGCGCGAGGCCCGTGAACCGGTCGCGTCCGGTGGCCACCATCGCGCCCTTGGCGACCGTGTGCCCGCCCAGGACCACGTCCGGGTGGAGCAGGGCGACCAGCGATGCGAAGTCGCCGGCGCGGGTCGCCGCGAGGAACGCCTCCACCGCCCGGCGCCTGCGGGACGCGTCCGGCGCGACCGGGGCGGTCCCGCGGACCCGGCGCCGGGCACGGCTGGCGAGCTGACGGGCGGAGGCGGGGCTGCGCTCCAGGATCGCCGCGATCTCGTCGAACGGGAGCGGGAACAGATCGTGCAGGACGAACGCGAGCCGTTCGCCCGGGGTGAGCGTGTCGAGGACGACGAGGAGGGCGATGCCGACCGCGTCGGCGGCCTCCCCCTCCTCCTCGGGCCCCGGCCGCCCGTCGGGTGGCCGCGGCGGCACCACGAGCCCACGTGGTCAAGGCTTTCAACCTCTGCCACGAGGACGGGTGGCGGATGTGCCCGCCTGCCTTCGGCGGGCGACGGCCGGCCGTACCGGTCCGCGGCGACGACGAGACGGCCCTCGCCCGGGTGCGCGCGCTGGTGCCGTCGCACCACCACTGGCCTACGCGTCCGGGCCCGCCCGCCCGTCGCCCGTGCGCGCGGGCGACGACACCCGGCACGAAGCCTCCAGCCAGCGCCCCGGCCCACGCCGGCCGGACCTCGGGACGCCGCCGTCCCGGGGCTGGTGCGCACCGGAGAGCTCCCGGGGGAAGACGACCACGTCACTTCGTGTCACCGTTCTGTGGGAGGGTGGGCGGGCACCTTGGAGGTGGATTGACCCATGGCCGAACTGCCCCATGAGGAACAGTTGGCGGCGGCCTTCGTCGACCTCGCCGACACGCTCGTACAGGACTTCGACGTCATCAACTTCCTGCACACGCTGGCCGAGCACTGCGTGCGCCTGCTGGGCGTGCGGGCCGCCGGTGTCCTGCTCGCCACGCCCGGCGGCCGCCTGCTGGACGCGGCCGCGTCCGACGAGCGCACCCGCACGCTGGAAGCGGCCAGTATCGAATGGGACGAGGGCCCGTGCCGGGACTGCTACCGCAGCAAGAAGCAGGTTCCTGACATCGCGTTGGACTCGCAGGCCGCACGGATGAGGTGGCCACGGTTCGCGCCGCGGGCCACCGCGCTCGGCTACACCTCGGTCGTGGCCTGCCCGCTGCGCCTGCACGACCAGGTGATCGGAGCCCTGAACCTCTTCCGGGACCGGCCGGGACCGCTGGGCTCCTCCGAACTGCGCCTGGGGCAGGCGCTGGCCGACACCGCCACCATCGGCGTCCTGCACCAGCGGGCGGTGAGCGAGCAGATGACGGTGAACGCGCAACTCCAGACGGCCCTGGACTCCCGCATCATCATCGAGCAGGCCAAGGGCTACGTCGCCCACCGGCTCGGCATCGGCGTCGAGGAGGCCTTCACCGTCCTGCGCGGCCACGCGCGCAGCCATCACCTGCGGCTCACCGAACTCGCCCGCCACGTCCTGCTCGGCACCACCGATCCCGCACTGCTGCGCCGGCACCATCGGTGAGGTGTCCCCGCGTCGACGGGGGCGGGCGGACGCCCGGCCGGCTCCGCGACCCCTCCGGAAGGGAGCGGCCACGGTGACGCATCCGGTCATGGCCGCCTATCTGCGCGCCCTCAGTTCGCACACCGGGCCGGGCACGGCGCCCCTGCCCCTGGCGGCCTTCGCCCGCGTGCTGGGCCTGGACGGGCTGGGTCTGCTGCTGTCCCCGAGCGACGGCCCGGCCGAACTCGTCCAGTCCTGCGGCGAGCACACGGTCGCCCTGGAGGACCTTCAGCAGGTGCACGGACAGGGCCCCAGCCTGGACGCCGCCCACCAGGGGACGCTGCTGCTCCTGCCGGACGTCTCCGCGTTCACCGGCGAGCGGTGGCCCGGCCTGCTCGCCGCCGTCCAGGACCTCGGTGTGCACGCCGTGTTCGCCTTCCCGCTGCGCATCGGGGTCATCGGCCTCGGCGTGCTCACCGGGCACCGCGTCAGGCCCGGACCGATGTCCAGCGACGCACTGGCCGACGCGGTGGGTCTGGCCGACACCCTCGCCCAGCTCGCCATCGCCACCGCCGCGCACGCCGATCCGGCCCGGGCCCCGCTCGTGGACGATCCCGGGCTCCACTTCGCCGAGGTCCACCAGGCCACCGGGATGCTCGCCGCGCAACTCGGCATCCCCTGCGGCCAGGCCCTCGTCCGCCTGCGCGCTCATGCCTTCGGCGAGGACAAGCCCCTCGTCGAGATCGCCCGCGACGTGCTCGGCCACCGCCTGTACCTCGACGACAACGGCGACGCGCACTCCTGAACCCCTCGCCCGGTTCGCCGTGCACGGTCACCGGACCGGCCTGCGCCCCCACACCTCGCGCCCCGACTCCTCCGCGCCCGGCCCCGAGGAGGGCAGTTCCTTCCAGCCCCAGGTGCGCAGCAACTCCCTGACCCCGGCCGCCGCTCTGTCCCGGTCGACGCCGGTCACCACCAGGTCCTGGGAGAGGCGGGAGAGCAGCAGTTCCCCGAGCCGGGTCGCGACCCGGCGGCGCCGGTGCGTCGGCAGCACCATGAGTTCCGTGAGGACGAACACCCGGCCGGACGCGGTGAGTTCCTCCGTCTCCGGTGTCACCTCCACGGGATAGTCGGCCCACCACGCCCCGTCGCGGTCCACCCGGTGTCCGTACGCGCAACCGGCGAGGCCGGGGGCGTCGGCGACCACCATGTCGAAACCCTCGTGCCGCACGTCCTGCTCGAAACGGCGCAGGAACCCCGTCCGGTCCCGGTACTCGGCCCCGGCGGCGGCACGGTACGCCATGACGTACAGATCGGCGACGGCCTCACGCTGCTGCTCGGCCTGCCACCGGGTGAGTCGGCGCAGATACACCTCGGCCATCCGGCCTCCCTTCGCGGTCCTTTCGAAGCGGCCCGGCCCGGCGGGCCCTCGTGTGCCCGCCGCGGGCACGGCGGTGGCGCGACGCGAGCCGGCCGCGGCCCGCGCCGCGGTGGTCGTGCCGAACGACGGTGGCAGGCGCGGGGGCGGGCTGTCGAGGGAGCGTACCGATGTCGCCCGGTTCGGCCGGGTCCCGGTGGCCCGGCACGGCGTCCAGCGCCTTCACCGGTCCGACCCCGTGGCGGCGGCCGAGTCCTCGCCGCCCTCCCCGGTCGCGTCGGGACGGCGTGCGGTCTCGGCCGCCATGAGACCGGTGGCCGTCAGCGGCGGCCCGGCGGGGTCGCAGGCCGCGGTCATGAGGCGGGCGGCGCTCGCGGCATCCGTCTCGGGCGGTATCACGAACAGGTCCCACCGGGCGGATCGGTAGGACAGCAACAGGAGGGTGTGCGGGTCGAGTTCGGGCGTGAACCAGCCGATCTTGAGCACCCGCTCGTGGACGGTCACCTTGCGCGGGACCACGGGCCAGAGCATCGGATTGACGGCCACGCGGATGACGCGGCCCCACAGCGGATCGAGTACGTCCGCCAGGGCGGGGAGTTCGACGGCCAGATCGCGCGAACGGGGCCACCAGGCGCCGTCCAGCAGACCCTGTCCCGTCGGGGATTTCAGCGCGACCCGCGCGACGGGGCCCTCGTGGACGGGTGTGGTGGTCGCGGTCATGATGCGAACCTGTCTTCGGAGCGACATGACGGTCGTCCCCGATGCCATGACTCACCGAGGACGAGACCTGCGCGGATGCCGGAATTCGAAGGGCCCTGGGTGCTCTCATGCTACTCCCGGGAGCCCGATCGGTGACGTGTCCTGCCGCCCGGCTCACGTGCCGGGTGGGCTTTCGGCCGCCATCAGGGCGCTGCCGTCCAGGCGCAGGGCCGGGTCGGAGGCGGCGGACATCAGCCGGGCTGCCACGGCGGCCGCACTGTGCGGAGGGATCACCAGCAGGTCCCAGCGTCCGGCGCCGTAGGAGAAGAGGCGGATCGTGTGGGGGTCGAGACCGGAGGCGAGCCAGGTGATGGTGACCGAGTGGCCCTTCACGGAGAGGGCCTGCGGCTGGGTCGGCCAGCTTCCGCGGTGGCACGCGATGCGCGTCACGCGTCCGCGCGAGGCGTCGAACACCTCGGTGAGCGCGGTCAGTTCGGCGGCCAGGTCGTCGCTGCGGGGCCACCACGCCCCGTTCAGCGGGCCCGGCGGGAAGGTCGGCGGACGCAGGGCGAGGCGGGCGTGGGCGTACGGGCCGGGCCGCTCGGACGCGCTCGAACCGCGGTGGGGGCTCGGTGACTTCGGTGCGTTCATGACGCACGTCCTTCCCGGGACCGCCGTGACAGCGGGCCCGGAGTCGTGGTGCGCCGGAAGCGACGTCGAGCCAAGTCGGCGTGCGAGGAGCACCCGGCACTCCCAGCGTACGTCCCGCCCGTTCCGC
Organism: Streptomyces sp. NPDC102406; assembly: GCF_044765725.1. Lineage (NCBI taxonomy): Bacteria > Bacillati > Actinomycetota > Actinomycetes > Kitasatosporales > Streptomycetaceae > Streptomyces > Streptomyces sp. NPDC102406. Next base: position 388,058 of record NZ_JBIWKP010000002.1, on the reverse strand, counting down.
GTCGGCAGGAGTACGGTGAGGAGGACGAGGGCCCGCGTACGCCGGTGCCCGACGACCGGCCCCGAGCCCGCCGGTGACACCTTTCACCTCACCTGACGCCACGCCATGCAGCAGGCGACGCGCAGCAGTCGGCAGGAGCCGCCCGTCATGTCCCTCGCACCGCACCCCCCGCTTCCCTCGGAACCCGCCCTGCGCCTGAGCCTTGCCCCCCACCGCGGCGCCGCCCGGGCCATCGACGGGGCGTGGTGGCCGCGCTCGTACGACCTGCTGACCGAACTCCCCGCGTTGCTGGGCGGGTTGCCCCGGGCCTGGAGCCACATCACGAGCGTCGTGTACAACGACGCGCTGTGGTCGCCGACCCCGGGCCGGATGTTCGTCGCCGGTCAGGTCGTCCGCCTGCGCGGCAGTTCGGCCGCCACGGCCCTGTACACCGTCGTGCTCGTCGCGTCCGGCCACGGACGCCGGGACCTGCTCGTCGTCCCTCCGGACACGACCAGCGAGGCCGCGGCGTCGATCATGGCGCGGGCGGCGGTGTCGGCCCGCCGCGCATGACGTGAGCCGGGACGGGTCCCGGGTGGCCGTCCCCTTCCCGCCGGGCGCCTCCACGTCGTCCCAAGTCGGCCTCGTGCGGGCCCTATTGACGCGCGTAGCCGGATCCGGGCAGGGTCGGGGTTCCTTGATTCCCTTCCCCCTGGCCTCGGGAGGCACTGTGCTCGGACGGCACCTTCGCGCCCTGCTCTCACTTGTCATGCTCGCGTCTCTCACGATGCTCGGAACCGCGGTCACCGCGGGCACCGCGCACGCCGACGACTGCTACACCTGGAACCGGACCCTCAGCCAGGGCGCCAGTGGTGAGGACGTCAGGCAGTTGCAGATCCGGGTCGCCGGATACCCCGGTTCCGGAAGCGTCCTCGGTGTGGACGGCGAGTTCGGCCCGGCGACCAAAGCAGCCGTCACCCGCTTCCAGCAGGCGTACGGCCTGTCGGCGGACGGCATCGCGGGCACCCAGACCTTCACCAAGCTCTACGCCCTCCAGGCCGCGGACTGCACCCCGGCCCACTTCACCTACGCCGAGATGAACCGCTGCAACTCCGACTGGTCGGGCGGCGCCGTCTCCGCCGCCGCAGCGAAGGCGAACGCGCTCCAGCAGATGTGGAAACTGGAGGCCCTGCGCCATGCCCTCGGCGACCGGGCGCTGACCACCAGCAGCGGCTTCCGCTCCACCGCCTGCAACAACGCGGTCGGCGGCGCCGCGAACAGCAACCACCTCTACGGCCGCGGCATCGACCTCGTCGGCACACCGTCCTACTGCGAGATCGTCAAGCAGGCCCGCAACCACGGCTTCAACGAGATCCTCGGCCCGGGCTATCCCGGCCACAGCACCCACGCTCACCTCGGCAGCCAGAGCACGCGGTACTGGTCGGCGTCGTCCTGCGGCATCTGAGGACGGCCGCGACACAGGACGAAGCGGGCCCCGCCGGCGTCGGCGGGGCCCGCTCCTGGTGCGATCGGCGCCCGCCCCGGGCAGGGTGAGAGGGAAAGCAGTCCCGTACGGCCCATGGTCGGCAGGGTCGCGGGGCCGAGACGGGGAGAACACGTGCGAGGGCCGCGCGCTCTCGCTGAACCGGAGTGATCAATGGTCCGTGGCGGCGCGGTCGGCGACGGCGAGGAGCTGCTCGACAGGCTCGGGGCGATGACGGCCCGGGCCCGTGAACTGGCGGAGGCCCAGCGTTCCCGCGTCGAGCTCGCCGTCGAACTCCAGCGCGGCATGCTTCCCGACGACCTCCCGCATCCGCCCGGCGTCCGTGTGGCCGTCGGCTACACGCCCGCCACGCACGGGCTGAACGTCGGCGGCGACTGGTACGACGCCTTCACCCTGCCCGACGGCCGTATCGGCATGTCCATCGGCGACGTCCAGGGGCACAACATCAAGGCCGCCGCCTTCATGGGGCAGGTCCGCGTCGGCCTGCGCGCCCTGGCCTCCGTCACCGCGGACCCCGGGGAACTGCTCGGCCGGACCAACGACCTCCTCGCCTCCCTGGGCGCGGACCTCTTCGCCACCTGCACCTTCCTGCGGCTCGATCCGGTCACCGGCATCCTGGAGAGCGCGCGGGCCGGTCATGTCCCGCACATCTGGGCGACCGCCGACGGCCGGTCCGGCATCGACGACGGGGAAGGCGGCCCCCCGCTCGGCGTGCTGGAAGGCGCGGAGTACCCCGTCGCGCGGCATCAGCTCACCGTCGGAGGCGTCTTCGTCCTGCTGACCGACGGCGTGGTGGAGGGCCCGTCGCTCGATCTGGACGACGGCCTCGCCCAGGTGGCGCGGCTCGCCGAGGTCGCCATCGTCGCCGGTCTCGGCATCGACGCGCTGGCCGCCGCGGTCATGAGGATGGCGGACACGGTGGGCCATGAGGACGACGCGGCCGTCCTCGTCGTCGGCCACGACGGCGGCACGCGCGGGCGGCTCCTGCCGGACGGCTGAGGCGCCGGCGGTGGACACGCCGGCGGCTGGACCGCCCCGGCCAGGGGTCTTCGTATGGCCGACCCGGCCGTACCGGTGTCTCATAGCTGCTGTGGTGGACGGTGGAGGGTTGCGGCGGCTCGCGAAGGCGGCCGTGGAGACGCTGACCGTGGCCGCGCTCTATTACGTGGCCGGTCGCCTCGGCCTGCTGGGCCGGCTCGACATCGAGGGCGTCGTCGTGACACCCGTCTGGCCGCCGACCGGCGTGGCCGTGGCCGCCCTGCTGGTGTACGGCGCACGGATCTGGCCGGGCATCGCGGTCGGCTCCGTCCTCGTGATCGCCTCCCTGACCACCCCACAACCCATCACGCTGATCAACGTGGCGGGCAACACCCTCGCCCCCCTCTGCGCCTTCGTGTTGCTGCGCCGGGTCGGATTCCGGCTCGACATCTCCCGTCTGCGCGACGGCCTCGCCCTGGTCTTCCTGGGCGGACTCTGCGCCATGCTGATCAGCTCCACGATCGGCGCCGGGGTGCAGGTGTCGACCGGATCCCTGGCCCCGGCGGACTTCTGGTCCCTGTGGCTCGCCTGGTGGGTGGGCGACGCGATGGGCGTCCTGCTCGTCACGCCGCTGCTCCTCGTGCTCGTGGGCGCCGCGGGCCCGCTCCGAGTCCGCCGGTGGAAGGAGGGCCTCTGCCTGCTCCTGACGGCCGCCGTCCTCGTTCCGCTGGCCGCGCTCAGCTCCCTGAGCCTGCTCTTTCTCGTCTTCCCCCTGCTGATCTGGGCGGCGCTGCGTTTCCAACTGCTCGGCAGCATGGTGTGCGCGCTGTTCGCGTCCGTCCTGACCACGTTCGAGGCGAACACCGGCGGTGGTGCCTTCCTGGACATGAGCAGCGTCGAGACCATGGCCAAACTCCAGGCCTTCAACGGAGCCGCCGCCCTGACCGCCCTACTGCTGTCCTCCCTGGTCACCGAGCAACGGGCCACGCGCCGCTCGGTCCAGCAGGCCTGCGACGAACTCGCGGAGGTCCTCGACCACCTCACCGCGGGGGAGACGCCGCGCGACGTGCCCGGACACCACCCGGCGGCCGGGGACGGCAGCGGCGACGGTGGCGAGGGCACCGACAGGGTCCCCTTCTCCGACTGAAGTCAGAGAAGGGGGAACACGCGGCAGGCGGAGCAGGTCCGGCGCTGCAACCGGACGGTCGCGGAGCGCGTGGGCGTGCTGCACGACACGTATCTCGGCGGTACGCACCCCTACGGGCTGGCCCGGCTGCTCCGGGGGCTCGGCGGCGAGGGCGCGCACGACGTGCGCAGCGTGCGGGACCGCCTGGGCCTCGACTCCGGCTACGTGAGCCGGCTGCTGCGGGCCCTCGAACGCGACGGGCTCGTCACCGTCGAGACCCACCCGCGCGACCGGCGGGTCCGCACGGCCCGCCTGACCGGGGCCGGGCGGCGGGAGCGCGCGCACCTCGACAACCGGCAGCGCGACCGGCTGACCGCGGCCATGGCGGAGGTGGAGCGCCTGCTGACCGCCTCGGTGGTCTGTCTGGAAGCGCTCGACCCCGACCACGCGGACGCCGTCCGCTGTCTGCGCTCCTACGCCGCCGGGATGGACGACCTCTTCGAAGGCGGCTTCGACCCCGCGAACAGCCGGTTGCCCGACCCGGGCGAGCCGCGCGCACCCCGGGGCCTGTTCCTCGTCGCCCGGCTGCACGGCAAACCGGTCGGCTGCACCGGACGCAAGCTCCCGCCCGGCGCGCCGGCCGAGATCAAGCGGCTGCGGGTCGCGCCAGGGGCCCGGGGGCTCGGACTCGCCCGTCGCCTGCCGGCAGAGCTCGAAGCGCGGGCGGCCCGCAGCGGCAGCGACCGGGTACGGCACGTCACCGACAAGGCGCTCGAAGCGGCCACGCGGCTCTACCGCAGCAGCGGCTACCGCGAGGTGTCCGCCTTCGACGACGAGCCGTACGCCCATCACTGGTTCGAGAAGCGGCTCACGGTCGGATCCGGCTGAGCGGAGCAACCCACCGTGCCTCCTGTGGCACCGCCGCGCCGAGGGGTACCCATTTCCTCGGCACTCCCCGGCGGACCACCGACCCGGGCGCAGAACCCGGACGCGAACAAGGAGCACTCATGCGATACCGCACCCTCGGCAGCTCGGACCTCCAGGTCTCGGAGATCTCGCTGGGATCCTGGCTCACCTACTCCGGCGGCGTGGAGGCGGACAAGACCCGCGCCTGCACCGAGGCCGCCTTCGAGGCGGGCATCAACTTCTTCGACACCGCCAACGTCTACGGGCAGGGGGCCGCCGAGACCGCCTGGGGCGAGATCCTCTCGACCCGCCCCCGTGACTCGTACATCCTGGCCACGAAGGTCTTCTTCCCGATGTCGGACGACCCGGCCGACCGCGGTCTTTCGCCGACGCAGATCGCCCGGCAGATCGACGCCTCCCTCACCCGGTTGAAGACCGACTACGTGGACCTGTACCAGGCGCACCGCTTCGACCCGTCCGTGCCGATCGAGGACACCGTCGAGGCGTTCCAGAAGGTCGTCGAGCAGGGCAAGGCCCGCTACCTCGGCTTCAGCGAATGGACCCCCGAACAGATCCAGGCGGCGATCGACGTCGCGGGACCCGACCTGTTCGTCTCCTCCCAGCCGCAGTACTCCATGCTGTGGCAGGCGCCGGAGGCGGAGGTCTTCGGACTGTGTGCCGCCAACGGCATCTCGCAGATCGTCTGGTCGCCGCTCGCCCAGGGCGTCCTCACCGGCAAGTACAAGCCCGGACAGCCCGTCCCGGAGGGCAGCCGGTTCGCCAGTGAGTCGATGGCCGTCTCCCAGGACCTCGTCTACAGCGACGCCATCCTGGAGGCGGTCCAGCGCCTTGTGCCGATCGCCGAGGAAGCCGGGATGAGCATGCCCACCCTGGCGCTGGCCTGGGTCCTGCGCCGCGGCGAGGTCGCCTCCGCGATCACCGGCGCCTCCCGTCCCGAGCAGGTCCACGCCAACGCCGCCGCCTCCGGTGCGGAACTCTCCGACGACCTGCTGCGCGCCGTCGACCAGGCCCTCGGCGACGTCCCGGTCACCGAACCGACGCTCGCCCCCGGCGCCCAGGCGGAGATCAAGCACCGCTGACCCGCGCATCGCACGCGTCTCGGCCGGTTCGGGCGGTTTCCGGCCGGATCATGGCCGAGACGCGCGCCTTCCATTGACAGGCCCCCGGTGACTTCATAGCTTCTCAAATCATCGGTGATTCCGATGATTTAGCTTCTAGATCATTTAGATTTCGGGGGAACGATGTCAGGACGAACGACGCCGACCGGCGGGCGGGGGTGGACCCTGGCCGTGGTGTGCGTGGCCACGTTCATGCTGCTGCTCGACCTCACCGTGGTGAATGTGGCGCTGCCGGACATCAGGGACGCGTTCGACGCGAGCTTCACCTCGCTCCAGTGGGTGCTCGACGCGTACGCCCTGGGGCTCGCCGCGGTCCTGCTGACGGCGGGGTCGCTGGCGGACCGCCTGGGACGCAAACGGGTCTTCAACGTGGGGTTCGTCGTGTTCGTCCTCGCGTCGCTCGCCTGCGGCCTCGCGAACGACGTCGCCGTGCTGTCCGTGTCCCGGGGCATCCAGGGCCTCGGCGGAGCCGTGCTGTTCGCCGTCGGTCCCGCGCTGATCGGGCAGGAGTTCCAGGGCAAGGACCGCGGCAAGGCCTTCGGCATCTTCGGTGGTGTGGTCGGGCTGTCCATCGCCTTCGGACCGCTCATCGGGGGAGCCCTCACCGACGGGCTGAGCTGGCGCTGGATCTTCCTGGTGAACGTACCGGTCGGCCTGGTCGCCATGGTCGTCAGCGGGCTGCGGATGCGCGAGTCGCGTGACACCTCGGCGCCCGGCGTCGACTGGTGGGGCATGGTGCTCTTCACCGGCGCGCTGACGCTGCTCGTCCTCGGGCTCCTGCGGGGCGAGGCCGAGGGCTGGGGGAGTGCGCCCATCGTCGGCATGTTCGTGGCCGCCGCCCTGCTCCTGGTCGGATTCGCCCTCGTGGAGCGGCACCGCGGCGAACAGGCCATGTTCCAGCTCTCGTTGTTCCGGAACGTGACGTTCAACGGGGTGTCGGTGGTGACGCTGCTGTGCGCCGCCGCGACCATGTCGGCGATCTTCCTCCTGGTGTCGTACGTGCAGAACGTCCTGGCGTACTCGCCCTGGGAGACCGGCCTGCGGTTCCTGCCGCTGACCGGCACCCTGTTCGTCGCGGCCGCCGTCGCGGGATCGCTGACCACGCGGGTGCCGCAGCGGCTCCTGATGGGCTCGTCCCTCGCGCTCATCGCGGGCGGCCTCACCCTCGTCGCCCTGACCGGCCCGGACACCTCGTGGACGGCGCTGCTGCCGAGCATGTTCGGGATCGGCCTCGGCATGGGTCTCTTCAACCCGCCGCGCGCCTCGCTCTCCATCGCCGTCGTGGAACCGTCCAAGGCGGGCATGGCCTCGGGGATCAACGAGACGTTCCAGCAGGTCGGTGTCGCCATCGGCATCGCCGGGTTCGGCGCGGCCTTCCAGAGCCGGGTGACCGACCTCTTCGCACAGTCCGGGGCGGGGCGCCAACTCGGCTCCTCCGCCCATGAGTTCGGCGAGGCGGTGGCCGCGGGCGGCGGAGCGGAGGCGGCCGGTCGGGCTCCCTCGGGGCTCGCCCCCGCGCTGGAGGCGGCGGCCCGCACCGCCTTCGTGGACGGTCTGACCGACGTGATGCTCGTCTGCGCGGCCGTCGCCGCGGTCGGTTCACTCGTGGGATTCCTCTTCATCCGCACCCGCGACCTGCACGAGAGCGCCAGGGGCGAGGGCGCGGCGAGCGTGGACGCGGCGCACGGGCCCGCGGGCGGCGAGAGCGCCGAAGTGCTGCCCCTCGTGGAGCCCGTGCGCGCGGGAGGCGAACGGTAGGCGAGGGGACGCCATGCACTGGCGGTGGCACCGGCCTTGGAGGCCGGTGCCACCGCCAGTACGCTTTGAACCACCTACGATCTGCGCGGGAGACGTTCGGCGACACCGAGCATCGCCGGCAGCACGAGCACTGTCCGCAGCACCGAGCGACAAGGGGGAACGGCCCGCATGACACAGGCGACGCCCACCCCGGCGCACCCCGCCGGCCTCGACTTCCCCCTCGTCCGCAGGACCGGCTACCTGCTGAACAAGGCCGGCTCGATCCTGATGGAGGACGCGGAGCGCGCGCTCGCCGAACAGGGCATGCGCCTGCGCTACTTCTACGTGCTCGCCGCGCTGGAGAGCGACCTGAGCCTGTCCCAGCAGGACCTCAGCAGACTGCTCCACCTCGACCCCACGACCATGGTGGCCCTCATCGACGAGATGGAGCGGGCCGGCCACGTGGAGCGGCGGCGCAACCCGTCGGACCGGCGTCGGTACATCCTGCGGCTCACCGACGACGGCCGGGCGGCGCTCGCCCGCGCGGGCAGCGCGGTCGACGCCGTCGAGCGGGACTTCCTCGCGGCCGTACCCGCGGAGGACCGTGACCGGCTGCGGGCGCTCCTCGGCGAACTGCTCGCCGACCGCTGGCCACGCGTGATCGCCTGCGAGTAAATCAGCGAACCGAACTGGAATTGCTGAATCCCTTTATGGAAAAGCCTTTGAGCGGATCTGTGGAGGGCATCACACCTGCCTTTCGAAGCGCTTTCCGAGCAAGATGCCGTGTTAGTCTTTTTTCTGTCCGGGTCGTGCGATCCGGACACGGGGGAAGGTTAAACGGGGAATGAACTGCAAAGAGAGTGAAAAGAACGGCAAAGCTCTATTCTACGGATCGATGGAAAGCTGCCTGGGACCCGGCAGCTCCCGCTTCTTCGGCAGCGGGTACAAGCGCGTCACGCAGACGCTCAAGGACATCACCACCGACGGTGGTGACCGGCCGGGCGCGCTCGTCACCGCGCGCGGCACGCTCGCGTACCCGCAGGACTGGTCCCGCAAGTCGGGCGCCGGGGACCTGCGGCCGCACCTGAGCAGCATCGACGCACTGGTCCTCGCCGCCAACCTGGCGGAGGTGCACCTCGCCCACGCGTTCGGCCTCGGTCCGGCGCAGCGGCGCCGGGTCTGGCTGCGCCACGCCGACGTACGTGCCGGGAGCAGTCCGCACGAGGAGCTCGCCGACTTTCCCGTACGGGGCAGGCTGCTCGCCGTCGACGGACCGGCCGAGGACGACTCCGCGCTGGCCAGCACCTTCGAGGTCCGCGTCGGCAGCCTGAAGGTGCGCTGCACGCTCGTGCACGAACACGGTGGCCGGGCGGGGAAGCCCGCCACCTACGCGGACGAGGGGCAGGCCCTCGGGCCGGCCGGGGCGCGGCACTACGGCACGGGTTACAAGCGGCACGAGCAGCACGCCGAGCAGGTCCGCGTCGATCTGGCGCGCCAGGAGGTCCGCGTGCTCCAGCGCGTCGTCGCGGCCGGCGAGGACCCGCTCACCCGCGGCGCCGAAGCCGCCTACGGCCCCTCGGTCTCGCTGGTCGACGCGCTCGTGGGCGTGGCCCAGATGGCGCAGATCCTGCTCTACGCGCAGGACGGTCTGTCCCGAGGCGACACCGACACGCTCTGGATGCGGCGCTTCGTCATCAGCGCGCGCACCCCGGTGCGGCCCCTCGGGCAGAGCTTCGTGCCGACCGTGAGCACCGCGAGCAGCAGGGTGCTGACCATGGGCGAGGCGCGCTGGCGCACCGCGGAACTGGCGGTCGACGACTTCGCGGGCATCGGCGGTCGCTGCTGGCTGGCCCACCGCCTGCCCGCCGCCGCGTAGACACACACCGCGCATTCCGGATCGGGAATCTCCCTGGTCGAATTCATTCACTGGTACGGAATGCGCGGAGCGGTGCGTCTGCACGCCCAATTCACGTGTGAGAAACAAACGGGGGAATTACGTCATGCGTTTTACACCCACGCTCCGGTTAGGAGACGTGCTCGTCATACTCGAAGGGCCGGCGCGCATGCTCTGGAAAGAGCCCGCCGCCGAACCCGGAAGGCGGAGGTGGACACCGGCGGGACTGTGGCCGGACGAGACACAACGCGCTCTCGTGCGGGAGCATCTGGACAACGGGCGCCCGCTGCTCGTCCTGCTGGACGACGCCCGCCGCCACGTACCCCTGCTGCGCGAGGAGTGGCAGGCCGCGCCCCATCGCCTGGTACGCCAACTGGTGGGCGTCCGGCGCGGAGACGTTCCCGGGGACACCGACGAACTCGTCGAGGTCCGGCTGCCGTTCCTGGACTGGCTGCCGGACGCGCACCGCGAACGCGCCGCACAGTTCCTGGCGGAGAGCGACGCCGCGCTGTCCCGCACGCCGATGGCGCTGCTGCCGCCGCTGCTCGCCGAGGAACCGCGGCACGGAGCGGCACCGGGCCCGCGCTTCGCCCGCCGACTGCTGCCGCACGCGCTGACGGCGGACCGGTTCGAGGCGGCCGTCCGCCATCTGTTCGCCGACGCCCCGCGCCCGTGCGCGGCGGCTGCGACGGTCTGCGAGGCGAGCCGATGAAGCGGACCCCGCACCACGACGACCCGGGCGGACTCTTCCTCAGCCAGCGCGAGATCGGCCGACTCCTCGCCGAGACCGCCGCGCGCAACCTCGCCCGCACCGGCCGACGCCCGAGCACGCCCGGCACCACCGCACCCAGGAGCCGTTGATGGGACGCTCGGTCATGGTCACCGGAGGCAACCGGGGCATCGGCCTCGCCATCGCCACCAGCCTCGCGGCCGACGGCGACCGCGTCGCCGTCACCCACCGCGACTGTGCCCCGCCCGACGGACTGTTCGGCGTACGCGCCGAGATGACCGATCCGGCGAGCATCGACGCGGCCTTCGAGAAGGCGGAGGCCGCACACGGCCCGGTCGAGGTGCTCGTCGTCAACGCGGGCATCACCCGGGACACCCTGCTCATGCGCATGGAGGAGCAGGACTTCACCGATGTCGTCGACGTCAACCTGCACGGCGCCTTCCGCGCCGTGCGGCGCGCGGTGCGCGGCATGGTGCGGGCCCGCTGGGGACGGATCGTGCTGATCTCCTCGATGACCTACGCGTACGGGGCGCCCGGCCAGGTCAACTACGCGGCGGCCAAAGCCGGGATGCTCGGCATGGCCCGCTCCCTCGCCTGGGAGCTCGGCCCCCGCAACATCACGGTCAACGTCGTCGCGCCGGGCCTGATCGACACCGCCATGAGCCGTGAGATCACCGACCGCCGACGCGAACACCTGCTGTCCATCACGCCGTTGGGACGCGTCGGCGAGGCGGCCGACGTCGCCGCCGCGGTGCGCTATCTGACCGGCGAATCGGGCCGCTTCGTCACCGGGGCCGTCCTCCCGGTCAGCGGCGGCCTCGGCCTGGGCGGCTGACCGCACCACCTCACACCCCGGCCGCGGCCGGGCCATCCACGACGGGAAGAGAACCCACCATGGGGAACACGAGCACCCCCACCCCGCAGCGCGGTCTGCACCTGGCGATCTCGGGCACGTACTCCAGCGGCAAGAGCACCACGACGGAGACGCTGTCGATGGCGACGGGCATTCCCCGCACCCACGCGATGACGTCCCGGGAGATCTTGCTGGACCTCGTCCCGGGCAAGCAGGTCCAGGAACTCAGCGCCATGGAGCTGACGATGCTCGGGCTGCGCCGGCTCGAGGAGCGGATCCACAACGAGTCCGGCGAGGGACCGTTCGTCTCGGACGGCTCCGTCATCCACGAATGGATCTACGGTGAGGCCCGCATGCGGGTCGGCATCAACCCGGGGGCCAACCTGCTTCTGCGGACGATGAAGAACGTCGCCGGGCTGCCGGTGAAGCGCTTCTACCGCCAGTACATGGACGCGTACGGCGCCGTCGCCAAGGCCCGCGCCAAGCGGATCTACGACGCCTACGTGCATCTGCCGGTCGAGTTCGAGATGAAGGCCGACGGCCACCGGCCGGTGTCCGAGCCGTTCCGCCGGATGTCCGACGAGTTGCTGATCGAGACCCTGGAGGAGCTGGAGATCCCGTACCACGTGGTCGGCGGCAGCGTCCGCGAACGCGTGGAGCGGATCGTCGAGATCTTCGACCTGCCCCTGGTCATGCCGCTCGACGAGGCGATCGAGCGGGCCGGCGCGAAGGTGGTCCGGGCCACCGAGGTCCTGGAGCAGGACGAACGCTTCCACGAGGCACAGCGGGCCAAGTCCCTGCGGCGGCGCCTCTCGTACGCGATGCGCTTCTGACGTCGTGCGGCGGGCCGGCCGGTGGGCGACACACCTCGCCCACCGGCACGGTCACCGGGGCTAGCTGAGGGTCTTGAGCGCCGAGGGGTCGTACGGCTTCAGTTCGTCGAAGCGGCCCTGGAGCACCTTCACCGCCCACTGCGGGTCCTGGAGCAGGGCGCGACCGACGGCGATCATGTCGAACTCGTCGCGCTCCAGGCGGTCGAGCAGGTCGTCGATGCCCTTGGTCTGCGAGCCCTCGCCCGCGAACGCGCGGATGAAGTCACCGTCGAGACCGACGGAGCCGACCGTGATGGTGGGCTTGCCGGTGAGCTTCTTGGTCCAGCCCGCCAGGTTGAGGTCCGAGCCGTCGAACTCCGCGTTCCAGTAGCGGCGGGTGGAGGCGTGGAAGGCGTCGACACCGGCCGCGGCGAGCGGGTTCAGGATCGCCTCCAGCTCCTCGGGGGTCTCGGCGAGGCGCGCGTCGTAGGCCTCCTGCTTCCACTGCGAGTAGCGGAAGATCACCGGGAAGCCGGGGGAGACGTTCGCGCGGATCGCCGCGACGACCTCGGCGGCGAACTTCGCGCGCGCCACGGGGTCACCGCCGTAGGCGTCGGTGCGCCGGTTCGTGCCGGCCCAGAGGAACTGGTCGAGCAGGTAGCCGTGGGCGCCGTGCACCTCGACGCCGTCGAAGCCGATGCGCTCGGCGTCCTTGGCGGCCTGCGCGAAAGCGCCGATGACCTCGTCCAGGTCGGTACGGGTCATGGCCTTGCCCGTGCCCTCGGTGCCGTCGACGCGGAGTCCGGAGGGGCCGACGGGCGGGGCGTCGGCGAAGGGCGGCCGACCCGGCTTGCGGACCATGCCGATGTGCCACAGTTGCGGCACGATCGTGCCGCCCGCGGCGTGTACGTCCTCTGCGACCTTCGCCCATCCGGCGAGCTGCTCCTCCCCGTGGAAACGCGGCACCCGGTCGCTGTCGCCCGCCGACGCGTGCCCGACGTACGTCCCCTCGGTGACGATCAGGCCCACGCCCGCGGCGGCGCGGCGGGAGTAGTAGGAGCGGACGTCCTCGCCCGGGACGCCGCCCGGCGAGAACATGCGCGTCATGGGCGCCATCGCGATGCGGTTCGGCACGGTGAGGCCGTGCAGGGTGACCGGTCGGGAAAGAATCTCGGCGGCCCGGGAAACGGGCGACACGGCGTCAGTCACTGAATGCTCCTAGGAGGTACCAGTCGGTATGTGCACAGGCAAGTAATTCACCTGCGGCAACCGCCGCACCCGCCGGGGCATTCCGGGGCCGGGAACGGACCGCCCTGTGATCCCGGCCACAGCGTCAGGGCCGGGGCCGCAGCGCGGGCGCGCTGGGTGTCTGACCGGTGAGCCCGGTGAGCAGCTCGGTGCACAGGTCGCGGAGTTTGATGTTGCGGTGCTGGGAGGCGGAGCGCAGGACATCGAAGGCCTCGTCGGCGGTGCAGCGGCGCTGGCCCATGATGACGCCCAGGGCCTGGTCGATGACGCTGCGGTACCGCATGGCCTCCTGGAGCTGGTCGGCGAAGTCCTGGGTGTCGCTCAAGCGCTTGGCCAGGGCGATGGCGCCGGTGGCCTGGGCGGCCAAGGAGCGCAGGGCGGTGAGATCGGCCCGCGCGAACGCGTCGGGCGGCACGCCGTACAGGTTGAGGGCGCCGGCCGTGTCGGTGTGGGCGGCGATCGGCAGGGAGTAGGAGGAGCGGATGCCGCAGGCGGCGGCATAGGCCGGGTAGTCGCCCCACCGCGACTCCGCGAGCATGTCGCTGACGCTCAGCTCCTCGCCGCTGCGCAGGGACTGGAGGCAGGGACCGTCGTTCTGGCCGTACTGCTTCTCGTCCAGCTTCGACGCCGAGGTCCCGGAGCTGACCACGGTCAGCGGCCGGCCGTCCCGCTCCAGCGTCAGTCCCGCACCATGGGCGTGGGACATCTCCAGCGCGGCGTCGGCCAGCGTCTGGAGGAAGTCCTCTAGTGAGTCGGTCTCCAGCAGCCACTGGGTGATGTGGCTGCTGTCGTACGTCTGGTCGGCGCTCATCAGGGGTTCCTTCGCACGAGGTCCGCGACCTCTCGGACGGCATCTTGTCGCGCCACCGGGGCGACGGAGTTCCACGTCCGGGGACCGCCTCCGGTGTGGCCACTGCCTGATGCGGGGCGTTCCCCGGCACGGCGTGGCCTGCTGCCTCCTTCCAGGAGTACCACCTCGCGCCCGGCCGGAGGCCTGAACGCACCCGCGCGCAGCAGAACGTCCCACCGTGTCGCCATGGAGCACCCGGGAGCGGGAGCGGCGCCCGATCGCTGCCGAGCGCGGTATCCGCGCCATGGATCGGCGGCATCCGTACTCGCGATGAGCCGGGGGATTCCGCCGGGGCCGATTCGCCCGCACAGTGGCGCGTACGTCATCGGCCGGTGGGCCGTGATGGCACGCAGCCGTGTCCGCCAGGGCACCGCCGTGCCTCGCGGCACCCGACCGGGCGACGGCGTCCACCCTGTCACCCGCGAGAGGACCCTCCATGCCCGGACCCCGGTCAGACACCTTGCGGCGCGCTCTCGGCGTCGCTCCGGCCCACCGCTTCCCGTCCCTGGCCCCGACGGTCGTCCGCGTGGCCGGCGGAGCCGTCATGGCGGTCCACGGCGTCGACAAGCTCCTCGACGGGCCCGCCGGGTTCGCGGCGTTCCTCGACGGCATGAGCGTCCCCGCGCCGACCTTCACGGCGTGGGCCGTGGCGCTCGGGGAGACCCTCGGCGGGCTGCTGCTCGTCGTCGGGTTGCTGTCGCGGTGGGCGGCGCTGCTGCTGATCGCCCATCTGTGTGTGGCGAGCGCGCTGGTCAACACGGACACCGGGTTCATGACACCCCAGCAGGGTGCGGCGAGCGGGGCGGGGGTGGAGTTCCCGCTGATGATGGCGGCGGCGTTCCTCGTCGTCCTGCTGGCGGGGCCAGGGCCGCTCGCGCTCGACCGCGTTCTGGGCATCGAGCCCGGCCCTGAGCCCCGCCGTGCCACTGCCGCCACCGTGCCGCCGTCCGCGCTCCGCGCGTCCCTCATCAGCGGCGCGATCGGGGGTGTCATCGGCGCCGGGATGAGCGCGCTGGCCAACTACCTCGTGGTCGGCGTCCCCGCGGACGCCGGTGCGAACGCCGCCAACCATGCCGTGTCCGGGCTGATCAGCGGGTTCCTCGCCGGTTTCCTCGGACTGCTGACGCACCAGCGCAGGCACGCCCGCGCCCCGCTGCCCGAGGGGGACGGGGGCGGCATCGGCGAGCCCCTGCCCGGGCGGGCCGGGAGCTGACCCGTGGCCCGGGCGACACCGGTGAGCAGGCGCCTGCGCGCGACCGCCGTCGGTCGCCACGACAGGAAACCGTCCGTGAACAGGGCTGTCACGGCCCCGGTCTCGCGGCTCTCACGCGGACGGCACGCCCGACCTGTACACGGCGTCGATCAGGGCCGTCTTGCGGGGGTCGTCCGCGATGTGCGTGCCCATCCGGTTCATGACGTAGCCGATACTCAGCTCCGCCTCGGGGTCGGCCAGACCGAACGACCCGCCGAAACCGTCGTGGCCGAAGGCGCGCGGGTTGGGTCCGTACGAGCCGTTCGCGCCGCTCAGCCAGAGCCCGAGCCCGAGCTCGGTGTCGTGGTCGAAACCGGCGCCCAGAATCAGGTCGCGGCAGCTTCCCTGGCCCTCGCGCACGCGCTCCGCCGCCCGCGCCGACAGGACCTGCCGCCCGTTCAGCCGCCCCCGGCCGGCGAAGATCCCGTACAGTGCGGCGACTCCCCGGGCCGTCCCGTGGCCGCCCGCGGCGGGGATCTCGGCAGCGCGCCACTCGGGGGTGTTCGCCTCGGCGGCCCCCGTGGGCGGATTGGCCAGGGCGGCGAGCGCGAGCGGGGGCAACCGCCGTAGCGCGGCGCCCTGTTCACTGTCGGGCGCGGGCGCCGGATGCACCAGCTCGGCGGCCCGCTCGGCCTCCTTCTCCGGCAGGCCGATGAAGAAGTCGATCCCGAGCGGCCCGGTGACCTCCTCGGCCAGGAACGCGGACGGGAGCTGTCCGGTGATGCGCCGTACGACCTCGCCGACCAGGAACCCGTAGGTCAGGGCGTGATAGCCGGAACGGGTGCCGGGCTCCCACCAGGGTTCGGTGGCGGCGAGACGCGCGGTGGTCTTCTCCCAGTCGTAGAGGTCCGCCAGCGTGTGCGGCTCGCGCAGGCCGGCCAGGCCCGCGCGGTGCGAGAGCAGATGACGCACGGGGATGTCCGCCTTGCCCGCCGCGGCGAACTCGGGCCAGTAGGCCGCGACCGGGGCGTCGAGGTCGAGCAGGCCCCGGTCGGCCAGCAGGTGCGCGCACAGCGCCGTGGCCCCCTTGGTCGTCGACCACACGTTGACGAGGGTGTCCCTCTCCCAGGGGCGGCTGCGCGCCGGGTCGGTCCAGCCTGCCCACAGGTCGACGACCGGCTCCCCGTGGAACAGGACGGTGACGGCGGCTCCCAGCTCGCCGCGCTCCCGGAAGTTCTCCACGAAGGCGCCGCGGACCTCCTCGAAACGCGGGTCGCAGTATCCGTGGACCTCGGACGTGTCCTGCTCGGTCATGGCACCTCCGGCATTGTCGGTCCGGTGCCCGCCCTTTCGCGTACCCGGTCCCGCCCTGCATACCGACTGGTCGGTCTTGGGCGGGAGAATACCGGCGGATCGACGCGGCGGGAAGAGGCCGTGAAGGTGCGCGACGGCGAGATCACAGCGCGGCGAGCAGCCCGTCGAGCGGGGGCGGCGTCCGGTCCGCGGCGAGCGCCTCGACGAGGAGGCGGCCGTAGCGGATCTTTCGGCCCTTCTTCGTCCCGAGGAAGCGCCGCACCTGCTGATGCGACGCCCGGCCGTGCTGCGCGGGCTGGCGCTGGAAGGTCTGCCAGGCACGCAGATCGCCCGCGGCGCGCAGGACGTCCTCCATCTCCGCCATGCCGAGCGCGCGCACCAACTCGTCCTCCAGATCCGCGGCGCATACGTGCAGATCGTCCAGCGGCGCCCGGGCCCGCGTGAGGCCGCGCTCGAAGAAGCCCTTCTCACCCACGTCGCAGAGCCCCGCGAGGCGCAGCCCGAGGCCGGGCGGGCCGAGGAGACCGGCGTAGCGGCCGACGCTCATCGCCCCGCCCATCGACACGACGCAGACACCCTCGGCGGCCAGGTCCCGGCCGCGCCGCGCGGCCAGCGCCTCGACGGCCGCGAGGTCGCTCAGCCCTTCCAGCAGCACCGCGGTCCGCACGCCCAGACTCTCCGCCAGCTCGCGCGCCGGCTTCTCCGGTCCACCCGCGGCCCACAGGGCGACCGCTTCCTGGAACGCCCTCATGTCCGCCATACGAGGAGTCTGCCCGTCCCGCGCGGGCGAGGCACAGGGTTTTCGGCCGCGACGCGCGCCGGGCGCTACCGGTCGGCCTGGCGCTGCGCGGTGGCCGAAGCGCGCTGGGCGTCCGCGTTCTCCAGCGTGTGGTGGACCTGCCGGGCGAGGGCGGGGTGCGCGGACAGGTGGGTCCGCAGGTCCGCGAGGGGGCGAAGGAGCTGGGCCGCGTCGCTGTCGTCCAGCGCCCGGCGGACCCGGTCGAGCGGGGTCTTGGCGGAGCCCGGGAGGTCGGCGAGAGCGGCGATCTGTCCGGCGAGCTGACGCAGTTCACCGGCGTGGGCCCGGGCCCAGGAGGTGACGTTGCGTTCCGCGGCGCGCTCGTCGCGGACCGCCTGCGCGCGCTGGTCGCCGGTGGTGCCGGGGGCGCCGGGGCGCAGGCGCAGGTAGCGGCGCTCCGCGGCCTGGCGACTGTTGACGCCCATGGGCTGCGCGAGGCTGGCCCAGCTCGCGCCGGCCGCGCGGGCCGTCTCGATCAGGGAGGCCTCCCAGCCGGCGATCTGGCCGCGCAGCTCGCGCAGCAGTATCAGCGCGTCCAGGGCCGCGTCGACCTCGGGGGCGGGGACGGCGGCGTGACCGTCGTGCGCGGCCTGGGCGGAGCGCGTCATGTCCTGGAGCGCCGCGTAGGCGGCGTGGAAGGAATCGGGGGCCTGGGGCTCCGGCTGAGGGGGCTGGGGCACGGTTCTCCTCCTCGCGTCATCGGCGCGTTGACGCTCACACTTGTCATCGTTACGACGACATGCTACAACGAAGGCAGGTGCAGCGCATGGCACGAAATGCCCTGAGACCTTGGAGGTGTAGCGCGATGCTGATGCGCACTGACCCCTTCCGCGAGATCGACCGCCTCGCCCAGCAGTTCTTCAACGGGCCCTCCGGGACGTGGTCGAAGCCCTCGCAGATGCCGATGGACGCCTACCGCGACGGTGACGCCTACGTCATCGCCCTCGACCTGCCCGGCGTCGAGCCGGACGCCATCGACATCGACGTGGAACGCAACATGCTGACCGTCAAGGCGGAGCGGCGCCCCGCGGCGGCCGGCGAAGGCGTCCAGATGGAGCTCGCCGAGCGTCCCATGGGCGTCTTCTCCCGCCAGCTCGTCCTGGCCGACACGCTCGACACCGAGCGCATCGACGCCACCTTCGAGAGCGGCGTGCTGAGCCTGCGCATCCCGATCGCCGAACGCGCCAAGCCGCGCAAGATCAGCATCAATGGCCGTACCGCCTCCGACGAGCCCAAGCAGCTCTCTTCCTGATCCCCGCCCACCCCGCTGACCGCAGGGGGCCCGCTCGCGACGGCCCGCGCGCGTCGCCCCCTGCGCCGGCCTGTGCGATGTGTGAAAGGCCACCGCTTCGATGCACACCCCGAGCCCGACCCGCTCCGACGCCTACGCCGCCCTGCTGGAGCAGATCCGCTACCAAGGCGCCTACGCCACCGTGGAACAGGCGGAACGTGTCACCGCCACCGTGCTGAACGCACTCGGGCAGCAGATCGTCGGCGACGAACGCGTCGACCTCGCGCGCCGACTGCCGCCGCAGGCCGCCCGGCACTTCGCCCAGGCCGTGCCGGGGCAACGGCCCCTGACCGCCCACGCCTTCGTCAAGGCCCTCGCCGAGGCCACCGACGCGCCGTACGCCATCACGCGCTGGCACGTGGGGTCCGTCCTCGGCACCCTCGCCCGCACCCTGGACAAGCAGGTGCTCCGCCGGATCCTGGCGCAACTGCCCAGTGGGTACGCCCTGTTGTTCGGCCAGGCCGATCTCACCGTGGCCTCCCGCAGCGTACGTGCGGACGAGATCGTGCAGGCGGCCTGAACGAGAAGGTCCGCCGCGAGCACGCGACAGTGCGCCGCACCAGAGGTGCGGCGCACTGTCGGCATGTCAGATCAGGACGGGACGACGTTCTCGGCCTGCGGGCCCTTGGGGCCCTGCGTGACGTCGTAGGTGACCTGCTGGTTCTCCTGGAGCTCGCGGAAGCCGGAGGCGTTGATGGCGGAGTAGTGGACGAACACGTCCGGACCGCCGCCGTCCTGCTGGATGAAACCGAAGCCCTTCTCGGCGTTGAACCACTTGACTGTTCCGGTGGCCATAAGAATCCCCTTGTCCAGGGTCGGGGGGAACGTGCTTGTCAGTTCCCCTGGGTGAGGTGATCGCCCTGGTCCCAGGGTGTTGCCTGCACGTCACGGCGCCCGCGGCGGGTACCGCGGGCGCGAGGACGTCCGAACCACGACTACTGGGAGGGAAGTTAGCCGATCGGCCGGGCGGAGGCGAGCGGACACGGGGATGACCCACGAGAACAGGCGCACCACAGGCCCGGAAAATCCGGTGACCGGGTGGGGCGGAGGGGCTTTCGCGACATGACCTAGGTCCAAAGTCGCTCTGGCGCTGTGGGTGGGGACGGGTGAGGATCTCGCGCATGATCAGCCTTCACCAGCTCCTTGCCTTCTGCTCGATGTCCCTGCTCCTGTCCGCGATCCCGGGGCCGAGCGTGCTCTTCGTCGTCGGCCGGGCCCTGGCCCACGGGCGCAGGACCGCACTGGCCTCCGTGCTGGGCAACGCCCTCGGCGGCTACGCCCTGGTCGTCGCGGTCGCCCTCGGGGTCGGCGCGGTGGTCCAGAGGTCGGTCGTGGTGTTCGACGCGATCAGATTCGCCGGAGCCGCCTATCTCGTCCTCCTGGGCGTCAAGGCGCTGCGGGCGAGCTGGAGGGACCGCACGGAAGCGGTGCGCTTCACCGCGGCGCCCGCGAACGGGAAGGGCTCTGTCCGGGCCGGGTTCATGGTCGGCGTGACGAACCCGAAGAGCATCGTCTTCCTCACGGCGATGCTGCCGCAGTTCGTCGACCGGGACGCGGGCCACGTCAGCCTCCAGATGCTCCTGCTCGGGCTGGCCGGTGCCGTGCTGGCCCTGATCTCCGACGGCCTCTGGGGTCTGACGGCTTCCGCCGCGCGCGCCTGGCTCGGCCGTTCGCCCCGGCGGATGGCGCTGATCGGCGGCACCGGAGGGTTGGCCATGATCGGACTGGGCTCCGCCGTCGCCGTCACGGGCCGCGCGGACTAGGGCACGAGGGGACCGTCCTTGTGCGTCGCGACCGGAGAGATGCTTAACCGGTTCCGTTACGGCCATTGTCTTCCGCTGTCCCGACCCCTAATGTCGTGGCCGTCGCCGGGCGGAAGCGCCGGGGGCCGCGCTCGTCGTGACCATGTCTGCGCAGGCAGGACGGCGTGTCGGTCCTCTCGTCGCGTCTCGTTCCCGCGCGTCGCCGACACCGGGCACGAGGTGCGAGACCGGTACAGGACCATCGTGTTCGCGCACCCGGGCGAGTGTCGTGCCCGCATGCCCTTGCAGAGCCACCGATGGCGTGTCGTTGTTTCGGCCGTACCGCCCCCGCCGGGCCTCGGCGCGCCCCGATCGAGCCAGGAGCAGTAGATGAAAAGAAGACGAGCCGCCGCCGCGACGGGCCTCCTGCTCGCCGTCTGCGCCTCCCTCCTCACCGCCGCCCCCTCCGCCCAAGCCGCCGGGACGGCCGGGTTCCACGTCAAGGACGGGCGGCTGCTGGACGCCACCGACCAGGACTTCGTCCTGCGCGGTGTCAATCACGCCCACACCTGGTACCCCGACAGGACCGACCAGGCGCTCAAGGACATCAAGGCCAAGGGCGCCAACTCCGTGCGCGTGGTGCTCGCCACCGGGGATCAGTGGACCAGGAACGACACCGCCGACGTCGCCCACGTCATCGACCAGTGCAAGCGCAACCGGCTCGTCTGCGTCCTGGAGGCCCACGACACCACCGGGTACGGCGAGTCGGCCGGGGCGGTCCCGCTCGCCAAGGCCGTGGACTACTGGCTGGGCGTCAAGAGCGCCCTCGTCGGCCAGGAGAAGTACGTCCTGGTCAACATAGGGAACGAGCCGTGGGGCAACACCGGTTACACCGCGTGGACCGACGCCACCAAGACCGCCATCGGCCGGCTGCGGAACGCCGGTCTCGACCACACCCTGGTCGTCGACGCGCCCAACTGGGGCCAGGACTGGTCGTTCACCATGCGGGACAACGCGGCGGGCGTCTTCGCCGCCGACCCGGACCGCAACACCGTCTTCGACATCCACATGTACGGCGTCTACGACACCGCGGCGGAGGTCAAGGACTACCTCAACCGGTTCGTCTCGGCCCGACTCCCCGTCATGGTCGGTGAGTTCGGGGACATGCACTCGGACGGGAACCCCGACGAGGACGCCATCATGGCCACCGCCCAGAGCCTGGGCATCGGATACCTCGGCTGGTCCTGGAGCGGCAACGGCGGCGGCGTCGAATACCTCGACCTGGCCCGCGGCTTCGACCCGAACCAGCTCTCCGCCTGGGGCAAGCGCCTCTTCGACGGCGTGGACGGCATCAAGGCCACCGCCAAGGAGGCGAGCGTCTTCAGCGGGGGCGGCACCGACCCGGGCGGCGAGAGCGGCGCGTGCACCGTCACCTACCGGCTCAGCGACTGGGGCGGCTCCTTCAACGCCGACGTCACGGTCCGCAACGACTCCACGCACGCACTCGACGGCTGGGCGCTGGACTTCGCCTTCCCCGCCCAGCAGCGGATCAACGCGATCTGGAACGCCAAGGCGACCCAGAGCGGCACGAAGGTGCACGTCACACCCGAGTCCTGGACCCGGTCCGTCCCTGCCGGAGGCTCGGTGGGTTTCGGCCTCAGCGGCTCCTCCACCGCGGGCACCAACGCCGTACCGACCGGCTTCACCCTCGACGGCAGGACCTGCGCCACCCGCTGACACGCGAACCAGTCCTCATGCGCCACCTCGACGGCCGACCGCCCGAGTCGGCCGTCGAGCCACGGGACCCGCCGCCGGACACGACACGGTGGCGGGTATGGCGGAACGAGGTATTGCAGATCGCCCGGGGGAGGGGGGACGGTTGAGGTGTACGGCACACCTACACCGCTGCCCCCCTGGACCCCGGAGGCACATGTTGACATCCGACGCACCCGAACAGAACGCCGACCCGCGACGTCCGGACGCCGCCGCGAAGGTGGCCGCGCTGGAGGAGGAGATCGTCCAGCTCAAGGAGGCGGTCGCCGCGCACGAGGAGGTCGGCCGGGCGATCGGCATCATCGTGGCCGTCGGCCACCTGCCGCCGCCCGAGGCATGGGAGGTCGTACGGCAGATCTCGCAGCGCACCAACATCAAACTGCGGCATGTGGCCGTGCTGCTGACGCAGTGGGGCCTCAACGGCGAGCTTCCCGCCGAGGTCCGCAGCGAACTCCACCGCCAACTGCGCCTGCGACGGGACCACTCACAGGCCGGCCCGCCCGACCTCCCCGGGTGAAGAAGCCGGGCGGCCCCGCACCTGTGCGGGGCCGCCCGGTGACGCTGCCGACGGTCAGGCGGCCAGGAGCGAGTCGTCCTCGGGGCGGGCCCCCGGGAGTTGATGGCGCGCGGCGATCAGCGCGGCGTCGATGTCAGCGGTGCCGGTCGCGATGCACAGGGTGTAGGCCACGTCGTCCATGCGCTGCTGCACCTCGGCCGAGCCCTCGGAGGCGTTGAGGGCGCGCAGCGTCTCGTACTGCTGGACGAGGTCGTTGAGGACCGCCGGGTGAGCCATCAGCATGAGGTGGACTCCTTCGTGCACGGTGGGCGATACGAGACCCCGACTGCCCCGCTCCGCCCCACGCACACCTCCCGTCTCCCACGAACCGGACGCCTGGCCGGTATCTTCCGCCGTGCCCCGGGTGCTGAACGTCGCCGCTCCGCTCATCCTGTGGGGGACGAGCCGTTCACGTGCGGCGCGTCGAACCGACCCGCTGGCGCAGCCGCCGCCGCGGGGTGACCCGTAGGAGAAGGCCCGATGACGGCGAGCGGAGCGCACGACGAGCCGGTGCGGGAGCCGGTGCGGGCGTTGGAGCGGATCGCGTTCCTCCTGGAGCGCGATCGCGCGCCGACCTACCGGGTACGCGCCTTCCGGACGGCCGCCGCGGTGCTCGCCGGACTCACCGACACCGAGATCGACGAGCGCGTCGCCAACGGGTCCCTGGAATCGCTCAAGGGGATCGGCCCGAAGACCGCCGCCGTCATCCGTGAGGCGTGGGCCGGCGACGTCCCCGCGTACCTGGAACGTCTGGAGGCGGAGGCCCGCACGACGCCCCTGGTGGCGGACGAGGCGGGCGCCGCGCTGCGGGCGCTGCTGCGCGGCGACTGCCATCTGCACTCCGACTGGTCGGACGGCGGCAGCCCGATCGAGGAGATGGGCCGGGCCGCCCAGGACGTCGGACATGAATGGGCCGTCCTCACGGACCACTCCCCGCGCCTGACGGTGGCCCGCGGACTCTCCCCCGAGCGGCTGCGGGAGCAACTGGAGGTAGTGGCCGGGCTGAACGCCCGCTGGGCGCCGTTCCGGCTGCTCACCGGCATCGAGTGCGACATCCTCGATGACGGCTCCCTCGACCAGGAACCCGAACTGCTCGACCAACTCGACGTCGTGGTCGTCTCCGTCCACTCCAAACTGCGCATGGACGCCGACGCGATGACCCGCCGCATGATCGCCGCGGTCAGCAACCCGCGCGCCGACGTCCTCGGCCACTGCACCGGCCGGCTGGTCACCGGACGCGGCAGGCCCGAGTCGCAGTTCGACGCCGACGCGGTGTTCGAGGCCTGCGCCGCCGCGGGCACCGCAGTGGAGATCAACAGCCGCCCCGAACGCCTCGATCCGCCCCGCCGTCTGCTGCGCCGGGCCGTGGCGGCGGGCACCCTGTTCTCGGTGGACACCGACGCGCATGCGCCGGGCCAGTTGTCCTGGCAGGTGATCGGCTGCGCCCGGGCGGAGGAGTGCGGGGTGCCGCCCGAGCGCGTGGTCACGACCTGGTCCGCGGACAGGGTGCTGGAGTGGACCCGGGCCAAGCGGGCGGGGGAGTGGTCCTGAGCCGCGCGGCCGGGCGGGGCGGGGCGTGCGGGCACGGTGGTGGGCCGGTGCCTCAGACGGTGGTCAGCGTGCGGTCCAGGAGAGGCAGCAGGCGTTCCCAGTGGCGCCGCGACCCGGCGGCGTCGAAGGCGTCCGTGTCCGGCATCGTGAAGCCGTGCTCGGTGCCGGGACAGATCTCCGACGTGTACGTGACGCCCGCGGCGTCCAGGGACGTGTCGAGGGCGCGGAGGGCTTCGGGGGTCATGTCGCTCTCGGCGTGGCCGAAGTAGACCTCTCCGGTGAGTCGGCGCAGACTCTCCGGTCCGTCGGCGCCCACCGGCGCGTGGAACGCGGCGACGGCGGCGACCTGATCGGGACGGGCCGCTGCGGTACGGACCGCCAGGAGGCCGCCGAAGCAGTAGCCGGTCGCCGCGACCGGCCCGTCGCCGGTCTCCGGCCGGGAGGAGAGGAAGGCGAGACAGGCGTCGGCGTCGCGCAGGGCACGCTCCGCGGTGTGCGCCTCGATCAGGGGCATCAGCCGGGAGAAGACCGCCGGTCGGGCGTCAGCCCCGATGTGCTCGGGCAGTTCGATCACGGGTGCCGGTCCGTGCCGGTAGAAGACGTTGGGGACGAGCACGTAGTAGCCGTGGCGGGCCAGTTCGGTCGCCATCTCGCACAGCGCGGGCCGGATGCCGAAACCGTCCGGGTACATCAGCACCCCTGGGTACCGCCCGCCCCCGTCGGGAAAGGCGGCGAAGGCGTCGGCGCGGCCGTCCGCGGTGGAGATGTGCACGATCTTGCCGGGCATGGGTTCTCCTGCCGTGGTGACGTGTCGGGCTGCGAGTGGTCAGCACGACAGGAGGCGGGGCTCGCGCGGCGGCGCCGGTTCCCCGATCCGGCAACGGGTCCGAACCGACCCGTACGGCGCTCAGGGGAGCGCCGGGTCACCGATCCGTGTGTGGCGCAAGGCCGTCCCGGTAGTCATCGCCGGTCAAGGTAGCCGACGGGACAGGAGCGGGACCACCCCTTTTCCCTTCCTCGCTCTACGGGTGACGCGCCGCCCCGTCGGCTTCGTCGGCTTCCGCCGGGACCCGGCGCTCGTGCCGGTGCGCCTTGACGAAGAAGAGGTTCGCGGCCCCGGGACGGATCTCGAACTCGTGGAAGTGGTCGCCGTCGGGATCACTGTCCATCCGCAGGACGAACCCACGCAGGTCGTCGAGGGTCAGTTGGACCTCGCTGCCGTCCGGAGCGGCGAGCGCGATCTCCGTGACGTCGTCGGCACGCCGCCGGTCGTCCTCGCCGCTGACACGCCAGGAGAAGGTGAAGGGTGTGTCCATGCCGTCAGTGTGCGGGCCCCGATCACCGGGGCCCGCCTGCCACACGGACACGCGGACAGGTTCTGCGCCGTACCGTGCCTTTGCGGGGTGGGACTCAGCGCCGCCGTTCCTCGGGCCACGGCCAAAAGCGGCGGCGCCCGAACGCCGCGGCGCGCTCGTTCAGGCGGCGCCCATCCGCATCCGCGTCAGAGATGCAGGAGCCACCCGCGTTCACCTCAGCGGGCGCCCCACAGGTTCCGCCTGCGGTAACTCCGCTCCCACGCGAGCCCGTTGAGGACTTTGACGGGCGCGGGCATCGATCCGAGGAAGCGGTCGCGTTCCCCCTCCGATACGTCGTCGAGGATCCACGGAACGTACACCGCCGCCCCCTTCAACCCCTGCGCCGCGCGCATGCCACCCGCGAACATCTTCCAGTCGGCGGGTTCCAGGACCTCCTGGATCAGCGGGAGCGCGCTCTGCTCCTCGTGGTCGAGATGCTGGACGAGGTCGTCACGAAGGGCCCGGACCTTGGCGCCGATGGCCGGCGAGCGATCCGCGAGCGCCGCGTCGACCGCGTCGAGGAGCGGGTCGATACGGGCGTGCTCCGCCTCCATGGCGTCGAGCAGGGCGAGCGCGTGCGGACGGTCCGCCACCTCGGTCCGCAGCCGGGGCCACAGGTGGCTGTCCTCGACCGTGTGATGGAGGTGCAATTGATGCTTGAAGTTGGCCCAGCCGGCGAGGACTTCGGGGGTGTGGGCCGTGCCGGTGTCGGCCGCCTTCAGGAGTCGGTCGAGGTCGCGCCGGAACGCGCCGTGGGTCACGTACATCATGAGGAAGTCGATCGGCGCGGACTGTTTCCGCGTGGGGTTCTGCTGGTGCGGCCGAGGTGCGGCCATGGTGGGTCACCCTTCCTGTCTTCAGGTCGTGAGAGGTCAGAGGGCCGTGGGGGCGGGTGTCGCCGCTTCCCGGTCGGCTGTCGGCGCCGGTCCGTGGGCGTTCGGCGGAGCCCCGTGGTGGCGCCGGAGGGTGAGACACGCGGTCGCCGCGACCAGGAGCACCCCGGCCGGGACGAGCATCGCCGGAGCCATCGCGTCGACGAACCGGTGCCCGAACGCGGCCCGTCCTGCGGCACCCGTACCGGATCCGCCCACCTCGACGCCGAGCTGCCCCTGGAGAACGGCGCCGATCACCGCCGCGGCGAGCACCGAACCGACCTGCCGCAGCGCGTTGTTGACTCCGGACGCGGCGCCCGAGAGGTGTGCCGGGACATTGCGCATGACCTCGGTGGCCATCGGCGCGAACGTGCAGCCCGCGCCGAGCCCGGTGAGCAGGAGCGGGCCCGCGACGCTGGTCCAGGCGCGGCCCACGTCGGCGGTGGCGACGATCCAGACGAGGCCGCCCGCATAGGCGCACAACCCGCCCATCAGGACGAACTTGCCGCCGATCCGGTCCGCGAGGACGCCCGCGGGCCCCGCCGTCAGGATCGAGCCGAGCGCGAGCGGCAGCAGGACGAGCCCGGACTTGAGCGCGCTGAACCCCAGCACCGACTGGAGGTAGATCGTCAGCGGCAGGAAGAGGCCGACGATGCCGAACGACACCGCGATCCCGACGAAGTTGAGGACGGCGAAGTCGCGGTCCCCGAACAGCGAGAAGGGGACCAGCGGTTCCCTGTCCTGACGGCCGCGCTGCTGCAGCAGAAACGCGGCGAAGAGCGCCGCCGACGCGGCGAACAGGGTCCGGATCGAGCCGTTCCACTCGTACCGCTGCCCCTCGGTGAGACCGAAGGCCAGGCAGAACAGGGCCGCCGACGCCAGTGCGACGCCGACGTTGTCGAGGCGGTGGCGGACCGTGCGCCCGGTCGCCGCAGGGATGAGCGTCAGGGCCAGGAAGAGGACGAGTGCGCCCAGCGGCAGGTTCACGTAGAAGATCCACCGCCAGGCGAGATCGGTGATCAGTACGCCGCCGATGATCGGCCCGAGCGCCCCCGAGACGCCCGCGACGGCGCCCCAGATGCCCATGGCGACACCACGCCGGTCGGCCGGGAACACATCGGCCACGATGGACAGGGTCTGCGGCATCAGAAGCGCCGCTCCCAGGCCCTGGACCGCGCGGAACGCGATGAGTTGCGCCGGGTCACGGGCGAGACCGCAGGCGAGGCTGGCGAGCGTGAACAGGGCCACGCCGATGACGAACAGGTTCCGTTTCCCGCGCAGGTCGCCGAGGCGGCCCGCGGTGATCAGGAGGACGGCGAGGGCGAGGGTGTAGGCGTTGACCACCCAGAGGATCTGGTCGAGGGACGCGTCCAAGTCCCTCACCAGGTCGGGGATCGCGATGTTCACGATCGTCAGGTCGAGCAGCGTCATGAAGAACCCGAGGGAGAGCGTGATCAGGATTGCCCAGGGGTTGCCGTGCCACTTCTTCAGCACTGTGTCGTGTCCTTCCGCTTGTGCTTCTGCTCCCGAGAGAGCGCGGAGGACACGAGGTGTGACATCGCGGGCGGGGAAGTGACATGCGCCACACGGCGGGGCCGGGATGTCACGGACGGCGTGGCCGTCACCGTCTCAGGTGCGAACGCCCAGGGGAGGCACCTGACATGTCCGAGAGTACCGCGGGACCGGCCACCGAGGCCGAGGAGACGGCGACCCGGCTCTACACCGGCCACCGCGAACTACTGTTCTCCGTCGTCTACAACATGCTGGGGAGCGTCGCCGACACCGAGGACGTGTTGCAGGAGACCTGGCTGTCACTGGCCGGGCGACTGAGCCGGGCCCCGCTGGAGGAGATCGACAACCCGCGCGCCTACCTCGTACGCATCGCGGTGAACCACGCGCTCGCCCGGCAGTCCGCGATCAGCCGCCGCCGCGAGACGTACGTCGGCCCGTGGCTGCCCGAGCCGCTGGTCGCCGCGGCACCCGGTCAGCCGGGACCGGACGCGGGGGACGCCGCCGACGCGTCGCTGCGCTCGGAGTCCGTCTCGCTGGCGCTGCTCGTCGTCCTCGAATCGCTCAGCCCGCTGGAGCGCGCCGTCTTCGTCCTCCACGAGGTGTTCGGCTACGCGCACACCGAGATCGCCGAGGTCCTCGACCGCAGCCCCGCCGCCGTACGCCAGCTCGCGCACCGGGCCCGCGCCCACGTCCAGGCCCGCCGCCCGCGGTTCGCCGCCCACCCCCGGGTGCGCCGGGAGGCGACGCGGCGCTTCGTCGAGGCCGCGCTCGGCGGCGACGTGGGCGCGCTGATGGAGATCCTCGCGCCGGACGTCACCCTGTGGACCGACGGCGGCGGCAAGGTCCGCCCGGCGGCGCTGCGCCCGGTGCACGGCCGCGAACAGGTCAGCCGGATGATCGCCTCCTTCGGCCGGCGGCGTGCGCCCGAGAACCTGGAGATCCAGTACCGGCACGTCAACGGCGACCCCTCCGCGGTCGTCTTCGCCGACGACTCCCCGTACGCCGTCATGGTCATGGACCTGACCCCCGAGGGTGACCGGGTCTCCGACATCTACCTGGTGACCAATCCGGAGAAGCTGACGCGGGTGCGGCAGGAGGGGCGGCGCCCGTGAGGGTGACGGGACCGAAGGCGTTGACCTCAAGTCGGGTCGAGGTTCTACGTTCGGGCGGGCGGACAACCACGTACCCGCGAACGATCACGCATCCGCACACGATTACGTATCCGAGGAGAGCGGCCACGAAGACTCTGGTCCTTGGCAGGACACCCGCGAGGCTGGCCGACGTGCTGGGCACGCTGCGCGCGGACGGCTTCGAGGCGGAGGGGGCGAGCACCGCCGAGGAGGCTCAAAAGCTGTTGGAGACCGGCGAGTTCGGGGTGCTGATCATCGGCGGCGGGGTGGAGCCGGTCGCCCGTGCGGCGATGAAGGAACGCGCGGCGGAACACGGGGTGCGGCGGGTGATCGACGGCGCGTTGACGGCACCGTTCGACACCTATGTGCGGCGCGAGTTCGAGCCGCTGATCCGGGAGGTCGCCGCCGACGGGTGAGTGGGCGCCGCCCGTTCGCCGGTCAGGACGAGGACGGGTCGAGGACGCCCGGGGTGTCGTGCAGGACGACGCTCTGCTGGAGCGGGACGCGGCCCATGCCGATGTCGTACATCGGTGAGGTCCGGTCCCCGGTGCCGAAGGCGATGCCGAACAGCAGCTTGAGGTCCCCGGAGATGCCGAGGGTCTCGCGGACGGTGTCGGCGTAGACGCCGAGGATGGCCTGGGGTATGCCCCGGTGCCCCCGGGCGGTGAGCGAGAGCAGGAAGTTCTGGGCGTACATGCCGAGGTCACCGGCTGCCCGCACCCCGTCGCCGAGCACCGGCATGAAGAGGAGGGCGACGTGCGGTGCTCCGTAGAACCGCAGGTTCTCGCGGATGACCTCCCTCCTGCCCTCGTGGTCCGAGCGCCCCACGCCCCGCTTGCCGTAGACGATGGCCGCGTGCTCGTGCGAGCGGTCCCGGTGGACGCTGTCGCCGTAGTCGGCGGTGAAGTCGAGGGAGACCCGGTCTGCCTCGTGCGCCTTGAGCAGCGCTTCGCTCAGGGCGTCCCGGGCGGCGCCGGACACGACGTGGACGTTCCACGGCTGGGTGTTGCTGTTCGACGGGGCGGTCTGCGCGTCCTCCAGCACGGCGCGGATGTCCGCCGGGGACAGCGGTGTCGGCAGGAACTGCCGGGGCGAGTGCCTGGTGCGGGCGAGGTCGGTGAAGAGCGAGGCGGTCGTGGGCAAGGGACTGTCCTCCGGTGGCGTGGTCGGCGCCGCGGTCAGTCCGGGCCGCGGCGCTTCGGTGGTCGTGGCGGTCAGCGGTGGAGGGAGCGGTTGAGCTCCACGATCTCGTCCGTCGCGGGCGGGGAGGTGAGCGTGGCGAAGCGGCTCATCTGGCGGTCCCGGTTGCGCGGCGCCTCGTCGCGGTCGGCGGCGGCGAGGGCCGCTCGGAGGTCCCGCAGGTTCAGCTCCGTGCAGTAGGCGGGCGTCATCGGCTGTTGACGCCAGGAGTCGGCCAGCACACCGGCGTCGTAGGGGTCGAAGCCGCTCTCGTCCACCAGGCGCATGCCGATGCGCCGTGCCGCGTCCGAGTCGGCGGCGACCGGGAGCGCGATGCGGCCCGGGGTCCCCGCCGGTACGCCCTTGTGCTGGAGGGTGCCTGCGAGGGCCGCGTTCCACGCCTTCACCACGGGCCGCCCCACCTGCTCGGCCACCCAGACGCTCTCCACCTGGCCGCCTTCGACCGCGTCGACGGGCCCGCCCAGATGCGGGAAGTAGTTGGAGGTGTCGATCACCACGGTCTCGGTGGGGACGGAGGCGAACAGCCCCGCCACGTCCGGGATGCGCGCGAACGGGACGGCCAGAATGATCACGTCCCGGTCCCGCACGGCGTCCTCCGCGGGCACCGCGCGCGCCCCGAACTCCAGCACCGCGGCGTCGACGGTCTCCGGTCCCCGGGAGTTCGCCACCTCGACGTCGTGCCCACTCGCGCTGAATGTGCGTGCCAGGAAGGTGCCGATCGGACCTGTCCCGATAATGCCAAGTTTCATGATTTGTCCTTCTGGGGGTCGTCTTGCCTGAGGGGCAGGGGTGACGACAGGGGTAAGGGGGATGAGGGAACGGCCCGCCGCACGTGTCGGCGGCCCGCGGGGGTGTGGCCCGGTGCGGCGGCTAGGCGGTGGCGCCGGGTCGGCGGTATCCGCTCTCGATGAGCTCGCGCAGGCGGCCGAGCGACTCCTCGTCGGTGTCGCCGGTGCCCATCAGCCAGGCGACGGAACAGGCGGCGTGGAAGAGATCGCGGGCGGTGACCGTGGGGCGGGCCTCTCCCGCGCGCTGGGCGGCCTCCAGGTACTCGCCCGTGGTGGCGATGAGGGTGTCGCAGGGCAGCGTCAGGGGATTGTCCGGCTCCTGCGCCTTGGTCGCGGCCATCAGCGGTTCCGGCAGACCGCTGAAGGCGCTGAAGTACTCCTCCAGGGCCCGCAGCCACTGCCGCAACCGCTCGGCGGCGTCGTCGAGCCGGGCGATCCGCGCCTGCCGGGCCACCAGCTCGTCGGAGCGTGTCTGAAGCACCGCCGCCAGCAGCGCCTCCCGGGTCGGGAAGTGCCGGTACAGCGTCGCGGGCCCGACCCCGGCCTCCTTGGCCACCGCCTCCAGCGACGTGCCCACCCCGTGTCTGAGGAAGTGGCGCTGCGCCGCCTCCAGGAGCGCGGCCCGGTTGCGCATGACGTCCGCGCGCGGCTTGCGTTCGTGCCGGCCGTCGATGCCCATGCGTGCTTCCCTTCGGTGTTGCCGGTGGCGCAGATGAAACGGATGCTGCATCCGTATTGGTTCGAGAGTAAAACGGAGGCAGCATCCGGTCAACTCGTCGTCGCGTGACGAAGGGCTCTCTCCAGCCGCGCAGGGCGCACGGGTCTTACGGAGTCATGACGTGCCGGCGCGGTCGGTGGGGGCGTCCGCCGCGCCGCCCTAGCGTGGCCCCATGCGTGTACTGGTCACCGGCGGCGCCGGGTTCATCGGGTCCCATGTCGTGGAGGCGCTGGCCGCCCGCGGGCACGAACCGCTCGTGTACGACGTGCGGGACGATCCGGGCGCCGACGTGCGCGACCCGGAGGCGGTCGCCCGGGCCCTCGACGGGGTCGACGCCGTCTGCCACCAGGCGGCGATGGTCGGCCTCGGCGACGGCGTCGCCGACGCGGCGCAGTACGTCTCGCGCAACGACCTCGGCACGGCCGTGCTGCTCGCCGCCATGGCGGAGGCGGGCGTGCGGCGCCTCGTCCTCGCCGGGTCGATGGTCGTCTACGGCGAGGGGCGCTACGCCTGCCCGCGCCACGGGGACGTCCGGCCCGGGCCGCGGGACGTCGCCGATCTGGAGGCGGGACGGTTCGAGCCCAGGTGCCCGCGCTGCGGCGCCGCCCTCGCGCCAGGGCTGGTCGGCGAGGACGCGCCCGCCGACCCGCGCAACGTGTACGCCACGACCAAGCTCGCCCAGGAACACCTGGCCGCGGCCTGGGCCCGCGCCACCGGCGGGACCGCGCTGTCGCTGCGCTACCACAACGTGTACGGGCCCCGGATGCCGCGCGACACCCCGTACGCGGGCGTCGCCTCCTTCTTCCGCTCGGCGCTCGCCCGCGGTGAGGCACCCCGCGTCTTCGAGGACGGGCGCCAGCGCCGGGACTTCGTGCACGTACGGGACGTCGCCGAGGCCAACGCCCTGGCTCTGGAGGCCGAGGCGGCGCCCGGCGCGCTCGGCGCCTACAACACCGGCAGCGGCGAATCGCGCACCGTCGGCGAGATGGCCCGGGCCCTCGCCGCGGCGAGCGGCGGCCCCGACCCCGTCGTCACCGGCGAGTACCGGCTCGGCGACGTCCGGCACATCACCGCCGACTCCTCGCGCCTGCGCGCCGAACTCGGCTGGAAGGCGACGACCGGCTTCGCGGCGGGCATGCGGGAATTCGCGCGCGCCGGACTGCGCGGGCTCTGAGAGCCCGTCACGCCGCCGTCGGCAAGGTCACCTCGAAGCGGCAGCCGCCGGGGATGTTGCGTACGGTGGCCCGGCCCTGGTGCGCCTCCACGATGCCGCGCACGATGGCGAGGCCGAGACCCGCGCCCGCCGGGGGAGTGCGGGCGTGGCTGCCGCGCCAGCCGGTGTCGAAGACGCGCGGCAGGTCCTCCTCGGGGATGCCGCCGCAGCCGTCCGTCACCGACACGACCACGCCGCCGGGGGCGCGCCGCGCGGCGACGGCGACCGTGCCGTCCGCGGGCGTCCGGCGAATCGCGTTGACCAGCAGGTTGCCGAGGACGCGGCTCATCTCCTTGCCGTCCACCTCGACCGGCACCGGCTCGACCTGATCCCCGACGAGCCGTACCCCGTGCTCACGGGCGAGCGGATCCGCTCCGGCGAGGGCGTCGCCCACCAGGTCGTACAGCGACATACGGGCCGGGGCGAGCGGCAGGGCCCCCGCGTGGATGCGGGACAGCTCGAACAGGTCGCCGACCATGCCGTCGAGCCGCTCGACCTCGGTGCGGATCTGCCGCAGATAGCGGTCGGGCTCGGCGGCGACCCCGTCCTCCAGGGCCTCCGCCATGGCGCGCAGCCCGGCGAGCGGGGTCCGCAGATCGTGCGAGATCCAGGCGACCAGCTCGCGCCGCGACGTCTCCAGGGTGCGCTCGCGCTCCCTGGACGCCGCCAGTTTGGCGCTGGTGGCCGCCAACTCCTCGGCCAGCGACTCCAGTTCGGCGGTGGCGGGCGCGTGGGGCGCCGTGAACGCGCCTCCGTCGTCGCCGAACGAGCGGGCGGCCACGGCCAGTTCGCGGCTGCGGGCGACGACCCAGCGGCCGAGTACGAGTGCCGTCGCGAGGGAGACGACGGCCGCCATGGCCACCACGGTCGTCACCACGGTGAGGTCGTGCGGGGAGAGGAACATCGCCCACGCGACGGCGAGCGTGCCCGCCAGCATCGCGACCACCCCGACGGCCGCGACCACGGCGAGCGACGCGGTGAGCGAACGGCGCCGGACGAGGCGCAGCGCCGCGGCTCCGGCGAGGCCCGTGGCGGCGGCGCCCGCGAAGGCGTACAGGGCGATGAGAAGCATGTCGCGCACGGTCAGACCGCCTCTTCGCCGGCCGCCTCGAAGCGGTAGCCGACACCCCACACGGTCTGGATCAGCCGCGGGCGCGCCGGATCGTCCTCGACCTTGCCGCGAAGGCGGCGGATGTGGACGGTGACGGTCGACAGGTCGCCGAACTCCCAGCCCCACACCTCCCGCATCAGGTCCTCCCTGCTGTACGCCCGTCCGGGATGCCGCAGGAAGAACGCGAGCAGGTCGAACTCGCGCAGGGTCAGGGCGAGTTCGGCGCCGTCGCGGGTGACCCGGCGGGCGGCGGGATCGACGGCGAGACCCGCCGCGTACAGCGGCTGCCTGGCCGTGTCGGGGTGGGCGCGGCGCAGCACCGACTCCACGCGCAGGACCAGTTCGCGCGGGCTGAAGGGCTTGGTGACGTAGTCGTCGGCGCCGACCTCCAGGCCCAGGATGCGGTCGTCCTCGTCGCCGCGCGCGGTGAGCATGATGACCGGGACCGGGCCGCGTGCGCGCAGCCGTCGGCACACCTCCAGGCCGTCCATGCCGGGCAGCATCAGATCGAGCACCACCAGGTCCGGGCGGTGGGCGGCGGCGCGCGCGAGGGCCGCCGGGCCGTCGTCGGCGCGGTCGACGGCGTAACCGGCCCGGTCCAGGTACCCGGCGACGACCTCGGCGACGGTCGGATCGTCGTCGACGACCAGGACCCTGGCCGCCGCGCTCCCGGCGTGCGCCCTCGGGGACTTCGCCCCGGCGGGCTCGTATGGCTGCTGCATGCCCCAAGACTCGCACCGCCCGCCGACGGGCGCGGCGTCCGCACGGCGCAGGGCCGCCGACGTCCGCGTTTCGTAAGGAACGAGGGTCCGATATGCCCGTTCCGGATTCGTAGGGTGAGAGCCGTGACGACCAGACCCCCGGCAGTCGACGTGGTCCTGCCCTGCCTGAACGAGGCCGAGGCCCTTCCCTGGGTGCTCGAACGGATCCCTCCGGGCTGGCGCGCCCTCGTCGTCGACAACGGCTCCACCGACGGCTCCGCGGCGACCGCCCGCGCCCTGGGCGCCACCGTCGTCCACGAGGAGCGGCGCGGCTTCGGCGCCGCCTGCCACGCGGGCCTGCGCGCCTCCGACGCCGACATCGTCTGCTTCTGCGACTGCGACGCCTCGCTCGACCCCGGACGCCTCGTCCCGTTCGTGCGGGAGATCGACCGCGGCGCGGCCGACCTGGTGCTCGGCCGCCGCCGCCCGAGCGGCCGGGGCGCCTGGCCCGCCCACGCCCGCGCCGGGAACCTCGCCCTCGCCCGCATGCTGCGCCGCCGCACGGGTCTTCGCCTGCACGACCTCGGCCCGCTGCGCGCCGCCCGCCGCGAAGCCCTCCTCGGCCTCGGCCTCACCGACCGGCGCAGCGGCTACCCCCTCCAGATGGTCGTGCGGGCGGCCGACTCCGGCTGGCGGATCACCGAGCACGACGTGCCGTACCTGCCACGCACGGGTGCGTCGAAGGTGACCGGGACCTGGCGCGGCACCTGGCACGCGGTCCGCGACATGAGCCGCGTGCTGGCCGAGGCCCGGCCGTGCGAAGGGGGCGCACGGTGACCGCGCTCGCCGAACTCCTCGTCATCGCCAAGGAACCGCGCCCGGGCCGGGTCAAGACCCGCCTCACGCCGCCGTTCACGCCCGAGGACGCGGCGGGCCTCGCCGAGGCCGCGCTCGCCGACACCCTGGACGCGGTCGCCCAGACCCCGGCCGCCCGGCGCACCCTCGTCCTCGACGGAACACCCGGGCCCTGGCTGCCGCCCGGTTTCGACGTCGTCCCGCAGTGCGCGGGCGGCCTCGACGAACGGCTCGCCGCGGCCTTCGCGTCCTGTACGGGGCCCGCACTCCTCATCGGCATGGACACCCCGCAGGTGACACCCGGCCTGCTCACGGTCGCCTTCGACGGACCGGACGGCTGCGACGCCTGGTTCGGTCCCGCCCTCGACGGCGGCTTCTGGGCGCTCGGCCTCGCCGACCCCGACCCGGAACTGCTGCGCGGCGTGCCCATGTCCACGCCCCGGACCGGCGCCCTGCAACGCGCGCGCCTCGTCGCCGCCGGACTGCGGGTGCGCGACCTGCCCGCGCTGCGCGACGTGGACACCGCGGACGACGCGGTGGCCGTCGCCGCCGAGGCGCCGCGCGGCCGGTTCGCCGCGCGCCTCGCCCGCCGCGCGGCGGCGGCCCGGTGAGCGCGCCGCCCGCGCCGTGGGCCACGGCCGACCCGTACTCCACCGCCCTGCGCACCGGCCGCGGCCCGCTCTTCCTGCGCCGCGCCGACGGCTGGCTGCTGCCGCTCGACGTGGAGCGCTGGTGCGCCCGGGCCGACCCGGTCGACCGGGCGGTCCTCAACCGCTGCGAGGGCGCCGTCCTCGACGTCGGCTGCGGCCCGGGGCGGCTGGTGGCGGAACTCGCCGCCCGGGGCCGCACGGTCCTCGGCGTCGACGTCAGCGCCGCCGCCGTCGACCACACCGTGCGCCTCGGCGGCCAGGCACTGCGCCGCTCCGTCTTCGAACCGCTGCCCGGCGAGGGACGCTGGGGCACCGTCCTGCTCATGGACGGCAACATCGGCATCGGCGGCGAACCGCACGGGCTGCTCGCCCGCGTCGCCCAACTCCTGCTCCCCGGAGGCCTGTTGATCGCCGAGACCGCTTCGGTGGACGTGGACGAACGCGCCCACGTGCAGGTCACCGACTCACCCGGACAGGCCGCCGGTCACCCTTTCCCCTGGGCGCGGCTCGGCACCCCCGCCCTGCTCCGGTACGCGGACGGGGCGGGCCTGCGCGCCGTCGCCCAGTGGACCGTCGACGGCCGCTGCTTCGCCGCCCTGCGGACCCGCGCCGCGGACAGCGGCGCCGTGCTCAGCGACCAGCGGCCGAGGGAGACGAGGCGCCCGACCCATGACGAAACGCTGACGTCGAGCCGGGACGAGGGTCCGCCAGTGATCCCCCCGCCTAGCGTGGCGATGTGACCCGCACCGAACGCTCCGCCCGCAGACACGACCTGTACGCCGTCGGGGCGGCGATCCTCCTCGTGGCGACCGCCGTGCTCGTCGGCCGGCACCTGCAGGACACGTACGGGGTCCTGCACGTCGGCTGGCCGCCGTTGTACGCCGACTGGCTCCCGCACCTCGGCCCGGGCACCCCGGCCGCCCTGGTCCTCGCGGCGGCGACCGTCGCGTACGGGCCCTCCCTCGCGGCGCGGCTGCCGTGGCGCGCCCTGCTCGCCTCGGCGTGGGCCACCGCCACCGCCTGGATCCTCTCCCTCGCCCTGATCGACGGCCCCCATCGCGGGATCGCCGCGCGGCTCACCACCCGGTACGAATACCTCCAGGTCATCGACCGCTTCCACGACATCCCGGCCACCCTGCGCACCTACACCCGCCACATCCTCATCGACGCGCCCGACCACTGGCCCGCCCACACGGCCGGGCACCCGCCCGCGGCCCCGCTCACCTTCGTCCTGCTCGACCGCGTCGGGCTCGGGGGCGGCGCCTGGGCCGGGATGTGGTGCGTCGTCGTCGGCGCCACCGCGTGCCTGGGAGTTCTCGTCGCCGTCCGGGCCCTCGCGGGGGAGGACGCGGCGCGGCGGGCGGCGCCGTTCCTCGTCCTGGCGCCCGCCGCGGTGTGGATGGGGGCGTCGGCCGACGCGTACTTCGCGGCTGTCGCCGCCTGGGCGGTGGCCCTCCTCGCCCTCGCCGTCACCGGGCGGAGCATCGGCTGGGCGGCGGGCTCCGGGCTGCTGTTCGGCCTCACCTGCTATCTGTCCTACGGGCTCACCCTCTCCGCGCTCATCGGCGCGGCGGTCCTGTTCCTCGGGCGGAAGCGGGTACGGGAACGGCCGGTGCTGCTCGCCTTGTTCGCGGCCGGGCTCGCCGTGGTCCCGGCGGCGTTCACCCTCGCCGGGTTCGACTGGTGGGAGGCGTACCACCTGCTGGTCACCCGCTACTACCAGGGCGCGGGCGGCATCCGCCCCTACGGCTACTGGGTCTGGGCCAACCTCGCCTGCACCGTGCTGGTCGTGGGCCCGGCGACC
This sequence comes from Streptomyces sp. NPDC102406, assembly GCF_044765725.1. NCBI lineage: Bacteria > Bacillati > Actinomycetota > Actinomycetes > Kitasatosporales > Streptomycetaceae > Streptomyces > Streptomyces sp. NPDC102406. The sequence continues at coordinate 350,175 of NZ_JBIWKP010000002.1, read as the reverse complement.
GTGGCCGGGCTGCGAAGGACGAGCGCGCTCCTGGCCCGGCGCCCCCGCGCCGCGCTCGCGCGTCCCGGCGACGCCGACGGCGGGCCTGCCCGCCTTGCCCTGCTCGTGGGCGCCGCCCTGTGCGCCCTGCTGGCCGCCGACCTCTCCGGCATGAGCAAGGCGGAGACGGAACGGATCTGGCTCCCCTTCGCGATGTGGCTCCTCGCGGCCGGCGCGTTCCTCCCGCGCCCCCGCGCCTGGCTCGCGGCCCAGGCGGCGCCGGCCCTGCTCCTGAACCATCTGCTGCTCACCGGATGGTGACGGACTTCGCCCGCGGGCCGGCCGATTGCCTCGCCGTCGGCCGTGCGGGAACAGGCGGTCCGTCCGGAGCTGTTGCACCGATCGAGGGACCGGCGCAGCACGTGCCCTTGACCTGAGACATTTCCGTTCTTGTAGGAGGACAGCTCCATGACCGACCGGCCCTTGACGCTCATGGCAGTGCACGCCCACCCCGATGACGAGGCCACCGGGACGGGAGGGGTCCTTGCGCGATATGCGGCGGAAGGCATCCGCACCGTTCTGGTTACCTGTACCGACGGCGGCTGCGGTGACGGTCCGGGAGGCGTCAAGCCGGGCGATCCCGGGCACGATCCGGCGGCCGTCACCCGGATGCGGCGGGAGGAACTGGAGGCGAGCCGCGACGTGCTGAAGATCAGCGATCTGGAGACGCTGGACTACGCCGACTCCGGAATGATGGGCTGGCCCAGCAACGACGCCCCGAACTCCTTCTGGCAGACCCCGGTGGAGGAGGGCGCGGCCCGGCTCGCGGAGCTGATGCGGCACTATCGGCCCGATGTGGTCGTCACGTACGACGAGAACGGCTTCTACGGACACCCCGACCACATCCAGGCCCACCGCATCACGATGGCGGCGCTGGAGATGACCGACCTGACGCCGAAGGTGTACTGGACGACGGTGCCCCGCTCGATGATGCGGCGGTTCGGTGAGGTCATGAGCGAGTTCGGTGAGGACATGCCGGAGCCCGATCCCGAGGAGGCCGCCGCGCCGGTCGAGATCGGCCTGCCCGACGACGAGATCACCACATGGGTGGACACCACCGCCTTCAGCGGCCAGAAGTACGACGCGCTGGCCGCGCACGCCAGTCAGGGCGAGAACATCTTCTTCCTGAAGATGGGCAAGGAGCGGTTCGGCGAACTGATGGGCGTGGAGACCTTCGTACGCGTCAAGGACTCCACCGGCGCCGCCGTCCCCGAGAACGATCTCTTCGCCGGACTGCGCTGATCCGCCCGTAGGACGTCGCCCGTTCCCGGTCAGGTCCCGGCACGTCGCCTCACCTGACAGGAACGGGCGAAGACCGTCGGGGTACGTCGCCGCCGCGTCGGACCAGGACGTCGTCCCCGGCGCGCGCCCCGCGAGTCAGCCACCTTCATCCGGCCGCACATGAACAGCCCCGGAACACGCCGACCACCACGAGCACGGGCGTGACCGCTGCCGCGACGGCCCCCCTCTATGCAGGGCCGGCCCGTTCGTAGATCCTTCGGCCATGACAGCAAAGGCGAACGCCTCCGCATGGCCCACCGGCATCAGCGCGATCACCCTGTTCGTGGAGGACCTGAGGGCCACGAAGCAGTTCTACGAAGAGGTCTTCGGGCTGCCGGTGCACTACGAGGACGCCAACTCGGCCGTGTTCGAGTTCGGCAACACCCTCATCAACCTGCTGGAGACCGCGGCGGCACACGATCTCGTCGCCCCCGCGCCCGTCGCGGCGCCGGAGCACGGATCCCGCCTCCAGCTCACCCTTCCCGTGGACGACGTGGACGCCATGTGCAAGGAGTTGGAGGCGCGCGGCGTGACCCTGCTGAACGGTCCGACGGACCGGCCCTGGGGGATCAGGACCGCCGGCTTCAAGGACCCCGGCGGCCACATCTGGGAGATCGCGAAGTAGCCCTCCGAGGTGACGTGTCGGCCGCACCGGCGCCCGGGGCTCGAATGCGCCCCCACTCGGCATCCCGGGCCGCCTCCCCGCATCCGGAACCGGCCGGGGCGCGGAAGACCAGCCGAGAAGGCCCCGGCAACCGCGAGGAGCCCCGGGGCACGGCCGACAACCAGTGAGGGGCCGACGCCATGCCGCACGCCGAGCGTCCCCTGCCCGAACGGACCCGACCAGGACGGTCCCGCACCGCCCGCCGCGGTGTCGTCGTCGATACGGCGGTGCCGACGCCGTGAGCTACGACCGCACCCACGAGGACCCGCTCCTCGCCTCAGGACTGCGCATGCTGCCCTGGCAGAGCGACACGGGGCGCACCTGTTTCCTGTCCACCGACGCCGACGACGCGGGGCACGGCCGAAGCGTCGTGACACGCCTCGCCGACCAGGTCGAGGACAGACAACTCACGGACGCCGCGGTCGTCATGGAAGGTGCCCGCGCCGTCCTGGACGACCCGGCCGCGGACGAGCAGACGCTGCGACGCGCCCTGGCCGCCGTGACCCAGGTCCTGGGGGACACGCTGCGGGTGGCGGACAGCCGCGGCGCCCGCCTGATGCCCGAGGACCCGCCGGACACCCAGTGGCGGCGCCACCCGGAGCCGGGCCGGTGACGCGCCGACGACTCGGGTTCGCGCTGTGGCGGCTACGTGAGTCACCGACCCCGACCCGCTACCGCGCCCACTGCCTCATCTGCGCCGCGCACTCGTCCGACGCCGTGTCGGCGGGCGCGGCGCAGCAGTGGTGCCTGGAACACGCCGGCCGGACGCACCACAGCGCCTACGAGGTGGCGTGGATCGGCCGGTTCGACGCCGCGATGGAGGACAACACCACCGACATCATCGGCACCGCTGACACCGCTGACACCGCTGACACCGTGCACAGCCGGTCAGCCAGACAGTCATGACTGATCGAGCGCGTTGGAGACGAGTGCGCGGGCGTAGGCCGCGTCCAGAGGGGATGGGCGGAAGAGGATGCGGTACATGATCGGCGCCACGACCCGGTCGATCACCCGTTCCGTGTCGGGCACCGCCTCGCCGCGCCGTGCCGCACGGTGCAGGACGGTGTCGATCTGTTCCGCGGCGTAGGCGGAGCACTGACCGGCGTTGCTGCCGTCCGGGTCGCCGAGGAGCGCGTCCCTGATGTACGCGCGCCCGGGCGGAGAGGCCATCTCGTCGAGGAACTGCTCCGCCCACGCGTCGAGGTCGGCGCGCAGAGTGCCGAGGTCGGCGGGGTCGGTCTCCGGGCGCAACCGTTCGACCGCGACATCCGACAGGAGTTCCTGGAGGTCGCCCCAGCGGCGGTAGATCGTGGACGGCGTGACTCCGGCCCGGGCCGCCACCAGGGGAACGGTCAGCGCCTCGCGGCCCGTCTCACCGACGAGTTCGCGGACGGCGGCATGCACGGACTCCTGCACACGGGCGCTGCGCCCGCCGGGGCGTGCCATGGGCTTCGGGCTCATGCCCTCCACCTTAATGCGAATTCGTTGCTTCTAGACGCTCCCCGGACCGCCCCCGCCGTACCCTCCCCACGTCGACGGACGCCTCCTCGTACACCTGGCCGACGCGCAGCACCGTCGCGTCCTGGAAGGCGCGCGCCATCAGTTGCATGCCGATCGGCAGTCCGGCGCGGTCGTGCCCGACCGGCAGGGTGAGGGCCGGGACGCCGGTGATGTCGGCAGGGGCGGAGAGGCGGACGTAGCTGTCGGAGACCGTCTCCACGGTGCCGTCGGCCCACTCGACCGTGTCCTGGCCCGACGTCGCGGCGGTCATCGGCACGGTCGGCGCGGCGAGGACGTCGATCCCGTCGAACATGCGGGCCCAGGCGTCGCGCATCATGGTGCGGGCCCGCTGGGCGCGCAGGTAGTCACCTGCCGAGGTGAGTTCACCGGCCTCCAGCAGGACGCGTACCTCCGGGGTGTACAGGTCGGGGGTGGTCCGCAGGGACCGCTCGTGGTAGGCCGACGCCTCGGGAACCATCAACCCCCACTGGATCGCCTGGACATGGCGCGCCATCGGGATCTCCACGTCGACGAGCCGGGCGCCGAGCTCCGCCAGCCGTTCGACGGCCCGGCGTACGGCGTCCTCGACCTCGGACGAGACCCTGTCGAAGTAGTGGTTGCGGGGCACGCCGACCCGGAGCCCCGAGAGGTCGCCGCCGACGGTGGGGTCCGGCGGGGGAGCGGGCACACTCGCCGGGTCGCGCGGGTCGTGACCGGCGGTCGCGGCCAGCACCAGGGCGGCGTCCCGCGCGGTGCGGGTGAGCGGGCCGACGTGGTCCAGGGACCAGGACAGCGAGGTCACACCGGAGCGGGGGACGAGGCCGTAGGTCGGCTTGAGGCCCACCACGCCGTTGAGCGCGGCGGGGACCCGGACGGAGCCTCCCGTGTCGGTGCCCAGGGCGAAGGTCGCCGCACCCGCGGCCACCGCCACGGCCGAGCCGCCGCTCGACCCTCCGGCGACACGGTCCTGGTCCCAGGCGTTGCGGGTCTGCGGCGTGGTCAGCCCGTAGGCGAACTCGTGGGTGTGCGTCTTGCCCAGGAGGACGGCGCCCGCGGCTCTCAGGCGCGCGGCCACGTGGCTGTCGCGGGCCGCGACGTGCCTGGCCCGGACGCGGGAACTCGCCGTGGTGGGCAGGCCCGCGACGTCGATCAGGTCCTTGAGGCCCATGGGTATCCCGTGCAGCGGGCTGCGCGGGCCGGTCGCCGCGATCTCCCGTTCGGCGTGTGCCGCCGCGCTCAGGGCGGCCTCCGCCGTGACGGTGACGTAGGCACCCAGCCGTCCGTCGACCGCGTCGATGCGGGCCAGGACGGACTCGGTGAGTTCGAGCGGGGACAGTTCCCGCGCCTCGATCGCGCGGGAAGCCTCTGTGAGGGACAGCTCAAAGGGCTGCATCGACGTCCTCCCGCCCGGCTCGGTAGGAGGCCGCGGGGGGTGTGTCCGCGAAGTCGAGTTCCCGCAGCGTCGTGATGACGGAGTGGATGTGGTTGGCGGTGGCGGCGACCCCTTCATGGCGGTCGTCCCTGAGCACGAGCCCTGCCCGCAGCGCGCCCTCGGCTGCCTGCCGGGGGGTGAGTTCGCTGGTCATACGTGTGTCCTTCCCGCGGCGCACGGTGCGCGTCCCCGGAGACCGGAGACCGGAGACCGGAGACCGGAGACCGGAGACCGGAGACCGGAGACCGGCCCGCGACGCGCTAAAGCGAATCGTTTGCGTTAGGTGACGGTAGGGCCTACCGTCGCTTAAAGCAAACAGATTGCGTTTAGCGCTCGAAGGGGAGATCACCGTGTCCGTGACCACAGAGCCCGCCGCCTCCGCCACGCCCCGGGCCCCCGTATGGACCGTGGGCGACCACACCGTGCGACGTATCGACGAAACAGCCTTCCCTGCCGCGACCGGCCCCTGGCTGCTGCCCGGAGCGACACCGGACGTCGTGGCCCGCACCCCCTGGCTGCGCCCCGACTTCGCCGACGAGGAGGGTGTCCTGCGGCTGGCGAGTCACAGCTTCGCTGTCGAGGCGGCCGGGCTGCGGATCCTGGTCGACACCGGCATCGGGAACGGCAAGGAGCGCGCCAACCCCGCCTGGCACCGCCTCGACAGCGACTACGAGGCGCGGCTGACGGCGGCGGGCTTCGCGCCGGAGACCGTGGACATCGTCATCCTGACCCACCTCCACACCGACCACGTGGGCTGGAACACCCGCGCGGAGGGCGGCAGTTGGGTACCCACCTTCCCTCACGCCCGCTACGTCACCTCGCGCACCGAATGGAACCACTGGGCCGGCGCCGAGATGGAGGAGGCGCGGCGACAGATGTTCCGGGACTCGGTGCATCCCGTCCGCGACGCGGGCCTCCTCGATCTGGTCGACGTCGCGGACGAGGGCACGGATCTCGCGCCGGGCGTCCGCCTGCTGCCCGCCCCGGGACATACTCCGGGCCAGGTGACGGTGGAACTGCACAGCCAGGGCGAGACCGCGCTCGTCACCGGCGACAGCATCCACCACCCCGTCCAGATGGGACACCCGGAGCTGTGCAGTTGCGTCGACGTGGCGCCCGAACTCGCCGCGCGGACCCGGCGCCGCCTGCTCGACTCCCTGGCCGACAGCCCGACCCTGCTGTTCGGCAGCCACTTCCCGTCCCCCACCGCCGGTCGCGTGCGGCGGGAGGGAGCGGCGTACCGCCTGGTGCCGAGCGCACCCGGGGCCGTGGGACCGGTCCCCGGGTGACGGTGGGCCGCACGCCTCCGCCTCGCCCCGGGCTCAGGGCAGGAGTTCGATGTACCCGTCGGTTCCGTGCACGCGGATCCGCTGTCCGTCGCGCACCAGCCGCGTGGCCCCCTCCACGCCCACGACGGCGGGCAACCCGTACTCCCTGGCGATGACCGCGCCATGGGTCATCAGGCCGCCCACCTCCGTCACAAGGCCCGCGATACCGACGAACAGCGGTGACCAGCTCGGGTCCGTGAAGGTCGTCACCAGGATGTCGCCCGCTGCGAGGTCCGCCTCAGCGAGGTCGAGGATGACGCGGGCCCTGCCCTCGACGGTCCCGGCGGAGACGGGCAGGCCGGTCAGCGCACCGGCGGGCACGTTGTCGCGCCGGTACGCCCCGGTGACGCACTCGCCCTCCGACGTGAGGACCCGTGGCGGGGTGAGCGCCTGGTACGAGCGGAACGCGTCCTTGCGCCGCTGGACGAGCCGGTCGTCCGCCCGCTGCGTGCGCACGACGTCGCGGAGTTCCTGGAACGTCAGGTAGAAGACGTCCTCCACCTGCGGCAGCACACCCGCCCGGACGAGGCGTTCGGCCTCCGCCATCAGAGCCTTCTTGTAGACGAAGTAGCGGCTGACGACGGCGTACTTGGGGTACTCCCGGTAACCGACGAAGGTGCGGAGCCGGTCGATCATCCGTCGGGTCTCGTCGGCCTTCCGGTCACCGTCCGGCAGGGCCCGCAGACGTGCCAGCACTTCCTGTTCCTTCGCCCGCGCCTTGAGCCGTCCCTGCTCGAAGCGCCGCTCGGCGGCGCCCGGTTCGACGTTCCTGACGTGGTCGAGGAGGACGGGCAGGAGCGTTGCGGGGCGCTCGCGCCAGCGAGGCCTCGTGATGTCGATCTCGCCGACGCAGCGCATGCCGTACCGGTCGAGGTAGGACTCGATGGCGGCGCGCGCCTCGGCCCCGCCCGGGAACTCCGCCAACTGCTCCAGGAAGTCGTCGTCCTCGACGTCCGCGAGGAAGGACACCACCTCAGGACGCGGACGGATGACGTCCGCGACATCGAGCAGTGCCAGGCCCATCTCCGAGGTGATGTTGCCGGGGGCGGACAGTGTCAACGTGTCGGCCGGGTTCTTCTCGCCGAGCCATTCCTGGAGCTTGTCGTTGAGCCACCATGTGGCCTCCATCCCCGCCATGATCGCCTGAAGGCTCAGCGGATCCGTCAGTCCCCGCTTGTGCTGCTCGAACGCTTCCAGCAGGAAGTCGAACAGCGCCGACCCCGACTTCGTACGGATGTCGCGCTCCAGCGCGGCGAGGGACTCCTCGCTGCGCTTGACGAGCGCGGTGACGACGGCCGGATCGGTCTCGATCGCGGTGGCCCCGCCCCGGACCGGCGGCTTGTCCCCCGGTGCTTCGGGGATGAGCGGCACGAAGTCGCGGTCGAGGACGGTCTCCAGCGCGTCCCTGGTCAGCGGGTCGGATCTGCCCGCGAGGTCCAGGAGGGCGGCGCGGCCCGCGGGCGAGGTCAGGCGCCGGGTGGCATCGACGAACAACCGCCCGCCCGCCTCCTGCATCGGCGCCATGGCGGTCAGCCGCCACACCGAGAGCCCCAGCGGCTTCATGGCGTCGGTCATCATCTGCTGATGGCCGACGGAGAGGTACACGCGGTTCCCCAGGTCCCCGTCCCCGTCCCCCTCCGAGGCCGGGACCGGGACGGGGAACAGTGTCGTGATCGGACGGCTCTGCACGATGTGGAAGTCGTCGCCGACAAGGCACCATTCGATGTCCTGCGGGCGGCCGAAGCGCGCTTCGATCCGTCGGCCGAGCCGCACGAGCCGCACCACCTGCGCGTCCGTCAGCGTCGGCTCCTCCTGCCGCTCCGCAGCGACAGCCACGACCTGTGTGCCACCGCCCGGCAGAGCCCGGACCGCACGTTGTTTCGGGGCGATCGCACGGGCGAGGACCTCGCCGTCCCGCACCCGGAAGACGTCCGGGTCGACCAGGCCGGAGACCAGCGCCTCCCCGAGACCGAACCCGGCCTCCACGGTGGCGACCTTTCGGTTGCCCGTGACGGGATCGGCCGTGAACAGGACACCCGCCGCCTGCGGGAGGAGCATCCGCTGCACGACCACCGCCATGCGGACCGTACGGTGCTCGATGCCGTTGCGCCTGCGGTAGATCACGGCCCGCTCGGTGAACAGCGAGGCCCAGCACCGGCTGACGTGCCGCAGCACCGCCTCCGCTCCCACCACGTTCAGATACGTGTCTTGCTGACCGGCGAAGGAGGCCGTCGGCAGGTCCTCGGCCGTCGCGCTGGACCGGACGGCGAAGGCGCCCTGCTCGCCGAGCCGGGTGAGCGCCCCGGTGATCTCCGCCGCGAGCTCGGCCGGAATGACGACCGCCTCGACGGTCCGGCGGATCTCCGCGCTGAGGGTGCGGATCGCCTCACGGTCGTCCGCGTCCACCCGCGACAGCAGATCGAGCCGGTCGGTGAGGGACGGCGCCTGCGCCATGACCCGTTGGAAGGCGTCCGTCGTCACGCAGAAGCCGTCGGGTACGCGGACCTCCTCGATCCGCGACAACGCGCCCAGGTGGGCCGCCTTGCCTCCGACGGCGGCGACCTGTGTCTCGTCGATCGCACGCAGCTCCGTCACGTACGGCCCGGTCATCGCGACACCTCCGGGACGGCCACGCTCGCCACCGCCACCGCATCGACGCGACCGCGTTCCGCATCCATCGACAACACACACACGTCGTGCCCCTATATCCGCAGGTTGTGGCCTTGACCGACGATGGTGCGCCACCCCCCGGGCCTTGCCGCAAGCCCCCCTATGGCTTATATGTTGAGAGTGGCAGGGGAATCAGTTCCTCTGCCCTTCTTGTTCGTGCGGCGGCGGTCGCCCCCCGCCGCACTCGGACCGCATCGGCGCTAGTTGGCCGCGTTGCCGCCCAGCGTGGGCTGGCCCGCCGTCGACACGCCGACGTCAGGAGCCATGAAGTAGCGGCTGCCGCTGGTCGTCAGCTTCGTACCCGACGAGGGCAGGTACGTGAGCTGGCCGTCGTAGGCGTTCTCGCCCATCGAGCCGATGGTGAGGTCGGCCCGGCCGTCACCGGTGACGTCGGTCAGCTTGACCTCACTGCCGAACCGGTCCTCCTTCTCGTCGGCGCCGGGGACACCGGCCGTGTTCTGCGAGAAGTACTGGATGCCCGACGTCGTGTCGATGCCTCGGGCCGAGCCGTAGAGGACGGTGACCGAACCGGCGTCGGCGACGCCGTCGATGTCCTCGCCGTCGGAGGCCACGACCAGGTCCAGGTAGAGGTCGCCGTTGATGTCGCCGAGCGACAGCTCGCCGCCGAACGCGTCCCCCTTCTCGGAGGCACCGGGGACGGAACCCGAGTTCTGGGTGATGGTGGACGAGGTGGCCGGGCCGTTCGCCGAACCGTAGGTGATGGCGACCTTGCCACCGTCGGTCGCGCCGGGCACCCCGCTCGCCTTGTCCCAGTAGTTGCCGGTCACGATGTCGCCGAAGCCGTCGTGGTTCACGTCGCCGATGTCGGTGATGACACCGGGGGTGAGACCGACGGCGTTCGCGCCGTTGAGGCCGGAGGCCGTACCGGGAATGTAGAAGTTCTTGTTCCAGGCGTTGACGGTCTCGGTCTCGAAGCCGTCGACGACCAGGTCGGACCTGCCGTCCCCGTTGACGTCGCCCGCGATGAGCGTGAGAAGACCGTTCGAGTACGGGTCGCTGCTCGTGCTCTGGACCGGGGGCTTGAAGCTGTAACGCCCGCCCAAGGTGGCGGACTTGGTGGTGCCGCCCTTGAAGACGTACGCCGAGGCGCCGGAGGAGCTCACGGCGAGGTCGTCCTTGCCGTCGCCGTCGAAGTCGCCCGCCGCCAGCGACCTGCCCCACAGGTCGTGCGCGCCGGGCGCCGGGTCGGTGACGGTGGTGCCGCCGGACAGGCCGGAGGCGGAGCCCCACAGGATCTGGACGAGACCGCCGTCCTTGTCCCCGTCCACGTCCTCGTACTCCGCGCCGACGGCGAGGTCGTCGAACCCGTCGTGATCGAAGTCGCCGTAGGCGCTGCTCCAGCCGAAGCCGTCACCGGCCTCCGCGCCGCCGGGCACACCGGGGGAGTCCTGGCTGAACGTCGACCGGTGCGCCTTGTCCAGGCCGTTCCTGGCGCCGTACAGGACGACGATCTGGCCCGCGTTAGCGTGCCCGGAGACCGTGGCGTAGCCCGCGGCGAAGGCGACATCGCCGACCCCGTCGTGGTTGAAGTCCGCCTCGTGGTGGAGGACGGCGTCGGCGGCGACGGACGGGCCGGCCGCGACGCCGAGAAGGCCACCGGTGGCGGCGGTCGCGACAGCGGTCGCGAGCATGAGACGTATGTGTCTGGAGCGCATGCGGGGTTCTCCTGCGGGATGCGGGAACGCCGGTCCTGCCGACGCCCGCAGTCAATAGGGATGCCTTCGCCCGAATTCACCGGGTACTACCCACGGCGTTCCTCGGCGTAGGCGATCTCAAGACTCACCACGCAGCGGGATGGTTGTACGGAAGTGCGGGCAGGCGGAAAAGCCGGACACACAAGAGCGATCCCTGGACGAGCCGCGGACGAAGCGGCGTGCGGGCACGGAGCGGCCCGCGAAGGCCGCCGTGAGCGGGCTCTTCTCGCAGCGTGACGGCACCGCCCGGGGCAGAGCTTCGCCGGCCGCATGGTGATGCTGGTGGGCGCGGTGGCGGCGGGCGGGGCCGGTCATCTCACCCGGAGCACGCCGACGGCCGTGCAGGCCACTGCGGTGGGCCTGGTCGCGGTCGTCGGCATCTTCGCCTGGGCCTGTCTCGATCACCGCACGGAGCCACGCGACGAGTCATGACCCGCGGCTCACCCCGGCCGTCCCACTCACCCGTGCGCCCGGTCGGCGTCCGTCTCCTCGGCGGGCGTCGTGAGGCCATGGATGGTCGAGTGCTCGGGACCGCCGGGTCGCGGACCGGTCTCCGCCTTCCGTATCTCGTCGTCGAGCGCCATGGCCGCGGTGACCAGGGCGAGGTGGGTGAACGCCTGCGGGAAGTTGCCGAGTTGCTCGCCGGAAGGGCCGATCTCCTCGGCGAAGAGGCCGACGTGGTTGGCGTAGGTGAGCATCTTGTCGAAGGCGTGGCGGGCCTGGTTGAGCCTGCCGCTGCGGGCGAGCGCCTCGACGTAGAAGAAGCTGCACAGGTTGAAGGTGCCCTCCGAGCCGCGCAGGCCGTCGGGGGACGCCTTCGGGTCGTAGCGGTAGACCAGGCTGTCGCTGACCAGCTCCTCCTCCATGGCGTCCAGGGTGCTGATCCAGTCGGGGTCGTGGGGCGAGAGGAAGCCGACCTTGGGCATGAGCAGCAGGGAGGCGTCCAGGACGTCGGTGTCGTAGTGCTGCACGAACGCCTGGCGCTTGTGGTGCCAGCCCCGCTCGACGATCTGGCGGAACACCGTGTCCCGGACCTCGGTCCAGCGGGCGACGTCGGCGGGGCGGGAGAACTCGTGGGCCGCGCGGATGCCGCGGTCGAAGGCGACCCACGTCATCAGGCGGCTGTAGGTGAAGTTCTGGCGACCGCCGCGGGTCTCCCAAATGCCTTCGTCCGGCTGGTCCCAGTGGTCGGCGAGCCAGTTCAGGACGTCGCTCAGCGCCTTCCAGCCGCGGATCGCGCCGATGTCACCGCCCACGATCAGGGCGTCCGACGCCTCACCGTAGATGTCGAGTTGCAACTGGTCGGACGCCGCGTTGCCCGCCCGCACCGGACGGGAGCCCTGGTAGCCCTCCAGGTGGTCGAGGGGTTCCTCGACCAGGTGGGGGTCGCCGTCGACGCGGTACATGATCTGGAGCGGGCCTGTCGAGGAGAACCCCTCGGGGTCGATGCGGTCCCGCAGCCAGCGGCGGAACGCGTGCGCCTCCGCCTCGAAACCGAGGTCGATCAACGCCCTGACGGACAGCGACGCGTCACGGACCCAGGTGTAGCGGTAGTCCCAGTTGCGTTCACCGCCGCTCTGCTCGGGCAGACCCATGGTGGCCGCGGCGATGGGCGCCCCCGTGGGCGCGTACGTCAGCAGTTTGAGCGTGATCGCGGAACGGTTCACGACGTCCTGCCAGCGGCCCCGGTACGTGCAGGAGCGCAGCCACGACAGCCAGAAGGCGCGGCATGTCTCCAGGGCGTCGACGGCCCCGTCGAGCGTGGGGCGCGGCGGGGCCGGGTCACCGGCGGCCGTGCTGGTCAGGATCACCGCGGCCGCCTGCCCCGCGGACAGGGTGAAGCGGGCGGTGATGTCGTCCCCGTCCGGGTGGAGCGCGACGCCGGTGGTGGATCGCAGATGCAGGTCCCTTCCGGGGCCGTGAAAGAGCGCGGCGTGGTCGTCCGTCGCGGAGAGGGTGTGCGAGGCACGGCCGTAGTCGAAGCGGGGCCGGCAGGTGAAGACGAAGGGCATACGGCCCCGGACGACCCGGGCGAGCCGCACCAGGGTGTGTCCGGCCGCCGGCGCGGTCGAGTCGATGGGGACCATGAAGTCGGCGACCTCACCGACTCCTGAGGGGGCCATGAAGCGGGTGACCAGAACGGCGGTGTCGGACAGGTAGAGCTGGCGGACCGTCATGCCCTCTCCGCCCGCCCCGTCCTCCTCGGCCTTCTCGTCCGGTACCTCCGCGGCGAGACGGCAATGACCTCCGCGCTCGCTGTCGAGGAGCGAGGCGAAGAGGCTGGGCGAGTCGAAGCGGGGCGTGCACCACCAGTCGATGGTTCCCCCGGACGATATGAGGGCGGCGGTCTGGAGATCGCCGACCACTCCGTGTTCCGCGATGGGCGGGTACCGGTTCACAAGGCCTCCCTGACTGATCCGACACGCTGCCGCGGGACCGGCCCGCACCTGCCGGCGATCCGCCCCTGCCAGCGTTCCGGGACGCCCGGCTCGGCGCCTCACCCAGGGCGGGTGAAACTTCCTCGCGCGCGGCCGTCCCCTGCTGCCCGAGAGGCGGGTGACAGGGCGCTGCTGTCGGCGCGGTCGGCGGCGCCGAGGGCGTAGGCTGAGAGGGCAGGCTGCCCGCGCATGCAGATGCCCGTCGCGAACGGCAATCCTGACATTGGCTTCCGATCAAGGGCAGCATCGGCGGTGAATGCCACAGATCGGAAACACGGTCATGGACACCCACCAGGGACCTTCTTCTCCCACGCCCTTCGTCGGCCTCCTGTGACGGCGCCCCGGGCGCTGGCGGTGGAACTGGCCGCGCTCCACCTGGACCGCCCCGATCCCTCGAACAGCCTCGTCGTGGCCTGCCGAACGGCTATGAGCCGGAACTGTTCCGTGGGCCTGACGCTGGCGGTCGACGCCGCGCTGGGCCAGCGGGTCTCCCTGGCGGCCGTCGGCCCCTTGGCCCGCCGCGGCGAAGCCCTCCAGGTCAACCTGGGCGAAGGCCCCTGCGTCGAAGCGCTCAGCCGCCGCGCCTCGGTACTGGTCCCGGACCTCGACGACGCCGACGCCACCGCGAACTGGCCGGTCTACGCCGCTCAGGCGCGCGGGTCCGGTATCCGGGCCGCCTTCGCCTTCCCCGCCGCCCGTCCCCAACGCGAGGGCCCGCAGCCAGGGGTGGTCCTCTCCGTCTACCGCGATCGGTCCGGTTCTCTGCCGAAGGAGGACCTGGACACCGCCCGCGCTCACGTGGACGCCGCGGAGCTCCTGCTTCTCACGGTCTCCGCCCCGGGCGACGAGGATGCCACCGACACCTGGCTCCTGCCCTTCGACGCAGTCGTCCACCAGGCCACGGGGATGATCAGCAGCCGTCACGCCCTCACCATCACTCAGGCGCTGGCTCTGCTGCGCGCCCACGCGTACACCCGCAACACCGACCTGGCGGACCTCGCCCGCGCCGTCGTCCACGACGGCCTGCGCCTGCCGGGCCCGCCGGAAGCCCCCGAGAACTGAGGGCTCGTCCCCCCGTCATCCGCCCGTCACGGCTCGCGGACAGCCCATGGGACGCCTATACGCGTCAGCCCCAGCGGCTGGTAACTGCCGCTGGGGCAGGCCGCGTCGAGGATCACCGAGGGTGTCCCGCGAAGGGCCGAAGTCGAAGCCGGGCGATCTCGTCCTGGAAGTGACGAGCCAGAAGCACCGGGCCTGGAAGCGAGAGGCCTAGAAGTAATGGGCGCGGCCACCCACCTTGCGACCGGTGGCGCCGAGGACCCACAGGAGTACGCCGACGACGGCGAGGATGCCGCCGATCGTGGTCAGCAGCGAGATGCCGGCGAGTAGGCCGATGACCAGCAGGATGACACCGAGGACAATCATGGACTTTCCTATCGTCGGTTGTGTTGTGCCGTGTTGTGTCGTGATCTCGCGACTTTGAGGTTGCGCTGTGTTCGTTTCCGTGTGCCCCGCTCCTGACGGCCCATGCTTCAGCACTTCCTACGACCGATTTTCTCCCTGGCGAGCGATCAGAAATCTATGTCGGCGGGAGTAGACATTGGGTGGTGCGGTGGCTATGGTTTCTCTCGTAACGGTGCGGTCGTGGAGTTCCGAAGCCAGGGTTGTCGCAGGACGGTGACGGGACTGACCACCGCACTGGGTGGCCCGCAGTGATCAGGGGCCACCGTCAGCAGTACGTAGTTCCCGCATCGCAAGATCAGATCGCAAGACCAGATCGCAAGAACCAGAGGGAAAGAACGGAGGAGCAGGCGCCATCAGGATCGCCCGGGCAGGGAAAGGTGAGCCCGGGTACCGCAGGACATCGATAGTGAGGTGGTCTCCGGTCACGCAACCGCGATCCCCGCACCCCCGACGCAGTTCAGGCCGGGGCGGCGGAAACAACAGGCCGACGCAGGACCGAAGTCGGCAGATGGTGTGACAGTTCCTTCGGGGCCCGGGTGCAGAGATCGCACCCGGGCCCCTCGACACGTGTGACAGAGAGGTGTGATGACCGCGGACGACAGACTCGAGCGTCTCGACGATGACGACTACCCCGCCTACACCATGGGCCGCGCCGCCGACCTGCTGGGCACCACCCAAGGATTCCTGCGCGCCCTGGGTGAGCACCGCCTCATCACGCCGCTGCGTTCGGCCGGCGGCCACCGCCGCTACTCCCGCTACCAGTTGCGTATCGCCGCCCGCGCCCGCGAACTCGTCGACCAGGGCACACCCATCGAGGCCGCCTGCCGCATCATCGTCCTTGAGGACCAGCTCGAAGAGGCTCAACGCCTCAACGCCGCATACCGCCGCGGCGACGTAGCGCCGACCACGCCGACCACCTCGCCGCGCTCGGCCGCCTCCGCCACCCTTTCCGTGAGCTCGGCGCGATAACGGGCCGGACATCACGCACCCCGGTCGGCCCGGTCCGTGGCGAACCCGCGCAGTGGATACTGGCAGCCCTTCACGCAGCCACGGATGAGGAGCTCGAACAGTGACCAGCGACCATCGCACAGGGCCGCCCAAGTTCGGCAGCGAACGCGACATGCTGCGGGCTTACCTCGACTACCACCGCGCGACTCTCGCCATGAAGTGCGAGGGGCTCACCGACGAGGAACTGCGGCAGCAGTCGATGCCACCGTCCACGCTGTCACTGCTCGGCCTGGTGCGGCACATGGCGGAGGTGGAACGGGCCTGGTTCCGCCGGGTGTTCGAGGACAACGACGCACCCATGGTCTGGTCCGACGAGATCGACTTCCAGGCGGCCTACGACGCGAGCGAGTCGACCCGGGACGAGGCGTTCAAGGCCTGGGAGGCCGAGGTGGAGACCTCGCGCCGCATCGAGCGGGAAGCCACATCTCTGGATCAGGCCGGGTATCAGCCGAGGTGGGGCGAGGAGGTCTCGCTGCGCATGGTGATGATGCACGTGCTCCTGGAGTACGGCCGCCACAACGGGCACGCCGACTTCCTGCGCGAAGGCGTCGACGGAACCGTCGGCGCCTGAGCCTGAGCCTGAGCCTGGACTTGGGCGCCGACGCGACCTGCTGACCGGTCGCTGGGCTGCATCACGTACCGTCGCCCGGACCTGCCGGCGCCGAACGGTTCCTCAGGCGGGCGGCGAGGGGCAGTCGCTGGTCGAGGGAGTTGCTGCGGATCCGTTCGAGGACGGGTCCGCCGACGTTCGTGAGCGTGACGGTTATACCGACCAGGTGCAATGCCTGGCAGATGCCGAGCAGGGTGTAGAGGCTGGCATTGTCGCAGTGGGTGACGCCGGTGAGGTCGAGCAGCAGGTGCGCGGGCCGCTCGCGCCGCACGGCCAGACCGGCGACCGCTTCGCGTAACTCGGCGGAGGTGAGCGCGTCGAGTTCCCCGGTGAGCGCGACGACGGAGACATGCGCTCCGGTCGGCTGATGCGGCCGGATCAGCAGGCGGGGTGCGGATTCTGGCATGGCGGATCCCTTGCGCCTGAGGCCCCGCCTCACTGCCGAAGCGGGTACCGACAGGCGGAAGATACCCGCGTGGACCTGGCAGAACCTGGCCGCAGGACCGAGGCATCACGCGGTACGGCGGGAATCGGAGCCGCAGGCTGCACCTGCCGGTACGGAATCAGACAAGCGTGCTGGGGGTGCAGTCCCCTGGTCGTCTCCGTACGGGTCGGCAGTGGCCCGTTCCTCCCGTGGTCAGTGCTTGCGTCGGCCGGTGACTCGGCTGCGACGCGACAGCCATGCGCCCACCGCGCCCAGCAGCAGGGCGACGCCGCCCAGAAGCGCCGCGCGGGGTGTGCCCGTGTCCGCCAGCTCCCCGTCGCCCGGTGCGGCGGAGGAGGACGAAGCCGAGGGAGTGGCGTCGCCGGTGGGAAGGGGGGTCGGCGAACCGGTCGGTGTCGGCGTGCCCGACCTGGTGGGCGTGGGCGTGGGCGTGGGCGTGGGTGTGGGCGTGGGCGTCGGTGTCGGTGTCGTTGTCAGTGTGGGAGTCGGTGTGGGGTCTGGGACGACGGATGTCGTGACGCAGGAATGGTTGTCCGCGGTCTGCGTCTCCCGGCTTCCGGTGTACACGTCGGCACAGTTCTCGATCTCGGTGCCGTCCGGGACATCGGCGTGGGCGCGAACCGTCACGGTGAAGGTCTGTGTCTCGCCGGGCGCCAGGGTGTGCAGGGGGCAGGTGAGGGTCGCACCGCTGGGCGGGCACTGCGAGGGGAGCTTCACGATGTCGAGGTGGAGGGAGTCGGTGTTGTCCTCGACCGTGACGTCGACCGCGTCCGAGGGCCCTTCGTTGGTGACGGTGAAGGTGTACTTGTAGGTGCCGTCCGCGTCGACCCGGGCCGGGCCGGACTTCTTCAGCACGACGTTGGCGAGGGTCTGGGCGATCGTGATGGTGCGGGCCTGCGCGCTTTGCGCGTCGCTGCTGGTGGCGGTGGAATCGTTGACGATGTTCGTGCCGTCCGAGGTGTCCGGCCGGACGCGTACCGGGATGCGGTAGGTGGCCGATGCGCCGGGCGCGAGGTCGGTGCCGCTGCCGCCGCAGGTGAGCGCCGCGCCGTCGACGGCGCAGCCGTCCGGTGCCCGGCCGTCGAGAGTGAGGTGCGCGTCCAGTCTGTCGGTGACCGTCACGTCGTGAGCGGTCTCGTCGCCGTTGTTGGTCACCACGAGCGTGTAGACGGCGGTGTCGCCCACGGTGAGCGGGTCCGGGGAGACCGTCTTCTCCAACTGCAACGGTCCGGCCGCCCGCGTCCCGGCCGTCTGAGGGGCGGACGGCGCGGCGGCCGAGGCGGCCTGCGGCAGCGCTGCCGCGCCGAGCAGCGCCATCGCCGACAACGTTCTGACCGCCCGTCGGGAAGGCCGAGGACCACTGACCGAAGGCCCATGAGCTTCACTTCTTCGCATCATGCGAGGAGTAAAAGGGATGTTTTAAAAGGATTATCCGATCTGCATTCCCGGGTCGTGAAACGCACCCCAATGGCGGAACGGGATGCCAGGTGTTGCGCGCCCCCGGCCGCTCGGGAGCACAGTCATGGCCGCACAAGCACGCATGAACGTCGCAGCGCTGGACGGGCCCGGCGTCATGGTCGCGGCCCCGATGTGCAACGAGCACCTGGCGTACGAGCACGGGGACTTCCGCGACCGCAACCGCCCGGACTCCCGGACCCGCAGGCCCTCGCCCTGTCGGGCCTGGCCGCCCTGCTCCTGCCGATCCTCCCGTACGCCGCCGAGATGGTCGCCCTGCGCGATCTGCCCGCGCCCGTCTTCGGCACGCCGATGAGCCTCGAACCCGCCGTCGGGGCCCTCGTCGGCTTCGTCCTCCTGGCCGAACAGCCCTCGTGGGTCCAGGCGTTGGGCTCCGCGTTGGTCACCACCGCGGGCATGGGAGCGGTGTGCAGCGGGGCCCGCCAGCCGACCGCGCGACCACGCGCCGAGAGCGCCGGCCCGGCCTGCGAACCGTCCAGGAAAACCGTTGGGCTGTCGGACCCGCCTCGGGCATGATCAACCGGTGGACACCTTCCTGGAGACCGAGCGTCTCGTCCTGCGCCGCTTCACCGCCGCCGACGCGGACCTGTTGATCGAGCTGGACAGCGATCCGGCGGTCATGCGCTTCCTCAGCGGCGGCGAGCCGACCGCGCCGGAGGACGTCCGCAAACGCGATCTGCCGAGCATCCTCGCCGGTTACGAGAAGTGGGGCGGCCGGCTCGGCGTGTTCGCCGCGTACGAGAGGAACGGCGGCGCGTTCATCGGCTGGTTCCTCCTGCGCCCCGAGTCGGAGGGTCCGCTGGACGAGGCCGAACTCGGTTACCGCCTGCGGCAGGCGGCCTGGGGGAAGGGCTACGCCACCGAGGGCTCGCGGGCGTTGCTCGCCAAGGCGTTCACGGAGTTCGGGCTACGGATGGTGTGGGCCGAGACGATGTCCGTGAACCGCAGTTCGCGCCACGTCATGGAGAAGCTCGACATGACGCTCAGGCAGTCCGTCCCGGTCCCCGACGACATGCGGATGGTCGAGGGCTCGGAACTCGGCGGCGTGCGGTACGAGATCACCGGGGAGCAGTGGGAGAGGCGCCGACCTGGCGCCGAATGACCCGGAGCGGCACGAAGCTCTGTTCAGCGGGCCCCGAGCAGCCGTGCCGGCTGTGTGAGTCCGTCGATGCTCGCCCGCCCCGGGGAGGTCCGACGCGCGGAGGGCGGGGGCGGGGTCCTCGACGGGGCGAGCGGCGCTTCCTGCGCCGGGGTCAGCGGTCAAACGCGGTTGTTCGCGTTGCGGCGGCGCACCGCCACCAGGACGCCGCCGCCGACGGCCGGCAGAGCGGCGGCAGCACCGGCGATCGCGGTCGCGTTGCCACCACCCGTCTGGGCCAGGTCGCCGTCGGCTGCCGGGACGTTCGACGTGGTGGCGGGCGCGGCGGGGGCGCTGGACGTGGCCGGGCCCGAGCCGTCCGCCGCGGGGGTCGAGGTGGCGGGAGCGGGTGCGTCCACGGGCGGCGTCGAGGCGGACGGGCTCGGCGAACTCCCGCTCTCGGCGGTGTAGTCGCGACGCCGCAGCTCAGCGGCGACGCCGACGCCGGGACACCCCTCGCAGCCACCGCTTGAGCGCCGTCAGCCGGGGATACTTGTCCTGCATCTCCCGGGAGCGCAGGTCCAGTTCCTCCACCAGGCGCGCGGACCGCTTCTCGACGTCCATCTCGTCCAGGATCCGGTCCGCCTCCGCGAGCAGCGCCCCGTGCAGTTGCCACTGGTCAGGGTTGTCCCGCACCAGGTCGAGCAGCATGGCGGCGACCTGGTCGCGGCTCTTGCGTCCGGCGGCCAGCTCCTCGGTGAGCCGGGACTCGGCGTCCTCCGCGTTGGCGCTGACCTGCGAGGTGATCAGCACGGCGAACGCCTGGAAGGCACCGCCGATGTGCGTGTACATCTCCTGGAGCGCGGAGGCGATGTGCGCGGGGAAGAGCGGTTCGCCCGCCCGCGCCTTGGCGAGGTCGGTGAGGGTCCTGGAGGACACCCGCAGTACGACGGAACAGATCTCCAGCGTGTCGAGACCGGTGCGCAGCACGACCCGGGAGAGCAGTCCCTCCTTGACCCGGGGATTGAGCCGCAGGCTGTCCTCTGCCTGCCGCAGCGCGGCGTCGACGTCGGCGATGTCGTTGTCGAGACGGCGTGCCTCGTACAGTTTCGTCGCGGCCTCCTCGACCGAGACGGGCTCGGGGAGCTGGTCGTGCATACGGCCCGTCAGGCGGCACATCCGGGTGGACAGGTCGAGCAGCGACTCGCTCGCCGACGACACCCACACCGGGGGCACGAACAACGTGTTGAAGAGCAGACCGACGATCGCGCCGATCAGCGTCTCCAGCACTCTGTCCCAGGCCGCCCCCGCCGCCTGGGTGACGCCGAGGACGAGCATGGCGCTGATCGCGACTTCGACGAGAAAGTCACCCGCTTTGACGAACCGTCCGATGGTGAGCGCGGCCAGGATGATCAGACCGAGGCTCCACCAGGTGAGCCCGACCAGCGCACTGAAGCCGATGGCGATGAGCACGCCGGCCACGACGGCGTTCACCCGGCTGATGCCGGTCCGGATGGTCGCGTACAGGGTGACCTGGACGACGAGAAGGGCGGTCAGCGGGGCCGTCAGGGGGACGGGCTCGCTGCTGAGTCTGAGGGCGACGACGTAGGAGATGACGGCCGCGGCGGTGGAGCGCACCGTCTGCACCACGGCCGGTTCCTTGCCACGCTTGACGAGACTGAGAAGTGGATCAGTTGCTTCACGCACGGGTGTGCCTATTCCCCCCAAAACGATCACGGACACCCAGGTCGCATCCTGCCGACGGGGGACGAGGCGGTGCGCGATAGTGGAACCCATGCGTCTGCTGCTGATCTCGGACACCCATCTGCCGAAGCGCGCGAAGGAACTGCCCGCGGAGCTGATGGAGCGGCTGCCGCTCGCCGATGTGGTCGTGCACGCGGGCGACTGGGTGGACACCGCCACCCTGGATCTGCTGGAGTCCCGCTCCCGGCGGCTGATCGGCGTCCACGGCAACAACGACGGGCCCGAGCTGCGGGCGCGGCTGCCGGAAGTGGCCCGGGCGGAGCTCGACGGGCTGCGCCTCGGGGTCGTCCACGAGACGGGCGCGGCCCAGGGGCGGGAGCGCCGCTGCGCCGAACGGTTTCCGGACCTCGACGTCCTGGTGTTCGGGCACAGCCACATTCCCTGGGACACGACGGCTCCGGGCGGGCCGCGGTTGCTGAACCCGGGATCGCCGACCGACCGGCGCCGCCAGCCGTACTGCACGTACATGACGGCCGACGTGGAGGGCGGGCGGCTGACCGAGGTGGCACTGCACAGGCTGCCCCGCCGGACGGCCTGAAACCCCGGCAGAGGGCGGAAGTTTCTGATGCCGACCGGAAAGATCAGTGCGTCCTGGACGCCGGAGAGCTGGACGAGCGGGGACCGGCAGGGACGCGAAAGCGCCCTGACCTGACGTCGACGGGCGCTGTGAGCTGGGCCTTTGACGGCCCGTCGGCTTCCGTCTCGCGATGCGGCGCCGCGAAAAGTTTCGGCGTAGGGCGCGAGACTTGTGAGAAGTATTGACGCCGTTCACCGCGTCCCTATCATCAAGTTGCTCGATACTCCGACCTTTGTTCGCTATTTCGAACGATTCTTTCTTCTGTCATGCACCCGTCATTCCCGCTCGGTGAGGTCGGCCGCAACCGTCCCCTCACACCCGAAGGAGACCCATGCACAGTGGAAGTCCCATCCACAGGGAAAGTTTCAGCCGCAGGCATCTGTCTGTGATGCTCGTCGCCGCGCTCGCCGCCTTGGCCGCTCTGGCGGCGATGCTCGTCGCCCAGCCGGCCCAGGCGGCCAGCAGCGGGCCCCTGCGCGGTGTCGGTTCGAACCGGTGCCTCGACGTGCTCGGCGCCAGTGAGGCCGACGGTACGTACCTCCAGCTCCACGACTGTTGGAGCGGCGGCACCAATCAGCAGTGGACGGCGACGGACAGCAACCAGTTGACCGTGTACGGCACCAAGTGCCTGGATGTTCCCGGCCACGCCACCACGGCCGGCACCCGGGTGCAGATCTGGACCTGTTCCGGCGGTGCGAACCAGCAGTGGCGGCTGAACTCCGACGGGACGATCGTCGGTGTCGAGTCCGGGCTGTGCCTGGAAGCCGCGGGAGCCGGTACGGCCAACGGCACAGCGGTGCAACTCTGGACATGCAACGGCGGCAGCAACCAGAAGTGGACCGGCCTCTCCGTGACGCCGCCGACGGGCGGCACGTGTGCCCTCCCGTCGACCTACCGCTGGTCGTCGTCAGGTGTGCTGGCACAGCCGGCGAACGGGTGGGCCGCCGTGAAGGACTTCACCACCGTGACCCACAACGGCAAACACCTGGTCTACGCGTCGAACGTGTCCGGATCGTCGTACGGCTCGATGATGTTCGGTCCCTTCACCAACTGGTCGGACATGGCGTCGACCGGCCAGACGGGGATGAGTCAGGCCGCGGTGGCGCCCACGCTGTTCTACTTCGCGCCCAAGAACATCTGGGTGCTGGCCTACCAGTGGGGTGCGTCGCCCTTCGTCTACCGCACGTCGAGCGACCCCACCAACCCCAACGGCTGGTCCTCTCCGCAGCCGCTGTTCACCGGAAGCATCTCCGGCTCGGACACCGGTCCCATCGACCAGACCCTGATCGCCGACGGCCAGAACATGTATCTGTTCTTCGCGGGTGACAACGGCAAGATCTACCGCGCGAGCATGCCGATCGGGAACTTCCCGGGCAACTTCGGCTCGTCCTACACGACCGTCATGAGCGACACGAAGGCCAACCTCTTCGAGGCCGTGCAGGTCTACAAGGTGCAGGGCCAGAACCAGTACCTCATGATCGTCGAGGCGATGGGCGCGAGCGGGCGCTACTTCCGCTCCTTCACGGCCTCCAGCCTCAGCGGCACCTGGACCCCGCAGGCCACCAGCGAGAGCAACCCCTTCGCGGGCAAGGCCAACAGCGGCGCCACCTGGACCAACGACATCAGCCACGGTGACCTGGTCCGCAACAACCCCGACCAGACCATGACCATCGACCCCTGCAACCTCCAGTTCCTCTACCAGGGCAAGAACCCCAACGCGGGCGGCGACTACAACAAACTGCCGTGGCGGCCGGGTCTGCTGACCCTGCAACGCTGACCCGGCCGATGCGCGGCACAGACGCTCGCGTCTGCTGACCGAGGCCTGCCGCGTCGAGGAACCCCGGCCGTACGGCGGCCGGGGTTCCTTCGGCGTCGGTCATGGGAGCGGGTCGGGGGTGGGCAGGGTGAGTGCCGAGTGCGCCGGCCGGGCCGGAGCGGTGGGCATCGTGACCAACGTACGCAGCATGGTGTCGCGTTGTTCCAGGGCTCGCGCCGTGACGGGGAAGAGCGTGGCCGCACCGTTGTCGACCAGTGCCTGGTTCATGGACACGAATGGGCGGACATCGTGCTCGTAGGCGGTGAAGGCCGTCGTGTGGTCCCGGTGCGTGGCGAGGGCGTGGGCGAGCATGTAGCCGCCGACGAGGGCCAGGCTCGATCCCTGCCCGGTGAGGAACGAGGGTGCGTACGCGGCGTCGCCGACGAGCGCGACGCGGCCGTCGGACCAGCGGGGCATGCGGATCTGACCCGCGGTGTCGAAGAACAGGTCATCGGCGTCGTGCATGGCGTCGATCATGCCGGGGACCTCCCATCCCGCGTCCGCGAAGGTCGTCGCGACCACATCCCGCTGGGCGTCGGGTGTGCGCAGGGTGTCGAACGGCGGTGTCGGCCGGTGGAAGGTCAGGAAGGCGTGCAGCTCGTCGGTGTCACCGACGGCGTAGAGGGCCGCGGCCCTCCCCGGGGTGTTCCACATCATGAGTTCGCGGGAGAGCCCCAGGGTGTTGGGCATGGTGAAGATGGCGAAGCAGTAGCCGAGGTGACGGTGGAACTGCTTCTCGGGGCCGAACGACCGGTCCCGGGTGGCGGAGTGCATGCCGTCGGCGCCGACCACCACGTCGAACGTGCGTTGTCGGCCGCTGCGGAACGTGATGTCGACTCCTCGTCCGGACTGGTCGAGGGTGTCGACGCAGTCGTCGAAGAGGAATTCCACGTCGTCGCGGACCGTCGCGTAGAGGGACGCGGTCAGATCCCCGCGCCGCACCTCCAGGTCATGCCCCTCGACGCTGCCGGCGACAGCGCTCGGGCTGACCGCGGCCAGGACGCTGCCATCGGCGTCGAGGAACGTGCAGCGACGCGAGTCGATGTGCGCCTCCCGCAGTCGCGGCAGGATTCCCATGCGCCGGACCACCTCGACCGCGGTGCCGCGGATGTCGATCGGGTAGCCGCCGTCGCGCGGGGCGCCTGCCTTCTCCACGACAGTGACCGCCCATCCGGATCGATGCAGCCAATACGCCAGCGCGGGACCGGAGATGCCCGCTCCGGAGATCAGCACCCTGCGCTTCTCGGGAGTGCGTACGTTCCTCAACGGTTCGACAGGTGTCATGCCTGGATTCCCTTCTTCGTGGAGCGGACGACGAGCAGGGACAGGGCGGCGACGAGACCGGCGACGGCGAAACCCGTGACGAAGGCCGATTCGCTGGGCAGGCCCGTCGCCGGGTCGGTTCCGGAGTCGAGGATCGCGGCGGCGATTTGGGCGCCGACGGCGACGCCGATCACGCGGGTCACCACGAGCAGGCTGGTGGCGATGCCGATGTCGCCGCTCTCCACGGCGTCGGCGGTGCGGGTGAGCAGCGCCGTCGCGGCGACACCCGCGGCGATCGCGGCCGGCACCTTCGCGAGGGCGAGCTGCCATGCGGCGGTGTGCAGCGACACCAGGACGATCATCGTGGTCACGGTGACGACGGCGCCCACGACGAGCACGGCACGCAGGCCGAGACGCCGCGCCACGACGCCGCCGACCGCATCGCTCGCGGCTCCCGCGACGGCGCCCGGCAGCAGGAACAGGCCGATGTCGGTGGTGTCGAGTCCGAAGCCGTGTCCGGCGCCCGGTATCGCGAACATCTGCGGGAGCAGGAAGCCCACCATCCCGAAGCTGGTGACGATGACGAAGGTGAGGACGCACGAGTGCCAGAGCGCGGGCTTCGCCAGCATGCGCAGATCGACCATCGGCGAGACGGCCCGGCGTTCGACGGCGACCCATCCGGCGACGAGGACGGCCAGGACCGTCACGAGGGCACCGATCGCGAACGGCGGCAGGCCGGCGCCCGTCACCCGCACGAGCCCGAGCATGAACACGAGCAGTGTGCCGCTCAGCAGAAGGGCGCCGGGCCAGTCGATCCTCGTGGCCGACGGGATCGGCGGGTCGTGGGGCAGCAACCGCGTCACGACCGACGTCATCGCGATGATCACGATGGTCGGCAGCGCGAACATCCACCGCCACGACAGTGCTTCCTCGATCGGCCCGGCGAACAGTGTTCCCACCATGCCGCCGCCCGTGAACAGCGCCATGACCAGCCCTATCGCCAGCCGTGACTCCCTGGGCGGGAGGTTCTTTCGTACCAGGATGAAGGAGAGGGGCAGCGCGCCCACCATGAGGCCCTGGACCACCTGACCGAGCAGCAGAACGGGGAAGTTCGGCGCCAGGGCGGCCAGCAGACCGCCGGCCGCGACCAGGGCCATCAGCCGGACCAGCACCCGCTTTCCGCCGTAGCGGTCGCCGAGTGTGCCCGCGACGGGTGCGACGACCGCACCGGCGACGAGGAGAGCATTGCCGATGAGCGCCCCCTCGCCGCGACTGACGCCCAACTCGCTTTGCAGCAAAGGTAATGCGGGCTCCACCACTGATTGGAGGGTGCCGAGGGAGAGCGCCAGGAAGCCGAGGGCGCCGATCGACAGTCTCCCGATACGGACAGGGGACACTACAGGTGCGGACATGGACGTCCTTTCGTCTTTGGGTACGTCGTCTCTGGTCACACGTTCGTGCGCGGACGTGTTTCAGCGATGTGGCTCGTTCACAGGTGTGGGTCGCGCGCTTCGATGTCGCGCACCTCGAAGGGCCTCAGCTCGGCCGACGCGGTGACAGGGGCGCGTCGACCGCCGGTTCAGGTGTGAGTGAGGAACGCGCTACGGACGATCGGTGCCGCTGTCGGGTGCGGCGGCTCGGGCGAGCCCCGTCCGGTAGGCGATGACGACGAGTTGCGCCCGGTCGCGGGCCTCCAGCTTCGTCATGGCGCGCTGCACATGGGCGCGGACGGTGAAGGGGCTGAGAAACATGTGCGCGGCGATCTCCTGGTTGGACAGGCCGGTCGCGACCAACGCCACCATCTCGCGTTCGCGCGGGGTGAGCAGCGCGAGCCGTTCGGAGTGGTGCGGCGGGGCGACATCCGGTGTGGCCAGGAAGCGGGCGACCAGGGAACGCGTCGCGGCGGGGGACAGCAGGGTGTCGCCGTCGGCGATCGTCCGCACGGCGCCCAGCAGCTCCTCGGCCCCGATGCCCTTGCCGATGAAGCCCCCGGCCCCCGCGCGCAGCGCTTGGGCGACGTACTCGTCGGTCTCGTACGTGGTGAGGATCAGGATGCGGCTGGCGCGCAGGTCCGGGTCCGCGCAGATCTCCGACGTGGCGGTGAGGCCGTCCACCTCGGGCATCCGGATGTCCATGATCACCACGTCCGGGCGCAGCTCCCGGGTGAGGCGTACCGCCTCCCTGCCGTCGCCTGCCTCGCCGACCACGGTGATGTCGTCGGCGGATTCGAGAAGCATGCGGAAGGCACCGCGCAGCAGCGCTTGGTCGTCCGCGAGCAGTACCCGGAGCGTCACCGCGCATCCCCGCCTTCCGTGTCACGCGTCGGCGTACCGCCCGGTGTCCGGGCCTCGACACCTGCTGCGCCGTCATCCCCTCGCGGCTTTTCCTTGGCCGGTGGGAGGGGCAGTTGCGCGGAGACCTGGAAGCCGCCTTGCGGACGGTTGCCCGCGTCGAGGCGTCCCCCGACGGCGGAGGCACGTTCACGCATGCCGATCAGTCCGTATCCCGGTGGCCTGCCCGGCGCCTGGGAAGCGTCCACTCCCGTCCGGTCGCCCCTTCCGTCGTCGGCGACGGTGATGGTCACGCGATCGCGGTTCCAGACGAGGCGCACCAGGGCGCTTCCGGCAGCGGCGTGCTTGGTCACGTTGGTCAACGCCTCCTGGACGATGCGGTAGGCGGTGAGGTCGACACCCGGGGGCAGCGGCCGGGACGTGCCTTCCTGATGAATCGTCACATCCAGGCCCGCGCGGTGGAAGGAGTCGAGCAGCGCGGGAAGCCGTGAGAGGCCGGGTGCCGGTTCCGCGGACGTGGCCGCGTCGCCGCTCTGACGCAACAGGCCGACCGTGGCCCGCAGTTCGTCGAGTGCGTGACCGGTTGTCTCGACCAGCTCTCGCAGACTCGTGCGGGCCTGCTCCGGGCGGGTGTCGAAGAGATGCGCGGCGACCGTGGCCTGTGCGTTGGCCAGGGTGATCTGGTGGGCCACCAGGTCGTGCAACTCCCGTGCGATACGCACCCGTTCCTCCGCCACCCTCCTCCGCGCCTCACTGTCCCGACTGGTCTCGGCCCGCCGGGCCCGCTCCTCCACCGCCGCGAGGTAGGCCCGCCGGTTCCGCACCGAGTGCCCCAGCACGCCCGCCATCAGCGGGAACGCCGCCACCGCTCCCATCCTGCTCGCGTCCTGCCACGACAGCCCCCCGGACGTAGGGACGGCGGCGACCAGCAGCACCGCGGAGGCGACCGCCACCGCGCCCGCCGCAAGCCGTTCGGAACGGGCGCCACGGGAGCAGGAGTAGGCGGCGATCACGGCGGGGGCCACGATGAGTGGACTGAGCAGGAGCCCTACCGGCTGCACCAGTACGCCGCTCGCGGTCGTGGCCACCAGGGCGGCCAGGGGGGTCCGGCGCCGCACCGGCAGCACGGCGCAGGACACCACGGCGATGACGTAGGCGGCCGGGGGAGGCGGCGAGAAGGTGTCGTCGACCTGCACCACACCGCCCAGCAGGCAGAGCGCGAACGCCGTCGCGGTGATCGCTGCCTCACGCCACCACCAGCGGCGTGACCGGAGGTCGGCGGTACCCGTGTTCGTCATGACCGGCTCGATCCCGTCCGGCGGGAAGGCGTCGCGCCGCTGCGTCCGGCGCGGTCATGGAGGGCGGAGCAGGCCCGTTCAGGGCCGCACCCTCGATATCCACCTTCGGCCTTCGGCAGCACGCGGTTCAGGATACGGGGCAGCCACCAGGCCCGTCGGTGGAGGAGCGCCAGGACGCCCGGCCATAGAGCGGCAGCGGTGACGGCCGACACCAGGGCCCCCGGCCCCGGGCCGCACGCGAGGCGACGGCGCCGAAACGCCCACCATCTGATCCGGTAGAGAGTCGCCACCTGTTGATCACTCCAGACGCCGTTGCGGGAGGGGATGTTGCGTGAACGGATGCGTGCGCGGGGTCGATGTGCGCACCTCCCACACTTCCCCCCGGCGCCCCGCCGGGCATCGTCCACCGCAGCCGTCTTCCGCTGGTGCACCCGGACCAGCCGCGTGGAAGTCCTGGTGCCCACGCACTACATGCCGGGCTCCAGGCCTTGTCGACCTGGTGACGAAACCGGGTGGGGCCGGCCGACTCCGCCGGATAGGTTGTCGATCCATGGATCGACGCCCGCTGAAGCTCGTGGCCGACGTATCACTCATGCTTGTCGGCGCCCTGCTGGGTATTGCCACCAACTACGCGACCGGGACGGACCACGCGCCGCTGGTGCTGCGGCTGTTGCGGGACTGGTCGGTGCCGCTGGTCGGTGTCGCCCTGGTGCTGCTCGTCGGAGGCCAGATCGCGTTGCACTTCCTCGACCGGCCGACTCCGGTACGTCGCGAGTGGAACCGGGCCCAACCGCCCTACCCGGGGCTCGAAGCGTTCGGGGAGGACGACGCGGCCGTCTTCTTCGGCCGGGACCAGGAGATCGCCGAGCTGGTCGGGCGGCTCCACCCGGCCGTGCCGGGGCGGGCACGGCGGTTCGTCACCGTGGTCGGGCCCTCGGGCAGCGGCAAGTCGTCACTGGTACGCGCCGGACTGCTGCCGGCGCTGGCCCGGCGCCGGAGCCGCTGGACGGTCGCGGCGCCGTTCTCGCCCGGCACCGATCCGGTCGGCACCCTCGGGCAGCGGCTGTCCGCCCTGCCCGGCGAAGGACCGGCCCTGGTGGTGGTCGACCAACTGGAGGAGCTGTTCACGCTGTGCGGCCGCCAGGAGCGCGAGGCGTTCCTGGACGCCGTACGCGACGCACTGCGCCGCGAGCCGCGGCTGTGGATGGTGGCCACCTTGCGCTCCGACTTCCTCACCGACTTCCTGGAGTCCGGGTTCGCCGAGTTGGTGCGCGAGCCGACCCTCGTCGGCGCGCTCGGCCGGGACGCGCTGCACGAGGTCATCGAACGGCCCGCCGAGCAGGCCGGGCTGACCTTCGCGCCGGGCGTCGTGGCCCGCATGGTCGACGAGTGCGGCGGGGGCGACGCGTTGCCGCTGCTCGCCTACACCCTCCAAGAGCTGTACCGGCGCGCCGGAGGAAGCGGCGGGACCGTGAGCGAGGAGGCGTACCGCACGCTCGGCGGTGTCGCCGGAGCCCTGACCGAACAAGCCGACCGGATCACCGCCGAGCTCGCGTCGGCGCCCGTGATCGAGACACTGTTGCGGTTCGTCACCGTCGAGCACAACGAGGCCACCCGCCGGCGGGTCCACCGCGGCGACCTCACCGCGCAGGAGCGGGAGATCGCCGACGCCTTCGTCGCCGGACGCCTGCTCACCAGCGACGGCGACATCCTGGACGTGGCCCACGAAGCGTTGTTCCGCCAGTGGGCTCCGCTGCGCCAAGCCGTCGTCGCCCGCGCCGAGGAGTTGCGACGCCGTACCGAGGTGGAGCGCTGGGCTCAGGACTGGGACCGGGCGGGGCGTCAGGACGGGTATCTCCTCGCCGGTGAGCGGCTGTCCGTCGCCCGGCGGTGGAGGGCGGAGTCCGCCCGGACGATCGGCACGACGCCCCTGATCGACGCGTTCGTGGACCGCTCGCTGCGGGCCGACCGCACCACGCTGCGACGTGTCGCGGACGCGGTCGCCGTCCGGGCCCTCGAACGTCTCGACAGGGAGCCGGAAGCCGCGGTCCTCGCCGTTCTGGCGGCGGTCGAGGAGTGCGCGGCCACCTCCGGAGCGGTCCAGGCTCTGCACACGGCCCTGGGGGCGGTGCGCCTGCGAGCGGTGCTGCGCGGCTTCGAAAGAGGGACCTCAGGGGTGGCCTGGTCACCGGACGGGCGGCAACTCGCGGTGTCGAGCGACGACGGCACCGTCCGCGTGTGGCGGCCGGACCGTGACGACCGGCCGACCGTGCTCACCGGAGACGGCGCGGAGATGTACGGCGTGGCCTGGTCGCCCGACGGCCGCGAACTGGCGGCTGCCTGCCGGGACGGCACGGTCCGCGTCCGGTCCACGGACACCTGGACCGAGTCGGCTGTCCTTCGCCACGATGCGGCGACCGGCGGGCGCGAGGAAGGCGTCGGCGCCGTGGCCTGGTCACCCGACGGCAGACACCTCGCGTCCACCGGCAGCGACTGCGCCGTGCGGCTCTGGGACGCCGACACCTACGCCGCGTGCGCGGTGCTGCGCGGGCACCGGCGCATGGTCTGGAGCGTCACCTGGTCGCCCGACGGGTCACACGTGGCCGCCGGCGGTGAGGACGGCGTGGTCCGGGTCTGGTCGGTGGCCACCGGAGCCGTCGTCGCCGAACTCACCGACCAGCAGGGCAACATCGAGTCGGTCCAGTGGTCCCCGGACGGTCATCGGCTCGCCTCGGCCTGCGACGACGGGACTCTACGTGTCCGGGACACCGGCAACTGGGAGACGGTCTGGGAACACCGTGCGGAGGTCATCAACTCCCTCGCCTGGTCCCCGGACAGCACACGTCTCGCCGGTGGCGACGCGGACCGCACGGCCCACGTGTGGAATCTGGCGGACACGGGAGGCGGGTCAGCCAGACCAGAGGGCGAGATCCGGCTCATCGGCCATGTCGACACCCTCTACAGCATCTCCTGGTCCCCCGACGGCCGGCAGGTGGCCACAGCCTCCCGCGACCGCACGGCCGCGGTCTGGGACGTCACCGAACCCACCCATGTCCTCGCCGTCCACGACGCCGCCGTCCTCCGCGTGGTCTGGTCGCCCGACGGGACGCACGTCGCGACCGCCTCCGAGGACGGTTCCGTGCGCATCCGGAACGTCACCACCGGCCGCACGACCGGCGGTTGGCCCGCCGACGGAGTGACCGACGTGGCCTGGTCCCCTGACGGCGACCGCCTGGTCATCGCCCTGCGCGACGGGACCGCGGTGGTGCGGCGGACGGACGGCGGCGACACCCTCGCCCTGACGGGACACACGGAGGAACTGTCCCACGTCTCGTGGTCCCCCGACGGCACACGCATAGCCACTGGCTCCCGCGACGGCACGGCCCGCGTCTGGGACGCCGTCACCGGTGCGACCGTCCACCTCCTGCGGGGGCACCGGGACTGGGTCGCCGGTACGGCCTGGTCACCGGAGAGCCGCTACCTCGCGACATCCAGCACCGACCGCACCGCCGTCGTCTGGGACACCACCGACGGCACCGCCGTCACCACTCTGCGCGGGCACCTGGACTATGTGTGGAAGGTCCACTGGTCGCCCGACGGCCGACGCCTCGCCACCTGCTCCCGTGACCGCACGATCCGCCTGTGGAACCCGTTGGAGGGCGCCGAACTCGCTGTCCTGACCGGTCACGAGGACCGGGTCCAGAACCTGGCCTGGTCACCCGACGGGACCAGGATCGCGTCCGTCTCCCGGGACCACACGGTGCGGCTCTGGGACCCCGGCACCGGTGTCCAGGCCGCCGTACTCGGCTTCCACGCCGACTGGGTGAACGGCCTGGCCTGGCACCCGGACGGCACCCGCCTGGCCACCGCCTCCCACGACCGGACGGTCCGCGTGTGGACGCTGGCCGATCATGACGTCCAGAGCCTGCTCGGCCGCGCCCGCAGAGGAGTCTTCCGGGAACTCACCGCCCAGGAGCGCCGCACCTTCCTGCTTCCGGACGGGCGTTGAACGTACTACGGCAGCCGGGTCGAGCCGCCGCAGCGCGAGCAGCCCGCCGGCTCCCGGGACGACGGACAGGGCTTTGGCGACGGCGGTGGCCCCCTGAAGCCGCCAGGTCGCGACGACGACGAACAGGTAGGCACAACCGTGGGTCGGGCCCATCAGGGAGGAGACGGGCTTGAGGTGGACGGTGAACAGGTTGGCCAGCAGGACGATCAGCGAGATCAGCTCGGCGTGAGCGGCGGTACGCAGAAGGCGCGGCGGTCGTGGACGCACGGTCACACCCCCGTGGTGGAGCCGGGACGGATGATCATGAGGACGGTGACCGTGGCCCACAGCAGGTTGAAGACGCCGGTCAGCATGGCGAGACGCCCCGGTGGGGGAGACGGCGCAGGCGACGGCGCGACGGGGCCCGCCGCCGCGGTCAGCGCACGGTCCTGAGCGGGCAGGATCAGCAGGGCAAGGACACCGGCGGCGGTCGCAGTCAGCAGGATCGAGAGGATCAGCCAGGTATCGCCGAGGACGCCGAGGCTGCCGGCCGTGGCGAGGCCGAAGAGGGGAACGGCGATGCCGACGCCCGCGTAGACCCGGCAGATGCGGTGCAGTGTCCGCAGGGTCGTTCGGGCGTCGCCGTCGCTGTGGTCGGCACCGAGGGCGCGGCGCAGTGTCGCGGGGAACATGCTCGCGGCGACGGTGACCGGGCCGACGGCGATGATGGCGGCCAGGACGTGGAGGGACAGAAGCACCTTGGTCATGCCCGGCGCTCCGCGGCGGCCCGGCGCTCGCCGGTGACCTTCGAGGCCGGAAGGCGGCCGGCCTTGGAGGTGCCCCGGAGGGTGTCGCCGTCGACCGTCACGTCGAACGCCAGGTTCAGCCGTACGGGCTTGGTGATGGCCTGCTTCCAGGTGAGCCGGTCACCGTTGAGGACGATGTCGCTGAGGGGAACGACCTCACCGGCCCCGTGGGCGGTGCCGGTCAGATTGCCGTGCCGCTCGCGGAGTTCGACCACGGCCTCGGTCGTGCCGATGGGGGTGGAGACGGACAGGTTCCAGGTGCCTTCGACGGACATGCTGATGTATTTCCTGACTGTGCAAGGAGGGGTGGTGAGCCACAGGCCCGCGAAGGGCCGCGGGTTCAGAGGGCGGTGGGCGTCGGACCTTGGGCGCGCCAGACGGTGCCGCGCCGCTCGTGGGCGAAGAGTTCCTCGACGGCGTGCGCGACACGGGGACCCACTTCGCGTTCCAGCAGATACAGGCCCACGTCCAGTCCGGAGGTGACGGCGGCGCCCGTGATCAGGTCCCCGTCGTCCACGACGCGGGCGCGGACCACGTGGGCGCCGGTGGCGTCCAGCATGGCGAGGCCCAGGTGGTGGGTGGTGGCGTGGCGTCCTTCCAGCAGGCCCGCCATGGCCAGGACGAGCGAGCCCCCGCAGACGGTGGCGACCGTGATGCCCGGGTCGTTCATCGCCTGTTCCAGGAGTGCGGGGAGCCGGGTGGTCAGTGTGCGGCCCAGCAACACCGGTACGGACTCGTCCCGCTGCCCCGCGCCGGGACCGACCCCTTCCTCCGGAACGTCGTCGGGTCCGCCCACGCGGCCGGAGGCGCCGGGGAGCAGAAGCACGTCGGCGCGTTCCAGGTCGACAGCGCCGGTGGCACGCAGTGTCATTCCGCCGGTCCCGCTGGGCACGTCGCGCGGGCCCTCCGCGGAGACCAGCTCGACGCTCACCGCACCGCCCGACGCCGAGCCGCCGGCGTACAGGACCTCATAAGGAGCGACGGCATCGAGCGGGTCGAAGCCGTCGAACAGGACAACCTGGATGTGCATGGGTGTTCCTTCGTGGGCGGGCGCTCTCCAACGGACACTCCGCAGTCAACCGGCTCCCACCAAGATCGCCCAGTGGCACTAGTGCCAGCTTTCAACGGGATAACGCCAAGGCCCGTCGGAAGCCTCGGGCCTGCGGCGACAGCACGCCGGACGAAATCCCGGGGCTGAGCATCGGAGCGGTGGAGAGGTAGATTCTGGCCATGCACACCGTCGCCGTTCTCGCACTGGACCAGGTGATCCCGTTCGACCTGTCCACCCCGATCGAGGTCTTCTCCCGGACCCGCCTGCCCGACGGCCGGCCCGGCTACCAGGTCCGCGTGTGCGCCGAGCGCGACGAGATCGACGCCGGAGCCTTCACCCTGCGCGCCCCCTGGGGGCTTGAGAGCCTGCCGGACGCGGACACGATCATCGTGCCGGGCGTCGCCGACGTCACCGCCCCGCTCCCTCCCGCCGTGCGTGGCGCCCTGCGGTCGGCCGCTGCCGACGGCACCCGCATCGCCTCCATCTGCGCGGGCACCTTCCCCCTGGCCGCAACCAGACTCCTCGACGGACTGCGCGCCACGACCCACTGGAGCGCGGCCGGGCTGCTCGCCGCCACCTACCCAGACATCGACGTCGACCCGGATGTCCTCTACGTCGACAACGGCCAGTTCCTCACCTCCGCCGGTGCGGCCGCGGGCCTGGACCTGTGCCTCCACATGATCCGCCGCGACTACGGCTCGGCCGTCGCCGCCGACGCCGCCCGCCTGTCGGTGATGCCCCTCGAACGGGAGGGCGGTCAGGCGCAGTTCATCGTCTACGACCATGCCCCCACACCGCACGGCCGTGAGCTGGAGACGCTGCTCGACTGGCTACGGGAGAACCTGGCCCGCGACCTCACCCTCGCCGACATCGCGAAGCAGGCCGGGACCAGCACCCGAACCCTGATCCGGCGCTTCAGCGACCAGACCGGCACCACCCCGCTCCAATGGCTCCACCGAGCCCGCATCCGCCAGGCCCAGCACCTCCTCGAAACCACGGGGCACTCCGTCGAACGCATCGGCAGCCAGGTCGGCTTCGGCTCACCCACCGCCTTCCGGGACCGCTTCAAACGCACCACCGGGGTCAGCCCGCGGACATACCGACGCACGTTCAGTTGAAGCGCTGCCTCGACGCCACCGCCACCGCCACGTCCTCGTATTGAGGACGAACCGACGGCCGACCGGACGTCCGGTGGACAAGATGAGCCTGGCCCCGGGCGAGACACCGCCGACGACCCCGATCGCCTCAAACAAGAGGGCGACACCACGCACTTCTCCCTCGACCTGCGCCAACAAGGCGACCGGCTGTGCGGGTCGGGCCTGGCAGTGGGCGCGACCACGGACTTGACGGTGTGCGAGGCGCCGGCCGCCGGGGCGGTTCACGATCGCGGGGGAAGAGTGAGCGTGCGGAGTATCCGCTGGAGGGATCTCATCCCGGATCACCGGTCGGACACGGGCAACCTTTTCCGGGCGCGAGTAGTCATGCCGCCATGATCCTTTCCTCTGAAGACGTCGGCCTCTGGCTCGTGCCCGTGCTGCTCGCGCTGGGCGTGGCCGTCGTCTCTCCCGTCGTGTGTGTGGTGCTCGCCGTGCGTGTCGTCCTGCGTATCGCGCGGTCGGTGGCCGAGGGCGCCGCCTGGAGGGCCTTCACCCCGGGTACGTGGCTGCTCGCCGCGGGCTCGGGTGCCTTCGGCGCCGGGTGCCGGTTCTCGGTCACGCTGTTCGGCGAGACCACCCCATGGGTGGACTCCGCGAGCTTCGTCTGCGGCTGCTTCGCGCTGGCCGCAGCGGCGATGGCGGCGTTCACGGCCGTACTGAACCAGCACCCCAGGGGCGGTGCGGAGCGCTCATGAGGCGCCCCGTCAGGCGGGGAGGACCGAGGGCGACGTACCGGAGCGGGGCCCGGCTCAGCGCACCGGGAAACCGAAGGTGTACCCCTGCTCCTTGAGCCGGGGAAGGAGCCGGCGCAACGCCTCGACGGTCTGGGTACGGTCCCCGCCCGCGTCGTGGAACAAGAGCGTCGGCCCGTTGGGCAGTTCCTGCTCGACGGTGGTGACGATGGCGTCCGTACCGGGGCGTTCGAAGTCCTTGGTGTCCACGTTCCAGCCGAGCGGGCGCATCCCACGGGAGGCGGCGAGGTTGCGGCTGTAGGGGGTGAAGGCCCCGCCGGGCGCGCGGTAGTACATCGGGCGCACACCGCCGGACGCTTTGGTGATCATGCGTTCGGCGTCGAGTATCTGCTTCGACTGGTAGGTCTCCGAGGCCTTGTCCATGGCGGTGTCGTGCGACACCGAGTGGTCGCACAACCGGTGCCCGGCCGCGACCACCTTCTTCACGAGGTCCGAGTGTGCCTGCGCCTGCGTCCCCACCATGCAGAACGTGGCCTTCACCCCGAACTCCCGCAAAACGTCCAGCACTTGGGGGGTCCACACCGGGTCCGGGCCGTCGTCGATGGTGAGGTTGATGCCGCGTGCCCCTGCCTGCGAGGCGTGGGCGATGGTCGCCGCGACCCGCTTGACGTCACTGTTGTGCGCGGTCGGCGCGCCGGCCTTGGGGGACGAACTGTTCACGGCTCCGGCCTGCGCAGTCCACACCGAGGCACCCGTCGCGAGCAATGTCACCCCGAGCGCCGCCCCGACGACCTTGCCGTACCAGCCCGCCCCACCGCTGTGCCGTGCCATGTCCACCCCATTCGCGCAGTTGCTCGCCGATCCCCGGTCACCTCGCGACCACCCGTACTGACGAGCCATATGCGCCACGGGATGCGTCCGTTACCGATCACGGACAATTCCGGGATGATTCACGGACAACCGCGGCCCGGAAGCCCGGCATCGGTCACACGTAAGGTGACGGTGATGAGTGGACGGGGCTGGGCTACAGGTATGGCGGTGGTGACCGTCGCGGCAGGTCTCGGCATACGGTCGTCGTCCGACGGCGCCTTCGCCAAGTACGCCGGGGACGCCCTCTACACGGTGTTGGTGTGCGCTGTCGTCGCCGTGATGGCCCCGCGGCTGCGGCCCGTCGCCGTCGCGGGTATCGCGTCGGTTTTCAGTTGGGCCGTCGAACTCCTCCAGATCGCGGGAATCCCGAGGACGCTGCAACCGCTCCTCGGGGCCACCTTCAACGCGCCCGACCTCTTTTGGTACGGGGTGGGGGCGGTGTTGGGGTGGGTATGCCTGGCTGCGGCACCTCGGCGCCGGGCGCCCGGCCGCCTACCGTCGTAGGAGCCTCGATGGCACACCTGCTCCACGTCGGTTGAGGTCACGGTTCCGCGCACACCGGGCGAACGGGGAAGCCGTGGTCCGGTACGTACACCATCGGCTGATAACGGTGGTCGAGGCGGCGTGGCGCTGTGCGTCACCACGCCGGTGATCCTCGATGTGCGTGGCCTGGCGCGGGTCGGAAGCGCCGAGGCGGCCCCCTGCGCCCGATCCCGAGGCGGTACTCCCCGCCCCGCATGAGTCCCTGCGCCGCAGCTTCACCGGGACGTTTGTTGCCGCCGTCGCGTTGCCGTCCCTGATTCTCGGCCTGCTCTGGGGCCCGTGGGTCATCAGTTGGGCGCAGCCGATGGATACCCGTATCCCATCCCTGGCCCCATTGGATACCTATGTCCGATGGGTCTACACTCGTGATATCTCCGCACTGACATTCTGTGCGCGGAACGTCAGAAAGCCGGGGAGTAGAAGGCGAGGGATCACCCCCCTCGCCCACATTCCGCCTATCGGTCTCATCGGAGAGCACACATGTCGAAGATCCTTTTCGTAGTCACCGGCGCCGACCAGTGGACGCTGGCGGACGGCAGCAAGCACCCGACCGGCTTCTGGGCCGAGGAGGCCGTCGCCCCGTACAAGGCGTTCAAGGCCGCGGGCCACGAGATCGTCGTCGCCACCCCCGGCGGCGTGGTGCCCACCGTC
Organism: Streptomyces sp. NPDC102406; assembly: GCF_044765725.1. Lineage (NCBI taxonomy): Bacteria > Bacillati > Actinomycetota > Actinomycetes > Kitasatosporales > Streptomycetaceae > Streptomyces > Streptomyces sp. NPDC102406. The sequence continues at coordinate 312,260 of NZ_JBIWKP010000002.1, read as the reverse complement.
GACCGCGGCTCGCTCGCCCCCGAGGCGAACGGCGGGCAGGAAGCCGCCGACGAGGTGGCCGCCGCACTCGACGCCTTCACCGAGCTCAAGCACCCCCTCGACCTCGCCGAGGTGGACCTCGCCGACTACGTCGCCGTCTTCTACCCCGGCGGACACGGCCCCATGGAGGACCTCGCCGTCGACGCCGACTCCGGCAAGCTCCTCACCACGGCCCTGGAGAGCGGCATGCCGCTCGGTGTCGTCTGCCACGCCCCGGCCGCCCTGCTCGCCGCCACCAAGGACGACGGCTCCAACGCCTTCACCGGCTACCGCCTGACCGGCTTCACCAACGCCGAGGAGACGCAGGCGGGCCTCGCCGACAAGGCCAAGTGGCTGCTCCAGGACCGCCTCGTCGAGATCGGCGCCGACTTCCAGGAGGGCGAGCCCTGGGCGCCGAAGGTGGTCGTCGACCGCAACCTCGTCACCGGCCAGAACCCCGCGTCCTCCGCCCCGCTCGCCGCCGAGCTGCTGAAGAAGCTGGCCTGAGCGATGGCCACCGACCGGCTCGACGAGGTCCTCGACGCCGCGTACGACTGCCTGAGGCGGTACGGCGTACGGCGCACCACGATGGACGACATCGCCGCGTCCATGGGCGTGTCCCGGTCAGCGGTCTACCAGTACGTCCGCAACAAGGACGACGCGTTCCGCCGGCTCGCCGGACGCCTGCATGAGCAGGCGCTCCGCCGGGCCGGGGCGGCGGCCGAGGCCGACGCACCCGCCGAGGTACGGCTGTACGGCATCCTGGCCGCCAAGCTCGACCTGGTCCTGCGCCTCAGCCAGGACTCCCCGCACGCCGCCGAACTCCTCGACGCCAGAGCCCGCCTCTTCGGCACCATCTGTACGTCGTTCACCACCGACCTGCGAGACCTTCTGACGGCCCTGTTCGCCGCGGAGGGCACCGTCGAGGGCGTGGAGCCGCGGCAGGCCGCGGACATCTGCGTCGCACTCGTCGTCGGCCTCGAGTCCGTGCCCGGCGCCCGCGCACTGCTGCGCCCGGCCACCACCGCCCTCGCCGCGGGTCTGCTCGGCACCGGCCGCACCGCCCCACCCGCACCCCCCACCATCGAAGGAACAGCCCGATGAGCACCACCGTCACCACCAATCCCATCAACCCCACCGAGGACATTCCGGGGCTCGTCGCCCGACTTCGCGCCACGTTCGCCACCGGCCGTACCCGGCCGCTGGCCTGGCGCGAGGAGCAGCTCACCCGGCTGCGCGCGCTGCTCACCGAGAACCGCGACGCCGTCACGGACGCGCTCTACAGCGATCTGCGCAAGCCCCGCCCCGAGGCATCCGCCGCCGAGGTCGACTTCCCCGTGCGGGAGATCGACCACACGCTGGCCCACCTCAAGACGTGGCTGGAGCCGCAGCCCCTGGACAAGGCCGCGCTGGCCGGACTGCCCGAGGGGTCCACGGCCGCCACCCTGTACGAGCCGCTGGGCACCGTCCTGGTCATCGCCCCCTGGAACTACCCCGTCCAGCTCTCCCTCGTGCCGGTCGCGGGCGCGCTCGCGGCGGGCAACGCCGTCGTCCTCAAGCCGAGCGAGGTCGCCCCGGCCACGTCGGCGCTGATGGCCCGCCTTCTGCCGCAGTACCTCGACCAGGAGGCGGTCGCCGTCGTCGAGGGCGACGTGCCGCGCACCACCGAGCTGCTCGCCCAGCGCTTCGACCACATCTTCTACACCGGCAACGGCACGGTCGGCCGCATCGTGATGCGGGCCGCCGCCGAGCACCTCACGCCCGTCACGCTGGAACTGGGCGGCAAGTCGCCCGTGTTCGTGGACCGGGACACGGACGTCGCCGCGGTGGCCGCCCGCCTCGCCGACACCAAGTTCCGCAACTCCGGGCAGACCTGCGTGGCGCCCGATTACGTCCTCACCGACCCGGCCACCGCCCGCGCCCTGGCGAGCGCCCTCGCGGAGGCGGTGCGGAACCTGTTCGGCCCGGACCCGCAGTCCTCGCCCGCGTACGGACGCATGGTGAACCAGCGCCACTTCGATCGCGTCGCCGCACTGCTCGACTCCGGGACCACCGCGTTCGGCGGGCAGACCGACCGCGACGACGTGTACATCGCGCCGACCGTACTGACCGGGGTCAAGGGCGACGACCCCGTGATGCGGGAGGAGATCTTCGGCCCGGTCCTGCCCATCGTGGAGGTCGCGGACCTGGACGAGGCCATCGCCTTCATCAACGACCGTGACAAGCCGCTGGCCCTCTACGGCTTCACCGAGAACGAGACCACCCGTCAGCGCCTCGTCTCGGAGACCTCCTCGGGCGGGCTCGGCTTCGGCCTCCCGATGGCCCATCTCCGCGTGCCCGAGCTGCCGTTCGGCGGCGTCGGCGAGAGCGGCATGGGCAACTACCACGGCCCGCACTCGATCGCCACGTTCAGCCACCGCCGCGCCCGCCTCGACGTACCGCTGAGCCGATGAGCTGAAGCGGATGCCGGTCGGCCGGCGCACCGCCGTCGTGCCGTGGCCCGCGAGTTCTGTCAGCCCGTGCCGGAGTGGTGGTTCTCGTACGCTTCGCGGGCTGCCAGCAGGTCGGGCATGTGGTCCTCCGCCCAGCGTCGGCCGGCCGCGATGACTTCGAGCAGGGTGCGGCCCAGCGCGGTCAGTTCGTACTCCACTCGCGCGGGGACCTCGGCGTAGACGGTACGGGTGAGCAGCCCGTCGCGTTCCAGCGCTCGCAGGGTCTGCGTGAGCACCTTCGGAGTGGCGGCACGCAGGGGGACCCGCAGCTCGGAGAAGCGTCGTGGCCCCTGCTCCAGACACAGGATCACCATGGCGGACCATTTGTCGCCGACCCGGATCGGCATTGCTCTGCTCGGACAGGCCGGATGGAACATGTCGGGATCGAGCGGTCGCACCAGTACCCCCGAGGTAGCCAGATACCTTTGAAGTAACGATTATGTCCTGCCCTACCTTCGCGTCGGCGGCGCAATCGTCCGCTGCCTCTCCGGACCATTGATGCGAGGGAAACATGCGTGCTGTCCGATTCCATGACTACGGATCACCCGCCGTACTACGCGTCGACGACGTACCCGTTCCGCGGGCGGGTGCCGGGCACCTGCTGGTCCGGGTCACCGCCGCGGGCATCGGGTTCGCCGATGTCCAGATACGGGCGGGGCTGATGCGGCAGACCGCTCTTCCCGACCTGCCGATGCCGTTCTCGCCCGGCTTCGAGGTGGCGGGCACGGTGGCGGAGGTCGGGCCCGGCGTCGATCCCGCGATGGTCGGCAGGCGGGTGGTGAGCGCCACTTCCGGTGGCGGTTACGCCGAGATGGCGGTGGTGTCCGCCGCCGCGGCCCTGCCCTGCCCCGACGCCCTCGACGACCACCAGGCTCTGGCCCTGCTGGGTCAGGGTTCGACCGCGGTCGGAGTGGTGCGGGCCGCCGCACTGCGAGCGGGCGACACCGTACTGGTCGAAGCCGCCGCGGGCGGCGTCGGCAGCCTCCTGGTGCAGTTGGCCAGGCGTGCCGGCGCCACTGTGATCGGCGTCGCCCGGGGTGAGAGGAAACTGGCCGCGGCCAAGCGGCTCGGCGCACACACAGTGATCGACTACACCGCGCCGGACTGGGACCGACACGTACGCGATGCGGCGGGCGGCAGCGTGCGGGTGGTCCTGGAGACCACGGGCGGCGCGGTGTCGGAGGCCGCGTTCGACCTGCTGACCCCGGGCACGGGCCGCATGGTCGTCTACGGCATGACCAGCGGGCAGGCGCCGCGCTTCGACCCGCTCGCGGTGTTTCACCGAGGCGTCTGCGTGACCGGACTCGCCTCCGTGGCCCTGGCAGCGGACCAACAGAGCCGCCTGCGCGACGAGGCATTCGCCCTGGCCTCCCAGGGCGCGCTCAAGCCGATCATCGGTGCCGTCCTGCCGCTGTCGGAGGCCGCCGCGGCGCACCGGGCCTTCGAGGAACGCACCACCATCGGCAAAACCCTCCTCACGCCCTGAGGGCCCGACCGCTGATGACGACGTCGTGCTTCGGACCCAGGCAGCGCCCGCAGATGTCCGAGGGGGACACCTGCGGGCACAGGTGGGCGGGTGTCAACTCGCGTGGCAGACCAGTGTCGGTGTCCCCGCGCCGCCCGGCGCCGCGCCGAAGCCGAACGAGGCCGTCGCCCCGGCGGCCAGGGCCCCGTTGTGAGCGGCGTTGCGGACCGTCACCGCCTTGCCGGTCTGGGTGTAGGCGGCGTTCCACATCTGGGCGATGGTCTGGCTGCCCGGCCAGTCCCAGGTGACCTGCCACGACGTCGTCGCCGAGGTGCCGGTGTTGGTGACGGTGACGTCGGCGTTGAAGCCGCTGCCCCAGTCGCTGCTCACCTTGTAGGCGGCTGTGCAGCCCGACGATCCGCCGCCCGAACCGGAGGTCGTCGCGGCGACCGGCTCCGAGGCGGGGGAGGCGTTTCCGGCGGCGTCGCGCGCCCGCACGGTGTACTCGTAGCGGGTCGCGGCGGTGAGGCCGGTGTCGGTGAAGGTCGTGCCGGTCGCCGAGCCGACCTTGCCGGTGCCCCGGTAGACGTCGTAGGCGGTGACCGCGGTGTTGTCGGTGGAGGGTGACCAGGACAGCGAGACACTCGTGGAGGTCGTGCCGGTCACCCGCACACCTGCGGGTGTCGAGGGCGGCGTGCTGTCGCCCCCGTCTCCGCCGCCCCCGGCGAACCCGGGCGCCTTGATGGAGGCCAGGTAGCCGTCCTTGACGGTGTCCACGGTCTGCCAGTCGTCCTTGAGGATGCCGCCCGTGTCACCCGAGTTGGGGTTCCACGACCAGAAGGTCCAGCTCATGCTGTCCGCCCCGTAGGTCCCTGTGGGGCGGAGGTAGTCGACCAGGGCGGCGAGCCACTTCTGGTCGGTGGTCGACTGCAGGGTGGTGCCGAATTCCCCCAGCCATACGGGAGCGATGTTCTGCTTGAAGATGTAACCCCAGTTCCGGTCCCAGATACCCGGCATGTTCGCCGGGAACGACGGGTCGTCGAACCAGGGTTGCTGGGCCACGCTCGTGGCGTAGTCGTGGGCCGAGTAGACGAGGCGGTCCGCCACGGCGAGGCGGACGGGGGCGGCGGCCACACCGGAGAGGTTGCCGCCCCACCAGGTGGACCGGCCGTTCACGGTCTGCACGCCTTCCACGAAGATCAGCAGGTCCGGGTTGACGGACAGGACGGCGTTGCCGCCCCGCTCGGCGGCGAGCCGCCAGTCGACGCTCGTGTCCCCGCATCCCCAACAGGCCGGATCGTGCGGCTCGTTGTGCAGGTCGATACCGACCACGGCGGTGTTGCCCTTGTACCGGGCGGCGAGCGCCTTGAGGTTGGTGATCCACGTGGTCTCGGGGACCGAGGAGGTGTACCAGAGGGCCGACTGCGCGGAGGAGTCCGGGCGGTGCCGGTCGAGGACGATCTTGAGGCCGACGGAGCCCGCGTAGTCGACGATCCTGTCCATGACCTGGAGGGAGTTGAGACCCTCCAGGTCGGTGTTGAGACCGTTCGCGTAGCTGATTCCGGCGGGGATGGTGCCCTTGAAGATGTCGTCGCTGTAGGGCATGCGGACGGTGTTGTACCCGAGCGTCTTCATCTGGTCGAGCATGGACTTGTAGTCGCGGGACCAGAGACCGTGCGGGACGTAGTTGGCGGTCTCGAAGCCGAACCAGTTGATCCCCGCCATCCGCACCGGCTGGTTCTGCGCGTCGAGGATGCGGCGGCCACTGGTGTGCCAGTACCCGGAGCCGGCGGACGCCGCCTGTGCACCGGCTCGGACGGGATCCGCCTGCGCGGGGACGGCGAGCAGCGGCACGAGGGCGATGGCGAGGGTCGCCAGGAAGGCGATCACGAGTTTTCTCAGGCGGCGGGCGGGCGGATGTCTCATGGGGTCCTCTCGAAACCGGTGCGGGGAGGAGCCTTTGGGAGCGCTCCCAATTGAGAGAGTCGGTAGGTCGGGTGTGTGGAGGTGGTGAGGGGTGGCACCCGGGGTGACGCTTCGCGGGGCGCCCGGAGCATCCCGCTCCGGGCGCCCCGCTCGTCCGAGCCGAGGGCCGCGCCCATGGAAGCCACTAAGCGTGTACCCGTCAATACCCCGCGCAGTGATCGGCCGTGCCGGTATATGCCGCAGCGCCCGTACGGAGGTGGCGAAATCTGGTTGTGGGCCCGGCGGGCAGGGGTGTCCGGCTCGATTCCGCCGACCGGGCCGGCGGCCCTGTCGTTCGAGCGCCGCGACCGGGCTCAGGCGTTGTAGCCGCCATGGGCGTCCAGCACCGCGCCCGTGACGTACGACGCGGCGGGGCTCGCGAGAAAGGCGATCGCCGCGGCGACCTCCTCGGGGCGGCCCATGCGTTGCAGGGACAGCGAGCTGATCAGGGCCTTGAGGGTCTCGGGGCCCGGCCCTTCCATGCCGCCCTCCATCAGTCCGGCCTGCACGACGTTGGCCGTGATGTTCCGCGGGCCGAGGTCCCGGGCGACCCCCATGGTGTACCTCTCGATCCCTGACTTGGTCGCCGCGTAGTCGGCGAGGCCCGGGGCGCCGACCCGGGAGCCCAGTCCGGAACTCACCGTGATGATGCGGCCGCCCGCACGCAGCACACGGGCGGCGGACCGGATGACGGCGATGACGCCGAGGTAGTTGGTGGCGTGCATCCGGTCGAGCGCGGCGGTGTCGGCGTCCGGGTCGTCCACCGTGCGGCCCTGCTCCACCGAGATCGCCGCGTTGTTGACGAGTATGTCCAGGCCGCCGAAGTGCGCGACCACGTCGTCGATCAGGGCCGGTGCCCGACTCGTGTCCGCCTGGTCGGACCTGAGGGCGATGGCCTTCCCGCCCTTGCCTTGCACGTCGTCGATGACGGCCTGGGCCCGCCGCTCGGAGCTGACGTAGGTGAAGGCGACGTCGGCGCCCTGCTCGGCCAGCAGCCGTACGGTCGCGGCTCCCAGTCCGCGCGACCCTCCGGTGACCAGGGCGACCTTGCCCGTAAGTGGCTTGCTCATTCTTCTCACCTCGTTGAGTGACGTCCGGAACAGTCGCAACGCTAGTTGTTACGACTACTTGTCGCAACCTTCTCTGTTACGACGACTTTCGTCGTAACATGAAACGTTGCGGCCGACGGGACGGAGGGGTGCATGAGCGCCAACAGCAGGTTGACAATTGCCGCCCACGCGCTGGCCTGGATCGGTCTCTACCAGCGCCAGGGCCATGAGGTCGCCACCTCCGAGCAGATCGCGGCCAGCGCGAACACCAACCCCGTGGTGATCAGGCGGCTGCTCGGCGAACTGCGCAGGGCCGGGCTCGTGGAGTCCCGGCGGGGCGCGGGCGCGGGCTGGTCCCTGGCGCGCGAGCTGGACGCGATGACCCTGCTCGACGTGTACGAGGCGGTGGAACCCGGCCCGTTGTTCGCGATGCACCGCACCGCCCCTGACCACGAATGCGTGGTGGGCCACGGCATCCAACCGGCGATGCAGGGCATCTACGAGGGCATCGAGGCGACCCTGCGGAGCGAACTGGCCCGCGTCACGCTCGCGAACGTACTCCAGGATGTACTCGCCGCGCCCCGCTAGCCTCCCCGCTCCACCCTGGCATCACCGAGAACCCCGGCACGCGTGTCCCCCGGCCGGAGAGGGCGCTGCGCCCGGCAGCGGGACCGCGCCTCCGTCCACCAGCGATCACCCACGGCGGCTCTCGATCTTCAAGTCGCCGTGGACCACGGTGCGGATGTGGTCACTGGCGAGCATGTCGTGCGGGTAACCGAGGTCGAGTGTGCTGACGCTGTCGAGGAGGGCCAACTGATCGGCGGTGAAGTCGATGTCCAGGGCGCCCAGGTTGCCCACCAACTGCTCGGGGGTGCGGGCGCCGATGACGGGTGCCGTCACGCCCGGGTTCCGCAGGGTCCAGGCCAGGGCGACCTGGGCGGGGGTGCGGTCCAGTTCCCCGGCGACCTGCCGCACGGTGTCGGCGATGGCGAGGGTGCGTTCGGTGACCATGCCCAGGCCTGCGTTGAAGCTCTTGCGGTCGCTGTCGCCGGTACCGGTGCTCGTCGCGGTCAGGTCGGCGCGGCTGTACTTGCCGGACAACACGCCGCCGCCCAGCGGTGAGTACGGTGTCACGCCCAGCCCCATGGCCCGCGCCATCGGGATCAGGTCGCGTTCCCCGGCCCGGTTGATCAGGCTGTACTCGATCTGCAACGCGACCAGCGGTGACCAGCCGCGCAGGTCGGCGATGGCCTGCATGCGCGAGATCTCCCAGGCCGGGGCATTGGACATCGCCACGTACAGGACCTTGCCCTGCCGCACCAGATCGTCCAGGCCGCGCAGGATCTCCTCGACCGGCGTCGTGGCGTCCCACACGTGCAGGAAGAGCAGATCGACGTAGTCCGTGTTCAGCCGCCGCAGGCTGGCCTCCACCGACGCGAACAGGCTCTTGCGGTGCGCGCCGCCCGAGTTCGGGTCGCCGGGGCGGCGCAGCGTCGTGTACTTCGTGGCCAGCACCAGGCTCTCGCGGCGGTCCCGGACGAATGTGCCCAGCATGCGCTCGGAGCTGCCGTCGGTGTAGGTGTTGGCGGTGTCGATGAAGTTGCCGCCGCGCTCGACGTAGGTGTCGAACAGCTTGCGCGCGTCGTCCTGTCCGGCGCCCCAGCCCCACTCGGTGCCGAAGGTCGCCGTGCCCAGGGCCAGCGGTGAGACCCGTAGCCCTGAGCGGCCCAGCAGCCGGTAGGTGTCGAGGGTGAGCGCCATCGTGACCTCCTGTGTTCGCGATCGTCGTCGGACACCAGCCTGCGACCACCCGGGGCCGGGGGTAAGGGAAGGAAAATCCTGGGAACACCGGTCCTACCCCGGCTGTTGGACCAACCATGATCAGCAGCACCGTGGACGTGACCCAGGAACTGGCCGCGTTCCTACGGACCCGGCGGGAACGCCTGGACCCGCGGGACGTCGGCCTGCCGTCGAGTCGGCAGGCCCGGCGGACTCCCGGCCTGCGCCGCGAAGAGGTGGCCCAACTGGCCGGGATCAGCGTCGACTACGTCGTGCGGCTGGAGCAGGCCCGTGGGCTGCGGCCCTCGGCGGACGTGGTGGAGGCGCTGGCCCGGGCGCTGCGTCTGGCCCCCGACGAACGCGCCTACCTCTACGGCCTCGCCCAGCAGCGTCCCCGTGGCGCCGACAAGCCCGCCACCACCGCCGCGCCGTCGCTGGCCCGACTGGTCGCCGACCTCGCGCCGCTGCCGGCCATGCTGATGAACCACCGCTACGACATCCTGGCCTGGAACGACGACATGGCGAGCCTGCTCCTGGACTTCGCCACCCTGCCTCCGCCGCAGCGCAACGCGATGTGGCTGTGCCTGATGCATCCCCGGACACGTGAGAGGTACGTCGACCGCGAACGCGTCGTGCGGGAAGGGGTCGCGCACTTGCGCGCGGCCTGGGCCGCGCACCCGGAGGACCAGGCGTTGACCGACCTCATCACCGCATGCCTCGACCGGGACGAGGAGTTCGCGCGGCGGTGGGCCGAGCGGGACGTCAAGGTCAACGGCCGCGGACGCAAGACGCTGCGCCACCCCGACGCCGGGACGATCACTGTGGAGTTCGAGACGCTCACGCCCCTTCAGGACCCGGACCAGATGCTGGTGATCTACCGCGCCGCCGACGAGGAGAGCCAGTCCGCGATGGACGCGCTGCACGCGCGGTGAGAGGGGGAGGATGCCCGTTGCGGCGCTTCACCGGGCGGGCCGGCAGGCCTGTTCCGGGGACCGGCCGCAGAGGACCGGCCGAGGGTGGCACGACGGAACTCACCAATTTCTGCGAGGACCGGCCAAGTATGCGGTGGGTTGTGGCGATCACCGTCATCCACCTGATAGGCAGGCTTCGTGACGTTACGTCAGGTAGGGACGAGAACGCGTGAGGCCGCCGTGGCCGCCGCCGCACTCATGCTCCTGGTCGCGGCGTGCGGGGACGGCGAGTCACAAGACTCGGGCGGCGGGCAACAGAACCATGTCACGGTCGCGGCACTCCCGTTGACGGACACGGCGGCCCTGTACATCGCGCGCGACCGCGGCCTGTTCGAGAAGGAAGGGCTGGAGGTCGGCATCCGACCCGTCCAGCAGAGCCTCCAGGCGCTGCCGGCGCTGACCAAGGGCCAGGTCGACGTCATCGCGGGCGCCAACTACGTGACGTTCCTCCAGGCCCACGAGAAGGGCACTCTCGACGTACGTATCCTCGCGGAGGGTGTGCGGACCGCGCCGCACATGATGGACGTTCTGGTGCCGAAGGACTCCGCCGTCAAGAGCCCCGCCGACCTCAAGGGCAAGACGGTCGCGGTCAACCTTCTCAACAACATCCAGACGCTGACCCTCAACGCGATCCTCGACGAGCGGGGGGCGGGTCGGCCCACATACCGGCAGATCGCGTTCCCGCAGATGGGGCCCGCACTGGAGCGCGGCCAGGTCGACGCGGTGCACGCGGTCGAGCCGTTCGACAGCGCGATCCGGAGCGACCTCGAAGCACGGATCGTCCTCGACGGCGGCGCGAGCCCCGTCGAGGCGCTGCCCATCAGCGGATACGTCACCACCGCGCGGTACGCGAAGAAGAACCCGGGGACCGCCGCCAAGTTCCGGCGGGCGATCGAGGCCGCCTCGAAGATCGCGGCCCGCAATCCCTCGGCCGTCCGCACAGAGCTGCCGAAGTACACCAAGGTCACCGCCGCGCAGGCCACGTCGCTCGGGCTCCCCGCGTACCCCTCCACGGCGGACCCGGCCCAGTTCAGCCGCCTTGTCCGACTCATGCGGGACCAGGGCCTGTCGAAGAAGGCCGTCGACCCGTCCACGCTGCTGGTGAAGTGAGCCGGCGCAGCCGTCGGGACATCGGGCTCGGCGCCCTCGGCGTCCTGCTGGCCCTCGGCGTGTGCGAGGTGGTGCCGCGGGCGGGCATCGTGCGGCGCACCTACCTGCCGCCCGTGTCCGAGGTCCTGAGGCGCGCCGTCGAACTGGCGGGTGACTCCGCGTTCCTCGACGGTGTCGGCGCGACGCTGCGTGCCTGGGCACTGGGCCTCGCCCTCGCGTGCGCGATCGCCGTACCGACCGGCCTGCTGCTCGGGAGCGTGCCCGTCGTGGACGCCGCGACGCGCGCGATCGTGGAGTTCCTGCGGCCGATGCCCTCCGTGGCACTGATCCCGCTGGTGTCGCTGCTGCTCGGTTCCGGAACCGAGACCGAGGTCGCGCTCGTCACATATGCCTCGGTATGGCCGATCCTGTTCAACACGGTGTACGGGCTCGGCGAGAGCGACCCGCTGGCCAAGGACACGCTGCGGGCCTTCGGTTTCGGCCGGATCGAGGTGCTGCTGCGCGTCGAACTGGTCGGCGCCGCGCCCTTCGTCGCGGCCGGCGTCCGGATCTCGGCGGCCGTCGCGCTCATCGTGGCCGTGGCCACGGAACTGCTGTCCGGATTCGGCGAGGGCCTCGGCATCTTCATCGCCCAGGCGCAACTGGCCACCGACGGCGCCCGGGACGTGCTCGCCGGTGTGGTGTGGGCAGGGCTGCTCGGCCTCGTCATGAACGGTGTACTGGTCCGGTGCGAACGGCGGTTGTTCCCCTGGACGCCCGAACGACGCGGGGCGCGCGGGTGAGCGCGCCGACGACGACCAAGGCCCCACGACCCGCGCTCGGCGCCCTGCTGCGCCGGCCGGTCCTCCTCGCCGCCGTGGGCGCCTGGGAGCTGGCGGCCCGCACACACGGGAGCGTCTTCTTCCCGCCGCCGTCGCGGATCGGGCGCCATGCCTACGACCTCTGGTTCGGCGGCCCGGTCGGTCACCTGTTCCTCACCGACGCCGCACTCGACACCATCGCCCCGAGCCTGTGGCGGATGACGGCCGGGTTCCTGCTCGCCGCCGTCGCCGGGATCGTGCTCGGGGTGTCGATCGGCCGCTCCCGTCGCGTGTACGCGCTGTGCGATCCGGTGTTGCAGTTCGCGCGGGCCGTCCCGCCGCCCGCCCTCGTCCCCGTGTTCGTCGTGGTCCTCGACTTCGGCACGCCGATGCAGATCGCCTCGATCGTGTTCAGCGCCGTGTGGCCGGTACTCGTCAACACCGCGGCGGGTGTCCGCAACACCGATCCGCTGCGTCTGGAGGTCGCCGCCGTGCTGCGGCTCACCCGGGCCGAACGGCTCCGCTACGTGATCGTCCCGTCGGCGCTGCCCCGCATCTTCGCGGGGCTGCGGCTCAGCCTGTCGCTCGCCCTGATCCTCATGGTCTTCTCCGAGCTGCTGCCGGGCACCGAGAACGGCATCGGCTTCACCCTCACCGACGCCCAGTCCCGGTCGGACCTGCTCACCGTGTGGGCGGCACTGGCCCTGCTCGGCATCCTCGGATACCTGCTCAACACCGGTCTGCTGGCCCTCGAGAGGCGCCTGCTGGTCCCAGGGAGGACGGCATGACGACAACGGTCCGGGAGGCGGTCGTCCGGCTGCTGCGCGACACCGGCATGACCACCGTCTTCGGCAACCCGGGCTCCACGGAGCTGCGCATGCTCCGCGACTGGCCCGACGACTTCACGTACGTCCTCGGGCTCCAGGAGTCCACGGTGGTGGCCATGGCCGCGGGCCACGCCCTGGGCACGGGCCGCGCCGCCTTCGCCGCCCTGCACTCGGCGGGCGGCGTCGGGCACGCGCTGGGCGCCGTCTTCAACGCGTACCGCGACCGGGTGCCGCTGGTGATCGTCGCCGGACAGCAGGCACGCTCCCTGATCCAGTTGCGCCCGTTCCTCGGCGCCGACGAACCCGCCCAGTTCCCGCGCCCCTACGTCAAGTTCTCCCGGCAGCCCGAACGCGCCGCCGACGTACCGGCCGTCCTCGCCGAAGCGCACCGCGTCGCCATGACACATCCGCGCGGGCCGGTGTTCGTCTCCGTGCCCGAGGACGACTGGGACGAGCCGGCACAGTGGGTCGAACCCCGGACGGTGCACAGCGGGTTCACCGCCGACCCGGACGCCCTGGTCGCGCTCGCCGCCCGCCTCGACACGTGTGAGCGGCCCGCGCTGGTGGTCGGCCCGGGAGTGGAGGACGAGGCCGCGCTGCCCGAGACACGCGCCCTGGCCGAACGGATCCGTGCCGGGGTGTGGATCAGCCCGCTGTCCGGCCGCTCCGGTTTCCCCGAGTCCCACCCGCTGTTCCAGGGGTTCCTGCCGCCGGTCGCGGGCCGGCTGGCCGCGCGCCTTGAGCCGTACGACGTGGTGGTCGCGCTCGGAACGCCGCTGTTCACCTACCACGTGGCGGACGACAGCCCGCCACTGGCACCGGGCACCAACCTCTTCCACCTGGACTGCGACCCCGCCCAGGCGGCATGGCTCCCCACCGGCACCAGCCTGGTCACCACCCTGCGCCCCGCCCTGACCCGACTCCTGGCACTGGTGGGGGAGTCGAACCGCGAACCGCCACCGCCGCGCACCCCACCGACCCCGCTCGACACGGACGCCGACGACCCACACCCCCCACACCTCACGCATCTCACTGCCGAACTGGTGCTGGACCAATTGCGGCAACGGCTCCCGCGCGACCGGGTGATCGTCGAGGAGGCACCCAGCCACCGGGACGCCCTGCACGCGCGCGTGCCGGTGGATCTGCCGGGCGGGTTCCTCACGACGGGCAGCGGCGCGCTCGGCTGGGGCCTGCCGCTGGCCGTCGGCCGCGCCCTCGCCGACCGGCGGCGGGTCGTCTGCGTGCTGGGCGACGGATCGGCGCTCTACTCGGTCCAGGCACTGTGGACGGCGGCCCGGCACCGGGCACCCGTCACCTTCGTGATCCTCGACAACGGCGGCTACGGGGCGGTGAGCGCCCTGGGACGCCGGATCGGCATCACCCCGGTGCCCGGCACGGACATCGGTGGCATCGAGTTCGCCCCACTCGCCTCGGCGTTCGGCTGCGCCGCCGACTACGCCGACCGGCCGGACGGACTCGGCGAGGCACTCGACCGCGCGGTGACCCGGCTCGGCGACGACGACGGCCCCCACCTGCTGCACCTGCGCGTCACCGGCACCGAGGGCGTGCTGTACGAACCCTGGGCCGAGTGAGGCCCCCCGCATGCTCCGACTCGACTCCGTCAGCCAGTCCTACGGCGAGCACCACGTCCTGCACAAGGTGTCCCTGACCGTGCCGGACGGCCAACTCCTCTGCGTCGTAGGGCCGTCGGGCTGCGGCAAGTCGACGCTGCTGCGCACGATCGCCGGACTGCTGCCCGCACGCGAGGGCACCGTCGCCGTCGACGGCACACCGGTCACCGGTGTCCCCGAGCGACTCGCGGTCGTCTTCCAGGACTACGGCCGCTCCCTGCTGCCCTGGCTCACCGTCCGCGACAACGTGGCGCTGCCACTGCGCCGCCAGGGACCGCGCCGGGCAGAGCGGCACGAGCGGGCCGAACACATCCTGGCCCGCGTCGGCCTGAACGGCTCGGCGCGCCACCACCCCTGGCAGCTCTCCGGCGGCATGCAGCAGCGGGTCGCCATCGCGCGCGCCCTGGTCGTCCGCCCCTCACTGCTGCTCATGGACGAGCCCTTCGGCTCGCTCGACGCCCAGGCACGCGAAGACCTGGAGGACCTCCTCCTGGACGTCCACCGCGACGACGGCACCACGATCGTGTTCGTCACGCATGACATCGACGAGAGCGTCTACGTCGGCGACCGCGTGGTCGTCCTCTCGCCCGGCCCCGGCTCCCGCATCGCCCTCGACCTCCCGGTCGATCTCCCCCCGAGACGCGACCAGATCACGACCCGCGCCCTGCCGGAGTTCGTGACACTGCGGGCGAAGGTGGGACGCGCGGTACGCACGCCGCGGCGGGGGTGACGCCTTCGCGCGGCTGAGCGGCGGGTGCACTGCCGCAAGGCGGTCCGCGTCCTCAGCCGCGCCGCCCGGGCGCCGCCCCCCGTACCGCTTACTCCATTGACGTCCCCTGTGACAGAACGAAGACGTCGCGGAGGACGGCCTGTGACTCGGTGCGGGATACAAATATCTCTGACCGCACGGACCGCGTCACTCCTTGGGGGAACACCGTGAAGTACACCCGCATCACTGCTCTCGCTGCCCTCGGCGTCGCCGCCGGCCTCACGCTCACCGCCTGTGGCGCTGACAACTCCGGTAAGCCCTCGTCATCCTCCAAGGGCTCCTCGTCCTCGTCGTCCTCCCGTGGCGACGCGAAGCCGCAGGGCAGTTCGGACGCCACCAGCGGCTCGCAGGCCGACAACGCCGAGCCGGCCGCCACGAAGGACACCCGGGCAGGGGGCGCCGTGAGCAGCGGGACCCAGGCCGGCGGCAAGGTCACGTTCTGCAAGACCAAGGATCTGGCCGTCGACGCCGTGGACGCCGCGCCCGACGAGACCACGGGCAGGATCAACATCACGATGGTGAACCGGGGTTCGACCACCTGCTCGGCGACGGGCTTCGCGGGTGTCGACATCAAGGACGCCGACCACACCTCCAACCCCATCGAACGCGGTCCCGCCCAGCCGCGTGTCACCACGCTGAAGCCCGGTGACGCCGCGATCTTCGATCTCGCCTACACCATCGACAAGACCGGCGAGAGCCTCTCCTCCCCGACCGACATCCTGGTGACACCGCCCAACGAGACCCACACCGTGAGCCTGAAGTGGCCCGCGGGCGCGGGGGACATCAAGGGCGCCTACACGGACGTGCAGGTCTACCCGACCCACACGACCAGGTAGTTCCACCGCCGCCGGTCGCACTCCGCGAGAGAACCTGGAGCAGGATCTCCAGCGGCTGGAAGAACGTCAACACCGCCCTGGCCGCCGCCTGCGCCCTGTTCGTCCTCTACCGGCCTGCTGATCCGATGTGGTCACTGCGCCGGGAACTTGAGGCCCCAGACCTCCTCGTCCAGGAGAAGCCCGTTCGCCACGTAGCTGATGGTGCGATACCAGCCGATCAGTACGAGAAGTTCGAGTAGCTGCGCCTCGTCGTAATGGCTGCGCAGGGCGTCCCAGGTGAGCTGCGTGAGGTGCGTCGTGTCGTGGAGTTCGTCGACCGCGTGCAGAAGTGCCGTGTGGTGCGGCGGCCATGGAGTGTCGGCTGTCGCGTCGGGTCGGGTGGTCGCCCGGAGGTGCTCCGGGCGGAGCCCGGCCTGCGGCGCGAGAGTCGCGGCGTGCACGCCCCATTCGTAGGGGCAGTCGGAGCGCGCGGTCACACGGGCGATGACCACCTCGCGATCGATGGCGGGCAGCAGTCCATGGCCGAGCAGCCCGGCGCCCAGAGCGAACATGCGCGAGGCCAGCTCCGGGTGGCGGTGCAGGGTGCGGAACAGTGCGAGTGGCTCGTGCGGTACGCCTGGTGGCATCCATCGGCGCAGCGCCCGGTCGACAGCGGGGGTGTAGGGCGGGGTGAGCGGTTCGATCCGTGGCATCGCGGCACCTCCTGCTTCGATTTCCGAATCACTATGATGCTTCGAGAACCGAAGCGCAAGGAGCGGGTATGGAAGCCAGAGCACCACGGCCGGGTGTGCCGGTACGGGGGTCGGAGTCGGGGCGCCCTGTGATGGCCGCGCTCGATCTGCTCGGACGCCGCTGGGCCCTGCGCATCCTGTGGGAGCTGAGCCGAACTCCGCTCGGGTTCCGCGAGTTGCAGCGACGATGCGAGCGCATGTCCTCCAGCGTCCTCAGCACCCGCCTCGACGAGCTGACCGGCGCCCGCCTGCTCGCCCTGGACGGCGACGGCTACCGCCTCACCCAACTCGGTGAGGAGCTGGTCGAGGCGCTACGTCCGCTGGATGCCTGGAGCCGACGCTGGGCGGAGGAAGCAGGATCGGCAACGACATGAGAGAACTAGGACCGGCAACGACTTGAGAGCCGAAGCGAGCCCGTCCGGCCCGGCCGGGGCGACCAGCCGTCCCGCTCGCCCCGGCCGGGCCGCGGATGAAGGGATGCGCACCACCCTGTGCCATACTCCCGTTCCCCCCACATCTATGTTGCTGTCCCTGCCTTCCTGAGGCTTGTCCGCTCGCGGCTCGCCTTCTGAGAGGGCCTTTTTCCCGTGGGGGGAACCGCCCGATGGGCTCTGCTCTGCGCGCCGTGCGCGCTCTGGTGCTGTTGCTCGGCTTCTACCTGGTCGGGCTTGTGCTGCTCGGCGCCCTGGGCGCCGCCGACTGGTGGCTGGTCGCGGACGGCGGGCACGGTATCGCCGCGCTGAAGGTCGTCTTCCTCAGCCTGGTCGTCGGCGTGCCGATCATGCAGGGCATGTTCGCGGTGCGCGGCCCGCGGTTCGAGCCGCCGGCCGACGGGCTGCGGGTCGAGGAGCACCAGGAGCCGCGGCTGTGGGCCGTCGTGCGCCGGCTCGCCGAGCAGACGGGCACCCGCGCGCCGGACGAGATCTACCTGGTGCCCGCCGTGAACGCCGCCGTCCACGAGGAGTCGCGGCTGCTCGGCCTGTTCACCGGGCGGCGGGTGCTGCTGGTCGGCATGCCGCTGCTGAGCGGTCTCGACGAGGCGCAGCTCGTCTCCGTACTGGCCCATGAGTTCGGCCACTACTCCAACGCCGACACCCGGCTCGGCGCGATCAACCGGCGCGGCTTCGAGCAGATCTCCCGTACCGTCTCCACGCTGATGCTGCGCTCGGCGGCCAAGGTCGACGACGAGCGGGTGAAGGCGGAGCAGAAGGAGGCGCGCCGCGTCGCCAAGGGCAAGTCGGCGCGGCAGGTCCACACCGGTTCGGCGGGACTGAGTTACCGCCTCGCCGCCAAACCCTTCATCTGGTACGGCATGTTCTACGTGCGGTGCATGCGGGGCACGATGCGCCGCCAGGAGTACGCCGCAGACCTGGCCGCCGCGCGGATCGCGGGCCGCGCCGCGACGGCATCCGCACTGCGTGAGACCCCCGTCCTGGACACCGCGTTCGGCTTCTACATGCGGTCCTACGCGAGCCTCGGCGCGAGGGCGGGCCTGCTACCGCCGCAGGGTGAGGTCTACGGCGGCCTGCACCACTTTCTGGAGGCGCGCTCGGACGAACTGGACGAGCTGCGCCGTGCGTTGCCGCACGAGGAGCTTTCGCCGTACGACACGCATCCGCCGGTCGCCGACCGGGTGACCCGTATCGAGCAGCTCCCCGACGACGGCCGCGCCGCGGTCACGGCGGATCCCGCGCTCGGCCTCCTCGACGACCCGGCCGCCGCGTTCGCCGCCCTGGAGCAGGCGTCGCTCACCTCGGAGGCGCTCAGGATGCGGCGTGCCGGGGACTGGGCGCAGCTCGTGCACGAGTCGATGGCGACGTACGCCGATGGGGCGACGCAGCCACTGCGGCAGGCGGTGCGCGAGGTGACCGGCGCGGACGGCTCGTTCGACTCGGTGCTCGCGGCGATCGACGCCGGTGCGCTGTGGCAGGTCGCGGACCGGCTGCCCAAGTCCGCGCAGGCGGCTGCCGCGACGGGCCGGGCGGCGAGGGAGTTCGTCCGTCCCCGGCTGTACGACCTGCTCCGCGATCTGACGGTCACCGAGCTGATCGCCCGCGGCGGCGCCCACTTCGAGTTGTCCTGGTCGGACGCGGCGCTGCTGCGGCTGCACGACGCGTCCGAGGAACAACTGACCCGGGCCCTGGACGCGGCGGTGGCGGATGTGCCGGACACCACCGGGCTGCGGGAGTTGCCGCACCTCGCAGGCGCGGCGGACGGCACGCGAGAGAGGGAGTCGATCTGATGGGCCTCTTCCGTGCCCGGCGCGACACGCGCCCCAACCGCGTCGGATCCTTCAGCGACAAGCAACTCGCGGCAGCGGCACAGCAGTTCGGGCTGGTTCCTGCCGAGGAGATCGACGGCAGCGCGGCGATGGCCCCCGACCCACTGTCCGAACAGGTCAAAGAGGCTGTACGGGCGGGGAACTGGCAGGCGGGGGCCGCGTATCTGGAGGACGCGGGCCGCGACTGGGCGGAGCGCGACCGCCGCTCCGACGCACTCGCGGCGCAAGCCGTCACGGACGACGGTTGGCTGCTCGCCTGGCGCACCGCGCGACGCGACGACCCCGGGGCGGCGCTCGTGAACGCCCGATCGCTGGTCGACCTGGCGTGGGAGGTCCGCGGCGGCGGCTTCGCGGGGGCCACGACCCGGGAACAGTTCGCCGGGTTCCACCGGATTCTCGGGCAGGCCCGCGAGGCGTTCACCGCGGCGCAGGCGTCGGCGGGCGACGACCCGTGCCCGTTCATCGCCGAGCTGCCGCTGGCGATGGGACTCGGCTACGACCACGAGGCGTTCGAGGCGATCTGGGCCGAGGTGGAGCGGCGGGACCCGTACCACGTGGGCGCGCACCGCTCGGCGCTCCAGTACTGGTGCGCGAAGTGGCGGGGCTCGCACGAGGCGGCGGAGGAGTTCGGCAGGGCCGCAGCGGCGAAGGGTGTTCCCGGGCAGCTCCTGGCCACGATCGTCCTGGACGCGTACTTCGAGTACGAGCTCACGGACGAGACGCTGAACCCGGGCACGTACTACCGGCAGCCGCACATCGTCGCGGCGACGGACGCGGCGCTCGCGGACGTGGCGGCGGCGCACGCGAAGGACCCGCACGACCGGCGCGTCCCGCCGGCCCGCCACATGCTCGGTCACTTCCTGTACTGGCAGAACCGGTACGAGGAGGCACTGGAGCAGTTCCGTGCGGTGGACGGGTACGCGGGCACGAGACCCTGGTCGTACTACGGGGATCCGGCGGAGCGGTACGCCCGGGTGCGCAACTACTGTGCGGCACAGGTCGCCCACCGGAGCCCCTCCGCACGGTGACGCGGCGCCGGGCAGGACCTGCCTGCCCGACGTGCGCGACCCGGAAGTGCTCGGCAGTGTCTAGTCTGCGGTGCGACGGCCGTTGACGACAGCGCGTACGGCCCGATCGCCTCGGGGGTCGGCCATCAGGCGGGCGATGTCCCACCACCGCAGCAGCAGCGCCGGGTAGTGCGGCGGGACCGCGTCCATGAGGTCCCGGTCGAAGCGTGTGCGGACGCTCTCGTGGCGCAGGGCGGTGCGGATGTCGTCCAGGGACGGCGGGCGGTGGCGGACGGCGGGCGGCAGCGTGGCCTCGTACTCGGGCGCCAGATGGTGGCCGGGGTGGACCAAGACGTTCCCGCCCAGCGCGGACGCGACCTCGTCCTCCAGTTTCTTCTGGGCCTGCACGGCACGCTCCCACCACTGGTCCCGGAAGGCGGCGACGGCCTCGGGATCGGCGAGGTCGAGGGCGTCGCGCCGCTCGTCGAACTCCGCACGGTCGTCGCCGGGCAGGGCTTCCCGGATCGCGCCGGGAGTCTTCGCGGGACGGCGCGGCGGAGCCTGTCCGAGGTGACGCACCCACGGGTCCCCGCGCTCCTCGTGCGCAGGCGGTCCCCACACCAGGGCGCCGGCCCTCATGCCGGGCTTCTCCGGACCGGCCGCCGCCAAGGGGGCTTCCAGGCTGACCGCCATGAGTTCCAGGTAGGCGGGCAGCGACTCGTACTCTCTCCGGTGCTCCCTGAACTCGGTCCACCGGCACACCTCTCCCGTCTCACCGTCCACGTAGAGGCCGTAGAGGGTGTCCTCGGGGGCGAAGGAGCAGAACGGTATCCAGGACGGCTTCCACAGCGCCACGGCGCCCTCGTCCTCGATGGTCCCCTCGGCGTCCTGCTGCTGGAACCGCATCTGCCTCTGGTGGACCTCGATCACGGCGTCGAGCGGCATCAGGGCCCTGCCGCCCAGCATCAGCCCCGAACCGGCGACGCCGTCCTCACCGGCGGACAGCCGCCACAACGCTTTCAACTCTTCCGGGACGTTCACGCCGAGGGTTGCTTCCAATGCCGTGATCTCGTCGTCGGAGGCGCCGGGCTTGAGGGCCGCGTAGGACGGCGGGGCGTACTCCGCCAGCCATGTCAGGATGCGGCTCCAGGCCCGGGTGACGCGCACATCCGCCGGTGTGTCAGTGGTCATGTCCCTACGTTCGCACTGCGCCTCGACTCCACACACGGCGGGGCCCAACTACCGTGACCGTCAGCCGTGTTGCCCGATCCGGCGGCCCGGGGGAGCAGGCCCCCGCATCACTTCGTCGTGTGTGTGTTCTTGTGTTCCTTCGACTTGTTGTTCTTGTTCTCGGTGGCCTTGGGGTTCTTCGTCTTCTGCTTCTTCGTTTCCTGTGGGGTCGGCTGGGCCGACTGGGTCGTCGTCGGGGGGTGTGCATGTGTGGTGGTACTGGTCGGCACCACGTTGTCACCGGAACTCGTCCGCGGCGCGTCGGCGACGATGGGTGCGGTGTCGCGGGCCGGGGTGTGGGGCGGCGTGATCCTGGAGGTGCTGTCCGCCGCGTCCGGCCGGGACGGGTCGGGTGTCCTCGCGGGTGTGGAGAGCGAAGGGTGCGGGTGGTCTCCCGCATCGGCGGCAGGGGGCGAGGCGACATCGTTGAGGACGGCCCCGGTGATGACGAGCGTCAGGGCGCCGGCCGCTGCGACGGTCACCGGCCGGAGCCACACCCGGCGGGCCCGCTTGCCGGTCTCGGCGGGAGCCGGTTCCGCGGGGCGCGCCGATGTCGTCTCGGTTCCTGCCGACGCGGACGCAGGGTCGCTCGGCAGGGGAGCGGAGGTGCGGTGCGTGGCTGTCGTCGTGGACATCGTCGTGGAGGTCCCCGATGCGGGGATCACCGGCTTCGAGGCCGGAACGGGGGCGGACCCGATCTCTTCGAGCAGGCACAGCACGCGGGCGGTGTCGGGGCGATCCTGCGGGTCCTGCGCGGTGATCAAGGAGAGCAGGCGGGCCAGTTCGGCGGGTATCCGGTCCGGGATGCGAGGGGCTTGCAGCAGGTGGCCGATGCCCTCTTCGAGGGGTGTGGTGCGGCGTGAGGCATCGCCGGTGAGGGCTTCGAGGAGGACCAGGCCCAGGGCGTAGACGTCGCTGGCCTTGCTCGCCCCGCCGCCGAGCAACTGCTCGGGAGCCATGTACGCCAAGGAGCCGACGAGGGTGCCCGGTTCGCTGTGGGTGCGGTCACCGATGGAGCGGGAGAGCCCGAAATCCGCCAGGCGGGGCGCGCCGAGCTCGTCCAGGAGGATGTTGGACGGCTTGATGTCGCGGTGGATGATGCCGCAGCCGTGCACATGATCAAGGGCCGAGGTCAGGGCCGTACCCAGGCGGACGGCCTGTGCGGTGGTCAGGGGACCGACGGTGAGGCGATCCCGTAACGTCGTGCCGCGCACCAACTCGGTCACCATAAAGGCGTCGTCGCCGTGCCGACCCGCGTCGTAGACGGTGACGAGGGCCGGGTGGGAGAGGCGGGCCAGCGTCAGCGCCTCGGCGCAGAAGCGGTTCGCGGTGACCGTGCCCGCGGTGGGACGGAAGACCTTCACCGCCACCTCGCGGCCCAGGACCGTGTCGACAGCGGCGAACACGTCGGCCGTTCCCCCCGAGCCCAGCCGGTTCTGGATGCGGTACCGGCCGCCGCCCAGGAAGGGCTCCCGCGCGGGCGCGGCTGCGTCCCTGTCGCTAGGTCCTGTCTGCATCAACAGCCTCCTCCAAGCACGGCGATGCACTGCGCGTACCCCGGCGGGCACCGACCACGCCGACGCGTCGGCGTCCTCGTACGGGCATCCCGGGGGGATCGGCTCACGCAGGGGCCGGGCCACGACTTCGAACGAGCGATGGACCTTACGTTCGGCGCGGGCCCGACCTGTCGCGTTCCAGCCACCCGAGAGCCGTCACGAGAACGCCGTCACGAGAACGCCGTCACGAGAACGCCGTCACGAGAACAAGGTCAGGCGGACGGCGCGGCGTTCACCACGACCTTCGCAGTGTTGTCGGTCGTGTCCGGGTCGAAGTCGAACGCGCCGAAAACCGGGCGCACCACGACCGGCCCGGCGGCGTTCTCCACCACGGTGTCGACGCGCAGGTGGAACGGGAAGGCGCGCTCGGTGTCCTCCGCCACCCAGTACGGAAGCTCGCAGTCGTAGCGCGGGGCACCGACGCGGCTGGGGTAGTAACCGCCGGTCAGTGTGCGCGGAACGCATTCCGAGGGGGCGTCGGTGACGGTCGTGCCCTGCGGCGTCCGGAACTCGACGACCGCGGCGGGGTCCCCCGAGCCCAGGTTCCCGAACCAGGCCGGGCCGGTGTTCTCGAACCCGACCTCGGCCGTGACCGTCTGCCCCGCGCCGCCCGTGACGTCGGCGCCGTGGACCGCGAAGTCGGCGGTGTTGTCGGCGAGTATCTCCTGCGCCACGTAGTTGTCGGCGCTGTCGATGTCGGTCGCCTCATCGGCCGGTTCGACGCTGAGGTCGAGGCGCTCGTACAGCGCACGGTCGTTGACGGCGACGCGCAGCGGTTCGGGCAGCTCGACGTGTGCGCCGGGGGCGATGTCGTCCTCGAAGGCACAGGTGGCGTAGGTCATCGGCGCGTACGCGTCGCCTCCTTCCGTGCGGTAGGAGCACTGGGCGTAGGAGGTGGCGAAGCCGAGGCCGTAGGAGGCGCTCATGCGCAGCGTGTAGCCGTGGGCGGTCTCGTTGCCCTCGTTGGTGACGGTGAGCGGCCATGTCAGGGTGGAGCCCGGCCGGGCGCCCGCGATCTTGCCGGGGTCGTCGAGGGTGAGGTCCGGGCCCGATTCGACGGTGACGGTGGTGGTGGAGCCGTCGGGCGACTTGATCGTGCCGGACGGGGTGGTGGCCGTCGCCTTGTAGGCGATGGTGCCCTGTGCGCCCTTCTGTGCCCCGGCGGCGGCGCGGATGCCGAGGTGCACCGCGTCGACGTTGCTCGTCGGTATCCTGCCGTCGACCGTGCATACGGCGATGGTGCCGTCGGGGGAGCAGTTCGCGGGCCAGACGATGTCGGCCACGCCGCTCAGCCCGGTGACGTCGACGGTCAGTCGTCCGGCGGTGACCGACACGTTGCTGTTGTCGTGGTAGAGCCCCAGGTCGAGCGAGCGGGCCGGGGCCTGGCCGCCGTCGGTCCCGAGCGGCACGTTCAGCTCGGACGGCGACTGGATCCACAGCGTGTCGGAGGCCGAAGCGGTCCCGGCGCCCAGACCGATGACGATCAGGCCTGCGAGCGCGGTGCCGCATGCGCTCAACCTCAGCGCACGCCCGACGGAAACGTGGTGCATTGCATCCCCAGTCGTGTCAGGGAGCCGGGCCCTCCCCAACTCCTCGACAGTCAGACGATCTTGTGCGGTGGAGGGTTGTAGCGGCGGCGCACATCTTCGCGGCCGGTCCTCGCGCGGGGGCCGGGTCGCCGGGTATGTCGTGCCCGGCGCACAGCCCGAGCATGCTGTCCCAGAGGAGACCCACGGCGAGGAAGACCAGCCCCAGGGTGAGGAGTTGCAGCCACAACGGTCCGCGGTCCCGGCTGGTGAACCGGGGGAGGAACGCGGCGAAGAAGAGGATCGTCTTCGGGTTGAGCAGGTTGGTGACGGCCGCGCGGCGCGGAATCTCACGCTCGGGCGGCGGTGCCGGTGACGCGGCCGGGGCCTCGGTCGCCGAGCGCAGGGTGGTCACGGCGAGTCGTCCGACAACTGCGCCCGGCGGCTGACTCGGCTGCTGTCCGCCTCCGGAATCCGGCCGGTCCTCGACGCCGTGGACGACGATCGGCTCGACGCCGTCTGGGCCGTTGACAGCGCCGACCGCTGACTCGTGGCGGCGGCGGTCGCCCTCCGGCAGTACCTGGGCGAGCAGGGCTTCGCCCGAATCGGCGTGTGCACGGGCGGACGCTGTGCCGATGTCTACGTCGACCAGTCGCCCGGTGGCAGGAGCCGCTTCTGCTCGGTCACCTGCCAGAATCGCGCGCGGGTGGCCGCCTTCCGTAGCCGGAAAGCGGCCACCACCGCCGAGTGAGCGCGCTGCCGCGTCCAGTTCACCACCCCCGAGCGGCTTCTCGCGCCCGCCGCAGAGGCTCCCGCGATGCTCCAGGCGAGGAGGGCAGTACGGAAAAAACCGCGAACGTCTCTGTAACGTGACCGCCTCGTCGTGCGTGTTGTTGCTGAGACAGATGGACGGGGGACCGGATGACGCGGGGGGATTCATGAACGAAGACGGCCCTGAGCCGGGGGCGGAGGGGTTCGATGTCTTCTACGCCGCTACCGCCAGACGGCTGGTCGCGACGGTGTACGCGATGACAGGTGACCTGGGGGAGGCCGAGGACGCGGTCCAGGAGGCCTACATCAGGGCGTGGCAGCGCTGGGGGAGGCTGGTGCGCGAGGGAGATCCGCTGCCGTGGGTACGTACGGTCGCGGTGCGTCAGGCGGTGAGTTCCTGGCGCCGGGGCCGCAACCGGCTGTCGGCCCATCGCCGCCACGGCCCGCGGGACGCGTTGCCCGGCCTGACGCCGGACCGGGTCGCGCTGGTCGACGCGTTACGCCGGCTCAACCCGCAGCAGCGGCAGGTGGTCGTGTTGCATCACCTGCTCGACCTGCCCGTGGAACAGGTGGCGCACGAGACCGGCGCCTCCAGCGGAGCCGTCCGCACCCGACTGAGCCGCGCCCGCAAAATCCTCGGCGCCGAACTGTCGGACATCACCCCGCCGAGCGCGAAGGAGGCCCCCCATCATGCCTGAGGTCGACGAACTCCTCGACGACATCACCGTACGACTTCCGGACGCGGCCACCGTGCGTGCCCGGGCCACGCGGCGCACTGCCCGGCGCCGTCTCACCGTGGGACTCGCCGCCGTCGCGGCGGTAGGCCTGGCCTGGACCGCCTGGCCCGACCTCGGTCAGGGCGACGCGCGTCCGGCGCGTCGGCCCGCGGTGACGGCTTCCCCGACACTGTCGGACCCGGACGGTTTCCCGGCCGACACCCCGTACAAGAAACACGGCGTCAATTCGGTGGGCTCGGCCAAGCTGATGCCCGCGTACAAGACATGGCACTGGCGAAACACGCACGGAGATCTCCCGGAGAGCCAGTGGCCGCTGGCGCAGGCCGCGTGCGGGGCGACCGGACTGGACAACGAGGAGTGGGAGGACGCCTCCACCGGGGACGAGGCCGCCGGCTACGACTCCTGGAACACATCGGTCCACTACACCGGCAGCGCGGGCGCGGTGGCGAGCGAGACACAGCGGGAGTACACACGCGACGCGGGCCGCGCCTACGAACTGGGGAAGCTACGTACGGCCATAGCGGCCTGCGCCCTCCACCGCCAGGGCACGGGGCAGCCCGAAATCTACGTGGGCGAGGACCGCAGCGGCCACGACGTGCGG
Organism: Streptomyces sp. NPDC102406; assembly: GCF_044765725.1. NCBI lineage: Bacteria > Bacillati > Actinomycetota > Actinomycetes > Kitasatosporales > Streptomycetaceae > Streptomyces > Streptomyces sp. NPDC102406. The sequence continues at coordinate 286,108 of NZ_JBIWKP010000002.1, read as the reverse complement.
GTCACCCTCGAACAGGGGGACCGCTGGATCCGCGTGGTCCAGATGCGGACGGGCGCACGCTGACGCCTACCTCTCGGCCTGCTCGTGGAGTGCGCGGCGCGTGTTGTCCATGGCGCGGGCGAGGGGGGCCGGGCTGCGATGGATCTTCGCCATCATGCTCGCGCCGAGCCACAGGTCGTACAGGGCCTCGGCCGTCGCGCGAGGGGCGTCGCCGACGGCCACGGAGCCGTCCGCGACACCGGCGGTGATCATCCGTTCCAGTCGGTCGATGATCCCCGTGGTCCCGGTCTTCGTGGCCTCTCTCATCGACTCGGAGAGGTCGGCGATCTCCGAGGCGAGTTTGACGACCAGGCAGCCGCCCCGGCAGTCGTCGGCGACCTGCGTGTCGTAGAAGCACTGCCAGTACGTCATCAGCCGCTCGGCGGAACTCTTGCCCTCGTCGGCGGCGATCGAGTCCATCGTCGCCAGGTACTCGTCGAAGTAGTCCTTCATCATCGCTTCGCCGAAGGCGTCCTTGGAGCCGAAGTAGTGGTAGAACGACCCCTTCGGCACGCCGGCCGCGGCAAGGATCTCGTTGATGCCGACCGCGCTGTAACCCTTCGTCGCCACTATCCGCCGTGCGGTGTGCAGAAGGCTCTGGCGCGTTTCCGTCCTGGTGACTGGCATGGGCGGACCGTAACACCGGATTAGACCAGTCATCTACGACGGCTGTCGCGCCGCGGCGGACTTCCGCGGCGCGCGCGAGGAGCGGCGCACGACGAGTTCCGGGCGCAGGATCACCTGTTGGTGGGCGTGGTCGCCGGGAAAGCGGACGAGGTCTGGCCGAGCGCCTGGTGCCCACGGAATCGGTCGGGCGAGCCACGGCCGTCATCTTCTCTGTCGTTCCGCTGGGTTCGGTACTGGGCGTCCCCGTCGGCACCTTCGTCGCGGAACTCGCCGGCTGGCGTACGACGTTCGTCGTCATGGGCGTCCTGACCCTCGGCGTACTGGCCCTGGTCCTGCTGGTCGTCCCGCCGCTGCCGCCGGTCGGGGCGGCCCGGCTGAGCGAGCTGCGCGGCATGTTCCACGGCACCAACACCCGCTTCGCGCTCCTCCTCACCTTTCTCATCGTCCTGGCGCACCTCGGGGCCTACACCTATGTCACCCCGTCTATGTCATCCCGTTCCTCGAACAGGTCACCGAGGTGAGCTCCGGCTCGCTCACCGTCCTCCTGCTCCTCTTCGACGCCGCGGGGATGGTGGGCAACTTCGTCGGCGGCGCCGGTGTCACACACCGACCGCGATCCACCGTCGCCGTCGCCGTCGCCGCAGGGATGATCGCTGCCGCCACGCTTCTGCTCCCGGTCCTGGGACACCACAGCACCGGCGCGATGACGCTGCTGATCGTCTGGGGCGCCGCCTACGGGGCGGTACCCGTCGCGTCGCAGACCTGGTTCGCCAAGGCGGCCCCTCCCGCGGCGGAAGCGGCCGGTGTGCTGTTCACCGCGTCGTTCCAGGTGACGATCTCCCTCGGCGCGCTGCTCGGCGGTCTCACCGTCGACCGCACCTCACCGTCCACCGTGATGACGCTGGGCGGCGTCACCGCTGCTCTCGCCACGGTGGTCGTGGGGGCACACTTCGTACGCCGTCCGACCTGGCCGGACAAGCCGTAGGCCGGGCGGGCGGCCGACGGTCGAGGTCCATCCGCAGGAACCGTCAGGCCGGCATCCCCGGCTCCGCCAGGCCGCTCTCGTACGCGATGATGACCAGTTGCGCGCGGTCCCGGGCGCGCAGCTTCGCCAGGAGGCTGCTGACATGGGTCTTGACGGTGGGCAGGCTGATGACGAGGCGTTCGCCGATCTCCGCGTTCGACAGACCGTTGGCGATCAGGACGAGGACCTCCTGCTCGCGGCGGGTGAGACCGACGAGCCGGGGGGCGGGGCCGGGCTCGGCGGGGACGCGGGAGAAGGTGGCGATGAGGCGCCGGGTGACCGTCGGGGCGAGGACGCTCTCGCCGGTGGCGATCACCCGGATGCCGTGGACCAGTTCGGCCGGCGACGCGTCCTTCAGCAGGAACCCGCTCGCGCCCGCCTGGAGGGCCGGATACACGTACTCGTCCATGTCGAACATCGTCAGCGCCAGGACCCGTACGCCGCACAGTGCCGCGTCGGCGCAGATCTGCCGGGTCGCGGCGATCCCGTCCATGACCGGCATCCGCAGGTCCATCAGGACGACGTCGGGCCGCAGTTCGCGTGCGAGTCGGACCGCCGCCGCGCCGTCGCCCGCCTCGCCGACGGACTCCATGCCGGGCGTCGAGTCGATGAGGACCCGGAAGCTCCCGCGCAGCAGGGCCTGATCGTCGACGATCAGTACCCGGACGGGCTCGGTCATGCCGTGTTCCTCGTTCCCCGCCTGGCGCGCGCGACGGTGTCGGGTCCTGGGCGGACGATTTTATGCGGTGTCGTCCGGGGGGCGGGGTGAGGGCAGGACCAGTTCGCCGGTTCCCGTCGGTGTGAGCCTCACCCGGGTGCCGTACGCGGCGGCCAGGTCGGCCACGTCGGTGAGGATCTCCTTCGCCTCGACGGGCCCGGCCAGACGCGGGCGGCCCCGGCGGTGCACCGGCTCGCCGAAACCGAGATCGACCGGGTGGAGGCGCGCCTCGGCCAGGCAGCCGTCCTCGAAGGTGAGGACGGGGACGAGCGAACGCCAGTAGCGGCGGTGCGGCGCGAACAGGCGGCGCCCGTGCCCGCTCAGCTCGGCGAAGTACCGCCCAGGGGTGAGCTGTCGCATGCCGGGGACGTTCGCGTAGTCCTCGGCGGGGATCCGGTCGGCCAGTTCGATCTGGCTGACGATGTTGCCCAGGCTGTAGAAGATCGGCCGGCCCCGGTAGAGCTCGATGCCGCGCAGGAAGTGCGGGCCGTGCCCGGCCACCATGGCGGCGCCCGCGTCGATCACCCGGTGGGCGAACTCCCGCAGGTACTCGCCGGGGTCCTCGGGGGTCGGCCCAGGCTCGTGCGCGTGGACGCTGACCAGGACGAGGTCCGCGCGGGAGCGTGCCTCGGCCACCCACCGCTCGATGCCGTCGAGGTCCCCCGGGTCGCAGGCGGTCGTCATCCCGGGCGCGTCCGCGACCCGGAACCGCGCCCCGTACAGCGTGTACCGGCCGGGTCCGGGCAGCGCCGGGTCGATGCCGAGCAGGGTGCGCGCCTCGGCCCGTCGGGCCCGTAGCCCGCTCTGCGCGTCGATCTCGTGCAGCACCTTCATCTGGGCCGCGGTCACGTCGAGGGTCGCGGTGTGCCGCAGCGGGTTCACGCCGGGCCGGCCGGGCAGGTCGGGTGAGGGCGGGGCCGCCTCCTGGCCGGGCAGGAAGGTCGCGCTGCACGCGATCAGGGCCAGGCTGCCGCCGGGCCGGTCGACGTAGACGGGGCGTCGCGCGGCGGTCAGGTCGGCGCCGATCCCGGCGAACGGGACACCGCGGGCCGTGAGTTGGTCGATGGTGCCGAGGAGCCCTTCGACGCCCATGTCGAGGGCGTGGTTGTTCGCGCAGCCGAGCACCGTGAAACCGGCGTCGGCGAGGCCGTCGAGGATGCCCGCGTCCGCGATCAGCCCGCCGCCGCCCGCCGCGTTGTGCACCGGATGGCCGCGGCCCGCGCCGGGCACGGTCTCCAGATTGGTGAAGGCGAAGTCGGCGCCGCGCAGCAGGTCGCGCAGGGCCCGGGCGGCCGGGTCCGCGGTGATCGGGGCGCCTCTGGTGGCCATGCAGTCACCGGTGAGGGCCACGGTCAGGCGGCTCACCGGCGGGCCTTCTCGACGGCGCGGGTCAGTTCACCGGTGGCGTCCTTGCCGGTGACGTCGACGCGTGCGCCGTCCACCATGACGGTCGGGGTCATGGACACCTTGCGGGAGGCGGCCACATCGGACACGTAGGTCACCCAGGGCTTGTGCGGGGCGTCGCGGACACAGCGGGCGAAGGAGTCGCCGGTGATGCCCACGTCCCGGCCGGTGGCGATGAGTTGCGCCTGGCTGAGGCCGGGGCCGCGCTCGGGTGGCTGCCCGGCGAAGAGCGCGGCCGTGTACTCCTCGAACCGGCCCGCGTCGGCGGCGCAGGCCGCGGCCGACGCGGCCCGGGAGGAGTAGCCACCGGGGTCGCTGTAGTCGTCGAGGAACGCGACAGGGTGGTAGACGAGGCGGATGTCGCCCTTCGCCTTCAGGGAGGTGAGGGCGGGGGAGAGGGTCCGCTCGGTGTTGCGGCACTCGGGGCAGAGGTAGTCGAGGTACAGGTCGATACGGACCGGGCCCTCGGCGGCCGTGATGCCCGCCTTGTCGGCGCTCGCCCCGCGCGGCGCCCGGGCCGGGGCCTCACCGGGGTCGGAGTTGTTCGCCCGGACCAGACCCGCGCCGACGAGCGCGGCCCCGGCGACGACAACGACGGCGACGGTCGACACGACGGCGGTGCGCCTGCGGCGATGCCGCCGGTGGACCATGTCACGGACCAGCGTGTCCGTGCCGCTACTGCTACTGCTACTGCTGGTGCTGTCCGTGTCGTGCGGATGCGAGCGCTTCGCGGCCTCGCCCGCCCGCTTGTCCTCGCCCTTCCCCTTGCCCTCGCCCTCGCCCTTCCCCTTGCCCATCTCCGTGTCCGTGTCCGTGGACTCCATGTCGCTGGTTCCCTCCTGAGTCGTGGGTGTCCAGGACCCTGCGGTCCAGGGCGTAACGCGTGCGCGGGTGGCGGATCAGGAGAACGGCCGCGCCGAGGAAGAGCAGATCGCGGGCGATGTCGACGGCGTAACCGCGTACGGCGCCGTCGGCGAGCGTGCCTCCGCCGCCGAAGCAGCCGCAGTCGATGGACAGGCCGCGCGCCCACACCGAGGCGATGGCCGTGATGTAGACGGCCATGAGCGTGGCGGTGGCGGTCGCCGCCACCCGGGTTCCGAGCCCGGCGAGCAGGAGCAGAGCGAGGGCCACCTCGATGAACGGCAGGGCGCCGCCGACGAGTTGGGCCGCCCCGCCCTGAACGATCTGGTAGACGGCGACCGAGCGCTCGGCGTTCGCCAGGTCCTGGATCTTGACGAGCCCCGCGTACCCCAGGACCCCGGCGAGGAGCAGCCGCGCCGCCGTCCCCGCCCAGGGCCACATCCGTGCCCGGGCCGCGGGTCCCGCCGTGGCCGCCCTCACGGCGTACCTCATGGCATACCTCATGACGTACGGGAGAAACGGTAGGTGGCGATCCCCAGCGTGAGCGCGACGATCGCGGCGAGCAGGCCCAGTTCGGCGGCGACGGGCGGTTGCCAGTCGCCGATCAGCAGCCGGGTCTGGTCGGAGCTGAGGACCTCCGGGCCGGGCAGCGTCCTGCGGACCGCGTCGACGCCGTACGTCAGGGGGTTGAGCTTGACGACGACGGAGAGCCAGCCCGGCAGGCCGTTCGGTGGGAACATCGCACCGGAGAAGAACATGAGCGGCATCAGGCTCAGGTTCACGACGACCTGGAACGTGTCGACCTGACGGATCGTCACCGCCGCCAGCAGTCCGAGTGCCGTGAACAGCAGGGAAATCAGGAAGACCTCGACGAGGACGACCAGCAGCACAGGTGTGTACCGGATGCTCGCGATGCCCCCCACCGACAGGACGAGCAGCCCGTAGATGCCGCCCGTGGTGGCGCCGCCGAGCGCGAGTCCGAGCACGATGCTGGGCCTCGGGAACGGGGCGACGAGCATCTGCCGCAGCACACCGAGCCTGCGGTCCCACACGAGCGAGATGCCCACGGCGATCGCCGGCGCCTGCACCGACATCACCAGGACGCCCGGGAACAGGAAGGCCCGGTAGTCGTTGAGCTGCGCTTTGCCGAGGTTGCCGGACGCGGCGTCGAGACCGGTGCCGAGGACGACGAGGAACAGCAGCGGGGTGACCAGACCCATGGCGAGACGTACGGGATTGTGGCGCAGCCGGGTCATCTCCCGGCGCCACAGCAGGAGATAGGGGCGCAGAGCCCCCGGGGTGCGCGGCGGCCCGGCGGGGGCCTGCGCCTCGACGGGCGCCTGGGCGACGGTGGTGCGGCTCATCGGATTCCCTCCCCGATCGTGCCGAGCGTGTGCGCGTTCGGCACGCTCTCCCGGATCTCCGACCCTGTGTGGTGCAGGAAGACGTCGTCGAGGGTGGGCGGCGCGACGGACACCGACCGCACGGTCAGGCCGAGTTCCGTGCACAACCGGGGGACCAGCTCGGCGCCGTGCGCGACCCGCAGCAGAAGCCCGTCGGGGGTGCGTTCGGCGGCGAGGGCGAAGCGATCGGCGAGGGCGTCCACGGCGCGCGCGTCGTCCTCGGTGCGCAGCATCACCAGGTCGGACCCGATCACGGACTTCAGCTCGGCGGGTGTGCCCTGGGTGATGACCTTGCCGCGGTCGACGATCGCGACCTGGTCGCAGTGCTCGGCCTCCTCCAACTGGTGCGTGGTGAAGAAGAGCGTGATGCCCTGTTCGCGGCGCAACCGGTCGAGGTGGTCCCAGACGGCCGCGCGGGTCTGCGCGTCGAGGCCGGTGGTCGGCTCGTCGAGGAAGAGGACACGGGGCGCACCGAGCAGTCCGCGGGCGATCTCCAGGCGGCGCCGCAGCCCGGTGGAGAACTGTCGTACGGGGATCCGGTCGCGCTCGGACAGCTCCATCAGGTCGAGCATCGAGGCGATCGCCGTACGCGCCTCCCGGCGGGGAAGCCCGCACAGATCGGCCTGGAAGCGAAGGTTCTCGCTCGCCGTCAACTCCTGGTCCAGGGTGGACTCCTGGAAGACGATGCCGATTCTGCGGCGGACGTCGGAGGCGTGCGTCGCGACGTCGAAGCCCGCCACCTCGGCGCGGCCCGCGGTGGGCCTGAGCAGCGTGGTGAGCATGCTGATGGTGGTCGTCTTCCCGGCCCCGTTCGGTCCGAGGAAGCCGAACGTGGACCCTTCGGGGACCGTCAGGTCGAGCCCGTTCACGGCGGGGTGGGTGCCGTAGTACGCGTAGAGGCCCTCGGCCCTGATCGCGGCGGCCGTCATGCGCGGCCCCCGTCCCGCAGGCGCACGGCGAGGACCGTGCGGAAGGCGCTGAGCTCGCCGGGTTCGTCGACCGGGCGCCCGTCGACCTCGACCCAGGCGTGCGCGCCGAAGGGCTGGGTGCGAAAGCCGGTGCACCAGTCGGCCCAGCGGCCCCTGGCCCGGCACAGCAGGGCGGTGGCGACGGAGCGCTGGAGGCAGCCGAGCCCCGCGCACCGGGTGCTCACCGAGACGACGGAGCGCCGCGCCCGCGCCACCTCCTCGTACCCGGCGGGCCTGGCACCGGTGCTGAGCACCCCCAGGGCCCGGTGCAGCCTGGCCGGTGGCAGCCGCACCAGGAGCCGGGCGGCACCGGCCGCGCAACGGGGCGCGAGCTGGCGGCGCCAGGGGAGTCGGGCCGCGTGTTCGGCGACGGCGGGGGTCGTCATCGGGAGACCTCCAGGAGGCGGGCGGCGGTCAGCGAGTCGATGAGCGCCTGTACGTCCTGGCGGGCCCGGTCCACGGCGACCGGTGCGACGGCCGACATGCTCGCGGCGACCTCGTCGGGGCCGTGCCCGTCCAGCAGCCTGCGCAGGACGGCGGACCCAGCCGCGCACCGGGGCGCGAGCTGGCGGCGCCAGGGGAGTCGGGCCGCGTGTTCGGCGATGGCGGGGGTCGTCATCGGGAGACCTCCAGGAGGCGGGCGGCGGTCAGCGAGTCGATGAGCGCCTGTACGTCCTGGCGGGCCCGGTCCTCGGTGACCGGTGCGACGGCCGACATGCTCGCGGCGACCTCGTCGGGGCCGTGTCCGTCCAGCAGCCTGCGCAGGACGGCGGACCCGGACGCGTTCAACTGCCAGTAGCGGCCGTGGCGTCCGTCGAGCAGGACGGCGCCCGAATCGACGTCGGTGAGGGTGACGTCACGGGCGAGGCTCAGCTTCATCGGCGTACTCCTGTGTCCTGGACCTCGGTGTCCTGCCAGGGGCCCGCATGGGTGCGGAGCCAGCTCTCGCAGGCCACGGTGGTGTCGATCGGCTGGAGGTGGTGGGACATCGGCCCGGGGTTGAGCACCGCCGCCCGGAACCTCGCCGGGTCGATGAGGCCGAGTGCGGCGAGCCGGGAGTCCTCGGCGAGTTCCAGGATCCGGGCCCTGTTGCGGGCCAGGCCCCGGAACGCCTCGGCGCTGAACTCGCCCTTGTCGCGGCGGTCGAGGATGCCGTCGGGCACGGCACCGCGCACGGCGTCGACCAGCAGCGGTTTGAACCGGCCGCTCGCCAGCCGGTCCTCGACCCGGGTGGCGAGCGCGGCCTCGATCACCCGGTCGTCGAGGAACGGCGCGTCCCAGACGATGCCGGTGCCTGCGAGTGCCGTGTTGACCTGGCGGATCGTCGCGCCCTCGAAGACGAGCGAGGCGAGGGCCTGGTGCCGGGCCCGGTCGTCGTCCAGGGGTTCGGGCTGCTCGGCGGCGGCCGTGACGAGCAGCCGGCGGACCTCCGCCACGGCGTCCGGCGTCGCCCAGGCGGGCATCCGGGGCGCGAACACCCAGCCGAAGTCGGGCACATCGAGCGGGGGCGGCGGGGCACCGATCCGGGCGGCGACGTCGGTGAGGTTGCGGGCGAACGTCGACCGGTCGGCGAGCGCCCGTACGGTGCCGGTCCACGACCAGCGGTTGGCGAGGCGGTAGCGGTTGACCAGACGGAGTCCGCTGACCGGCCGGGCCCGCGCGAGCGACCAGGCGGAGGTGGGCATCCGGCCGAACAGCTCGTCACCGCCGAAGCCGCTCAGGTGCAGTACGGAGCCCTCGTCGCGGGCCCGGCGCGCCAGGTCGCGGATGTGGGCGAGCCCGGACGCCCAGGTCGAGGGGCCTTCGGGGGCGGCGTCGGTGTGTTCGGCGGTGTAGCCGACGTCGAACAGGTTCTCCGCGCGGTCCGCCGTGAGTGTGTGGTGGCGGGCCCGCGGCAGCAGATCGGCCGCCCTGCGCGCCCACACGCTGTCCTCGTTCGCGCTGTCCAGCGGCGCCACGTGATAGGTGACCAGGTCCGCCCCGGCCACGTCGGCGAGGAAGCACAGCGTCGTGGAGTCCATGCCACCGGACAGGTCGGCGCTGACTCTCCGGCCGGGCCGCACCCGCGCCTCGAACGCGTCGGTCAGCGCGGCGCGGACGGCGCCCGCGCCCTGGGCGAGGGAGCAAGTCGCGTCGGGCAGCCGCCACCAGCGCACCTGCCGGGAGCGGCCGTCGGCGCCGACGGACAGCCAGTGGCCGGTGCGCAGCGGGGCGATACCGCGCCGGACGGGCCGCTGCGCGAGGGGCCAGGGCGCGCCACCGGGCGCGAGCAGCCGGGCGGCGAGCACGCTCTCGTCCAGGGGCGCGTCGGTGAGCCGCCGCAGGGGTGCGACGCCGCTCGCCGCGACGGTGACGCCGTCGACCGTGGCCGAGTAGATCTGGCGGACGCCGACGACGGAGCCCTGCGCACGCACGTCTCCGTCGATGTTCACCAGGAGGTGGAAGCTGCCCGCGAGACGGGCGGCGAGCGCGTCGGCGTCACCGGGGGAGCGCAGTCGGCCGAGCCGGTCGGCGGTGGCCCGCGCGTCGAGGTCGGTGATGCCGAAGAGCACCATCCGGCGGGTTCCCGCCTCGATGAGGACGGCCTCGTCGTCGGCCCAGTCGCCGACGATCCACGGACGCCCCGACGGGTGGTCGATCCTGCGGCTCGCCCGCAGGCGCGCGGCGGGCGCGGCACCGGCCGGACAGTCCGGCAGAACTACGAATTCCATGTCGCCTCGTTCCCCCGGGCGGTGCCGGCGCGCCCGAGCGGGCGCGCCGGCACCGAGTGTGTTCACCAGAAGCAGACGATGGCGTAGCCACAGCCGGCGAAGTCGTTGCAGCTACCGACGCCGAGGCACTTGGTCAGCTCGTCGAAGTCGCCGACTTCCTGGAGCATGGGGGGCTCGTAGATCTCAACGGACATGGCATACCTCCTGATCGGGCGGGTCGCCCCGGACGGAGGGGTCCGGGGCCGCGATCCCGCTGACAGGAGGAAGCTAGGGCGCGGCATGTCCCAAAGGCATGGGACAAGAGCCCCATGCAGGTCCCGTCACGCGTCCCACCGCCGGTGCCGTACGTAGCCGAGGGCGAGCGCCGCCGCGGTCCACACCAGCAGGACGACGCAGCCGCGCAGCGCGTCGTCCGAGTCGACGGTGAGCATCTGGGTGCCTGCCCGGTCGGGGAAGTACCGCGCGAGTTCCTTCGTCGCCCCGATGACGGAGAGGATCTGCGATCCGGCGAGCACCATGGGCAGCAGCACGGCCAACGGCAGCACGGCACTGCGCGCGGCGGCCGCGACCCCGGCGGCGAACAGGCTCATCAGGACCAGGTAGCCCACCGCACCGGCCAGGGCGCGGGGCACGCCGGTGTCACCGAGGGAGGCGCCGTGCGTGCCGAGGGCGGCCTGGGTGACCAGGTAGCCGACGACCGTGACCGGGAGGGCGACGAGCAGGGCGGCGCTCGCGGTCACGGTGAGCTTCGCCGCGTACAGGCGTCCGCGCCGCGGCACGGCGAGCAGGGAGACGCGCATCATGCCGGAGCCGTACTCGGTGCTGACGACGAGCACACCGAAGACGATCAGCGCGAGCTGCCCGTACAGGATGCCGTCCAGGCCCGCCTGCTGGGCGGTGAAGCCGTCCCTGAGCATGCCGTTGTCGGACTCGATGGCCGACTTCGCGGACCAGCCGTCGAGCGCGGCGATCGCCACGCTCAGCGGCGCGAACAAGAGCAGGGCGAGGAAGGTGGAGCGGACGCCACGCACTTTGGTGAACTCGGCCCGGACGGCCGCGGCGGTCTCGGAGACGGTCTCAGACACGTGTGTTCCCCTCGGATGCGGGGCGGCGCCGGCCGACGAGCGCGAGGAAGGTGTCCTCCAGGGAGCCGGTGTGGGTGCTCAGTTCGTTCAGGGGGAGGGAGACGGCGGCGGCGATCTGGTTGATCTCGGCGGCCGTGAGCCCCGAGACCTCGAGGCTGCCGTCGGACGCGACCCGCAAGGTGACGCCCTTACGCTCCAACTCCCGCCCCAGAAACCCGGGTTCGGGGGTTCGGACGCGGACGTAGGAGCGTCCGTGGCGCTCGATGAAGTCCGCCATCCCGGTGTCGGCGAGCAGTAGGCCGCGGTCGATGACGACGAGATGGTCGGCGACCATGGACATCTCCGCCATCATGTGGCTGGAGACGAGGACGGTGCGGCCCTCGGCGGCCTGGGCGCGCAGCAGTTCACGCAGCCAGCGGATGCCTTCGGCGTCGAGTCCGTTGACGGGTTCGTCGAGCAGCAGGACCGGCGGGTCGCCGAGCAGGGCGGCGGCGAGGCCGAGCCGCTGCCCCATGCCGAGCGAGAACGTCCCCACGCGGCGGCGCGCGGCACCGGTGAGCCCCACCGCGTCCAGGGCCTCGTCGACGCGGCGGCGCGGGATGCGGTTGCTCTGTGCCAGCCAGCGCAGATGGTCGAGGGCGGTCAGGCTGCGGTGCGGCACCGAGGATTCCAGGAGCGCGCCGACGTGCCGGGCCGGGTGGCGCAGGTCGCGGTAGGCCCGCCCGCCGATCCGCGCGGTTCCCTCGTCGGGGCGGGTGAGGCCGAGCATCATCCGCAAGGTGGTGGACTTGCCCGCTCCGTTGGGGCCGAGGAAGCCCGTGACGGCCCCGGGCCGCACCGTGAAGGTGAGACCGCCGACGACGGTGTGCTCCCCGTACCGCTTGGTCAGATTCTTGGCGTCGATCACACGAAGAAGTCTTCCGGGAGGCTCCGGCGGGCACATCGGCCGCGGGACGGGAAGGACGCGCGGGCCCTGCGCCCGGAACCCATACCTGAGTATGAGGCCGATTCAGGACAGTCGGAACAACCGGCACAACCGGCGCGCTCCTGGAGCGGGTTCGGGCGGCCCCGTCAGTACGGAAGGGTAGCCGCGACCTGGAAACCACCGTCCGGGCGCGGCCCCGCGGTCAGGCTGCCGCCGTGCGCGGCGGCCCGCTCCCGCATCCCGACCAGGCCGAGGCCGCCACCGGGTACGGCGGGCCGGTGCGCGGCGGCGGGCGCGGGCCCGTCATCGGCGATGTCGACCGCCAACACGCCGTCCTGGGCGACGAGCCGGACCCGGCAGACGGTCGGAGCCGCATGCTTGACGACGTTGGTCAGGGCTTCCTGCACGATCCGGTACGCGGAGGTGGCGACGGTCTCCGGGGGCTGCTGCGGGCAGTGGGCGCGCAGCTCCACACGGACGCCCGCGGCCTCCGCAGTGGACACGAGCGCGGGCAGGTCACCGAGGCCCGGTACGGGCCGCAGCTCCTGCGGGGCGGGGACGGCGCGGTCGCCGTCGCGCAGCAGCTTGAGGGTGGCCCGCATGTCACGCAGGGCCTTGCGGCTGACGTCCTCGATGACGACCAGGGCCTCTCGCGCCTCCTGCGGACGGCTGTCGATGACGTGGTTGGCGACTCCGGCCTTGACCGCGATGAGCCCCACGCTGTGGGTGACCACGTCGTGGATGTCGCGGGCGATGCGCAGGCGCTCCTCGACCTTGGCCCGCTCGGCGGTCTGCTCGATGACCCGCCGCAGGCTCTCCCGCCGCTCGCCCACGGCCGAGCCCGTCGCCCAGGTCGCGCCGAGGACGAGCGCCCCGAACAGGCCCTGCACGGCGCCGGTTCCGCCGCGGTAGTCGCTGCCGCCGGTCATGGTGAGCAGGGCCGCGCCGACCACGCAGACCCCGCCGATGACGACCGCGGAACGGCCGGTGCGGCGCCGCGCGACGGCCACCGGATAGAGGGCGTAGGCAGCGGCGAGGAAGGGCACGGGACCGAGCCCGTACGCGAGCGCCGCACACGCCGCGACCAGCACGAAACCGAAGACCGGCAGCGGCCGCAGGCGGCGGACGGCGAGCGGCAGCGCGACGGCCGCGGACAGCAGCCACGCGCCGGCACCGTCCGCCGCGCCGTCGAACGCGGGGCGCAGCGGAGCCAGTTGGAGCAGCAGCGCGAAGCCGAACGCGGCCGGTACGTCGAGCAGGACAAGGCGCCGATCACGGGTGTCGACCATGCGGCGAAAGTATGCGCCCGACCACAGGCCCGTCCAACGCCTGACCGAGAATCACCCTCTAACCGGAAGGGAGTTCCTGCACTTGATAGGCGAACTTGGGTTCCCCTGAAACGCCTACGCATACTCGACACGCGTTGCGCCATGCTCCCTCCCCCACCTCTCTCACCTCCCCACGCGGACGGATGATGACCAGAAGGAGTCTTGTGCCTTTGCTTCACGCCGACGCTTCGAACCGCGCGAAAAAAAGAGGAGGCGTAGGGTGGTGACGTCGATGAGCGATATCAATCTGCTGATTCTCAGCGAAGACCCCGTCGCCCGCGCCGGCCTCGAGGCGATCGTCGACAAGGACGTGGAGGTGAGCCTCCTGCGCCGCTCCGACCGCCTGCGATGTCCGCCGGGCGAAGCGGCACAGCCGCATGTCATCATCCTCGGCGAGCCGCCCTCCAAGCGCTTCATCTGCGACAACGTCCAGCAGATCCTGTCCACCTACGGCCGCGCCCTGACCCGGCCGAGGACGCTCGTGGTCTCGCAGAACGATGACGACGACGTGATAGTGGCCGCCCTGCGCGTCGGTGTCAACGGCTATCTCTCACGCATCGGTTCACCCGAGGAACTGCTGCACTCCATTCGCATCGTGGCCGGTGGCGGAGCCGCTTTCAGTTCAACGATCGCCGCGAGGTTCAGCAGATACTTCTCCACGATGCCCAGCATTCCGGAACTCACCGGATTCGCCGATCTGACCGTTCGCGAACTGGAAATACTCGAACTGCTCGCCGACGGCATGGGAAACCAGCAGATCGCCCGCCGACTCTTCCTCGCGGAAAAGACGGTCCGCAACTACGTCACCCGTATCTTCGCCAAGCTGGGGGTCCACGACCGCGCCTCGGCGGCGGTACGCGCCCGCGACGCGGGCCTCGGCGGCCCGCCGGAGATCCCGCTGGGCACCCACGTCTGAGCCGGAACCAGTACTGCTCGGGCCACCGTCGGCTCAACGGGTGGCGGACGCGCCTCCGTCGACGTTGATCGTCTGTCCGGTGATGTGCCGCGCTCCCGGCGATGTATCCGGGTGAGATGACGTTGCAAGTGACATCGCGGGGCGCCGACTCCGCGGAGAGCGAGGCGTTCCGGGCCGCGAGCGCGGTCTTCGCGGCTCCGTACGAGCCGCCGCGGCGTTCCGCCCCGATCGAACCGATGTGGACGACAGTGCCGCCCGGGGCGATGCGCTCACGGAACTCATCGTGGTCGTCCAGTCAGAGGTCCGCCGACCGGAACCGATGCCCGATCCAACCCTGCTGATCACCATGACCCTGACCGGCGACCGCACCGTCTCCGGTCCGTGCCCGCCGCAGGTCCCTGACCGCGCCCCGCAGGCCCGACCTGGCCTGGGCGAGCGTGGCGGGCATCCCCGATCCTCTCGGTACGTTGACCGGTCGAGAGGGTGAGCGGAGTCGGCTCGACATCGCGCTCGCAGTCAGCCTGCCCCGTGACCGGCTGCTCCCGGACGCCCACCGTGCTGGAACCACTCCGGCGCCAGGATCGACATCACGGTCGCGTCCACCCACTCGCCCTCCCAGAGCAGCGCGTCACGCAGCACGCCCTCGGCGACGAACCCCACCTTCTCGTAGGCGCGGCGGGCTCGCGGATTGAACGCGTAGACCTCCAGCGAGATGCGATGCAGACCCAGCGCCTCGAATCCGTACCCGATGATCAGCCGGGTCGCCTCCGTCCCGAACCCCGATCCGTAGGTGCCGGGCACCAGACAGATGCGGAAGTTGCAGCTCTCGTTGTTCGGCTCCCATCCGTTGAGGACCACCTCACCGATGACGGTCCCCGTCGCCTGCTCGACCACGGCAAGATCCAGCCGGTCATCTTGCTCCAGACGGCTGCCGTACCAGGTGCGTATGTCGGCCTCATCGGACACATCGTCTTCATGGCTGCCGGTAAGGCGCGCCGTCCCGGCGTCCAGGAGCATGGGCATCAACGCAGGCACGTCATCCGCGGTGACGGGACGGAGCAGCACCTGTTCCCCTCGTAGCGACGGCTTGCTGAGGAAATCCGGGCGGGAAGTATCGCGAACGGGATCAACCATGGCTGCATTGTGCCCAGCAGAGACACCCCACGTCCTTGCCGGTGCCGGCACCGAGTCGGGCGCCGCGAGTCAACTCTGCCGGAGAGCGCGCTCGATCCGATATTGCTCGGCCAGTTCCTCGAACTGTCCGGCGTCCGCCGCGCTCACCGTGACATGCCGGGCCTCGCCCACAACGCCGCGCACCCCCTCAGCCGTTTGCGCGGCGCGCCTGCCTGACGTATGGACGCCCAGGACGAGCGCTGTCGTTTCGCGACCGTCGTCAGAAGGTTCGTCGGCACCCAGGGTGAGACCCCACGGCACATCACACGGCGGCGCGTGATCGGGCTCCGGGCACAGCAGGCGCTCGATGGGTTCCCGCAAGGCCAGAGCCTCCTCGACGCCCAGACACCGGCGAACCCGCATCTCGTACGACCCTGGCTCGTCCACAGCAGCCATGTCAGTGCCGTTCCGGATCGAATTGCAGTACCTGAGTGAGCCCGATGTTGTTGCCCGAGGGATCACGGAAGGAGGTGTCGATCCCGTACGGCTGCGGCGTGGGCGGATCAGTGAACTCGACGCCCCGGGCGGACAGCTCGTCATACGCCGCTTCGCAGTCGTCGGTCTCCAGGAACAAAGTGCCTCCCGCCCCCTTGGCGCCCAGATCCGACAACTGGGCACTGCTCGCCTCGTCCAGCATCGGTTGCCCCGGAACCGGCATCAGCACCAACGCCGGCCCTTCACCGCCGGGCGGTGCGACACACAGCCAGCGATAGTTCCACTCAGGCGTCGTCACATCCGCCCGGACCTCCCAGGCGAGCTTCTTCGTGTAGAAGTGGAGCGCCGCGTCCTGGTCATGCACCCAGAACTGTGCATGAGCGATCTTGATAGTCGTCATGGCCGGCTCCTGCGTCGATGGTGTGCATCCGACGCCATGCAGGCTCCGGTCCGGTGTCTTCTCGAAACGTGCGGTTCCACGGCCGGCGGTAGGCCATCGCCACACAGCGCGGGATGCACACATGCCGTGCGGCAGGGGGGGCGCCGCGAGGTACGCCTGCGGCGTCATGCGGTACATCCTGCGGAAACTCGTCGTGAACGATCCGATGCTTCGTGCCCCGACCGCGACACCGATCGCGGCGACCGTCCAGTCGGTCACGCGCAGCAGTGCGGCGGCCCGCTCCAGGCCACGGGCCAGCGGGTACTGGTCCGGAGACTCCCCGAACGCCGCCTTGAAGCAGCGACTGATGTGGGCCGGGGACAATCCGGCGGCAGCGGCCATGTCCGCGTCGGCGTAGCGGGCGTCCGCGAGATCCCGGGCTCGGAGCAGATGTCGAGCGATCGGAACGTGGGCCACGGAATCCATTGTGCGTCTCTCTCGCCACCTCACGCGGAACCTGCCGACCCTGGCGCTGCCGCGCGGGCGATGGTGTGAGCAAGGCGGGCTCCACCGGATCAACCGCCGAGCGCGCGAGATTCTCATCAGCCCGATGGTCACACGACAGCCGAGGGCCTCGTTCGGCTTCGGCACATGTCGCCAAGTGAAGGTCGTGAGGCCCTGGTTGAGGGGGTGACGAGTGACTACGGATGCGGCAGACTCTGGCCATGGACCCAGGGTCAGCGGCTGTGTGGGCTTCGGCCGTAGCCGGTTTCTCCAGCGCCATAGGAGCTGCGCTCGGCTCCATCTTCGCCGGACGCACGGCCCTGGTGACAGTTCGGGAGACCGAGCGGAGTGAGCGGCGAACACGTCTGTACGTGGGGCTTGAAGAGCGCTTCCGTGGCTTCCAGGTCCACGTCAACAAGGCAATGCACGCTTTCCATGACGTCGTCGATTCGCTGGCCAACGACCGCGAAGCCGTTGACCTCCCCGTCGCGCAGGCGATCAACGCAGCCAAAGTGGCCTATCAGGCCGACGTCTGGTCAAGCTGTCCACCACCTCTGGTGCAGGCGGGCGGGGTCGTATGTGACCAACTCGAAGTCGTCTACGCGGCCGTGCGGAGCCTCATGCAGAGCCCGCACGAGGCCAAGGACGAGAACTCGCAGGCCTACAAGGGGTGGGCGCGCAGTCTGGCGGACCTTGAGTTCGCCTATCAAAACGCGTCGTCAATGTTGTACGTAGTGCTGAACGAGTAGCGCTGTTCACGTTCCGCGCAGCTCAGCGGCTCAGCAGCTCGGAAACCCACCAGCACGCCGACCGATCTCGCGCGACCTCTCGTCCCGGCCCTCCGCGACCGAGCCACGGCACGAAACTCTGTTACGGGGCTGTCGAAATTGGCTGCCAACCCCGGGGAGAGCCATGCCCTCTACTTGGATGCAGGCTGCACCGGTAGCCGCACGACCACGGAGGAACGCACCGCATGAACGCCAGCCGTACACGTACCCGCCTGTCCAGTGCCCTCGCCGCCGCGGCCGTCAGTGCCGTCGCTGTGCTCGGGGTCGCCGTCACGTCGACCTCCGCACAGGCCGCGGCCAAGCCCGCTTGTACGGGGTCCGAGCTGAAGCCGTCGCTCGTGCACGGGACCGACGCCGACCCGGACGGGACGGCCACGCAGACCAGCGCCACCCTCCTCTTCACCAACGTCGGCAAGCGCACCTGCACCCTCAAGGGACACCCGGGGCTGGACCTTGTGAACGCCAAGGGAGAGGCGTGGAGCGTGGCGTGGCAGAAGAAGACCGCCGAGAAGGTGACGCTGAAGCCGGGCGTCGCCACCATGGCCGAGCTGACCTTCCTGCCGGTCTCGCCCAAGTCAACAGGCGCGGGCGCGGAGGCATTCGTGCCCGTCAAGGTGAAGGTCACGCCTCCTGACACGACGGCCACGACCACGCTCGCCTGGCCGTGGAAGAACATCGCGGTCCTGCGTCAGGACGGGGCCACTCACCCGGGCACCTACATCAGCACCGTGTCCGGCACCGCCACCCGCTGAACAGCCCGGTCGTCACCAGCTGTTGGGAACCTCGGCCGCGCGCCCTCCGATCGTCGCCGCCACCGCGCGACGCGCTCCGGGTCCGAGGGCGGGGATACTGGTGGGTGCCGGGGCCGAGGGGTATCTGTTCCATATCCCTCGGCCCCGGTGCCACGGCGTCAGCGCCAGGTGTCGTTGATGGTCAGGGTGCCGCTGGTCGGAGTGACGACGGCGCGGTTGTCACCGCTTTCCCAGGTGATGGTGGAGTCCGGGTTCTTCTTGAAGTACTTGTACTGCACGGCGGTGTCAGGCGGTAGCTGGTGGGTGCCGGACCACAGAGGGTAGGTGGCGGAGCCGGTGGTCAGGGGGAGTGCCTTGGCCGGGTCCCAGTTGCCGAGTTCGGGCCGATTGCCCGTGACGTAGAGGTTCTGCCCCCAACCGGTCGTGGCGGTGGCGCGGAACGTGGTGCTGACCGAGCTGACGTTCCAGCGGTCGTCGGTGCCCAGAGCGCCCTGGGAGACGGTCAGGGTGCGGTTGGGAATGCTTTCCCAGGTCAAGGTGCCGGTGGGGGAGCGTTTGATGTACTTGTACTGCACGGTGGCGCCGGCGGGTAGCTGGATGCTGGTCGACCAGTGCGGATAGGTGCCTGCGGTGGTACCCAGGGGAACGGCCTTGGCCGGGTCCCACGAGCCCAACTGCGGAGTGCTGCCGGAGACCAGGAGGGTTTCGCCTTCCGTGTCGGCGACCACCCGGAAGGTGACGGACGAATCCTGCGACGTGGCCGCCTGGGCGTGGGCGGCAGTTCCGGTGAGCAGCCCGGCGAGGAGCACGGTGAGCATGAGCACCGACCGCCACGCGGCCGGTACCCGATTGCGTATCGAGAGCATGTCATCCCTTCTGACGCGCGACGGCGGGCACCGCCGCGGGGCGAACAGGTTGAGGCCCGTCGTCCGCGCACATCCCAACACGAGTTGGAGTCGCGAGGTGGCGTTATGCGCCTCGTGCGTTCAAGAAGGAGCGGAATCTGGCCGCATAGTCTCCCCATCTTCAGCTACTTCGTTAAAGACTTGAACGGATGGCGGGGGGCTTGGCTGGGTGGGCCCGTCGGCTGGTCGATGGGGGTGAGGGTCCGTCAGGACCCTCCTGTGTCGGGGTGCATGTCACCTCTCGTTTGCGATCTCGGCCCTTGAGGGCGTCCGTCCAACGTTGCGCAAGATGACGCAAAGCTTTTCACACCTGAAGGTGCTCAAGGGTGCGAGGCAGGCTGAAAACCCCTGTACGGCGGGGGTTGGGCGCCAGTTTTCTCCATCGGCAATTCTTTGCAATACCTTGCAGGAGGTGCCGGAAGGTTGCTGAGAGGTGTACCTCGGTCCTCGTGCGTGAGTGGGCTCGTGGTTTCGGAGCGTGTGGCGAAAGTGGGGGCGGCGGCTGCGTGGCCGTAGTACTCCTGACAGTCTCAAAGACCGTTCGAACTCGTCTGGAGTCATCGATGGCCGTTCGCCGCGTTGTGCCCAACATCCAGTCCGAGGCTGGGCAGGAGAGTCGGGAGTTCTATGGCCTGCTGGGTTTCGAGGAGGTCATGAACCACGGCTGGATCATGACGCTCGCGTCCCCGTCCCACCCGGCAGCGCAGGTCAGCATCATGTCCAGCGACAAGACGGCGCCGGTCACCCCGGACATGAGCGTCGAGGTGGACGACGTGGACGCGGCCTACGCACTCATGCAGGACAGGGGCATGGAGATCGTTTATCCGCTGCGGGACGAGGAGTGGGGAGTACGACGGTTCTTCGTCCGTGACCCCAACGACCGAGTGGTCAATGTGTTGGGCCACCGCTGACGTCTCTTCGCATGATCGACCACTTCTGTCGACCGCAACCAACACCTCGCTGCGGCTGGCCCGCGTGTGTCTAGTGCCTTTGTGAGGCGCGGGGCGTGGAGCGTGGGGCGTGGGGTGCCTGGGCGGGCTGGGGAGCAGCCCGCCCATTGATTTGCGGGCGCGTCAGATCGGAGTGGCTCCTCGACGGCGGGCACGGCAGGCAGGCACCGCAGGACGACCGGGCAGTGCCATGACATCTGGCCGGTGCGTACCGATCCTGCGTCTACTGCGTACTGAGGTTTTCCAGCATGCGCTGTTGCTTGCGGTGGCCGATCGTCTCGTAGCCGATCACGGTGACGAACGGCGCGAGCATGACGACGAGCAGGCACACCGCGATGGGCACACCTGCGGCGGCCAGCAGGACCGAGGTGAGCAGCACCGCGAGGCTCAGGGAGATCAGGAGCAGATGGAGGCGGTCGACCGCCGACAGCAGGAGAGAGTGCAGCAGATAGACCATGAAGAGGTAGACACCGACGGGCAGGGCCAGGGCGAGGACGACGGCCGTGCCGGAGATGTCGGTGTGGTGCTCCATGTACAGGCCCGCCACGTGGAGGCCCGCGCCGGCTCCTGCGACCCCGATGAACAGGGGGATGTGACCATAGCCGAAGAGATATCCGCAGTCGCGGCGGTGCACCAGGATGTCGCCGAACGGCGTCGTGAAGTACACCCACCACATGCCGAACGTCAGGCCCACACCGGCGACGATCACGGCGATCGCGTCGGAGGTCCAGTGCGTGCCGTCGCCGCCGAGGAGATCACCGGAGGAGGCGACCGTGCCGACGACGCCCTCGCCGAGGGTGATGATCGCGAAGAGCCCGTACCGTTCGGCGACGTGGTGCGGGTGCCAAGGTGTGCCACCCGCTGAGCCCTGGGTCAGCACCGGCAGGACGAGTTCGAGGACACCCAGGGCTCCGAACGCGACGAAGACAGCGGCGATCGGCAGATGAAGGAAGGCCACGATGATCCAGCAGACCTGAGCGATCACCGTCCAGCGCATATTGGCCACGCCGACGTCGTGGAACGACGGGGACTCCCGCGCTGCGCGCCACCATTGCAGGACCATTCCGATCCGCATGACGACGTAGCCGATGACCATGGCGCGCAGTTCGAGGTGACTGCCCTCGTCGACGGAGTGGAACATGGCCGGCAGCCCGAGGGAGAACACGACGACGCCGATCATCTGCACCATCGTCAGTGCCCGGTAGAGCCAGTCGTCGGTGGCGAAGGCGGAGGCGAACCAACTGAAGCTGATCCAGGCGACACTGATCGCGAACATCGCGAGTACGAAGGCGATGACCGCCTGCCAGGCGTGCCCTTCCGCGACCATCTCGGCGAACTGTGACGCCGCCGTGCCCACCGCGACGACGAAAGTCAGGTCGAACAGCAGCTCCAATGGGGAGGACACCCGGCCGGGCTCTTCCGGATCGCGACCGGTCATCGGGATCAACCGTCGCGGCCGGACACGTGCGCCGAGCTCGCCGGTGTGCTGGGGATCGTTCATGCGCACCATCATTTCTCACCCGCGACCACAGCGACGCCACGCCGCGGCCTGGACATGCTGCTGTGCGACGAAGCGACCCGCCATTTCGTCGGTGCCGGAGGGTCGACGGCCGTACGGTGGCAGGGTCGCGCCGGCCGGGCGGCGCGAGCGCGCGCCCGCCAAGTCCTGCACCACGGCCCAGGCACCACGACGTTCAACTGCCTCGGGCAAGCGGCCGATCGTTTACGAGGCAGAGGCAGCCTCCGAAACACGTCAACTAGGCTGCCGACCACCGCGTAACCCGTAACCCGTAACCCGTAGTCACGGATTCGGGATCGCGGCCTGGGGCTGCACGGGGAGTGTGGTCCCTTGACAGCCCGCACAGCAGGGAGTGTTTCCTCCGATGACCGCACAGCCCGCATGCCCTGAGCGCAGCGACCCCGGATCCGTTTCGGTCGCGGATGTCCCGCCGTTCAAACCCACCCTCGTCAAAGCGGTGTTCAGGGACGTGACGTCGATGCACGTCACTCGGTCGGCCGCGTGGACCGCCGCGTCGGTGACACGGACAGTGCTGACGGAGATCATCGACGGCGCGCGAAGAGCGGCGGCGGAGGAAGCCCGGAAGAAATTGCTCCCCGCGGACCTCGTCTCGGCGATCGATCGGAACGTCGAGTTGGAGGTGGGGAGCAAGTGGTACGCACACAGCCCGACGTTCAGAGGGCTGACCGGTGTCGTGTACGACGCCGAGGGCGTCATCGTGCCTGCTCGTAAGCGGAGCAGATCGCGTAGACCGAGTGCTGTGGTGGGTGCCCATCGGTTCGAGGCCGGGATCAAGCAGCTCCTGCGGAGCCAGGGGGCGACGGCCGTGCCGCTACTGGTCCGTGAGCTGGACGGAATCGCGAGCGTGTTCCTGACGGACCTCGCCCGGGACGCGGCGATGATCGTTCGCGAGGGTGGGGTCAGACGTTTCGGTTCGGTCACTCTGGAGTTGGGCACTTCGGAGCCGGGTACCTCGGAGTTGTCGGACGAACCCGTCCCTCCTCCCTTGCCCAAGGATTCCAAGGATTCCGCCGGGACCCTGCCTGCCCGCCGACGGGACAGGCGGACCATCGGCAGGGACGACGTACTGGCCGCCGCCACGATGCAGTTGTTCGGTGGCAATCTCAGGCGCCGGGCTCTCACCGAGGCATGCGAGGCTGCACAGACCACTTGAGCCACATGACAGGTGACACCTGACGGGTGGCGGGTGACGGGTGACAGGTGGCGGGTGACGCTTGGCGGGTTGGTGGGTTTGCCCGCGGCCTACGTATCCCGCACGCGCCTGCTCAGCCGATCAGAGCCTCGGTGATCTGGCGGGTCGTCTGCGCGGCGACCCGGGGATTGACGGCGGCGTAGGAGACGTAGGCGTTCAGGCCGGTGGCCAGGGCCCAGCCGCGGCCCCGGGTCCACGTGGCGTCGTCGACGTCGAGCGTGGAGCGGAAGGCGGCGCGGCTTCCGGCAGACATCAGGGTGAAGGCGATGGTCAGGTCGCAGGCCGGATCGCCGATGCCGAGTCCGCCGAAGTCGATCACCGCGCTGAGGCGGTCGTCGACAGTCAGCAGGTTGCCGGTGTGGAAGTCGCCGTGGAACCAGACCGGAGGGCGGTCCCATCCGGGAGCGCTCAGCGCCGCATCCCACAACTCGGTCATGGCCACCGCGTCGAACACACCGGCGACCTCGGTGATAGCGGCTCGCGTCGCGCGATCCCGGTCGGCCAAGGGCTGCCCGGTGAGGTCCTCGTCGGCGTCCTCGACCGAGAAGTCCCCGGGCGCGAACGCCTGAAGGGCGCAGAGGAACTCAGCCAGTTGGACGGCAGCCTTGGACGAGTCGGACAGGGCCTCGACCGTCGCCACCTCCCCGTCCAGCCAGCGGGACACGGCCCATGGCCATGGGTAGCCGAGGCCGGGCTCACCCACCGCCACCGTCATTGGGATTGGCAAGGGCAGGTGCGGGGCAAGCCTGGGAAGCCACTCGAACTCCTTCTTGGCCTGCCTGATGGCTCCCGCATGGCGGGGCAGCCGGACGGACAGGTCATCGCCCAGCCGGTAGATCACATGGTCCGAACCAGCGGGGTCGAGCAGCTTGAGCGGCAGCTCCGCCCACTGCGGGAACTGCATGTCGACCAGGCGTCTTACCAGAGCGGCATTGATCGCGGGGCGAAAGTCTGCGGTTTTCCCGGTTGCCAAGAACAGCTCCTGCGGTGGGCCCGCTCCCTGTAGCGGGCAGTTGGAGCCATCACAGTGCCTGGTGGACTCTATGTCGATCGGTTTTCTCGACTGGCCGCCCTCTGCAGGGCGCCATAGGCCGTGCGGGGGACGCCGGTTGTTCTGCGCCGTACCTGACCACGAGCATCTGAAGCACCTTTACGCGTCACTGCGAGCCCGTGGCCACCAGGGTCGCGGTGATGGGTTCGAGCTCGGTGATCAGTTCACCCAGCTCGGCGGAGGACAGGGCGTCGTAGGGCGGAGTGGCGAGTTCGTCGGTGAGGGATTCGATGCGCTGTTTGGTTGCGCGGCCGGCGTCGGTGAAGTGGCCGTCGGCATCGACGAGTCCGCGTTCGCGCAAGCCGCCCATGACGGCAGCCAGCCGGTCCTTCGGCAGGTGATGGATGCGTCCGAACGACTCCGGGGGGTGAATGCCCTGTTCCAGGGCGGAGAGCACGTGGGCCTCCGTGCCGCCGATGCCCGCGCCGACGAGAGCGGCGATGTGCCCGTCGCCGCGGTGCTCGCGCAGCATGGTCGCGGAATGCCACAGCCGGGCGACCGGTTCGCCGGGTACCTCAAGGGTGCGCATGCCGGCGTACATCACCCGGCCTTCGGTGGGGGCGCCCGTCGCGGCCTTGGTGGTCAGGTCAGCAGCGCGCACCAGGCCCGGGGAGCCGGCCAGCTCGCCGCCGAGGATGCGCCGTAGGGAGGCCGCGCTGCCCCGCTCCCGCGCGGCGACGGAGGCCTCGGGCGGGATCGTTTTCCATGCGCTGGGAATGTGCCGTGCGGCTTCCCCGTCGGCGAAGTTGTAGAAGGCCGCGTGCACGACCTGGGCGCGTACCCGCCCCAGAGGTGCGGCACGACTGGCGAAGTAGCCGTCCCAGTAGGTGCGGTGGCCGAGTGCGGCCAGTTCCTCGTTGCACTCGTCCGCGAAGTAGGTGACCAGGCAGATGGGCTCCAAGAGCTCGTACATGCGACGGGCGATGTGAGTCCTGGTGTGTGAGTGTGTCCCGCCCATGGGGGTCTCCTCTTCGTTGGGGGTGCCGATCTTTATGGGATGTGCCGACTTGGACCGACCGGCGCGCCGAAACTCATCGGCCTCCCGGGAAGTAGCGAGGACGGGCGTGCGTGGGAGTTGTTGCGTCGCGAGAGTGGTGCATGATGCGCCTTCTGGTTGCGTCGCTGGTCGCTGGTCGCTGGTCGCTGCTCGCTGGTCGTCGGTCGCTGGTCGCTGGTTGAGGACCTGGCCGTCCCGCAGCCGAACGGCCACACTCCGCGTCACCACGCGGCGGCGCCGATAGGCTCGTGCGATGCGCCTGGTACCCGACGACCCGTTCCCCGAGATCGGCCATCCGTACGCCACGGACGTGAGTGCGGACGGCCGCTGGCTCGCGGTGAGTTGTACCGCGGGAGGCCGCCGCGAGCGCGGCCGGGTCGCCGTCTACCGGATGAGTGATCTCGCCCTGTGGGACCAACTCGTGCTGGAGTACGGCGTCGAGGCGCTCGCCTTCCATCCGGTCCTGCCCGTGCTCGCCCTGGGCACGGAGCATTCCGACGACGAGTTCCATCGCCGGGGCGGGCTCCATCTGTACGAGCCGGAGGTCCGGCGCCGCACCGACGTGGCCGTAGCCGGGGGAAGCGTCAACGCGCTGCGCTGGCGGGACGTGCGCCGCTTGGAGGTGACGTTCGCCCGCCCCGAGATCGACCACGAGGATGAGGGCCGGGAGACGTACACACGAGCCGTCGCCGAGCACGACAACTGGAACGCCGTCACGGCCGACCGGTTGGCGGCGCTCGTCTCCTGGCCGCAGGTGCCCGTGGAGATCGACTGGCACACCGTCGAGGCGCCGCGGATCCGCCGGCCTCAGGAGTTCCTCGCCGCCACGGCCGCCGAGCGGGGCCTCGCCTGGACCCGGCGGACCGGGACGGCCCTGGTGGAGACGCTGCGGGACGGCCGCGTGCTCGCCGCGGCGAGGAGCGGCGACCCTTTGTTGGAGTGCTGGTCCCCGGACGGCGCCCTTCAGTGGTCCGTGCCCGAACCGGAGGACACCTTCGAGCACAGCGGCTGCCGCTGGTACGTGACCCCCGACGAGGAAAGCGTGTGGATCACCGTCCTCGTCGGCACCAGCGACAACCGGCGCACCCGCCTGTGCCGTTTCGCCCTCGCCGACGGCGCTCGACTGGCCGAGCTGCGCTTCGACTTCCCGGTGGCCATCGCTGCACGCACGGACGGCGCCTGGGTGGCCCGTGACTCCAGGGAACTGTTCCCCGACGCACGCTGGCCCCCGTACGAGAGCGTCGTACTCACACCGTCCGGGCGGCAACTGGCCACCCTGCCGCTGGGGGAGAGCGGCAGCGGCTACGACTTCCCGGTGAGGCGCTCGCCCCATCTGCTCTTCCTCTATGGCGTCGGCGACGCGGATGTGCGGCCGGAGGTGCTGGAGAAGTGGGTCGTGCGGGCCGGCCCCGGGGGCGTTGAGCGGTTGTTCCGGTTCGCCTGGGACGACACACTGGGCCCTCGCCTGGACGGCGGCCCGGCGGTGTACCTGGATGACGCCACCGGGCCTGGCCTGGTCCACACCTGCACGGCAAGCGATGACACCTATCTCGTACGCCGCTCATACCCGGACGGCGCCGTGCTCTGGGCGCATCACTTCGACGCTCGGATCACCGGGCTCGATGTGCACGGTGGCCTCGTCCACGCCGTGACCGGGGCCCGCGAACTGCTCACGCTGGAGGCCGTAGGGGGCACGGTGGTACGCCGCAGGCCGCTGGCTGTCGGCGGGCACGTCTACACACCGACTTGCCTGAGCGCGGGTCCGGACGGTGACCTGGTCATCGGCACGGCCGAGGGGCGGCTGATCCGGACGCGGACGGACGAGGAGACGCGCATGCGCGGGCGATGCCACTCGGCAGCCCCCTCCGCGCTGCCTCGGACGGCGGCGGGTTCCTAGCCATACGTGATCGTGAAGGTGGCGCCGGGCGTGGCGTGGTCGACGGGACCGTCGAACCGGGCCGAGGCGCGTGTCACCGCCTCCTGCGGGGTGAGGAAGCGACCGACATGTGTGACGATCAGCCGTTCTGCCCGGGCCGCCCGGGCGGTGTCGCCGGCGTCTTCGGGTGTGTGGTGGACTTGGTCGCCCTCCACGGGGGCCTGTGCGCTCTCGGCTTCGCACAGCAGCACGTCGCATCCCTCGGCGAGCTGGGTGAGGCTCGCGCACGGTGCGGTGTCCCCGGAGTACACCAGTGACCTGCCGGCCGCCTCGATGCGCACGGCGAACGCCGGGATGTCGTGCACCACCGCCCGGCTGGTCAGCCGCAGTGAGCCGATGGTCGCCTGATGGCCGTCGTGCAACTCGGTGACTGCGAAGGCGGATTCGATCGGACTGCGGGCCGGTGTGTTGGTGAGGAACCCGGCCAGCCGGTCGGCGATCCCCGGCGGGCCGTAGAGGGGGATCGGCGCTGCCAGACGGATGTCCGCGTACAGGGCGCCGTAGTACGCGGTGAGCAGGTCCGCGCTGTGATCGGCGTGCAGGTGGGAGATCCAGATGGCGTCGAGTTCGTCCAGCCGCACGTGCCGCTGGAGCGGGCCGAGGGTCCCGCTTCCCGCGTCCACCCAGATCCGGGTTCCGCCGTTCGACACCAGGTAGCCCGAGCACGGGTTGTCCACGCTCGGATACGGCGTCGCGCACCCCAGGATCGTAAGGCGAAACAGCTCATCAGTCATCCCGGGATCTTAGAACGGGCGTTCCACAGCTAGCGCTTGACGTTGGTGACGTCTTGAGACTTCTTGGGCGCGGTGGGCAAGCCACTGCTGCGTCACTCTGGTGAGGTGGAGCGGTCCGCGCAACCATGGTGGCGTGTTCGACGGGTTCACAACAGTCGATGTCGCGACGCCCGGGACGACGATGCACGGCCGTCAGCGCGGAGACGGGCCACCCGTGTTGTTTTTCCACGGCATCCCTGAGACCCATCTGGCGTGGCACCGCGTCGCACCGCTGCCGGCCCGGGACTTCACCGTCGTGGCCACGGACCTGCACGGGTTCGGTGACAGCGGCGCTCCCCACGGCACACCCGACCATGCCCCCGTACGGGCTCTGGACGCCCTCGACGGTCCGACCGTCGAAGTCGCCGCGCTCAACGCCGGGGTGGGCCAGGGCGGTGCTTTCGTCGATACCGACCTCGCCGACGATCAAGAAGTCATCGACCTCAACATCTCCGCGACCGTACGGCTCGCCAAGCCGTTGCTCCGGGCCATGGTGGCGCGCGGTGCGGGCAGGCTCGCCCTCACCTCGTCCGTCGCCGCGACGATGCCCGGCTCCTTCCAGCCCGTGTACAACGCGTCCAAGTCGTTTGTGCAGCCGTTCGCCTTGGCGCTGGCGCTGGCGCTGGCGCTGGCGGAGGAGACTAGGGGCACCGATGTGACGGTCACCTCCTGCATGCCGGGCCCGACGGACACCGATCTCTTCGAGCGGGCCGGCATGGCGGACGACACACGCGCATGGGGACGATTAAGAAGGACGATCCGGCGCAGGTGGCCGGGCAGGCGTTCAAGGCGATCGTGAAGGGCGAGGAGAAGGGCGTGGCCGGGTCGTCGCTGGCAAAGGCGCAGGGCTTGGCCGGGAAGGTGCTGCCCGATGGAGTCAAGGCGGCGGCCCACCGGCG
Source organism: Streptomyces sp. NPDC102406 (assembly GCF_044765725.1). NCBI lineage: Bacteria > Bacillati > Actinomycetota > Actinomycetes > Kitasatosporales > Streptomycetaceae > Streptomyces > Streptomyces sp. NPDC102406. Next base: position 257,825 of record NZ_JBIWKP010000002.1, on the reverse strand, counting down.
GATGGCGGAACCGGGGACGGGGACGGGGACCGAGGAGGGGGACGGGGACCGAGGAGGGTGTCCGGCGGCAGGAGTGATGCGGTGCGGCTGCCCTGATGGCCCGGTGGTCCGCCGCTTCGGGGCCGCGGGTCACTCGGCCCGGGTCCACCACGGTGTGGTGGTGCCGGATCAGTTGTGGAGCGGCGACAGTTCGGCGATCGCATCGTTCTTCCGGGCAGTGGCCTGCCGCCTCTGGCCCAGTCGATCGGGTCGACACGATGTCGGCTCCGGCGCCAGCCGCCCCGGGTGTGGACCGGAACTGGCGTCGAACCCGTAGGGAGGGCCGCGGAGTCGGCTCACTGGCGGCTGAGGGCTCTGGACACGCCGGCCGTCACCGTTGTGGCCAGGACCCACCCGGCGGTGGTCAGAGCATAGGCGAGCCATTGTCCGGCCCCGTGCGGTGCGAAAGCCGCTTTCTGGCCGAAGCCGATGATGGGAAGCAACAGGTCGAGTGCGTAGAACAGGGGGCTGAACGGAGGGGCCTTGGCCGCTTCGAGTGGAGCGGGTGGATGCGCCGAGAAGAAGGATGCGCCCAGAGCGAGCAGGGCCATGATCCAGAGGGCGGCGCGCGCGGGCCGATAGCCGTATCCGACCGTCGCGTCCTGCACGTACCCCCAGACGCGACTGTGCAGGGGAAGTCCGGAGCGGCGGTGGCGTTGCTTGGCGAGCAGGACTGTACGGGCTTCGTCTTCGTGACCCAGACGCCGGTAGGTGGCCGCCAGTTGTTCATAGGGCTGCGGAAGATAGACCGCGGTGCCGCGCCGGATCCAGGCGAGCCGTTCGGAGGCGGAGAGCGGTGCGGCGAGGGCGTCGTACGCCGTGTCGGAGAGCCGCAGCCGGGTGGGCCAGGTGGCCGGTGAGTCGTAGAGGACGCCGAGTTGGGCGTTGCCCGCGTCGACCGTGCCGTCGATCGGTCCCCGGGTGCGCAGATCGGTCTCCCGCGCCTGGACCAGGCGTAGTGACAGTGCGGTGCCGGTGTGGTGGGTCAAGGTGGTGTCTCGGAGGCTGAGGTGGGTGCCTATGCGGGTGCCGTCGAGCTTGATGCCGCCGTTGACCGTGAGGCCCGCGCCGAGGTCGAAGTTCCGGCTGACGGCGACATCGACCGCTTCGAGGGCGGTCGAGCCGGGGTTGTGCAGTCGGGCGCCGCAGAACCCGATGGCCGCTGCCACGTCGGCGCCGGACAGGATGATGCGTCCTTCGGAGCTGAAACCGGGGTGGAAGGTCAAGTCCTCGGCTACGTGGACGTGGTAGGCGTCGAGAGCTGTGCCGCCGGGGTTGCTCAGGTGTGCACCTTGCAGATCGAACTCGCCGGATATGGAGGCGCCGGAGAGGCGCATGCCCCCGTTCACGGTCAGGTGCGTACACAACAGATCCCCGCCCGTGGCCAGACGTACGGCGGACACCGCTTCGCCACCGGGGACAGTGATGACGGTGTGCGTCAGGTCCAGGTCGCCGCGGACCTCGGCGCGGGTGAGAACGAGAGGGCCGGTCAGCCGACAGCGGGACAGGACGAGCCTGCCGTGGACCTGAGCCGTGTCGGCGTTCATTCCGGGTAACACGCAGCCTGTGAGGGTGAGTTCGCGGAACTCGGCTCCTCGTATGACGGGAGCGTCGGTGAAGTGGCAGTCCGCAAGGACGACGGGCGCGGCGATGTCCGCGAACTGGAGGTCCAGCGTGCCGGTGATGGACGCGCCGCTCAGCCGCAGCGCGGGGCGTTCGCCCCCGCCCGGCTCGGGACCGGCGGCAAGAAGCAAGGCCGTCAGGTATTCGGCGCGGACGGCGGGCCGGACGGTTTCTTGCGGGCCCGGACGAACGTCGACTGGCCGACCCTGAGCGTAGGAATGCCACAACTGGCGCTCGATGGGGCCCAGTTCTTCCAGTCGCATGATCGTCGATCATCGCAGTCCTGTAGCCCCCCGTACAAGCTTTACAACCGTGGCTCAGGGCAGAGGGGGAGAGACGCGGGACTGGGACGCCCCTTACCTGGGCCTCGGTCGTTGTCCCGGCAGGCGGTCCTGTTCATTCTTCAGCGCGGCCAGGTCACGCATGGCCTGAATGTTCGGGAGAAAGACGGTGGTGACCCATAGACGCCAGTCAGCGAGCTCCTCGGGAGTGGGCGGGGTTTCATGGGTGAAGGGCGACTCGCCACCCGGGCGAGCGTGGTGTGCGACGAACGCGCGCTGAACGTGCGGCTGTTGGCCTCGGTGAGGGCGAACAGAAAGCCGTACAGGTTGCCGAGCTGGCGATTGACGCGCGCAAGGCGTTCCTGACGCTGCGACAAACGCGGACTGTTGAGGTAGGTGACGACATAACCGGCGAACGCCGGCCCGATGGTGGCGACCATGCGATCGCGCGAGGCGATGCTAGTGCCGGACGCTCAAGCGGTGAGCCCACTGGGCGCCTGCAAAGCCGGTCTCCTTCTCCTGGAAGCGGCGTTGTGCTTCTGGTGTCGCTTACGTCAAGGGCGCGGAATCCGATTCGACAGAGCCGTCGGATCGGACAGGTCCAGTATCATGTCGAAAGACCGGGAGCCTTCCGCCGGGGTGAAGGAGCCGACCGGCTGGAATCCGTTCTTCTCGTAATAGCGGATGGCGCGAGGGTTGTCGGCGCGGACGCCTCCCCACAGGATGATCCGCGCTTTGCCGAGCAGCCGTGCGGTCTCCGAGACGAATGGAAAGGCAAGAGTTCCGATGCCTCGGCCCTGGATACCATCGGCGAGAGTAGCGCCGAAGCGGCAGTCAGTCGGCTCGCTTAGGCGGATACCCGCGTCCTGATAGCGCGTGAGGTCCGCAGGGGTGAGTGCGAGGCTGAATTCGAGAAGCCCGATGATCCTGGCGGACGGTAGGTCCTCGAGCACCAGTCGGAGTTTGTCGTAGCGCGCGATGGCGTCGCACAGGTCCCGGGCGGTTGCGAGGCCCTGTCCGTCGAACGCGATGAAGCGCCTGGTTTCAGGGGACAGGCCATCGAGGAAGTCAGCCAGGCAGACCGTGTCGGTGTGCTTCAGGGGGCGGAGGGTGATCTCCGGACCGCTGGGCGGTTTCAGGCGACGCGTCAGACAACTGGGGTTCTCGGCGATCTCCGCGAGCGTGAGCACTTCAGCAGCCTTCCTTCGATCAGGAACGGGGGAGGACGACGTGCGGGTCCCGGGTCCGTGGTGGGAACGAGGCCCTGCCCCGAGGTGGAGCCTCCCTTTGGCGCTTGGCTGCGCCTGGCGTGCGCCACACTCCACCGACTCCGGACACTTGCCCCGCCATGCCGTAGCAGTGTGGACGTTGCCGGGGTGGAGGCGCCAGCGCCTTTTGCGGGGCCCGTCCGGGGCTTACGCCAGGAGGGGAGGACGGTCACACCGGTCCGTCGCGCCGCCGTACCGCCGTACCGCCGTGCCGTCCGCAACGGTGCCTCACGTCCTCCTGCACACATACGAGGCGCCCCCAGTGACCGGACCGTCCCCCTGCCGTCGCTGTGCACTCGTCGAACGCCAGGTTCGACGAGAACCGACCTATGCGCCGGCGTACCCATGGGATGCGGCGGAGGCCAGGTCCATCTTTGGAGAAATGCGAGGTAGATCATCAGATGTCTTGAATCAGCGCTATGAAGCCATTGTTCCGCACCTAATGTCCATGACATCCGAGGCGCTGCCAGCGGGGCAGCGCCCCCTGCCTCCAGGGGGAACGTTGAACGGACGATTGCTGGTTGGGCTCTCCTCAACCGCGCTGCTGCTCGGGACGATCGCCATCACCGCGCCGGCTGCTCAGGCCTCCGCGACCGCCACCTGCTACGGCTCCTCGTGCACCGGCGTCGAGCCCAACGGGACCACGTGCGCCAATGACGCCATCACGGCCAAGCAGGTGTCTTCCGGGGGACGCACGATCCAGCTCCGGTACAGCCCGTCGTGCCGCGCCGCCTGGGGCAAGATCACCGGCGCCAGCGTGGGTGACTGGATTAGTGTGAGCAACTCCAGCGGCGCCTACAAGGAGCGCCGCGTCAACTCGGGCAGTGACCAGCACACGGTGATGGTGAACGACGCAGGCATCACCTCGTACGCCTGTGGCTTCCGCAACGAGAGCACTCTGCTGGCCTGTACGGGCTCCTACTGAGTATGCGCATCCGGTCGCACGGCGAGGTGTGACTGAGCACCGAACACCGCACTCTGAACAGGGCGTTCCCGCCGAAGCCGCGCCGACTGCGGTGGGAAGAACCAGCACACTTCGTGCCCCTCTCGCCCGATGGCGAGAGGGGCAACCTCCGCTTCAGGAGCCGACGAGCCGCATGCGGCGGGGGGGGGGGGGGCCGCGGGGGGGGGGGGGGCGCCCCCCCCCCCCCCGCCCCGGAGGGGGGGGGGGGGGGGGGGGGGGCCTGCGGAACCCACCGCGCCGCGCCACCCCCACCGCGGGA